>CAZCVI010000090.1:0-28324 GCA_964502145.1 uncultured Clostridia bacterium
TGCCGAGATTATCAGGAAAAATTCATTGCATGAATTGTAGCCAGAAGCATCATCACACCAGTGGTGGTCCATCCCGATATAAAGAAAGCGATAGCTTTGCCTCCCGAGTTTATCATACCCCAGGATGGTCATAAAAAACAGGATTGTGAGATTGCGGCATCCAAGCGTTTTCTCAAGGCCGAGGGCCCCGCCCTTAAAAAATTACAAGTAACCATATTGGGTGACGACTTGTATTGCCACCAGCCATTTTGTGAATTGGTATTAAAAGAAGGTTTGGATTTCATATTAACCTGCATGGTGTTATCTCATCCCACCCTCTATGAATATGTTGAGCTGCTCAAGGAAGACATCCAGACACTGGTGGAGACGCGCTGGGAGGGGGAAATACAATATAAGGACACCTATCGTTTCTTAAACAACGTGCCTTTACGAGACGAAAAAAAGCCATGGGGGTAAACTGGTGTGAGCTGATTACCACACAGATAGGCGATGACAGTGGAAAAAAATTATATGAAAATGCTGAAGGAATCGAATGTGAAGCAACCCCTACCAAAGAACAAACCAATTTTCCAACAATCAAACCCGGGGGAATGCTCGCTTTACTATCTGGAGAGCTTTAGAAAAAATAAAATAACGCTGCCCAAACTAATGAGCGGGGAATTTTGAATGGAATTCAAGGTGATTACCACTCATTTAAAAATAATAAGGAGAATTGCTGGTGGGCGAAGGGAAAAACTTGACAATTATTTTTTATGCGCATAAAATATCCAGTAATAGGAAAATAAAAAGAAGACCATGATAAACAAAAACAATTCTTCTGCGAGTCCTCATGCAAATCCACTGGACGAGGTCGTGGTGGTACGACAACCCATTTTTAATCGTAGAAAAGAGGTATTTGCCTATGAGCTTATCTTCAAATCGGGGTTCAAAGACCGCTTCAGCAAACTGACTATGCGGGAAGAAAAAGAGAACGAAGCCATTAAAGCGGTTGACACGATGCTGATCAACGGCATTTTACGACTGACCAGTGGCAAAAGAGCGGTCATCAATTTTAACCGCCAAATGCTACTGAATAAACTGCCCCTGATATTTCCCAGCGATCTGCTGGGCGTGGAACTGGTAGACGAGACAAATTCCAGCCCGGAAGTTACGGGGGATAAAAAATTAGCGCTAACTGTGCGCAAATTAAAAGAGTCGGGGTATTTGGTAGTGGTCAACGATTTGTTCTATAACAATAGGGAACTCGCGTTGGTCAAGATGGCTGATATTGTGGGCGTGGATTTTCGTTCCAATGGTTTGAATAAGCGTATGTCCATCTTTGAAGATGATCTCGACAGACCACGGTTCCTAGCCAGAAGCGTAGAAACCCCTTCTGATTATGACATGGCCGCAAATTTGGGTTACCAGTTTTTTCAAGGCGGATTTTTTTGCGCCGTGGATATGATTTCAGTGCGTAGTATACCCGGCTATAAAATCAACCTGATGCGCATTTTAAAAGAGATCAACAAGCCTACGGTGGAATTTGAAAAGATCGAACAAATTCTTAAAAAAGATGTTTCTATTACCTATAAATTATTGCGCTTCATCAATTCGGCTTCCTTCCATTTCAAAACCCCCGTGCAATCGATCCGTCATGCATTGGCATTGCTGGGCGAACAGGAAGTACGGAAGTGGCTGTCATTGATCGTGTTAAGCAGCGTGGGCACAGACAAACCACAGGAACTAATCATGAGCACGGTGGTCCGCGCAAAATTTTGCGAGTCGCTTGCCATGGAATTAAAGTTAATAAAAGAGAGTTCTAATTTTTTCCTGCTCGGCATGTTTTCCATGGTGGATGCCTTTCTGGGCCGGCCTATGGAAGAGATACTGCACGACTTGCCACTGGATACCCAGGTGAAAAATGCGTTGCTGGGGGTGCCCAATTCCTTAAGAGCGGTTCTGGAATTAGTTCTGGATTATGAAAACGCGGACTGGCAAAACTTGGATCATAAAATCAAGAACATGGGACTAAACGCTGAAACAATGGCTGACCTCTATCTGGACGCCGTAGAATGGGGGAAATTATTTTAATTGCGCGGACAAGTGCAGTTTTATTTCCACCCGTAACTCACGAAGCATGGCAAAACCACTGACAACTATCTGGCGGCCCTGCAGGTTCATAAAATAGGATTTCACATTGGCGTCTGCCGGAACAAAATGCTTCACCTCGGCCAGGGCAATAACAGCGCTAAATACATTGCGATAATCCGAAGCAGAATGCAGGTAAATGGCTTCCCTCGTGAATTCTACCCGTTGCACTTTAAAAGCAACCGTCACCACTTGTCCGGCGAGTTTATGAATCGTGGCCGGAGCCAGTTCAAGCGGGGCCGGGGGAAAGGTAGCTGGAATCTCCAGCAAATGGTAGGGAAGATTGTTATTTCGCATGATCGTACCTAAAAGGCGGTTTTGATTATCCCGTTTTATCCGGCCATTCCCTTCCCATTCCAGAGTAACAGTTATTTTACTACCATTCAGTACCATGTCGGCGTAGTCCAACTGGAGATAGGCATACAGTTTTTCCTGCGCGTTGGAGGAATCAATGGAAAAATGGGATAGGTCAGATATGCATAACGTCTCCCGGGAATGTAAGAATTGGAAATGCGGATTACTAGCATCGGGTTGAATTTCGACTACTGACGGGGAAATCACTTTTAATACAGTGGCGTTTAATGCGAAATCACGGTGTTTTATTTTTTCTTGGATTTGTTCGATAGATTCTTTAAAACTGGCTTTTAAACGTTTGTCTGTGGTCGTGGAGTAAAAATTATAAAGTACGCGGATAGCCTCTTCATAACGGCCACTTTCCTGGTAAAATTTACCCGATAAGGATGGTACATAAGGCGGGTGATTGGGTAATCGAGCGGCCAGTTCATAATAATAACCGGCCCGATAGGCATCGTTTAAACGGAAAGAATAAAAATAGCCGATCATTTCAGGGAACTTCCAGTACTGCGGGTGATGTTTCATGCCCAGTTTTAACAATTCTATCGCAGCTCCTACATCCACATCGCTGAGAATATTCCCCGCCAATAAAAAAGCATCCGTGTTGCGGGGGTCCATGGCCAGGGCAGTGAAAAAATATTTCTTCAAGTGCCGGAAAGGGAAGGTGCCCCGTGCTTGGTAATGAGAACCATAATAAGTCAGGGCTTTGGCCAACACTAAATCTGCGATAAGCGCATCATGACCCAGCGAAATAAATTTTAAATAGTGTGGTTCTGGCAGGTAGATATCTGGTTCTTGTTCCTGCCCCGGCACCGCTTCGGTCTGCCGCAGAAGCTCGCCCCTGGAAATAGTGAGTACCAAAGCCGACACGGCTACCACGATCAGAAGTACTATATAAGAGGAGAGTGGCGTGCGGTTTTGGGTGGTCATAGGTTTACAATTCCTTTCGTTTGAAAACCTGCACCGCTATAATAAATACAACGACCGTGTACGCCAGGGCATAACCGGTAGCGTGTAGGAAATAGGAAGCGGGAATAGGGAGGTGGTAAACAATCGCGGCTTTTTTATTAAAAAACTCCAGGTTGGGTAAAAGGGCATGCATGACAATGATAAAATATTTTAACGCGGCATTGGAGGAATTGGCTACAATCTGGAGGGCTTGCTGGATCGTGTGTCCGATGACATACAGCAACAGGGTCAGAAACATGGCCAGTTGTGGCGAGGTAATCAATACGAATAACATGGCCAAGGCGAGGAGAATCATCATTTCCAACAGGGTTAAATAACCCGCAGCCAACAGTCCACCCAGCCAGAATTCCCCTTGCAGGATAGAGAGTAAAAAAATCGTACCGCTCATCATTACAATGCCAGAAATAACGGCGGCTAACACCGACACACTACTGCCCACTAAATATTCGCTACGACTGACTGGTCTGGAAAAAAGCAGGTAAAGGGATTGATTGCCCAGGTCCCGGGAAACGAGGTTCACGCCGAGGAAAATCAAGATAAACAGGGAAAAAATGTTCAGTACAGATAAACCCAGGTCTTTAGTGGCTTTAATCTGTTGGCCCACCACCATCTCGTTTAGGATCAAGGAGGCAAACACCAATAAAATGGCGGCGCCCGAAAGCGAGAGAAAGACTTTATCGCGCACCAGTTCCCGGAACATGATCACGGCGATGTGTTTGATCTTGGAGATGTTTATAGAAGGCATTTTGTGGTTATTTTTTTTCATAGAGGTTTTCCAATTGTTGGGTGATGTCGGATTGGACTTTGATCAGTCGCATATTGGCTGCTCTGGCTCGTTCCAGATAATCCCAGAGTTGGGCCGCATTGGCCGCGATGTAAACGCCACGGAGCGAATCTTGTTCTACCTCAATTCTATAGGTGCTTTTCTCCTGTAATTGGGAAAGACTTTTTTCCAGGCGGATTTCGCCACCATTGAGCACCATTACATCCGTGCATAGTGCTTCGATATCATCCAGATTGTGGGTGGAAAATAAAATCGTTTTGCCCGCTTTGAAGTAGTTGGCGATAATATCAATCACCATCCGTCTGCCCTGGGGGTCGAGACCCGACATCGGTTCGTCCAGGATGAGTAGTTTCGGGTTATGAATGATCGCTTGGGCAATGCCCATACGCTGGCGCATCCCCTTGGAGAAATACTTGACCCGTTCTTTGCGTTCATCGAACAAATTGACTTGCTTTAACACTTCTTCAATACGTTCTGCTAGGAAAGGTGTGCCAGATATTTTCAAGGAAAATTCCAGCAACTCGTAAGCAGAGATATTCTTAAAAAACTCCAGGTTTTCCGGCAAGAAACCCATCAGGTGTTTGACTGATTTAATATCTTCCGTTCCCAGGACGGTAACTCTGCCACAACCTTGTGTCGGTTCAATGATGCCGGTCAGAATTTTTAACAGCGTTGTTTTCCCCGCTCCGTTTGGTCCCAGAATGCCCAGGATGCAGTTCTTGGGGACAGTAAAACCAATGTCCTTGAGGGCATGAATCGTCTTGAAGTTTTTTTTGTATACCTTGCTCAGGTTTTCGACTGTTATTATGGAATCCATGAAACTATTGTATCAGTTTTTTGGGATTACTGCAACTCATTTATTTTGATTGAGCAAAATTAAAGAAATGATCTGGGTTGCCTTGGATTCACGGCCAGTTCTTTGGGAGTAATGGGAAGTCTGGGAATTCTGGGAATTATGAGAATTATGAGAATTATGGGATTAATAGAATTATTCCCATTTCTCCCATTTCTCCCATCTCTCCCATACTTCCCATAATTCCCATAATTCCCAGACTTCCCATTAACTTGGCAGTAAATTCTGGCTGTTGTTGTAAAACGGAACAAATATCAGCCCATTGCTTCGAAATAGCGCAGCCACAACACCGCCTTGCTGAGGCGTAATTGTATGGCATTCAGACAAAACGACACGATTGGCAGAGATCAGGCGTTCCGTAACGGAACATTATGTTCCTGGCTGGTAAAATAAAATAAAAGCCACGCCACCGTTTAGCATTACCCTTTTTAAAGCTTCTCCCTCACTTGGAATAGATCATGCTATGTTTATATTATCAACATCGTCCATTAAATAACATTGTCAATAAAACAAAACTATAATGAGGTGAGTAATGAAAATGACTGAAAGAGCAATTGTTTTGAGGTTTTTTGCAGGTATCTGTTTGATATGCCTGTTTACCGTGGGAGTATTTCCTGTTTTCGTCGGCAATTATTCTGAATTCGCATTCAGAGAGGGGCGTAGTGGTCGGAACGCTCGAACTAGGACGATGGTGTTAACCGAGTATAATCAACAGGTACGTGACTATGTTGCTCTGGCTGCGGTTCATTTATTGCAGGCAAAAACGAAATTTAATGATACTTTACAAATGCTCGAAGCGTATTCGGAAATAAGTAATATCAACTTTTCTGAGCAGGTATTAAATGGCGGTGAGTGCGCCCCATCCTTTCCCACCGACCAAAAAATCTGCGAGAACATTGAATGCGCCATTCACCATGTGAATGATGCTATAAATATCTACGTTTTGCTGGTGAATTTTACCGATGTTGCACCATCAGACCCATTATATAGTCAATTATATAATACCGATTTCATTACTATTTTAAAGAGTTTTCCCACCATGGACTTTTTTAATTTTTACCTTGGCAATGATTCGGGATGGGATGAAGCAATCTGTTTGGAAATTGCTTCATTGCTGGCTGACGGTGATGTAAATGGAATCTACAGGCGGTTGTTGTCGGAATCGCAAGAACTGCTCTTCCGGTTGGATTGTCTCAAAGGGTATATTCAATGCGGTCAGTTGCCGCCCAATTCTACTATTTTAGAAAGAATGCATGATGAAGATGCTATTATCCCCCAGTTCTGGAGCATCAATACTAAATTTGCCTGGATAAGTATGTTCGGGCAGCATGTGTCGGAAGTCTTTTATTTTATCAAAAATAACTATGGGGATATCGGTCCCGGCCACTGGCACCTGAAATATAATAAATAACCTATAACAAATAACCATTAACCAATACCATTGCCATAATCTTATCCACTTGTCCGGTGGGGAAACACTTTCCCCATCGGACAGGGGATTTAAAATCATACTTCTGCTTGAATTTAACGCGCCTGTCTGCTACAATGAAGTGATGCATGTCGCTAAAAGAATTTTTAAACTCGAAGCCAGACTGTTACGCAGTAAAATAATCATCGGCTTAATGATCGTCCTGCTGCTCTTGGCTCTCTCTTTTATTCAGGAGGGCATCGGCAAATATAAAACGGTTATTAGAACGATCCACTCATTTCAAAGCTATGAACAATCGAAGATTCAAAAATATCTGAATTACCTGCAATACGGTACTTATGGTGTACGGATACTATTTGTGCCTTCGCCCCAGAGTATTTTCTTTATTAATTCCAGCACGATTTCTGAATTAACTGCGGGTATGGACTCCGGTGAACGCTTAAGAATCTACAATTCTTTTAAAGGAAGATCGCTATTTACCGAAAAAACCGGTGGGTTTAAGGACTTTTCCGGTATCATGCTCTTGTGGGGTAGTTTCGTTGCGCTCCTGCTCGGGTATGAAGCCTTTATACACAAAGATTATTTGCGGTTTATGGTTGGTGTGATCAAGCCGCGTTCACTTTTTTCTGCCATCCTTTTTTCACGAATCCTGATCATCGGCTTGTTTCTTTTTGGCACCACCGCTATATCCCTCGTTTTATTGAAATTGAATGGTATTTCTACCGGCACTTTGGAATTGGCGTATTTGGGTATTTACTTGTTGATGCTGATTTTGGTATGGATATTCTTCTTCATCATCGGGACCATGGCGGGTTCTTTAAGATCGAAATTTTCCGGTTTTGTTTTGCTCATTATTAGCTGGTTCTTTCTGATTTTTATCCTGCCGTCCATCATCAATTCCTTTACCTATTTAAAAGCAGAAAATATTGAAGCTGAAAAAAACATGGAGAAAGTGACGTTTGAAATGCTGATGCGCGTTGAAAGAGAAATGCGCGATAAAGCAGGACCCCTTAACGAAAAAAATAAATCCATGGTATATCAAGAGGTAAAAAAACATCTGGACAAAGAATTTAAAGTGATTCAGACTCTGGAAAAACGAATGGAAATCGACATGCAAAAGAACATCCGTTTTCACCAGGGATTATCCATGCTGTTTCCCTCCACGTTTTATCTTTCCACTGGTAACGAGATCAGCAGCAAGGGGTATGTGAATTTTATCAAGTTTTACCGCTATATCCAACAACTCAAACACAGATTTGTGCCTTATATTATGAAAAAATTTTTTGAAAGTCGGTCCCGTGCCCAATCAAAACTTCCTATCCAATCCTTTTTTAAGCAGGATGAGGATATTTTCAGAGCCGAGACCGCTTTGCCCTCTTATTTCCTCGCGGGGATAAGCCTGATAATTTTTTATATTATAGGTCTGACCATGCTTTCTTACGCTTTGTTCAAGAAATCCCTGTTATTATAGCACCATGATTACCACTGCGAATTTATTTCTGAAGAAAGGCATCCCCCAAATCAGCAATCTGGACTTGCACATCCAGCCCGGTGAATCCTACGTGCTTCTTTCTGCCGGGGACAGGGCGGTCGATCATCTGAGCAATATTTTTTTAGGTTTGGAAAAGGAGTTCGAGGGTTCTGTACGGGTCGAGGACATTGATATTCTGGCGCACCCCGAGGTTTGTTTGGAGCATCTCACTTTTTTAAGCAGTGGGAGCCAGTGGCCACCAGATATGAACATCGGCGATATCCTCACTTTCTTCAAGACCAGTTTTAAAATTTCCGGTGTCGCCTACGCCGAACTCTATGTCAAATCCAATATGGAAAACCTGCTGTCGAAAAAAATCAGCGAGTTAGAAGAATTGGAATGGCGGAAGTTCCTTTTCTCTATTTGCCGTTTGAAAAAAGGAAAAAACTTCATTATCCGCGATTTTGTCAAAGGCATGCCGCTGGATTTTACGTTAGACTTTAAAAAAGCTCTGCGCCAAATGAAAAAAGAACTCTGTTCTATCCTTTATCTGGGCGACGATGTTTTCTTTGCACTTGAAATAGGCGACCGCATCGGCTTCATGAAAAAAGGAAAATTACTACTGGAACTGCCTGTCTCCAGACTGAAAAAAATGGACCTCAAAGAACTCTACTTCCAATTTCTGGTAGAAGGATAAGGGAAACGTGATACGGAGGTTGACGGTAGATTTAGGGCTCTTTTCTTACTTGCTTTTCCTGTCTTGTTTGTGTATAATGACCTTTAAATAATAACCCCAATGGAGGTACCATGCATCCAGTTGTTGAATGGAAGGACGACAAGGTTTACATGATTGATCAGCGCTTCCTACCCATGGAAGAGATATTTATCGAGCACACCGACTACATTGCAGTAGCCAAAAGCATTAAAGAAATGGTGATTCGTGGCGCTCCAGCCATAGGCGTAGCCGCAGCTATGGGCATCGCCCTGGGCGTGCTAAACATTAAAAAGGGAACAGACTTGGAAAGCGAATTTTCCAAAATCACCGACACTATCGCCGCTACCCGTCCCACTGCGGTTAACCTATTCTGGGCCGTGGAACGAATGAAAAAAATATTCCACGCCTACAAGCACGATTTTTCCCTGCTGAAAGAGAAACTGAAAGCAGAAGCGATATTCATTGACCAAGAAGATGTGGAAATCAACCGCCAGATCGGCAAAAACGGCGCGGTATTGCTAAAATCGGGCATGACTGTCCTCACTCATTGCAATGCTGGCGCTCTGGCCACAGCAGGCTATGGCACGGCACTGGGAGTCATTCGCGCCGCTATCGAAAGCGGAAAAAAAATCACTGTGATTGCGGACGAAACAAGACCCTACCTGCAAGGGGCTAGACTAACGGTCTGGGAACTCCAACAAGACCATATCCCGGTGAAACTGATCACGGACAACATGGCCGGTTACATGATGGCCAAAGGTAGAGTTGACGCGGTGATAGTAGGCGCGGACCGCATTGCTGGCAACGGCGATGCAGCCAATAAAATCGGCACCTATTCCGTTGCTATCCTCGCTGCGTATCACAAAATCCCCTTTTATGTCGCCGCTCCTCTTTCTACCATTGACTTTGCCATTCAAGACGGCAGCCAAATCCCCATCGAAGAACGTAGCCAGGAAGAAGTGACCTATTTTATGAAACAACGCATTGCCCGCCCCGAAACGGAAGTGTATAACCCCGCCTTCGACGTTACTCCCCACCACCTCATCACCGCTATTATCACGGAAAAAAAAGTGCTCTATCCCGATTTTAAAACTGCCATTCACCAACTGCGTACCCTTTAGAAAAGACCATGAAACGGGATGTAACGGTTTTTTTCCTGTGGCTGGTTTTGCTTTGTTTCGGTCCAACTAACTCCACCGGTTATGCTGGACCTGAACTTCCAGCCCAGAACCCTTATATCCTCACCTCGTGGACTATCGCTGATGGTCTGCCCCAACAATCCGTTCTCTGCCTACTGCAACGAAGGGATGGTTATATCTGGTTTGGCACTCAGGCCGGGCTCGTTCGTTTTGACGGTAGCAATTGCCGCGTTTTTAATCGTTGGAATACCCCTAACTTGAAAAATGACCGGATTCTTTCCCTTTTTGAAGATAGCCAGGGCGCACTCTGGATAGGCACCGATGGTGGCGGTTTGGTGCGCTATCAGGATGAACTCTGGTTTACATTCACCACTCAGCAAGGTTTGTCCCATGACACCGTCCACACGATTACCCAGGACCGCCAAGGACAACTTTGGATCGGCACAGACACTGGCCTCACCTGTTTTCAAAATGGACGGCCCACACCTTTCCCCCAACCCCAGGACCTCGCCAGTACCGTTATTACCACGTTGGCTGTTGACCCCCATAACACCCTGTGGATCGGCACGGGCAGTAACGGTCTTTATTCTTTCAAAGACCGAAAATTCCAGCATAACTTCCCAAACCCTGCTGCCATCACCGCGCTATTGGTGGACCATACCGGCACCCTGTGGCTAGGAACTGAAAAAGGTCTCTTTTTTTTGCAACACGATCACATCCAACCCGCCCCCCCTGGCACCCGTTCCGACCACCCATTAAACCAAGCCTCGATAAAAGCGATTATCCAAGAACCCGCCGGTTCTATCTGGATAGCCACAGAGGGTGAAGGTTTGTTTCGTTATCCATTCCTTCCTCTTCTGCCCCCTGGTGGACTGCCCGATGATTTCATTTATTCCCTGCTGCACGACCGTGAGGGCAACCTGTGGATCGGTACTTATACCGCTGGCCTTTTGCAACTGAAACCCCGCCTCGGCCACACCCTGACCAAAGCCAATGGTCTACCGGAAAATACCCTGCAAACTGTTCTGGCCCTCCCGGATGGGAACCTCTGGATTGGCACCGAACGGACCGGTGTAATAAAATACGATTTAAAAAAGCAGGCCGTTGTCCAAACTTTGACCCGTGCCAATGGTTTAACTGGCAACCGGGTGAACGCCCTGTGGCGCGATAATGATCAGACTATATATATAGGAACCACTACCGGCCTCAACCGTCTCATCGGTGAAAAAATCCAGACGTACACCACCAGGGAGGGACTGAGCCACGAAAATATAACCGCTATTATAAGGGACAAACGTGGCACTCTGTGGATTGGGACCCAGAGCGGGCTGAACTGTTCGGCTGACCAGGGGTTATCCTTTGCTTTATACCCTGGCAGTCCCATTCTGCAAAAAGCCCATATTCGCACCCTCCTGGAGAACCGCCAGGGACTCCTTTGGATAGGAACCCGTGGCGGTCTCTTTTTATTGCGTCCCAACTCCACCCTTCACCCCATAGCCAGTGTGACCGAGGATATCTTGGCAATATATCAGGACCAAAATGGCACACTCTGGCTTGGTACCAATGGCAGTGGCTTGCTCCAACTTAAAAACAATGGGGCTTCGCATCCCATTTCTTTTACCACCGCCCAGGGCGTGCCTGACAATTATATTTTTAGTATTACCAGCGACATCCGTCACCATTTGTGGCTCACTTCCTATAGAGGTCTGTTCCGTCTCCCCCACGTCGCCCAGTCTGTTGCGCCACCCCAAACCGATAACAATACCATCATCGCCATACTATTCGATGAAAAGGATGGTTTGGGAAGCGGCCAATGCGCCATGACCGGCCAACCCGCAGCCGCCCTATTACCCCATGGTCCACTCGTTGTGCCCACCAGCCAGGGACTTGCCATCCTCGATCCCCAGTCCCCTGCCGTCCACCTCCCAGCCCCGCCCGTGCTCCTTGAAGATGTCATTGTAGACAATATTTCCCTTGCCAATCCTGACAAGCAAAAGGGTGATTTTTCCCTGCCCTCTGGTAACCATATTCTTGAATTTTATTTTACCGCCTTAAGTTTCGCCTCTCCCAGTAAAGTGCGGCTCCGGTACAAGTTGGCAGGGTTTGACAAGCAGTGGAAAGAAGTGCCACCTTATCGGCGGCGCACTGCCCTGTACCTCAATCTTCCCGCTGGAAAATATACTTTTACCCTCTCTGCTTGTGGCACGAATGGCATCTGGAGCAGTCAGAACCCCCGTTTCATGTTTCGTATCAGACCCCCTTTTTACCGCGAACCCTACTTTCTGCTGATCTTGCTATTACTCGTGGTTGCTCTGGGGATCGGTGCCATCTTCCTGTGGCGACGGAAACGTCTCGTAAGCGAGAAACCCACGATACCTCAGGTACCCGTTCCCACGGAAAGCCAGGCTGACGGCGGGGACGAAATAGCAGCGGGCAAAGAAAAATATAAAACCTCTGCCTTGCTTCAGGAAACCGTCGATTCTGTATTGCCCGAATTAACCCGCTTAATGGAAAAGGAAAAAATGTTCCTTGACCCACGCTTGAATCTCAAGATACTCTCCAATCATCTGAACATCCATTACAATCATCTTTCCAGGATTATCAATGAACAGTTGGGCAAAAGTTTTAACGATTATATCAATTACTATCGCATCCAGGAGGCCAAAAAACGATTGGCCGATTCCCGTCCTGCCGAGATGAATAAAACTGTCTTAGAAGTTGCCTATGATACCGGTTTTTATTCCAAGTCTGTTTTTAATTCCGCCTTTAAAAAGTTTACCCACATGACCCCTAGCCAATATAAAAGAGAGCAGCATCCCCATCTCGCTAAAAACATAACCTCAGCAGGAAAAACCACTGATCAAGAGCAAGGTGAGGAATAAAATAAAAAATAATTGCCGTAAAAAAAATTTTTCCTCTTGACGAAATGATGATTTTTCATGATAATATAATTTCTATAACGCAAAGGAGACATAGCAATGGGATTTATGTCAAGCAAGAAGCAAGATAAAAAAGAAGAAGTTTTCGTCGCTCCCCGGACTATTGTGATACCACAGGAAAAGGTAGCTATCGCTCCCTCTACCCCCTCTTATATCGGGAAGACCATGAACATTAACGCGGATCTCACATCCGATGAAGATGTCATTATTGAAGGACGTGTCCACGGCAATATCGTCGTGTCCAAAACATTGACCATTGGTAAAAACGGCTATGTAACCGCCGATATGAAAGCTGCTGTGGTACGCATTATTGGTGTGGCCAAAGGAAATATCATCGCTTCCGACAAAGTAGAAATTCTGTCAGAAGGCAGGTATAACGGCAATATCGAATCCAAGAAATTGGTAGTAGCCGAAGGCGCCATCTTAAACGGGATTATTAATAAAGACACCAAGGAAAATAGTTAATCCCGCGTGCTTTTGAAAGGAGAATAATCATGAAAGTAAAAGTTTATATTGGCATGTTAGTGCTTATTTTAACCGCCTTAACCGCGTCCGTTGCTGCTGAAGGCGAACCCAAAATAGCCATAACCGAGGTAAAAGCCTTCTGGTGTGCTGTTTTGGATTCTCAGGGGTCCTATCAGAACATGGAGAAAAATATCACTACATTTATGGGCGAATTCTCCAGTCAGGGCTTGCAACCCGTTGGGCCCTTGATGAGTATTTACTTCAATTCCCCCGCTGATACCCCAGAAGCCGATTTAAAGTGGGCGACTGCGTTCCCCATTGCCATGGATGTCGATGTCAAAGCCCCGTTGCGGAAAGTAGAATTTAAAGACCAAAAAGCCGCTGTTTATTTATATGTTGGCCCCTATGACCAATTACCCCAGACCTACACCGCCATTTATACTTACATCGCCCAGAACAGCTTTAAAATCCTGGGCCCTGTTTTCGAGAGATACCTCAACAGCCCCACAGAAGTACAGCCGGATAAGTTGGAAACCGAAATTTACGTGCCCGTGGAAGCGGGGAAATAAAGCGGTGAAAATAAAAAAAAGTCCCGTGAATTCTAATTATCAGGTTAATGGTAACAGTCAGTATAACTGGCAATGGAGGGTGTTTTAATGGCTACACGGAGTGTTTACGCAAAAGCTGGCGTGGATATTGATAAAGGCAATCAAGCCGTCAGCAAAATCAAAGAGATGGTCAAGCAGTTGGGTGTCAAAGAGATCGGCAAATTCAGTGGTTTTTTCCCCCTGAAAATGAAAATGAACCAGCCCGTTTTGGTCAGTTCTGCCGATGGTGTCGGCACCAAATTAAAAATTGCCTTTATGACCGGCATTCACAACACTATTGGCAAGGATTTGGTCAATCATTGTGTTGACGATATCCTTGTTTATGGCGCCAAACCCCTCTTTTTCCTCGATTACATCGCCAGTGGCAAAGTCGAACCCGATACTATTTCCGCCATTGTTTCCGGCATGTTGGAAAGTTGCATGGAAAACAACTTCGTATTGCTCGGCGGTGAAACTGCCGAAATGCCCGGTTTTTATAATGCCAATGAATACGATGTGGCCGGATTCATCGTGGGTATCGTGGACCAAGAAAAAGTCGTGGATGGGAAAAACATTTGCAAGGGTGACCTGTTAATCGGGCTGCCTTCTTCTGGTTTGCACACCAATGGTTATTCCCTGGCCAGACACGTCATCTTTGACCAGCTCAAACTCACCGTGGACAGCAAGCTAGATGAACTTCCCCTCACTATTGGCGAAGAACTGCTAAAAGTGCATCGCTCTTACTTAAAACCAGTGAGCCAATTGCTGGACAAAAACCTGTTAAAAGGTATGGCCCATATTACTGGCGGTGGCTTCGTCGACAATATCCCCCGTATCTTACCCGAACATGTTGGCGTTCAGATCGAACCCATCTGGCCTGTCCCCCCGCTTTTCACCTTTCTTTGCGAACGTGGCAAAGTCTCCAAAAAGGAAAGATACCGCGTCCTCAACATGGGTATTGGCATGGTGCTCGTCATTGATAAGAATCTACTCTCCCAGGTAGAAAACCTTTTGGATAGCATTGGCGAATCCTACTATTTGATGGGCCAAGTCACCGATAAAAAAGGCAAGGAACAAATCAAGATCAATTAAATTTTTTGTGGGTGGGTTGTAACGTTTATTATAGCCCGGGCGTATAAAGGGGTGAATGACAAAATAAAGTCTTCAATCAAACACCCACCCACAAACAAATTAAAAGGAGAAAAAAATGAAAAAATTCATTTGTACTTTATGTATTACCACTGTAATGATCTTGTTTTTTGCCTTCCCCGCCCTTGCCAATTCTTTTGACAAATCCCTTGTACCCGCCGATGCCCAATGGGTTCTGCATGTGGACATGAGCCTCTATAAACAAACCCAGCTCAAAAAACTCATGGCGGAAAAAAACATTCCCTTCCTAATGGAAAATGAAGCGGATGATTTTTTTAAAGAAACCAATATCAAATTGCAGGAAGATATTACCAGCTTTACTATTTTCGGGACTAAAAAAGGTGAAAAAGACGTGGTCTTGGTTTGCACGGGCAACTTCGACGGCTCGCGCCTGTTGGCTTACATCGCCAAAAAACAATCTCTCAAAAAAGAGAGATACAATCGTTTCGACATTCACGAGGCAGGGCAGCGGCACTTTTTAGTTTTCCCTGGCAAGAACCTGTTCTTTTACAGTAGCAATCATGAAGCTCTTAAAAAGGCGCTGGATGTTTTGGATCGTAAAAAGAAAGATATCAGCGCCGCCACATTGATGAACTATATCAACATGATACCAGCCAATGCGTTCCTGATGGCTGCTGCCAATGATGTATCCGCCATCGACGGTCCTTCCTCCCGTGCTGGTGCTATTCTCGCCAATACCGGTATGGCTACCTTTATGGTCATGGAAAAAAACACCTCGCTCCAATTGAACATTCTGCTGAATACCTTGAACACCCAAACCGCTCAAAATATCGAACAGATCATCAAGGGCCTGATCGCTGTGGGCAGCATGCAGAAACAAGCGGGAAAACAAAACGGAAAAGAAGAGCTATTCAAATTGTTAAATGCCATAAAAATCAACAAGGACGGCAATACTCTTCGTTTGAGCTTGGATTATCCCACAGCCGCTCTGGTCGAGCTGATGGCGAAAAAAAACCACCACTCCAACGGCCATAAGACTCATTCAAGAAATCATTAAAGAAATCATCCTGAATTTACCGCCAGTTCTTTGAGAGTATCTAAAAAGCACGTGAGAGTTACGGGAGTAACAGGAAATATGGGAATATTTTTGTTTTTCCCATAATTCCCCTACTTCCCATAACTCCCAGTACTCCCATCAATGTGGCGGTAAATTCAGGAAAATATAATCCCTTTGACAGCAATATAAGAGCAGGAATAAAATAAATGGTTTTACACGACGATCAGGTAAGAACCTCAACCAGCCAACCACTCACCGATCAGGAACTGGTTAAAAGAGCAGTGGCTGGTTGCCACGATGCTTTTGAAATCTTGATTTCCCGGTATAGTTTGCGTTTGTTTCATTTTTTACGGCACCGGATGTCCAACCAACAGGATGCAGAGGATGTGATTCAGGAGACTTTTATTAAGGCCTTTCAAAATATCCACCGCTATCAGCCCCAGTGGAAGTTTTCCACTTGGCTCTATACTATTGCTTCCAGATTGGCCATCAGTTTTTACCGGTCGCGGCGCTGGAAATTTTCACAACTCACGCAGTCCCACGATTCAAGGTCGCTCACCGAGTTGGCCGATGCCGCGCAGTCTATGTCCTTTCCTGCCGAGAATCTGCACAATCTGTGGACTTTAGCCCGGCAATTAAAACCGGACCAGTATGACATATTGTGGCTGTTTTATGCCGAGGAGTTGCCCGTTGCCGATATTGCATCTGTAGTGAATAAATCGCAAATCCATGTTCGTGTCTTGCTCCACCGCGCCCGCCTCAAACTGATCCGCCTGACCACACCCGTTAGCGAAACGGCGAATAGCAGTGCCAAACCCAGTCCCCAAAAGGCTTCTGTTTATTAATTCTGCTTATTAATTCTGCTTATAAAAATGATTACTAAAAAGGAGAACGAGGATGTTTTGTTTTATTTATAAATGGTTTATCCCGGATATGATAGTCGCTGGAAAAGAGTTGTCTCCTCTGTTTCGGCATATAGAACGACATGTGCGTCACTGCGACTGCTGTCGAGAATTCGCCACTGCTACCCTGGCATTAAACCTAAAACTAACCCAGGATACCGATCACCTCCTCCATGATTCCCCCGGCATTTTTGCCAAAGAATTGAATAAAAAAATAAGCGAAAAAATAAGCGAGAAAATAACTACTGCTTCCACGCCCCCTATTCCTTTTGTTTTTGGTTCCCATATGGTTCGTTCTTTGTTTAAATTGATCAAACGGCCTGTTTTTTCCTTGCCACCTATTTGGGCCCCTGCACTCGCGTTGGCCGTAATAGTGGTTATCCTCATTTCCGTACCGCGTACCCCCCCGCCTCGCCCGGTGCAACGTTTACCCCAACATCGTCCGGTGCCAATCACCATGCCCCGGCTTCCCATCAATGGTGCCACCATTCAAAAACTGTCGTTGACTGTCCAGTCTTCGTTTCAGGCTGAAATTCGCAGTTTAGAAGATGCCGTACAATCGACCCGTGAATTCTTGGGAGCCAATCTGCCCGTCCAATTATAAAGTCTATTTATTCTCCTAATAATCGCCACTCTTGCTCTTTTCCCCTGGCGATTTTTTTGTGTTATCTTTTACTTGACTTTTTGCAGGGATTCTTATATTCTGTGCTATTGGGAAAAGTATAAAAATGCATTTTTTGAACGTCTGCCTGCGAGTGATACCATGTGGGAAAAGTTGCGCACGATATTGGACCGTTTTTTTATGTTTTTCTTTCGCTTTCTTTTTATTTTCCCAGAATTATCCCGTGCGCAACTATACAGTGGAGGATGGTTTGGCCAGTTCCACTATCAACGGCATCACCCAGGATCACAGTGGTCTCATGTGGTTTGCCACGGCTGCGGGCATATCTTCCTATGATGGTATCACATGGACCAATTACACCCGCCAGGATGGACTCCCCTTTGATCAGTACTTCCACATAAAAGTCGACAAAAACAATACTGTCTGGGCGTGTACCGAGGACCTGAACGATGGACTAATTTTTTTTAACAGACCCACCCGGCGCTGGTCTCATATTCTTGGCCCTGGCAAATCCAAAGCCCCCGCCATCCCCATTCTCGCCATAGCACTTCTTGATTCTCCAAGCGCATCCCATCCACAGATCGGTATCGGCACCCGGGAGCGGGGCTTTTATCTCTATTCTGGTTCTGGCTGGGTCCTCCCTGCCGACACCGCGAAACACAATCAAACCACGATTCATGGTGTGGATGCTCAAAACAACCTGTTCTATCTGGGCACCCCCACCGGAGTATACACCTTGGACCCCACCCATCCCCAGCAATGGACAATTATGCCTATCCCCACACCGTCGCCTTCGATTCGTGCCCTGGCCTTGGAGAAATCCCCCGCCTCTCATCCCCCCGATGCCCCATTGCCCCGCATGTGGCTCTGCGGCGAAAATTGGGCTGGTACTTATTATAAAAATCATTTCTCTCTCCTGTATCGGGGCACCTTCCCCTTTTATTTGCATAGATTAACAAACCGGCATATCTTTATACTCCCCGATTCATATGGAGGACTCTGGGTCGCCAATACCCATTTTCTGTTTAACATTGATTCCAAGGGTAGAACAAAACAAATCAGAATCCAAAACCCATCTGTCACCGATGGCGCTTACGCCCTTTTTTATGATCGGGAAGCCAATTTGTGGACCGCTAATTTTCGTGGGGCCTGTAAAATTAGCAATTTCTGTTTTGTAAATTACAATCAAAAAGACGGGTTGTTTGATAATGAAGTTAGTGCCATGGTCGAATATCGCCCCGGTTTTTTTGCCTTCGGTCATAACGGTGGGTTCAGTTTTTTAAACGACTACGGCATTGAGACGTATGAGATTTTAGGCACCCACAAAAAATATTCACAGAGTGTGCGCGTATTGGATATGTGCCTTGACAACCATGGAAATATCTGGGCCGCCGTTAACTTGAATGGTATTGTCAGAATCACCCCCTCGATCTCCTCCCAAACGAATGCCAAAACTCAAACCAAACTATCGTTAAAATTACAGATGCGTTGGTACACCCATTTCAACCTGGAAAAATTCAGTATTGAATGTACCTCCATCGCCTGCGACCCACGCGGTAATATAGTGGCTCTAAACCGTGACAATCTGTACCAGTGGGACCCATATCGTGACCGTTTTATCCAGCTCAAAACAACCGGGGAAGTCATCGATCAATCCCGGCGGTTGCTTATTGAAAAGGATGGCACCCGGTATATTGCTACCCTCAGGCAAGGGTTGCTACGAGTATCTGGCCCGGACAACCGGATTACCCGGTTCACCTCACCTGAGTATAAGCTTGGCAATTCTGTTTATGCCGTATACGCCCATAAAACTGGCGATGTTCTGGTGGGCACTGCCGCAGGATTGTTTTATCTGGCCGGGGATCGTCTGCGCCGTTGCTCTAATCCTTACCCCCTGATTGATTTTCCTGTTTATTTTATTTTGCCTGACCATGATGGGAACTTATGGTTTGGTTTAAGCAACGGGCTGATCCGCTGGGATGGCACGCACAGTCGCCATTATACTATGTCCGATGGCTTGAGCGGTCGCGAAGCCAACCGTGCTGCCAACCTTGTGGATAGTCGCGGGCGCGTGTGGGTCGGTTTGGACCTTGGTGTCTCCTGTTACTACAAAGAACAAGAACCCTATACCCGCACTGCGCCCCTGACCCAATGGCTCTATCTCGACGCCTCGGGTACACGTTATGCCCTGGACCAGGAGAATACCTTGCCAGCCAACGAAAATGACCTCACCTTTTATTTCAAAGGGATTTCGTTTATCAATGAACCCTCTATCACCTATCGCCTGAAATTGGAAGGTTTTGACACGAAATGGTCCAGTCAGTCTCAATCTGCGGGCAATCAGGTTCGCTATACCAATGTGGCACCCGGTAAATACCGCTTTCACCTGCGCGCGTTAAATACCGATGGTGTGGCCAGTCCTATTCTTTCTTCCGGCACCATTACTGTCAAAAAACCTTTTTCCCAGACCCTGTGGTTTTATTTAGTGATTTCGGGCGCTCTGTCCACACTTTTTCTCTCCATCCATTACGCCATTTCCCGTAAACGACGTGCCGTCCAACTGGAAAATCAGGTGCGCCTGCGCACCCGGCAATTGGAAGAGTCGGAGGAAGAATTACGCAATATTTTCAACAATGTCCATGATGCCATTTTTATTTTTGACCCCCATACCGAAATCATCTTTGAAGCCAACCAGAGGGCTTGTGATATTTATGGATTCTCCAAAGCCGAGTTTATTGGCATGTCACTCAAGTCCATTAGCTTGGATGTAAAAGCTGGCGAGAATCAAGTGAGCGAAACATTAGAACTGGGGATATATCAAAATTTTGAGTCCATACAGTTCAGAAAAGATAGGTCAAAAATGTTCTTGGAAATCAATGCTTCGGTTATCACCTACCGCGGTCAAAAAGCCATTCTCTCTGTTAATCGTGATGTGACCGGACGAAAATTGGCCAATTTAAAAATTCAGGATTCCCTGCGGGAAAAGGAGTCTCTGCTCAAAGAAATTCACCATCGCGTTAAAAACAACCTGCAAATTATTTCCAGCCTGCTGGACCTACAATCCGATACTCTGGAAGACGCCAAGATCAACCGTGTGTTCATGGATAGCAAGAACCGTATTGCTTCCATGGCACTGTTGCATGAAAATCTGTACCAATCTGAAGACTTGGCGCGAATCAATATTGGTGACTATATACAGGACATTTTTGACCATTTCTTAAGTATTTTTGGCGAGGTAGTGGTGCGGGTCACGCCCACTATACAGATCGCTCCCATCTTTCTGGGCATGGACGCCTCATTGCCCCTTGGTTTAATCATCACCGAACTTATTTCTAACGCGTTAAAATATGCCTTTCCCGGACAGCGTACTGGCACCATTAGTATCACGCTGAACCTGCAAGACGCGAATAAATTGATCTTGATCTTCAGTGATAATGGGATCGGTATCCCCCCGGAACTGGACCTCGCCACCTGCAATTCTCTTGGTATTCAACTCGTAACCATCCTGACACGGCAGTTAAAAGGGAATCTGGAACTAGACCGGACCAATGGCACCACGTTTAAAATTACCTTTCCTTATACCCTGGATATTATACCCCTGGATATAGAAATCAACCCAAAAGGAGACATCCATGACAAAAACAAAAATAATGATCGTTGAAGACGAATTGATTGTTGCCAAAAACATTGAGCGGCAATTGCAAAAGATCGGTTATGATGTTATAGCTACTGCCGTTTCCGGGGAAGAAGCGCTTGCCAAAGTAGAAGAATGCCTGCCCCATATCGTGTTGATGGACATCCATTTATCCAGTTCAATGGACGGTGTGCAAACCGCCGAGCAAATCCGCCGCCAGCATAACATCCCCGTGGTCTACCTGACCGCCTATGCAGATAACGAAACCGTGCAACGGGCCAAATTTACCGACCCCTTCGGTTATGTTTTAAAACCCTTTGAACCATCCAAACTGCACAGCACCATAGAGATCGCGTTGTATAAACATCAAATGGAACGAAAATTACAGGAGAGTGAATTGCGTTTTCGCACTCTCGCTACTTCCGCGCCCGTGGGAATATTTCAAACCGATATAGATGGTCATTGTATTTTTGTGAACACGCAATGGAGCGAAATTACTGGTCTCAGTATGGCCGAAGCAGCAGGTGAGGGTTGGGTTCAAGCCCTTGCGCCCCAAGACAGCGTCGCTATTTCCGAGGCATGGTATACCATGGCCCGTACCAACGGCACCTTCTCTCGCGAGTACCGCTTCCGCGCTTATAGCGGAAAAATAACCTGGGTGTATGGCCACGCCGCCCCGTTACGCGACGATCTTGGGAATGTCACCGGCTATATCGGCACGATCACTGATATCACTGACCGTAAAGCTATTGAAGACGCCATGCTCACCGGGAAAAAACTCGAATCTATCGGCATCCTCGCCGGTGGCATTGCCCATGATTTTAATAACTTGTTGTCTGTTATTACGGGCAACATCTCCATGCTCAAATCCGATAACAATATCACCCCCGACCAATTCCACATGCTCAACAACATGGAAAAAGCCTCTACCCAGGCCGCTGAATTGGCCCATAAACTTATTACCTTTTCCAAGGGTGGGTGGATCAATCGCAAGAGCCTCCAACTGCCCCATCTCCTCGACCAAGTTATTCGTGGTCAATTCCCCAACCTCAAGAATTACGCCGCTTTTAAAATAGATATCCCCGCTGACATTTTGCCTGTAGAAGGAGATGACACCCAATTAAAACAAGTTTTCTTCAACCTCATTATCAATGCTGTGGAAGCCGTGGAAAACAGCCACACTAAAGAAATCTCCCTCTTTGCCCAAAACATACCTAAACCTGACCCAGCCATCCCCTTACCCGACAAACCTTATATTAAAGTAACCCTGCTTGATTCTGGTACCGGCATACTGCCCGAACATCTCGGCAAGATTTTTGATCCGTATTTTACCACCAAGTCCATGGGTTCTCAAAAGGGTCTTGGTTTGGGGTTGGCTATTTGTTATTCGATTATTAAAAAGCATGGCGGTCACATCCAGGTCATTTCCCCGCCCAGCCACGGACAAAACCAGGGCACACAAATTGAATTATACCTACCCGCGTTTACTGAACCCAAGGTCACGCAAGCTCCCGTGGAAAACACCGTGACGAAAAAATCCCCCAGAATTCTCGTTTTAGATGATGACCCTATTATTCAAGACGTCCTCTCGCAAATGCTCAAACGTCTCGGATACCACGTCGAAGCTTTCGATAACGGTCAACTCGCTGTTGAAGCCTATAAAAAAGCCATGACCTGCGATGAGCCATTCGAAATTCTGCTGCTGGACCTCATCAATAAAAAGGGCCTCGGAGGATTTGAAACATTACAACAACTGCTCCAACTCGACCCCACGGTTAGTGGAAAAGCCATTGCCATCAGCGGGTTCTCCGATCAATCCGATTTGGAAAGCCTCAAAAATCAAGGTTTTTCAGATATCTTAACCAAACCCTTCAAATGGAAAGATTTACAACAGATGTTGGAGAAGTATTTTCAAAACCCGCAAAGTATGGTATCCTAATAGTGATTTACCACTCATTCACTGGTTATGAAGAATCGGTTTGATGATACCCCCATACCTGTGACTAGTCCGCTGGTATTTAGGACCGGTAATAGAAAAACAGTGAATGAATAGGAATAATTAGGAATAGCTCACCCGTATTTAAATAATAGTGAGACCCAAAGAGAGTACAAGCAGATAAACAAGAAACAGCCATGAATAATTATTTAGAACGATTGGAGTTACAAGGTTTTAAATCTTTCCCTGAGAAGACCGTCATTAAATTTCATCGCGGTATTACTGCCGTTATCGGACCCAATGGTTGCGGCAAAAGCAATATTGTCGACTCGCTCCTCTGGGTGCTCGGCGAACAGCGCATTAAGAATCTCCGTGGTGAAAATAACGATGATCTTATTTTTAATGGTAGCGCTTCCCAAAAACCTCTTGGCATGACCGAGGTATCTGCCGTTTTTGCCGGTCCTGGCGAGGATATTTCGATTTCCCGCCGCTACTTCAGGGATGGCGAGGGCAAATATCTCCTCAATGATCGTTATTGCCGCAGCAAGGATATTCAGGATACCCTGTTTAAATTACACCTGGGCGGTAGAAATTACTTTATCTTTGAACAGGGCAGTATTGAAAAACTCGTCAGTCTCAAACCCAGCGAAAAGCGCATGCTCATTGAAGAAGCCGCTGGTATCTCGCAATACCTCCTCAGAAAAAAAGATACCGCCAACAAACTCATTATCGCCGCGCAAAACCTTGATAATATCCAGATTCTCATCAATGATAAAGACGGGCGACTCAAAGACTTACGCAATCAGGTCGGTTTTGTCCAACGCTACCGCCGCACCAAAAACGACAAGGTCGACTACCTCAAAACGTTCCTCAGAAAAAAAAGCGATATCTTTCAGACCGAGTTTGAAAGCCATAAAGCCGAAATCGAAAAGCTCATCAACCACGAGACTATTTCCGCCAGGGATATCTTGCAACTGGAAAAAAAAGTGTTGAAACTCGAAGAGAACCGCTGGTTGCTTGATAAAGACCTCAAAAAGAACCAGCAGGAAATCTTCGATTATAATAAAAGTATTATCTCTGAAAAAAACGAGATTGATCGTTCCAAACAAAGCCGCAGTTTTAAAAGTCAACGTGTACTTGAAATAAAAAAGTCCATTGTAGCTGACAAAAAAGAGATCACCGAGCTTGACCATCAACGCCTCACCTTGCAAAACAGTATTGTTGAATACGACCAAAAGCTAAAAAGCGAGAGTTCTGGCAATGACCAGTTGGAATCGCGGTTAGTTGACCTCCATGACCGCATGGAAGCTGCCAATGCCGATAACAAAAGCTTGCAAACCGAAACGTTTAACGTCCAATCCGAATTGTCCCGTGTGTCCAATACAATAAAAGATATTGATAAACGCATGATGCGTATTGAAAACGAGGTGGCTTCCAAAAAGACCTTTATCACCCAGATGGCGGGCCAGGTTAGCGCCGCTGAAATCACCGAATCCGAAGCCGCGCTGGATTCTCTGACCCGCGATTTCCAACAGCAAGAGCTCCTTTTCAAAACCATGGATACCGAATATCGCGACCATAAACAAAAGGTCGAAGAATTAAATACCGAGTTAAAAAATAGCCGCAATGAAATAAAGAACCTCGAAAACCAGAAAGTCAAATACCTCGAAATCAAAAGGAAAATTGTCGGCGAAGCCATTATTGACCCCGCGCTCAATCGCCATGGCTTCTTGCAAGACCTCATTGTCGCCGATAAAAAATATCATACCCCCCTGGAAAATTTCTACTATCAAGAGATGGACGCCATTCTTCTCGATCAGCAGGATTCACTCCAAACCGGGAACTTACGTGCCAATAAATATCTATTAAAAAAAGAACCCCCCGTTGACTTACCCCGCACCCAAAAAGAAAAACTACAACAAGAACCCGGTTTTATTGCCTGGGTTAAAGACCTCTATACCCTCAAAAGTGGTTCCCCCACCATCAAGGATTTCTTTAAAAACGGCGCCCTGGTGGAGGATTTAAAAACCGGTATCCGGCTATTCAGTACTTATAGTATAGACATCGTCACCCAAACCGCTGAAACCATCACCCATGAGGGCCTCATCATTCGCAGCCGGGAAAAGGGGATATTGGATGTCATTGACGAAATCCGCGATATTGATACCCGTAGCACCTCCTTGACCACCAAAGCCCAGGAAGTTAAAGAGGCTCTCGATAAAGAAAGCCTCAAACAACCTGCTCTGGCCAAACAAGTCGAAGAGCACCGCAACCTCTTGCGAAACCTCGAAAAAGAGTCCATGCAACTCAAAAGCCGCCTGGAAGCCCAAAAAAAAAATCGCGAAACCAATATGAAGCGCGTCCAGTTCACCCAGGCCGAAATCGACTTGCTCTCCATTGAAAAAGAGAAACTGCAAAACGAATTTGAAGTTCTTGATACCAGGAATGGCGAATTAGCAGAGAATTTTAAAGAACTCAGTTTGCGCCGCGAACGTTTCCAAGAGGAGACCCAGGTTACCAAAGAAGAGATCAATCGCATTGAAAAAAGTTTCCTGCAAAAAGAAAATGCCATCAACCTCATCAAAGAAAAAATCAACTCTTCCAATACCGATTTAAAGCGCATTAAAAACACTGTCATCAAGCTAGAAACTGCGATCACTACCAACGAACAGGAAGTAGTCAAATTAGAAGCCGAAATCGTGGCCCTTAAAAGTAACGAGGAGCTCCGCGACATTGAACTGGCGAAATTAACCCGTTTGCGTGGCGATCTTGAAGCTATTGTTAAAGCCCAGGAACTCGAATTTAACCAACTCAACAACACCATCAAAGAGCATTCTGCCACCCTCAATACCACCCGCAAGACCCTTGATGAAATCAAGGACCATAAAAGTCAACTCGAAATCAAACTTTCTTCCGTTAAAAAGGACCTTTACCAGTTGGAAGATCTTGCTTTTAAAGAACTCAGTACCGAGTTAAAAAACATCGAACCCGCGCCCCAGTTGTTGGAAAACTCGCTCAAGGACTTGGAAGAAAACATGGAGTCCCTCAATGAAAAATTGATTAAAATGCGTGACAGCAACCGTTTGAATTTTTCTGCCGAGTCGGAATATGATCTTTTATCCAAGGATTACGATTTCCTTGTCACCC
Source organism: uncultured Clostridia bacterium (assembly GCA_964502145.1). Lineage (GTDB taxonomy): Bacteria > Acidobacteriota > Aminicenantia > UBA2199 > UBA2199 > CAZCVI01. Next base: position 26,241 of record CAZCVI010000090.1, read on the forward strand.
AAAAAGAGGATGTGGTCAAGTCTATAGAGGACATGAATGAGGCCATAAAAAAAATTGACGACGAGTCCCGTGTCAGTTTTATGGAAGCGTTTGAAGAGGTTCGCAAGAGTTTTATGAAGAATTTCCAAATCTTGTTTGAGGGCGGTGAGGCTGAGCTCGCTCTGATGGATGAAGGTGATGTCCTGGAAACCGGCTTAGAAATCAAAGCCCAACCTCCTGGCAAAAGACTACTCAGTCTCAAGCTCCTTTCTGGTGGAGAAAAGACCCTGACTTCACTTGCTTTTTTATTTGCCTTATTTCAATACAAGCCCTCTCCCTTTTGTGTATTTGATGAGGTGGATGCCTCTTTGGATGAAGCCAATATCCAGCGGTTCTTAAAATTCTTGCATATCCTCAAAGAGAACACCCAGTTCCTCATTATCACCCACAATTTCAAAACCATGGAAGAGGCCGATTATATTTATGGAATCAGCATGAACGAACCCGGTATTTCCACCGTTTACTCCATGAAAATGACTGGCAAAGGCGAATTCCAACGCGCCTAATGGCCCATCTCATATCTCCCATAATTCTCATAATGAATAAGAGTTTTCGCGTCGCGAAGCCAACTTCCACAAAAAAATTGAACTACACCTGTTCGCGAAGCCGACGCTGAAACCCTAATTAGACAACTGAGCCTAGTTTTCCCCCTTTTCCTGATGGTCTCGCCCGCTGAAATGCAGCTATAGCTTCAGACCTCCTGACTTCGGGCGGTCCCCTATCAGTTAAAAAGGAACAGCGGAAAAAAACTCCCAAACACATTACTTTTGGACAGTTACCCCAGGACAAAAAATTTCAAAAATTGGCCACGGATAAAAAGCACTTCATTGATACAATCAAGATGATTGCCTATCGGGCAGAGACGGCTTTAGCCAATATTATTCGTCCAAAAATGATAAGAAGGGATGAAGCAAGAAGTATAATCAAGCACATCTTTACCAAGGATGTCAATTTAAAACCCGATAAAGCCTTAAACAGATTGGTAGTCGAATTGCATAATCTTACAAATGAATACGAAGATAAACTGGCTCAGATTATTTGTGACACTCTAAATGAAACCTGCACTATATTTCCGGGGACCAATATGGAAATATTCTATAAATTGGTATCAGAGAAAAATCCCAGAGGTCAGGAGGTCTGAGGTTATCATTTTCTGTTATTCATCCGGTCGCGATGGTCGCGTCGCCATGAAATTTCTGGGTGACTACCATGGCTATGTTCAGACGGACGGCTATGCGGGATACAACTTTCTCGACCTGAATGAAGCCATTATTCATCTGGCTTGCTGGGCGCATGCACGTCGCAAGTTTGTGGAGGTGGCGCGTCTATAAAATGAAAGCGACATGAAAAATGAAGCCCGTAAAGGGAAAGCCGCTTATGCAATAGAGACAATTGCCCGATTGTATATGACAGAAAAAAAAGCGGTAAATATGTCTATCCAGGAGCGGTACCAATTGCGACTGGAGCAAGCAAAGCCGATTTTGAATGAATTCAAAAACTGGCTGACGGACAATGCCGCGGTCATTCCCCCAAAAAGTTCATTGGGAGAAGCTTTCAAATATACTATCTCTCAATGGCCCCGCTTGATCAATTACCTTAAAAGTGGGATAGCTCCAATAGACAACAACTTGACGGAAAATGCTATCCGTCCTTTTGTGGTAGGCCGTAAGAATTGGTTATTCTCGGATATGCCCAAAGGCGCCAAGGCAAGTGCAGCATTCTATAGCATTATTGAAACGGCAAAAGAAAATGGATTAGAGCCATATTCATATCTTCTCTACCTGTTTGATCAATTGCCACATACCCTGACGATAGAAGATTGGAGACAACTATTGCCGACAAACATTCAGCAGGAAGAGCTAATAGCCTTTCAAAAAAAGTATTGGGGGAAATACAATATTTAACGCCCAAAAAAACACAGGTGTTCTGGAACCATGGGTAGTTAATTGAGCGCTTACGTTAAAAAAATGAGAGGGGGTTAAATGAGAGCTTGCACGATTTAGGGTAAGAAATAAATGTAAAAGAGTATTTCCACTCCCGAATAA
>CAZCVI010000091.1:0-27802 GCA_964502145.1 uncultured Clostridia bacterium
ATACCTGTATGATAACGCAAAATGCATTAAATTTCAACTGCTGATGGAGAAAAAAAGGAAGAACTTCATGATCCGAATTTTAAAGGTAACGAATTCATGACTATTAAAAGTTATTCAGGTTTTTGGAGTGTATACTCGGTCTCTCGCAGCATTATTAATCGCAAAGAGACTGACCAGGAAGAGAAGCTGTCCCAAAATTGAATAATTATTTTTTTTTGCTTGACATTCCCTTTTGAGTGTGCTAATCATGTAGCTGTGAGAGTGAGGGAGGTACTTCCGATGATGTATTTATTCCTTATGAATTCTTTTGAGCATGGTCATCAACAAGAACTTAATAAAACAATAAATCAAAATTTACGAAATGGAGGAAACTAAAATGAAACTTTTGAAAACCAAGAGGGGCGTCTATATTTTGTCCATCGTGACCATCTTAGTCGCCACTTTAATTGTCACGGGGTGTTGGATCAAGAATATCGTTACCCCGTATTTTACGCAGACTACCAATTATTATTGCGGCGCAGCCAGTGCGCAGATGATTTTAGCCAGTGCGAAGATTCATATTAATGTGAACCAGCCCACATTGTATAGTTATATCCATTCACATAACCAGTGCGGTGGATGGGCGACAGACCCCAAAGGATTAAAAGATGTCTTGAATAATTATTATCCGGCGGGGCATTTTATCGCCTTTACCCCGACCAACCAGGAGGATGGTGTTAAGAAATTGGCCTATACCATCTATCAATATGGTGTACCACCTGCCGCCCTCATTTATGGCTGCCAGCATTGGGTAGTAGTCAGGGGTGTGGCTACCAATGTTCAACCCTCTAACACTGGCTCGTATACCATTTTTGGCTTTTGGGTCAATGATCCCTGGTACGGAGCCAATTCGTTAGGCGAGAATAAGTATATTGCGATCAGCAGTTGGAAGAACGATTATTTTACTGGTTGTGCGTGGTGTGGAGCCGCAGGCACTACTTATATCTCTGTCGTAGACCCAGAACCAGTTCCCAAGATAACGCTCAAATTTGCCGCTTTAAAACCGCGCCGCGCAAACCCCATTACTGCTGAAGAAGCCCGAAAATTCGCCGACGAATACTTGAACTCTTTTAAATCCCAGTCCAGTTTCCGTGAATCTTTCCCCGATGCCTTTAAAAAAATTAACGATATTAAAATCGAAACCCCATTATATGTCCGCCGCTCAGATCGCACGGGTGACGGATATTTTATTATCCCTATGCAATTGAAAAATTTGACCACGGGCGCTATGATTCTCAGCGGATACAGCGGCGAGTTAAATGAAGTCAGTTTTCTCAAGAAACCGATTGTTTACTTACCCAAATTCCAAACTGAACCAGCTATCAAGCTATTCCACAAGAACGTGCAAAATATCAGTATCACTCGCGAATTACTGACCCCAATACCCCAGGCACGAATAAAGAGAGTGGACACTATCCACACACCTCTCATCAGAGCAGTTAAAGCAAAGGAACTTAAAATTGAAAAATTAGAAATGGTTTGGGAACCATCAGAACAAACACAGAACCCCTATTACCCACTATGGGAAGTATCGGGAACGGTAAAAGAAATGAAAAGCGCTGGTCCAGTGGCTTTTATGGATATGGAAGGAAAAGTATTCCATGCCATCTCGAAAGCCCCACTGAAAGGCGGCACTACAAAAGCATACTAATGTAGAAGTAACTGTTCGGGCGATAGGTTTTGAAGATAGGCGGGGCATTTCTTAGCCACTGTCCGACTAAACCTTCAAGACCTATGGCCTGAATTAGCAAAATATAAGGAACTAAAACATAAGGAACTAAAATGAAAGCACTCCTAAGAAAAATAATAGTAACGGTGAAAGTGATGGTAATAATAATGGTAATAGCTATGATTACAGTTACTGCATTCAACCCGTTCCTAAATAACCAGATCAATGGGATGGTAGTCATGGAAAAAACAGAACAACAACCGGTTTTTTTGTCTTTGAAAGAAGCACAATCCTGCGCGTATCAAGGCTTTATTAAAAATTCATGGGCATTCCCCCCAAAACTAGCATCGGCTATGACCCACACTCAATCCAGCCTTCCCCTGTTGGTGCAACGAACCGATAGAAAAGATGCCTATTTTTATTATATTGTACCTTTTAATCGGGCCGGTAAAACTGCAGTACTTGTTTTGATTGACGCCCATAACGGTGATTTCAAAGAAGCCTCGTACATGCAAGAGCCAACTCTCTATCCTCGGGTTAAAGAAGAAGATGCATTACAGATACTAACTGCCTTTCTTAAAAAGAATAACACCCCGATACCAGCCAAGGTGGAGAAACCGGTGTTGGTTTTTGAACCATGCGAGCAGACCCAATCACCTTATGAGCCACTATGGAAAATCCGGGTGAACGCCTCTGTATGGTTCGTCGATCAGTTGGGAAACGTGTATGACAAAATCATGCAATCAAAGTTGAAAGGCGGGTAAAAGGCAATAAAAGAGTTACCCCACGAATTCACAGGACCATATTTGTGACAATTTACGTCAATTTGGTAAAAATAGTCGCAAAATTAAGGGGATTTCACGTTTTGAAACGGAACTTTTGCCTTAAAGATTGACTGTTCACCTTATTTTGTAGAACCGTCACCATATTTTCCTCTCCGTTCACCTTCCGACCCGGCGGTTCACCATATTTTACTCAATCGCCGGGGTTTTAGGCGGCCATTCACCTTCCAAACCCCTCCGTTTAGTATTTTTTGTAGAATTTTGATAATTGAAATCTCTCCCTTGAGTTTTTTTTTTGGAATTGAGATAATCAAAACCTCTCCCTTGAATTTTTTTTTTGGAATTGAGATAATCAAAACCTCTTCGTTGAGTTTTTTTTGGCTCGGGTCATCCCTGTGCCAGACTATTGGGGTATTTATACTGCTTTGTGACTTTTTTCGCCCGGTGCAAGCATTGTAATAATGGGAATTACGGGAATTATGGGAGTTATGGGAATTATGGGAGAAAGGAGAAACTTGTGCGTGGAGGTTCTTTTTTTTTTGGCCTTTTTTTAAATCTGAAATTTATAATTCTTTTCTTTTTTTTCCCCTTTATGGTAAAATAATGATGTGATAAAAAAAATGGTTGAACAGGATGAGCAAAATAAATTAGCTGGCAAAGTCTTGTGTTACGATGTGAGCGATCTCATCATAACCGCTCTTTACCCCGATCTGAACGATTCCGGCATCAAAATCTACACGGCAGATGAACCAGACGAAGGCCTGGCACTGGCGGCCACAGAAAACATCGATATTATTCTGATCGACTACGAACCAGAAAAAAACAGCGACATCGAATTCTTAGACCATATTAAAAAAAAATACCCCACTATTAATCGTATCGCACTAAGTGAAGGCTTTCATCGGGACGATGTGATTCGACTGCTTCTAAAAGGTGCCATCACCAACTACTTTGAGAAACCATGCGGACTTGAAACTCTTTTGTCCAGCTTCTTTCATATCCTTCACGCGCGCAAAACATTGCGGAACCAAAAATTACTGAAATTGCTGGATTCTGCCTCTATATTACCGACATTCCCCAAAACCTACAATGATTTTATCGCGGCTATTGAAAATGATCTATCCATGAAAGAAATCGGCAAGATTATTGAGAAAGACGTCTCTATCACTACGCGGGTACTGAGTATTGCCAACTCTGATTTTTTCCGGGTAGGCCGAATTGGTTCGATTGAACGCGCCGGTATCTATCTGGGACTGGACACGGTTAAAAACATCGTGTTTACAGTCTCTCTGAGCAGCCTGAAACGACTGACTGCCAGCCAATTGAAAAACCTGGAAAAAATTATCTATCACTCGGTCCAAGTCAATCACAATTTTCAAAGAATCTTTGAAACCAAAACAGGTCGAAAGCTTTCAGATCAATACGCCACCATCGGTATCACCCATGATATCGGGAAAATTATCATGCTGCAATACCTGCCACAACGATTTGATAAAATAATGCAATACCAAAAGGAAAATCCTGATATTGGGTTCTATCGTAGCGAAGTGGAACTGGGGTATGAAGGACAAACCCATGCGGAAATTGGGGCCCATTTCCTCAATCTTTGGAATTTCCCCGAAACCAGTGTTTACACCGCTCTATTTCACCACAGCACCGATGAATTTGCAGAACCCTACCGGGAGATACTCGATATTTTTACCATTGTTAATGAAGTGGCCTATACAAATACCAGTGGATGAGACCAATCCCAGGAGAACATAATGAAAGAAGAGAATCTAATTAATCTTTCAAATGATGCGGTAAAGGGCAATGTCCTTTTTTTTATGGTTGACCCTTCAATCGTTTCTATTTTAAGGAAGGAATTTTTAAAATCAGAGATCACGGTCAATGAAACAGATGACGAGGAGACAGCGCGGAAATTCTTAAAAAACTCGGACCTGGATATTGTCCTGTCCGATTTCACACCCAATGATAATAAGGCGGTAGATTTTTTCCAGTTTGTCAAGAAAAAATACCCCTCAATCAATCGTATTTTCCTGGGTGAAACAGAAGAAGAAAAAACACTCCACATCATGGTCACTAAAAACATTGCGACCAGTTATTTTGAAAAACCGCATGGCATCGGGGACATTTTGCAAAGCGTGGCCCACATCCTAAGGGTACGGAAAAAGTTAAAAAACAAAGAACTGGTCAAGCTTTTAAGTGTCACCGATGACCTGTCCGGTTTTCTCAAGACCTATTATGATTTTACCACTGCCATTGAGGAAGACCGCTCCCCCCATGATATCGCCCTGATTCTTGAAAAGGATGTGTCGATTGCGACCAAGGTACTAAAAATCGCCAACTCGGCTTTTTATCGGGCGAGTCGTATTGGTTCGGTAGAACGGGCTTGCATCTACCTGGGTCTGGACACGTTAAAAAATATTGTTTTTGCCGTTTCCTTAAGCAGTGTTAAGCGCCTGAATTCAGAGCAAAACCACCACATGGAACGAATCATCTATCACTCGTTAAAAGTAAACCAGAATTTCCAACGCTTTTATAAACTGGAAACAGGCAAAATCGCGCCCCCAGACTATACCTCTATTGGCATCACCCACGATGTGGGAAAAATTATTATGCTGCAATACATGCCGGAACGATTTAATCGTATCCTCAAGTACCAGAAACGCAATCCCGATATCGGTTTTTATCGAAGCGAACTGGAACTGGGATTTGTGGGCTGTACGCACACGGAAATCGGCGCGTACTTCTTAGACCTGTGGAACTTCCCAGAAGTGAGTATCTATACGGCCCTATTTCACCATAACCCGGAAGAGTCTTTTGACACGCACCGCGAATTAATGGATATCTTTAGCTTTGTCAATGAATTTGCCAAATAACCCAGATGCAGAGGGGCCCACGGGTGGGACTGAGCCAAAAAAAACATGGTTCCAAAACGACAACACCATACCAAATCTTTTTTGAAACTGGAACCTTTTACCGCCTGTGTCCGTATTTATTGTATTGTGTCGCCTCAATAAGGAACAACGGCAGATGCGAGATAAGAGTTGAAGTAAAATAAGACAAAATGAAGAAATCAAATGAAGTAAACAACATCATCGGATGTAAAAATGTGATTGAAACTAGTTTAGTGGAGGAATTTTAATGAAGAAAGCAATGTGTTTTTTTATCTTACTAGGCGTAATATTTAGTTTTGTGTCTGCTGAGGAACCCGCGGCAGAGAAGAGATTGACGTTAAAAGATGCCATTTTTCAAGCGTTAAAGAGCAATCTGGACTTGCAGATTGAGAAGACAACCACGCAATTGGCATTGGAGACATTAAAAATCAACAATTCGCTGTTCATCCCGACCCTGCAACTGGATGGCGGTATGCAAAAGAGTCTGCGGCCCTCAGTGAATATCTACCAGGGCGTAGACACGGTGGAAACGACCACCAAAGAAATGACCTTCACCATTGGCGAGAATTTGCCCACGGGTGGTAGGCTGAGCATTTTCTTTTATAATTCGTTGGATGACACCAACTCCCTTGACGCCAGATTAGACCCGTCCTATTCTGCCTATTCAGGAATCAGGCTGACACAACCCCTGTTAAAAGGCATTGGTTCCTTGGCTACCAAGTATCAGATTTATATTGCATCCAATAACGTCCGCATGAGCAAGTACCAGTTGCAAGCGCGAATTGCCCAATTGGTTTATGATGTGGAAGCCGCTTACTGGGAATTGGTTTATGCGCATCAGAACATGGGCGCCACCAAAATGTCACTGAAACGTGCCCAAGACTGGTTAACACAAAACGAATTAAAGGTCAAAGTGGGCACGGCAGCACCGATTGAAATTTTGAGTTCCAAGGCCCAGGTCGCCAGCAATGAGAGTTCAATGATTCGTGCCGAACAAGCGATTCAAAGCCGCGAAGAAGCTCTGAAACGTATCCTCAACATGAGCCAGGATACCTCGGTTATTCTCCCGGTAGACCAGCCCGAAGTAAAGAGTTTGGACGTAAATTTTGATAGTTTCCTCCAGGAAGCATTGCAGAATCGGTTGGATATCAAACAGGCACAATTAACCGTTGACAATAATCAACTCCAGGTGAAATACGCCAAGAACCAAGCGTTACCGACACTCCAGTTATCAGCCAACTATTCAACCTATGGTACTGGTGGTACTTTTTGGAAAATCCCGGATAACTTAAGTCCTTTTGACCCCGATTTCAAACGGATCCAGGTCGACAAAACTACTCTGGGGGATGCATGGCGCGAGGTTTTTAAAATGACGAATAAAAACTATTCGGTGTCCCTGAGTTTGCAAGTGCCACTGTGGATGAAAAGAGAAAAAGCCGAACTCTCCCAGGCCAAAATCAACCGCGAAAGATCACGACTACAGTTACAGAATACTGAGAACATGGTCTATTCAGAAGTGAAAGAAATCGTCAAAGAATTTCAAAGTTCACTCAAACTGGTGGATGCTGAAAAAATCGCGTTGCAATTGGAAGAAGAGAATCTGAAAGCAGAAGAGAAACGATTGGCAGTAGGTCTCTCCACGAACTTTAATGTTTTGGATTATCAACGACGAGTAGCCACAGCACAATCGAGCATGCTTCGTTCGGTCATTGATTATTCTCTGACCCAAGCCAGAATCAACCGGATATTGAACCGTACCTTCCAAGTTTACGGTATCAATTTTGGAGAATTCTACGAGAAATAAAAAGAAGACCACAGATTACACAGATTAAAATGATTACACAGATAGGTTTTTTTCTTTTTGTCATAACCCTCTTTTAATCTGTGTCAATCATCTAAATCTGTGTAATCTGTGGTTTCTTTTTTTTTTTTATCTATTACCTATGACTGAACAGTTACTATAATTCTAACAAGTCAGGGAGACGGACTCGCCATCTTTGGCCAATCGGGAATGAGGGAACCCATAACGGGCCGCCTGTTCCATAGCACCCAGACGTTCCTCATTGTAGGCTGGATTGAGATGGATCAATAACAGCGATTTTACCCCGGCAGCAGTTGCAATTCCAGCCACATTCTGAACAGCAGAATGGGAATTCAAAATACTTAAGGCCGCAGGTGTGGCCTTTCCCTTTCCGATCAATTCCTTAAAGCCTGCTGTATCCAACCATGTCTCATGCATCAATAAACGGGTACCAGTAGCAAATTGCGTGGTGGCTTCAGTACAGGGAGTATCTGTAATATAACACACATGGTTCTCGACTTTTATGCCAATAGACGGGTTGGGGTGAGCTTGAAGAATAGTCTCAATATTCACACCACCAATAGTAGTGGCACCGACACCGAGATCGTGAATCTCCAGGTCCATTGGAAAATCAGATAAAGAACGGCCATAATAAGGGGGGGAAATTAAATTGCATATTATCTCACGGGCACTCTTTCCATATATAGATTGCCCAGGTCCAGCAATATGAAACTCCTTGCCCCTGAAAAAGTACGGGAGATAACTCAACCCGGCGACATGGTCCATATGGTAATGGGAGAGCAAGAGAATGACTTTAGAGCAACGGGCCAGAAGTTCCTTGCCCCATGGTTCATCAAGCCGGGCCAAACCCGTTCCCGCATCGAAGATAATCAATGTATCGTTTTCCTCGTATTCCAAGCAATAGCAACAGGTGTGGCGGTTCCCAGTGGGAATCCAGCCCATCGAGCCTAGTGTGGTTAATTTAATGTGCATATTGACACCTTTTCCCTTTCAAAAAGTCTTAGTTTAATGCCCCACTCTATACCCCCTCCAAAGGAGATAAAAAAAGTGAGGGTGAGCCGGATAAACCGGATGAAATCGGGCTCAATCTTGAACAATAGCCCGGATAACCCTTTTAACACGACTTGAATGATCAAAAACAAAAGCAATCCCAGAACAATACGCAACGCGCGTTGTTCATAGGTTCCAGATTCCACGGGCAAGCCACGTTTCCATATTAACAGGAAGCTGAGATTCATGCCCAGCAAGAGAGCGGACATAAGTATGCCATTTTCAGGCTGCCTTGAGTTCAGCGGTAGGAGTAATAACAGGAACGGGGCAACAAGGAAGTAGCCTACAGTGAGCAAGGTCCGCCACTGCCACGTGATGATCCAATTTTTTATAAACAAGTAGGTGTATAAAGCCTGCTGGCGATATACTCCGTAATAAAAGAGCAATAACACGGCGCTACCAACGAGAAATCCACCGAGTATGTCTGCCAAAAAATGACGCCCAAGATACAAACGCGACAATGGAATTGCCAGAAGAAATACAACGGCTATAAAACGCGCTCTTTTGTGCTTAAATAAAAGCAGCACGCTTCCCCAAAGCGCAACGGCACTGCTGGTATGACCAGAAGGAAAACCAAAAGAATCAATGCGATGGGCACGACAATAGTCAATAGCCTGCTGGGGTAACCCCTGGAAAAAACCATGCGCACCCATCCCTTTAAGAGGAGTGGGATTGGGCACACCTGTACCAGGTAATAAAACAGCGGCATCAACATTGGCAGGTCTGGGCAAAGCAAAAAACTCTTTTAGAAAAAGCGTCACAACACCGGCCCAAAGACTGATGTGCATGAGAAGAATACCTTTCCTGAAATGCACGCCAGTAGTAATAACAATAATCACGGGGATGATGGTCTCGGTACGACCCAATTCAGAAAACAACCTGAAGATCAATGTCAACCAGTCGCTGGCAAAAGATTGGATAAAAAGAGTAATGTCAGTTTGAAACAAAATTATTCTCCGCACGTGTGGGGTGGCTGTGTGCCTCTGGGCAGAGGTCTGTCTGCCCGGCTATGGTCATGGTTATTGTCATGGTCATCCAAACCAAATATTTATATACCTTGTCTTGCATCTATTTGAATTCCTGTTCAATCGTTCTATGCATGCTTTTTTTATTCTGCCAATTTATCTATATATTATCTATGTATTATTTATATATATAACTTTATATAAAAAAGCACATTTTGTCAAGGACTGAACAATGTTTGAAACTACTGTCTATCTAGGGCAGCAAAGGCGGATAAGGGAAAAAAAGATAGTCAGAGGGAAAATATCGGCTTAAAGAGTTATGGGAGTTATGGGAAGTATGGGAAGTATGGGAATTATGGGAGATATGAGAATTAAGATGACAAGTGAACAGCAGGTTAGCGGGAGGGCTTCCCTGCTGTTTACTTGCTGGAATAAGGGGAGACGTGGTCTTTAATTATTCCATTAATTTATTGGCGATAACCTGGGATTTTTCCTTGATTTCTTTGTGAAGGCTGCCACCATTGGCATCCATGGTAACGACCAAGGGGAAATCTTCGACTTCAATCACCCAGAACGCTTCGGGAGTACCAAATTCTTCTAATTTATGGACAGCAGTCACTTCCTTTACCGAGTTAGCAATAAGCGTACCCGCACCACCCACAGCATGGAAATACACGGCACCATATTTTTGCAACCCTTCAGCGGTTTTAGCACCCATACCGCCTTTACCGATTACGCCACGGACATTGTATTCTCCGATAACATCGGCCTGGAAGGGTTCTTCACGGGCAGAAGTGGTGGGCCCGGCAGACACAAAGTGCCATTTGCCCTGCTCATCTTTTCTCACCACGGGGCCACAATGATAGATAACCGCTTCTTTTAATGTCTGGCGGATAAAATCTGGTTTTTGTTCCACCATTAATTTATGCGCTTCATCCCTGGCTGTGACCACGGTACCTGACAACAGCACGGTGTCACCGACCTTTAACTTACGAATATCCGCTTCCGAGATTGGGGTTTTTAATTTAATCATAAGACACCTCACCGTTTTTAATCATCATGGTTTTACGCCGGAACGCCCAACAAGTATAAGAGATAGCCACAAAAAAGGTGGCGGGATGCCTGGCCTGGGACGCAATAAACACATCCAACACGGTCGTGTTACCACCAAATCCCATGGGACCAATGGCCAATTTGTTCAAATCTTTGAAAAGTTCTACTTCCAACTCGGCCAATGCTTTATTCTCGCTTCGTTCACCGATCTTTCTGAAGAATTGTTCCTTGGAAAGGATATAGGAAGTCTCACGGCCACCCCCAATACCGACACCAATAATACCGGGGGAACAACCAAGACCCTGGGCATTGTTCACGGCATCAATAATAACCTTGCGAATCCCCTTGAGATCGCGTCCGGCCTTAATGGGAGGATGGGGTAACTTGTATTGGGCGCCAACGTTTTCACTGCCTCCACCCTTCAACATGACACGAATCCGTACTTCATCCTTGTCCCACTGATGGAAATGAAAATAAGGGGCATTCACACCGACGTTATTGCCCGAATTCTTGGCAGTGAGAGGATCAACTGCATTGGGTCGCAAATACTGTAAATTAGTGGCCTCAATCGCTGCCCATTGCACAGCTTCCCGATAGGTTTTTTCGGCATGACCAACGGGGTAATCAATGTAAAAGATCAAGGAACCCGTGTCCTGACAAATGGGAGTACTCTGCTCCCGGGCTAACGTGATATTCTCCCGGATGGTATTAAAAACGGCCTTGGCGGAAGAACCGTCGTCTTCCCGTTGGTAAGCTTGCAAAACAGCTTCTTCTACATCTGGGGAAAGATCGGTGGCTGCCCGCCGGAGTAACTCCAGAATTGACTCTTTTAATTCCATAATGTTTTCTCCTTTAATAGATTTTAAAGCTATTTAAAAAACGTGTATCTCTATTGGTACTCTAAGTTAGTTACCAGGGGCGATGTGGACGATATGGACAGAATGGACGATGTGGACGGGTAATAGAATGGGTTTGTCATGATTATAACATGCCGATTTCAACGCGATTGCGGCCATTTTTTTTGGCTTGGAGCAGGAGTTCTTCAGCCTGCTTTAATAACATATCCATGGAAGCAGCGATACCAGCAATAACTCCGATAGATACGGTGACGGAAACGTGAACATCCCCACAACGAATTTTTTTAGCGGCAATCTGGGTGCGAATTCGTTCAAATACAGCAATAGTACTTTCCCGGTTCATGTTGGTGGCAGCCAAACAGAACTGCTCGCCACCAAATCGGGAGACAAGGTCGGACGCTCTGAAGTTTCGTGTCAATAATTGGGCTACCTCGATCAAAACAGTATCACCGGCTTCATAACCATGGGTGTCGTTGATGGTTTTGAAACGGTCAATATCAACCAATGCCACAGTGAGTTTGATATTACCGCGTTTGGCATTCTCAATGAGTTTCTGCCCCACGCCGAGGAAATAACGACGATTGGAAATACCGGTTAAATAATCAATGTTGGAACTCTTTTCTATGGTTTCAATATACTCCAACATCTCAATATTTTGATTGATGCGGCAGAACAGTTCTTCTTCCAGATAAGGTTTGGTGAGAAAGTCACTGGCCCCGGCTTTCAAAAAACGAACGGACAATAACCCTGAACCATACCCGGAAATACCAATAATCGCCAACTTATTTTTGGGATGGTCTTGACGGATGCGGGTGACGAGTTCAAAACCATCCATGCCGGGCATATTATAGTCGGTGATGACTACACGGGTATCAGGATATTGTTCCAACAACTGCAATGCTTTGGCTCCATTAGAGGCTTCGATGACTATAAATTGCTGCGACTCCAATAAATCTCGCAATGCTTGCCGCGAGGTGCCGGAATCATCGACGACCAATATCCGTGAAAGCCGATTCTTAAAAAATCGGTCGATACTGTTGATCAAATAGTCGACACTCTGGGGACCGCCTTGCTTGGAAATATAATCCACGACATTTTTGACACGCATAGTCTCGCGTAGTTCATCACTGAATTGGGTGGTAAACACGATGATGGGGATATTCTCTGCCAACAGGTAATCGACGATTTCGCCATCCCGCGCATCGGGTAGATTAAGTTCCACCACAGCCAGGGAATACTCGGATTTATGTTCCTGAATAGACGCGACTGCATCCTTAAAGGACGTGACGATATCCCGCTCCAGTTCAAGCTCGAAGCGTATTTTACGACTGATCATAGTGGCAAATAACTTACTATCTTCAACTATCAATATCCGATTCAATGGCACACCTTCTCTTTAAATCCATTCTTCAGGCACACAAATACCGGTTTCATGCATTCATTGTAAATGAAAACAAATTAAAAATCAAGGGGCATTATTATCCTGAATCCACCATCAATTCTTTGAGAGTATCGTAAAAGCAAGTGGGAATTATGAGAATTATGGGAATTATGAGATAAACAAAAAAATTCCCATTCCTCCCATTCCTCCCATAATTCACATAATTCCCATACTTCCCATTAATTTGATGGTGAATCTAGGCTATTTACAGTTCGATTACGATGAATTGGGATTTGAATTTTTCTTCAGTCAGTGGTAATATAAGAGCCATGGAAACTTTCTGTGCGGTATCCCGTATATTTTATATAAGAAGTAGGAGCAATAAAAAATGATTACAAAAGAAGATTCTGCCGACCTTATCCAAGCATTAGGGCTACCGGAAATAATTCTCAACATGTACAACGGGGAAAAAATGCCGGCACCAATTGATTTCTCTTTTGGGGTTCCTGAAGCCTTTTTTACGATGACCGGGGAAGAACAACTGCGTTATGGCAATGGGCACCTCTTTCCTATATGGGATGATGGTGATTTTGGGATCATCGTGGGCTATGATCGACAACGGAAAGGTTTTGTCCGGTTCTATCTGGAACAAAACGGGCTTGAATCACTGCCACTTTATACTTACCAGCAAATCATGGTAGGAGAATTCGTTGGTTTTTGGGAAGACCTGCTGGGCGAATATAACGAGGAGATGTCACGGTGTATTAAACCAATGAAAAAGTTCGCGTTGCTCTTTGATTTTGATTATGTAGACGAATTACTGGAAGAGTTACAGGAAGATGTGGATTACACGGATGAAGAGTGGCTCCAATCTTTTATCACGCGTATCGCGAGCTGATCTTTTGGCTGGATTTTATCTCCTGTTACCGGGTTTGCCCCAACTGATCAAGGACAAACGCGTATACTAACGCGGAATCGCGGTAAGGTTGGAAACGACCGGAAACACCATCATGCCCACCGGTCATATTGGTGTGAAGCAGCAACACGTTTTTATCAGTTTTTAATGCCCTTAATTTTGCCACCCATTTGGCAGGTTCCCAGTACTGTACTTGGGAGTCATGTAGTCCAGTGGTGACGAGCATAGCGGGATAATTTTTAGCTGCCACGTTATCATAGGGCGAATAAGAGAGCATATAGTCGTAATACTCTTTCTGTGTGGGGTCGCCCCACTCGTCGAATTCACTGGTAGTGAGGGGAATAGTTTTATCGAGCATAGTAGTGACCACATCGACAAAAGGTACTTCGGCAATGACTGCTTTGAATAGCGCGGGGTTCATATTTACGACTGCCCCCATCAACAATCCGCCAGCACTGCCCCCATTGGCGAAAAGTTTGGCTGGACAGGTGTATTTTTCGGCGATGAGGTACTTGGCACAATCAATATAATCGCTAAAGGTATTTTTCTTTTTGAACAGTTTACCGTTCTCGTACCAGTCGCGGCCCATTTCTTGCCCGCCCCGAATATGGGGAATAGCATAAATAAACCCCCGGTCCAACAAGGATATACGTTCAATAGCGAACTCAACATCAAAACTGTTGCCATAGGAACCATAGGCTTCAAGAAAAAGTGGATTCTGTCCATCTTTTTTTATGCCTTTGCGATACACCATGGAGATGGGCACGGGAGTACCATCAAAAGCAGTGGCCCATAACCATTCGGTTTTATAATTATTGGGGTCAAAACCACGGCCCACTTTTTCTTGTTTCAACACTTGTTTCTGCTTGGTGTTCATATTATATAAAAAAGTGGTTTCGGGTCTGGCGAGGGAGGTGAATATATAACGGCAGAAAGGAGTGTCGAACTCCTGATTGGCAGCGATAAACACGGCATAAGTGGCTTCATCAAATTCAATGGCATAATCGTGCCGGGAGTCCCAACGGATGACGCGCAATTGACACAGCCCACCCTGGCGTTCTTTAACGACCACATAATCCTTGAATACTTCGAAATCATCGAGAAAAACATGTTCCCGATGCGGTACAATCGCTTGCCAATTCTCTTTACGGGGGTTGTTTAGCGGGGTTTCTACCAGTTTAAAATTCTTGGCTAAATAATTGGAACGGATGATCCATTTAGCTTGATAATGTTCTACGGAGTACTCGTGATCCTTTTGCCTGGGTTCGATGACCTGGAATGTTTCTTCAGGATGTGTGGCGTCGAGGTAGAAACACTCGCTGGCCAGGGTACTAAACGTCCTGATGAATATATATTGTTGGGATTTGGATTTGGTTATTTCGACCGAATAGGTTTCATCGGTTTCAGAAAACACTTCCTTGTCACTGGCAACGGGTGTGCCGAGATGATGGCGGAATATTTTGTATTCGCGGAGGGTTTGTTCGTCTTTGGTGACATAAAACACGGTTTTGTTATCATTGGCCCAGATGGGTTTACCTGCTGTGTCGGGAATTTTATCCGGCAGTATTTGGCCGGTGGTGAGGTTCTTAAAATAGAGAGTAAACTGTCTGCGACTGATGGTATCGACGCCATAAGCCATCAGGGTATTATCGGGACTGATAGCGAAGTCATTGCCGACTTTGAAGAATTTATAGCCTTTGGCCATTTGGTTGACGTTCAATAGGATTTCTTCTTGGCCAGAGGCGACTTTTTTCCGGCAGTAAATGGGGTATTCTTTGCCTTTTTCGTACCGTTTATAGTATTCGTAGCCGTTTAATAGAAAAGGGACAGAGGTGTCTTCGGGTTGTAGTCGTGCGACGATTTCAGTGTAGAGTTTTGCTTGTAATTTCACGGTGTGCTTCATGGTGGTGTTGAGATAGTTATTTTCGGCGGTTAAGTAAGACACTACCTTGGGGTTTTCGCGTTGATTCAGCCAATAATAATTATCAATGCGGGTGTCTCCGTGAATGGTTAATGCCTTGGCGATTTTTTCCGCTGTAGGTGGCAGTGCCACGTGTGCGGGTTGGTTTTCAACTTGGTAGGGTGCTTTTTGAACGGAGGAACAACCAAAACCCACGGACAGAATAAGCAGAACGATGATATACCTAGCATAAAATCTTCTCATAACATACCTCCTAACTTTATTTAACGTCAATTATTGACCATGTTACAATACTCTAAAGGTAATGGTTAACAGATTACAGAACAAAAGTCAATAAATTTTTATTTTTTTTGAAACCAAAATAGGGGTCACTCCGTCTTATTAATATGAAACGATGCACAAAAGAAAAAAACAGACGGGGGCGTGAGGCGAAAACATGAGGGAAAAACAACAATCAGATAAATTGCTCTTAAACAATGCAAAAGGGAACTATAACCGATGTGACCGGGATGCGATATATTTTCTGGCGGTTGTACTGGTGATATTAACAACCTTTGCATTTTTTAACCGGGAGATTCTGAAGTTTATTTTTACGCGATTATTCTGACACACACCTTGGGGCAGGCATGGAACTTCGAATGTAACGTTTAGCGTTTTTTGACATCATCCTCATCGTCGTCGTCATCGTCGTCGTCGTCATAATCATCGTCATCGTCGTCATCATCGTCATCGTCGTCATTATCATCATCGTCGTCGTCATAATCATCATCTTCATCATAATCATCGTCATCTTCAAAATCATCATTATCATCATCGTCGTCATCATTATCGTCGTCGTCATCGTCGTCATCTTCATAATCGTCATCGTCGTCGTCATTCTGATCACTGGATGATTCGTCAGTGCGGATGATTTCCATAGCTTTTTCGAGGTATTCGGTGGGTACCATAACCTGGACTTTGCCCAAGCCATCGGTAGTAATGCCCAAGACTCTTCCTACTGGCTCAAATTTAAGCATACAGGGGATTCCGAAACTCTCTAATTTTGATTTGATGATATCTGCTTCCATCATGCCGTCGAACACGGCCAACTGGCTTAACTGTCTTAATTCATTTTTTTTGTCCATCTGCTTATGATACCTTATCTGAAGAATTTTATCAACTATATTGACTGGATTGCAGCACTTTTCTGCCTAAAAATATATAAAATTAATTAGTCAGGGTTTAAACTGCTCCCCCAAAAAAAATCACGGCAGCACAGGTGTGCTGCCGTGACTTAATATAGATAGAGAAAAAGAAACAAACGAATTGAGTGTGCTGGATTAAAACCGAACGACAATACCACCCCAGGTGAACCCGGCGCCAAAAGAAGACATAAGCAAGGTTTGCCCGGCTTTGATACGACCTTGTTTCCTGGCTTGGTCTAAGGCGATAGGGATAGTGGCACTGGAAATATTAGCGATCGAATCCACATTGATAAAGGCTCGTTCGCGTGGAATTCCAGCGCGTCTTAGGGTGGCGTCAATAATTCTGATATTAGCTTGATGAGGAATATACAGATCAATATCATCAAAGGTCAATCCAGCTAATTTAACGGCTTTTTCAGCGGACTCTTCCATTCTTAACACGGCATGTTTGAATACTTCATTGCCTTTCATGTGAACATAGTGCAGTTTTTGTTCCAGTGTTTCCTTGGAAGCGGGTTTGGCGCTGCCGCCAGCGGGTTGGATCAATAACTCGCCCAGATTACCATCGGCACCCCAGCAGGAGGAGAGTATACCGACTCCCTTTTCCTCGGTAGCACTTAATACGACTGCGCCACAGCCATCACCAAAAAGAACACAGGTGTTCCTGTCTTCCCAATTGACAATGCGGGACATAATTTCTGCGCCAGCAACCAACACTTTTTGCGCTAAGCCGGTCTTAATAAAGGAATCTGCCATAATTAAACCATACAGGAAACCTGAACACGCGGCACTGACATCAAAAGAAGGGATAGACTTCATACCCAACTTCTTCTGCACCCAATTGCCTGTCGAGGGATAAGCGGTATCGGGGCTTATGGTGGCGACGATTATCATATCAATGTCATCCTTGTCAACTCGTGCGTCGACTATAGCACGTATACATGCCTCGGTGACTAAATCGGAAGTGGCTTGATTGTCGGCTGCAAAATGTCTCTCTTTGATCCCGGTACGGGTGGTGATCCACTCGTCGGTGGTGTCTACTAACTTTTCCCAATCGGCATTGGTCATTATTTTTTCGGGTAAATAGGAACCAGTACCGATAATTGCTGATCTTATCATTTAATATTCTCTCTGAAATAGAGAAAGAAAACCTGGATACCCAATTCCCTGTCATCGTTGACTTCTTTGTTGAGGGCGGAAGGGATAAAGGTTTTGTCTGTCTCTATAGTTAATTTAAATTCATCTTCTGCGCCAAGATTTATGGAGGGAATGACGTATTCCTTTGAAAATTTGGCAGTTTCGGGTATAAATTTGTCCAAGACTGTTTCGTTGATCTTGAACACTACGGACTGGTCGGGAATAATTGATTTGTCCACGCCGCCGCGAATGATTAAGCGGGCTTCTTTTCTGGGATTTTCGATAATACACACGGCTTTTTTCTTGGTCCAACGCCAGGTACGCACATTGGGGTCGGGGATACGGGCGTCTGTCTCGGGTTGATTCCAACCATCATCATACACCATTTCGGGAGCATTGAGGGATGCGGCCTGAACCTTTTCGACGCGCTGTAGCAATACTATCTTATCCTTTTCATTGGCTGGATTATATATCCCAACGGTTAACTTGACCTCTTCATACCCCTCGAAATCAACATCGAATTCATCAAGAAAGGCGGGAATAAATAACATGCGTGAATACGTTACTTTATCGCCTGCTTTCCATTGGGAAATCTTTGTCTCTGGGGAGTGATCATCGACTAAAAGCATCTCCTTGTTGTTCATACGCCAGAAATGCACGAAAATTTTGTAATTATCATTGAACTGGGCAGGAGAAAACTTCTGCGACAGGGTAAACTGATAATTCATTTTTATGTACAGGGAATCGGTGATGGTTTCGGGTAAAATGGTGACATTTAAGTCTATACCCTTGTTCCCTGAATTTTTATTGCAGGAAGCGAGTAATAACAGAAGCATTATTACAATACTCAAATTCCTAAATTTCATATTAATCCTCCTCAACCAGTTGGTACCAGTTGATTATTTTTTTGCTTGACAGTAACTTTTTATCATAAATAGACTTACAAATCAAATGTTTTTTCCTTTTTTTATTGCAATCGCCAATTTATTTTGCGCTGGATGGGGGGTGAAATGGGCGGGTCGATAATGAATGGGTCTCTGTAGAACAATTCACAGTCGGGTTTTCACTACAAAGTCAAAAAAAAAGGGGACGACATGTGGGGCCAGAAAAAAAAAGGGCACGGCGTTTTGTCTGCCATGCCCTTTTACTTAACCGATGATCTGGATCATGGGTTATTTTTTATTTTTGTCAACGTCCTCGTATTCGGCATCAATCACTTCGCCTTCATCGGCTGTTGGATTGGCGGATGGGTCGGGATTGGGTCCATCTCCAGGGGTTTGGGCCCCGGGTTGGGGTCCGGCGTGCTTGTACAACTCGGTAGATAACTTGGTGGTCAGGGCGTTGATGTTTTCCATTTCCTTTTGGATTCTGGTTTCATCCTCGCTCTTCACGGCGTCTTTGGCACGGGAGACAGCTTCGGAGATTTCGGTTAACATGGATTCAGGAATCTTGTCTTTGTTCTCTTTTTCGAGTTTTTCGAGTCCGTAAGCCAATTGATCGAGCTTGTTACGGTTCTCAATAGACTGTTTCTTTTTCTTGTCTTCATCGCTATGTCGTTCGGCATCTTTAACCATCTTGTTGATTTCGTCTTCATTTAAACCGCTGGAAGAAGTGATGGTAATAGCTTGTTGTTTGTTGGTGGCGAGGTCTTTGGCAGTAACGTTAAGAATACCATTGGCATCAATATCAAACGAAACTTCAACCTGGGGGATTCCACGGGGTGCGGGTGGCATGCCAGTCAAGGTAAATTTACCAAGGGTGCGGTTATCGCGTGCCATTTCACGTTCACCTTGCAACACATGAATCTCAACACTGGACTGGTTGTCATCGGCAGTGGTGAAAATATCTGTTTTCTTGGTGGGGATAGTGGTATTTCGTTCGATCAGTTTATGTGAAATACCGCCGAGGGTTTCAATACCCAAAGACAGGGGTGTGACATCCAAGAGTAGGATATCTTTGGCTTCGCCGCCTAAAACTCCGCCTTGAACTGCGGCACCGGCAGCAACCACTTCATCGGGGTTGACGTTTTTGCTGGGTTCTTTGCCAAAATATTCTTTAACGACTTGCTGCACCATGGGAATACGGGTAGAACCACCGACTAACAAGACTTCTTTGATATCGGCCAAAGCAATACCGGAATCTTTAACGGCCATTTTGCATGGTTCGAGGGTACGGTTGATCATATCGCTGACTAACTGTTCGAATTTGGCGCGGTTGAGCTTCATGACCAGATGTTTGGGGCCTGAGGCATCGGCGGTGATAAAAGGCAGGTTGATCTCGGTTTCCATGGTGGAGGAGAGTTCAATCTTGGCTTTTTCAGCGGCTTCTTTCAAGCGTTGTAGGACCATTTTGTCCTTGGAAAGATCAATACCCTGGTCTTTTTTGAATTCGGTGATGATCCAATCAATCAAACGTTGATCAAGGTTGTCACCGCCAAGGTGGGTGTCGCCATTGGTGGACTTCACTTCGACAATGTTCTCGCCGATCTCTAAAATAGAGATATCAAAGGTGCCACCACCAAAATCAAACACGGCGATCATTTGATCTTGTTTCTTATCAAGGCCGTAAGCGAGAGCTGCCGCGGTGGGTTCGTTGATGATACGTTTTACTTCTAAGCCTGCAATCCGTCCGGCGTCCTTGGTGGCTTGCCGTTGGGAATCATTAAAATAGGCGGGTACAGTAATAACGGCTTCAGTCACTTTCTCGCCGAGGTAATCTTCGGCTGCTTCCTTTAATTTCTGTAATATCAAGGCGGAAATCTCGGGGGGTGAATACTGTTTGTCTTGAATCTCAACGCGGGCATCGTTTTTAGTGCCCTTGACTACTTTGTACGGTACCATCTTGCATTCCTCGGTGGTTTCGTCGTACCGACGACCCATAAAGCGCTTGATGGAGTAAACTGTATTCTCCGGGTTGGTGATGGACTGGCGTTTGGCAACTTGGCCGACTAACCGCTCACCATCTTTGGTAAAAGCGACCACGGATGGGGTGGTGCGACCACCCTCGGAGTTGGCGATTATCTTGACTTCACCTTTCTCCATAATAGCAACTACCGAATTGGTGGTTCCTAAGTCAATTCCTATTATTTTTCCCATTATAAACTCCTTTACTTCAATTTCATTTTCACTTTTATTATTTTTAATTTTTTGGTGTACCTGTTATATTCGTTACACCTTATATAATATAATACTATTTTTTTGATTTGTCAACATTCCAATAAGATAAATATGAGTATTGCATTATCAACATAGAAGTGAAATATGCTCTGTGAAAGGGTGAAGCAAGGGATTTAAAAGGTAAAAATGGCTTGTATTTATATTTTTATTATAATTATACTGTATATAATATAGTATCGGAGTAAAGAATGGGGAGGGCGAACACAATGTTCGCCCTCGCGGGGTGATTGGGGGTTATTTTGGAAATTGGCGGGCCACGATATCGTTGATGAGTTGTGGGTCAGTGTGATAGGGCAGGGTAATATGGCCTCGGTCTTTATGTTTTCTGTTCCATTGTGCAGCGACTTCGACGGCGTGTTCGTTGCGAGCCCAGGAACGGCGTGAAATTCCGTTCATAACATCCCATTCCATGGCGCTTTTGATAATATCGTCCTTCAATGGGCTGCCATCCAGTACGAGGCCAAAGCCACCATTGAATGATTTGCCAATACCCACTCCACCACCATTGGAAAGTACGACCATGGACATGCCACGCACGGCATCACCGACAAAATTTTGCACGGCCATATCAGCGGTGATGTTGCTGCCATCCTTGATGTTGGATGTTTCTCTAAAAGGAGAGTCAGTACCAGATACATCATGATGGTCGCGTCCAATCATAACTGGACCAATTTGTTTCGCACGGATCATCTGATTAAATTTTAAAGCGATATCCACGCGGCCCTCGGTATCGGCGTAAAGGATCCGGGCTTGGGTGCCAACGACTAGTTTATTTTTCTCGGCGTCTTTGATCCATATATAGTTGTCACGGTCCATGCCGCGCCGATTGGGATCAATACATGACATGGCCATCTGATCTGTCTTGTGCAAATCCTCCGGGTTCCCAGATAAGCACACCCAGCGAAAAGGACCGTACCCATAATCAAAACACATGGGGCCCATGATGTGTTCGACGTAACTGGGAAAGATAAAACCATCGGCAGGATTGTTTTGACTGAGTGCCACTTCGGTAGCTCCGGCGTCATACACGGCCTTGAGGAATGAATTCCCGTAATCCCAGAAGTGCGTGCCGCGTTCACTTAATTTCCGTATGAGGTTGAAATGTTTGATCAAGGAACGGTCAACCATTTTTTTGAAAAGAGCGGGGTTTTCTTTGAGGAGTTTGCGGCCTTCATCGAAGCTGCATTCCACCGGTGTATATCCGCCGTTGTACGCATCGTGGCAGGAGGTTTGATCTGAGGCCAATTCCAGGGTAATATCGTTTTCCAAACAGTATTCCAATAGCTCAACGATGTTCCCATGATACGCAATGGAAACAGGTTTTTTGGATTTCCTATATTCTGTTATCCAGGCAGCGATTTCTTGGAGGTTGGCGGAAACCAATGAGACCCAACCTTGTTGATGTCGGGTTTGGATACGGGAGTAATCGACCTCGGCAATGACACCAATGCCGCCGGCGATTTCAACGGCTTTGGGTTGGGCACCACTCATGCCCCCTAAACCAGAACTGA
Organism: uncultured Clostridia bacterium; assembly: GCA_964502145.1. Classification (GTDB taxonomy): domain Bacteria; phylum Acidobacteriota; class Aminicenantia; order UBA2199; family UBA2199; genus CAZCVI01. The sequence goes on from CAZCVI010000091.1 coordinate 22,364, forward strand.
CATACACGATGCCTGCTAAGTCCTGATCTTCGGGTATATTTAAATATAATCGTCCAGCATTCATTACGGTAATATACGTACCATGAACAATCCCCTGGGGACCGATATACATCCAGCCGCCAGCGGTCATCTGCCCGTAATTGGATACGCCCATGGCAGCGCCAGTGGCAAAACTATCGAGATTGTCGTATAAACCAACGAGCATTCCATTGGTGGAAATGACACGGGGGGCACTGATCGAAGTGGGAAACAAACCGAGGGGGTGACCGGAATAAATCACAAGGGTTTGATCGTCGCGCATCTCTTCCAAGTACTGTTTGACCAGACAATATTGCATCCAGTTCTGGAATACTTGGCCCGTTTCACCGTAAGTAACGAGTTCATAAGGGTAGAGAGCCACATCAAAATCGAGGTTATTGTCAATCATCACTTGAAAAGCGCGGGCTTCGATGGTTTTTCCTTTATATGAATCAATCGGTTTCCCTTTTAATTGTCCGGCTGGGCGGTAGCGATAGCCATAAATGCGTCCCATGGTGGTCAGTTCTGTCATGAACTCCGGTGCGAGTTGCGCATGGAGTTGGGGAGGGATATAGCGTAGCGCGTTTTTAAGCGCGATTATTGTTTGTGTTTCGCTCAGTTTGAAGCCCCGGTCCGGTGCGCGGCGCATGCCTGGAACAAATTCTTTTTCTGGCGGTAATGTATCGGGTAAAGTGAAGCGAATCGCATCACTGATTGTAGGGATAGGATCGATTTTATTAGTATTCATTTTTTTGTCTTGCCTCCTGGGTGACTATTATTTGTATTCAAAACGAATAAAATTCAATCTTATTGAATTCTGCCGATGATGTCAAGAGGTGCAGGATTAAAAAAGTGAAAAATGGATTTCTCCCACATTTAAAAGCTTAAATCCACTATCACGTGTTTATAATCACTGTGGACGATGTGGACGACATGGACTAAATGGACGATGTGGACAAAAAAATGCTTTTATTTTCGGTCCACATCGTCCATATTGTCTATATCGTCCATTTTTTTTTCAAGTCACCCTGCCTTCTCATAAATTTATCTCGGCTACCTCTTTACCTCTACGCGCTGATGTCGTATAATAGCAATATCATTAATAACAAACAATTGATTTCGAACGGATTTATAAGGAGCAAACAATGAAAGTACTGGTCATCGGTTCCGGCGGTCGGGAACACGCTTTAGTATGGAAGATTTCCCAATCAAAACGGGTGGACCGAATATACGCGGCCCCGGGTAACCCGGGAATGAAAGATTTAGCTCACCTCGTGGATATCAACGATTCCAACACGGTGGAACTGGCGGATTTTGCCCAGGCAGAAGGCATTGATTTGACAGTAGTAGGCCCGGAAATGTCACTTTCACTGGGCATCGTGGATGAATTTAAAAAAAGAAACCTGAAAATATTCGGCCCGACACAAAAAGCAGCCATCATTGAAAGTTCCAAAGCCTTTGCCAAAGACTTTATGAAGAAAAACGGCATCCCTACAGCCCAATATCAGGTATTTGACTCCGCTATCGAGGCAATTCATTACCTCCGGCAAGCCAAATTCCCCCTGGTTGTCAAAGCCGACGGCTTGGCCGGGGGCAAGGGAGTCTTTATCTGTCAACATATCACGGAAGCAGAAGAAAGTATCCGCATTATCATGCTCGAAAACAAGTTCGGTCAATCGGGCGAGCAGGTCGTGGTGGAAGAGTTCTTAAAAGGACGCGAAATGTCGTTCATGGTTATTTCAGATGGCAAACGAGTCATTCCCCTGGTGACTGCCATGGATTATAAAAAGGCATTGGAAAATGATCAGGGCGGTAATACCGGTGGCATGGGCGCGATTTGCCCCGCTCCCCAAAGTACTACGGATGCCTTTCACGATGTGATGAAAACCGTTATTTATCCGACTATCGAGGGCTTGAAATTTGATGGTAAAGAGTTCCGTGGCGTGTTGTACGCCGGGTTGATGATCACCAATCGCGGACCCCAAGTCTTGGAGTTCAATGTCCGTTTTGGTGACCCGGAAACACAAGCCGTGTTGTTGCGCATGCAGAGTGATATTGTCGATCTGTTGGAAGGTTCCGCAGATGGCAATCTTTTTGATATCCCGGTCGAGTGGGACAATAAAGTCTCGGCTTGCGTGGTGTTGACATCCCGGGGTTATCCAGGCAAGTATGAAACAGGAAAAATGATCAGCGGTTTGGAACGGGCGAAAGCAATGGGCGTGGAAATCTTTCACGCGGGCTCTACATTAAAGGATAATAATTATTATACAGCCGGTGGACGGGTCCTGAATGTATGCGCCAGTGCGCCCTCATTAAAAAGTGCCATGAAAAAGATTTATGATGCGATTTCTTTTATTAGTTACGACAATATCAACTTCAGACAGGATATCGGGAGGAAACTGAAATGAATAAACAAGTGGGTATTATACTGGGCAGTGATTCAGATTTGCCTTTTATGGAAAAAGGTATTCAAATATTAAAAGATTTTAGTATAGCTTTTGAAATAGAGGTCAGTTCCGCGCATCGCACGCCTCATCGCACCGTTGAACTGGTCAAAGATTTTGAAAAAAAGGGTATCCAGGTTATTATTGCCGCCGCTGGTGGTGCCGCGCATCTTCCTGGAGTGATTGCTTCCCATACTTTGCTTCCAGTTCTCGGTGTGCCCATCAATTCCGCGTTATCCGGCATTGATTCGCTTTATTCCATCGTACAAATGCCCAGTGGGATTCCAGTCGCCGCGTTTAGTATCGGCAATTCTGGCGGTATTAACTCCGTTTTATTTGCCATTGAAATACTGGCCCTCAATGATCCCGTGCTAAAAACAAAACTGGAAGAGTTCAGGGAAGAACAAAAACAGTCGGTGCTGGAAAAAAGCAAACGCTTAAAAGAAAAAGTCAATCAATCCTATGGGGTTAACACGTAACCGCGATGAAATTTTATGTGGATTATTTTGGCTGCCGCGCCAACCAAGCGGAGATACAAGATTGGATTATCGATCTGGAAGAATCAGGCTACCAATTAACCCACAATATCGAGGAAGCCACCTTCGGTATATTAAATACGTGCAGCGTGACGGAAAAAGCGGAAAAAGATATCTATCGCTTTATCGAACGAGCCTATAAAAAATCCAATATCAAGTGGCTGATCACGGGCTGCACGATTTCTAAAGATAAAAAGAAACTCCAAGACCATTATAAAAACTACTATTTCTACGACAACAGCCAGAAGGAGCATCTGGTCGAGGAGATCAAAGGGCTTTTTCCCACCGCGGATAGTAATATTATCTATCACTCCGCCTTTCGTTCCAGAATATTCTTAAAAATCCATGATGGCTGTAATTTTCGTTGTTCCTACTGTATTGTGCCATTCTTACGCGGCAAAGCAGTCAGTATGCCCACGGTTGATGTGTACACCCGGGCCAAGTATTATGTTTCTCTCGGTTACCGGGAAATCGTTTTGACCGGGATTAATCTTTCTTCCTATGGTTACGATCTTTTTCCCAGGGAGAATCTGCTGGAACTCGTGCAGCTTTTAAATACACTCAAGCGACTCATGTTTATCCGTTTGAGTTCGTTGGATCCCCGGTATGTTCGTTACACGTTTGTCAAGGAACTCAGTTATGTGCAGCGTTTGGCTGATAGTTTTCATTTTTCTTTTCAGAGTGCGTCCGATACCGTGCTCAAGCGTATGAAGCGTGGTAGTCTTGGCAGTGACTATCGCCGTATGATGGAGCATTTCCAGCGGTTTTTCCCCCAGGCCAATTGTGGTGCCGATATCTTGGTCGGGTTCCCCGGTGAAACCGATAAAGAGTACCTGGAAACCCTGAATTTTGTTCGCGAGAGCGGGCTTAATTACATCCATATTTTCCCCTACTCCCCCCGTGAAGGCACCAAGGCTTCCTTTTTGGAGCAGGTGCCCATTCACATCGTGCAAAAGCGCGTCAAGGAATTAAAAGAAGTCAACAAACTGATGCGCATAAATTATCGTGAACGGTTCCGCGATACTGTTTTGGAAGGAATTCTAACCGAAGAGGATGAAAATTATAGTATTATCGTGACTAAAAACTTCCTCTCTGTCAAAGTGCCTCCGATCAAGGGGTATAAAAAAAAGAAAGTGAAAGTGCTCATCACGCGGATCGTGAATGAGAACCTCTGCGAAGGCAAGTTAGTCAGGTAAGTAGCACTGGATGAAAGGCGCGAATCTGGGTCAGCATTTTCTGGTTAATAATAATGTAGCTGAAAAGATAGCGCGGCAATTTCTGCCTGCGCAGGGTCCCATTCTTGAAATCGGACCGGGACGGGGTATATTAACCGATTTGTTGCTTAAGTATCGCGCGGAGAATGGTCTTAATCCGTTTACGGCCATAGAACTGGACTACGCGCTTTTTTATCAATTAAAGAACAAGTATGCCCATTTGACGGATTTTGAAGTACAAAACCGTGATATTTTAAAAATTGATTTACATCATCTTTTCCCGGCCCAGAGTCAGACCGTGAATATCATCGGCAATGTCCCTTATTATATTTCCAAAGAGCTCATGGACTGGGTGCTAACGTATCATAAAAAAATAAAAAAAGGTATTTTTATGATGCAGAAGGAGTTTGTTGACAAGGTAAAACCGCTCCCCGGTTCTGATCAGACTAATGCGCAGTCCGTGTTATTGAATTATCTCTTTGAAATGCGCGCGCTTTTTGATGTTTTGCCCGGATCGTTTTCCCCGCAGCCCCGGGTCAAGTCCACAGTTTTTCAATTTGCCCCATTTGCCCAGGAACAGCTCCCGGAGAGTGATATTCACCGTTTTTATTTATTTGTGCAGCGTTGTTTTATGAATCGTCGCAAGACGTTGTTGAACAATCTTGCCAATGCCGTTAATACGGAAACGTTATGGCATATATTCGAAACCCATCATATCAACTCTATGCTTCGAGCCGAGCAAACCACGTTAGCTGAGTTCCTTCTGCTTTACCGTTGCTTGCAACCGCCGCAAGAGAACAGGGAATAAAGAATAAAAACAAAAAACCGCCCACCAATGAGTGCCAATTGAGGGTCATTTATTATTTATCAGGTTGTTTTTTCCTCCAGTTGCGTTGAAAGTAGGTTCTGTCACCGAGCTTTTATCACTTTACGTGTAACACTGTCTAAAAAAACAAGAATTATTTGAAGGAAACATATATCAAAGAGAAGGAATTACAGTTCATTAGCAAGAAAACGCGGTGAACTGTCTTAAAAATTTGGATTTTGTCGTCCTTCTTGCTTAAATTGCCTCTCATTCGTGGTGCAATGTTTAAATGTTGCGGTGCAATATGTAAATGTAGCGATGCAATGTCTAAATGTTGCGGTGCAATATGTAAATGTAGCGATGCAATGGGGAGTGTATAATATTTTGTGTAAATTCATTTTCACGATATTTCAAATATGATA
>CAZCVI010000092.1:0-26947 GCA_964502145.1 uncultured Clostridia bacterium
ATGAGCTTCGCAACCGAGGAGTGGAAAAAATCCTGTTTTTTTGTGCGGACAATCTAAGTGGTATTTCCGAGGCGATATAAATGCTTTGATGGGGTTTTCCACAAAAAAATGTGCCCTTTGTTTTTTTCAATAAAATTATGTGGAAAATAATTTACACAAAATACTTGACACAACCTTTGAAAAAAAGCCAAACATCACCGCTTTTAGGTTTGATTCATCCCTTAAATTTTGGGTTTCATCTGTTTTTGATTGCTATCCAACTTCTTTGCGGCAGTATTTACCGCGTTTTTTTGCGTCACGGGGTTTAAAAAAAACACCCTGCGACTTTTTGGCTTGGAAAATAAACCGCGGCGGCTAATTCCACTGCCTTTTAGGCAACCTGTTGCTTTTTTCATGTCAAAGAACATCCCAAACTTAACGTATGTTCAAATTACGAGTTAATTATAACACAATGTATTTTCAATAGCGAAACCAAAAAAAATTTTTTTTATTAATGTATGGACAATTTCGCGTTTGTGTCTTGTTTTAAAAGGCGCTTGATCTGCTATATTATTGATAAAACTTATTTATAACAACGTTGTGTAAGTTGTATTCCTTGGAGTCAATTTCTTCGGCGCACAGAAAATATCCGCGTTTATGCTTGTTTTGTGGTTGTATATTGTTTTTAGGGGGAACATCGAGTACATCTGTGTGGGAAAAATCGACAACAAAAAAACAAAATCCCGTTTTTTTCTATACATTCCCGAAAATTCGTGCTCATTCATGGGCCATTCTTTTTTCTTGTCAGGCCATTTATGTTATAATGAAAGGGTTGTATGACGAAATTTTTAAAACCATCAAGAACAGGAGGATTTAAAAAATGGATTTTTATGAAGCAGTGGAAAAGCGACAGTCGATGCGGATTTACAAACCAGACGCGATACCTACAGCGGTGTTGAACCGTGTGTTAGAAGCGTTCCGCGCTGCGCCTTCTTGGGCGAATACACAACCATGGGAACTGGTTCTGGTCACGGATGAAGGGATCAAAAAACAATTGCAGCAAACGGTGTCTGAAGGCAACCCTTCTTTCAATGCCCTGGTGGATGCACCTGTACTGGTGTGCGCGGTGGGAATTTTGGAACGCTCGGGCTGGTATCACGGACAACAAAGCACGCCGCGTGGGGATTGGATGATGTTTGATCTGGGCATTGCCACAGAACATCTGGCACTGGCTGCTGCGGCTGAAGGTTTAGGGACGGTTCATGTGGGATTCTTCGATTACCAAAAAGCAGATAAAATCCTGGGACTGCCAGAAAAACACACGGTAGTAGAACTGATCCCGTTAGGGTACTCAGCCTATACGCCGAAACGTGTACCGAGAAAACCGCTGGACGAATTTGTCTTCATAAATAAATACGGCACAAAAAGATAAGCCTGAAAAAAAATTTTTGCCCACGAATTACACGAATTATCACGAATTTCCTCGAAATAAATGGTTTATCTTTTTTGTTTTATCTTTTTTAATTCGTGCAAATTCGTGAAATTCGTGGGGGTCTTTTCTTATTTGTTACTCTTTCAGGTAGCGGTCCAACATGCGGGTGAAACTGAGGCTCATTTGATAGTATTCGTACTCGCATGAGCCGCATAGGCATTCTCTTCCTTGCATTCTTCGAGGGAGATGGTCAGGTTCTTTGGGAGGAAGAAAAAGCTTTGCACGTGTTCGGCCAAGAATTTTAATAACTCGGATTCTTTCACCAGGGTTAATATCTTCTTAAACGATTTGTTCTTGGTGGGTTGGTAGTTCACGGTTATTTTGGCGGTGTTGGCCGTGTTGTTTTTGACGCGTAGGTGTTTGGACAATTGGGTATATTTTTCAAGAACAGCTACGACCTCGGGGTCTTGGGCGTATTTTTCCTCGGCTTCAGTCACTTTTTCCAAGTCGACGAAACCGTATCGTTCAGCAATGAGGTCTTGTTTGGCGGTTATTTTATCATAATCGTTTATCACCCGCTGGTAGGCTTCTCCCTGCATCCAGGTGCAGAGGTCTTGATAGTAGCGGATCAGGTTTGTTTTGGTTTGGTTGGCAGCGGTCAGAAACGAGGTCATTGCTACCAGAGTTACGATGATACAAAAGAGTTTTTTAGGTGTATTCATTGCTCAGCTCCATAAGATAAACATCCTATTTCAATTATCACTTCCATATAATACGCCTTTTTATCTCTGCTGTCGATAGAAAAACAGGAAAAAAGCAACTTTTCCCTTGCGGATACGTTTAACATGCATGGCTGAACCAAGGAAAATCACGGGGAAAGGAGATAAATGGGAAAAAAAGGTTGACATTTCGTCATGGATGCACTATATTTTACTGAGAGAAATTCCGTGGTGAAGGAGGCAACACATGATGAACTTTGATTTTAAACTGCAACCAGAAACAGAGCAAAAAATGAAACGGATACTGGACCAATACCCTGATAAAGAGGCTTTTTTTCAAGATATTATTGAGAATCAGATCTATGAACTGAAAAATGGCATACACAATATTGAGATCGACTTAAAAGGCTTCGTGCAAAAGTACCAATACTCCAGTGAAGATTTTTACCGTCGATTTCAAGACGGTGATTTAGATGATCGGGAAGATTTTATACTCTGGTCGGGTATCTATGAAATGCAGTTAGAGAACAAAAAGAGATTATGTGACCTGGAATGATAGACGATTATTTCGAAACCCTCGAGAAAACAGTCTTTCTTTATTGAAATTTTATCTTTTTTATCGCGACCGTGGTTATTGTAACCACGGTTACGATAATACAATATTAATTTGAAGTCAAGGGGTGCTGCTTTCCTGAATTCATCGCCAAGTTTCTGAAAAAACTGGACTATCTGGACATTCTGGACTTACTGGACTTCAAAAAACCTTTGATTTTTCCAGCTTGTCCAGTAAGTCCAGTATGTCCAGATAGTCCAGCCTGCCACGGTTATCCGTGCCTCTTTTAAAAATGCTGGTGAATCCAGGCTATCAAACCACCCCTCTTCCTTTGCGAAATGTGCGGCTATTATTCGCTATGTTCCTTTCTGAAGAATAGGCGATTGTGTGGCAAACCTGTTCCAATCCAGATTGAATCACATCATCGGATTGCTGTATTTTGCGAGAAACATGGGAAAAAATCAACTGCGGATAAATAATATTTGACAACCTTATCTGCTATATAGTATAATGCGATAATCCCCAAAAATGGAAAACTTAGGAGCCAATAACCATGCTTAAAGGAAGACGAATTCTTTACCTGTTGCTGGTGGGATTCTTCTTTCTGGTGGCTTTTCAAGAATTTTTACACAACCACCAACCTGCCCTTTCCGATCATACCAACTGTCCGGTTTTTATTTTACATCAGGTGATCCATTACACACCGGATGCCTTGATAGTGGTTCTTATTGTCTGTTTGCTGGCACTGTTTAATTGTTCCTTGGTGGATGATGCGGTTTTTAAAAATAGACTCCTTCTTTATACCTTGGGGAGTCGGGGGCCTCCTTTTTTGCGCTGAACGTCTCAATATGTATCTGATCATATATTATACATAGTACGGTTTTGTTTTATTGAGATAAAAAGCGAATTCCCTGGTTGACGCGTTAAATAGAGGTGTACGGGTATAATCCCGGGCTAACCTATACCTAAACGGTGACGCAAAACAACCAGGACTAAAAAGGAGAACATTTAATCATGAAGATTTATAAATCTATTTACATAGTATTAACATTGTTCCTGGCCTCATCCCTGATGCTCCCAGGCTTGGGAAAAGATCCCTTTTCCCAAACCAAATTTATACCAGGAATCTCGTTTATCATGGATTTTTCTTATATGCGCCGCAATCTGGACAACGAAACTTTCGTCACCTTGCACACACCGGGAATCTTTGCGCTCCACGGCCACAATGAAGAACACGCACATGGTTCTGCGGGCAATGGTTTTAATTTTAATTATGGTGAACTGGTGCTTTTTGCCGCAGTGGACCCTTATTTCGATCTTTTTACGACCTTTCATTTAAGTGAGGGGGATTTTGAGATTGAAGAAGCCTATGTCACTTCGCGTCGTTTACCCTGGGGACTGGGCTTAAAAATTGGAAAATTTCTGAGTTCTTTCGGACGTATTAATGCACAACATGCCCACAATTGGGACTTCATGGAAAAGCCACTGGTACATCTGGCTATTTTCGGAGCGGAAGGCTTGTCAGAAAAAGGAATCCAATTGAACTGGGTGGCACCCACTGATTTTTTTCTGACGCTGGGCGTGGAAACACTGCAAGGAACGAATGAAAACAGTTTCGGCACAGAAGGGTTCCACGTGATCAATGCGACGACGGCAGAAGAACTGGACATCGCGGAAACACCACTACCGAATCTATGGACTTTCTTTGGGAAAACATCGGTGGAAACAGGGAATCTGGTAACTTTAGCCGGCGTTTCTTATGCCACTGGCCTGACGCGGGTCAATTTGCTGGAAGATGAACATGAACCCCATGCATTTTCGGGCACAACTGGGATTTTCGGGGTGGATGTTTATGCAAAATATATCATTGATTCGCATCGTTACCTTAGTTTTCAGGGCGAATATCTGGCGCGGAAAATAACTGGCTGGCAGTACAATGTGCTGAATAATGATTTGGACGGGTTTAAGGTGGAACGTCTCCCTATGACGAAAAAACAGGCGGGCGGGTATGCGCAATTGATCTATCGGTTTCATAAGACGTGGCGATTGGGCGTCCGTTGGGAAACGCTGCAAAAAAATGCTTTAGCAGACAATCTAAACCGCTATAGTGTTATGTTGGATTATAGTCCCACTGAATTTTCACGGATACGGTTGCAGTACAATCGGAATCAATTTCAATTTATCGGGGATAAACGGAAGGATTACAATGAATTTGTACTCCAATTTAATGTAGCGATTGGCGCACATGGTGCGCACGCGTTTTAAGAGGTAAATAAAATGAAAAAAATACTCTTCAGCTTCACTATCACATTCCTCTGTTTGAGTTTTTTAAGTTATGGAAAAATAAAAGTGGTTACTGCTTACCAGTACATTGGCGACATTACGCGCCACGTGGGCGGTGATCTGGTTACTGTGGAAGCGCTGGCTCTGGGTAGCCACGATCCTCACTTTATCACGCCAAAACCGTCGTTCATTGCAAAATTACGGCAAGCGGACCTTTTGATTATCAATGGTGGGCAATTAGAAATAGGCTGGCTACCGCCGGTTATTCAGCAGTCTAATAATCCTGGCATTGAACCTGGCGCTAAAGGATTTTTAAGTTTAATTGATTATATCCAACCTATCAATGTCCAGAATGAGGTGTCGCGGGCGCAAGGTGATGTGCATCCAGAAGGAAATCCCCATATTCAATTGGACCCGTACAATATTCCTGTTTTTGCCAAAGCGATTGCGGATAAACTGGGTCAATTGGACCGGAAAAACAGCGCCACTTATCAGAAGAATTACCAGACCTTTAATGATAAATGGCAACAAAAATTGACAGTGTGGGACAAGGTGCTGAAAGGTTTAAAAGGAGTTAAAGTGGTGGAGTATCATAAAATATACGATTACCTCTTCCATCGTTACCAGATCGAATTGGCGGGCACATTGGAACCGCTACCGGGCATCCCACCAGCGACGAAACATATCGTGGCAATCATCACGATGATGAAAGAGCAAAATGTCCATCTTATTCTCCAGGATGTATACCACAGCTCGAAAACAGCGGCATATGTAGCGCAACAAACCGGGGCCAAGTGGGTGATGATTCCCCATGATATTGGCGCGGTGCCAGCAGTCCACGATATATTTTCGCTGTTTGACGAATTAGTACAGAGGTTAACAACCAAATGATTGATATTCTCTTTTCCGCGTTTATGTTATCGCTGGTGTTGTTGGGTATACACTCTTATTTTGGTTTGGAGATCATCAAGCGGGGCATTATATTTACGGATCTTGCGATTGGCCAAATGGCTGCCGTGGGGGCGGCCATTGCCGTGCTGTGTTTTGAAGGTCGGTTTATATACCCCATCTCCTTGGTTTTCGCGCTTTTAGCGGCCTTATTAAACAGCATCGCAGCGCACCGGGAGAAACATCTGGAAGCATTTATCGGTTTATTGTATGCATTGGGTATGTCCGGCGTGTTTCTTTTGCTTTCGAAATCACCGCATGGTATGGAAGAGTTTCAGAACCTATTGGCCGCAGATATTCTCTTTACTCCGTTAGGGAAGATTGTGCAAGTGGCTGGTATTTACTTAATTCTAGGGTTGTTCCTGGTGTTTATCAATAAAAAGACCACCGGGTTTTTGAAAGATTTCCTTTTTTTTGCTACTTTTGCAGTGACTGTGACGAGTTCAGTGCAGTTAGCCGGGGTATTGGTAGTATTCGCGTTGTTGATTGGTCCCACGTTCACAGCTTTAAAGCTCAATAAAAGCGGTAAAAAGATGGTACTTACAGCCTGGGTCGTGGGTATTGTGGTGAACCTTGCGGCAATTGTGGCATCCTATCATTTTGATTTGCCCACGGGTTATACCATGGTTTTTCTGCACTCGTTTACTGCTGTGGTGGTCAGTTTTCTCACGGGTTGGTCGCTTATTAAAAAGAAGCAAGACAAACCACTTGATTAATACAAGGTAAATAGCTTTCAAAGGAACCAGGGGGGTGGTTTTTCACCCCCCCCTGGTTTTATGATGTGACTTTAATTTTTTAATCCGGTTCATCATTTTAATCTGTGTAATCTGTGTTCTCTCTTTTTTGATTTTCCTCATAAGTCTTGCCTTGGCTGCGAAATAGGAGTAAAATAACAGGGTCAAATTCCTTATCAAATATAAACAAATAAACGGAGGTACGGATGACACATAAAACGATTACGCTGGCTGAATACCTGAAAAGACCCTTAGAGGAAATAGAAGAGTTTTTGCACGATTTTAAAGTACCGGCAGATGTTGAAATTGAGAAAGACGCTTATGATGCGTACCAGTGCGCGGAGATACTGCACCCCAATCTACCGGAAGAGATACGCAAGAAAATCGATACTCAAGCACTGATTGAAGTTCTGGATATCCAGGGAGAGTACATGGATATGTACGAGGGCGATGACTTGCTCAATGAAGAGAACATTGATTTCCTGGTCAAGAAATGCAAGGAATCTAATATTGACCTGAATTCAGAGGAACTGGATACAATTTTCAGCCTGGAACTGGGATATCTTTACCTTATCGGCATATTTTAAATGTGCGGGATTGGGCAGAGAAAAAGAAACGTTTTATCTTTCATTTCTGGCAATAATATCGAGTGCAGCTTTGATGCCATCCGCGGCAGAACTGACAATTCCGCCAGAGAAACCGCTACCTTCACCTGAGATATATACATTATCCAAGCTGATAGATTTGCCTGTAGTGTCGCGCACTGCTTGGATAGGAGAGGACGTTTTACTTTCCAGGCCAAGGATTGTTCCTTCATCAAAACCGTTCATTTTACGATTAAAGTCTTTTAAGCCTGCTTTGAGGGCTTGAGAAACAGGAGCGGGTAATAATTCGGCCAGATCATACTCTTTCAGACCGAACGGATAACTGGTTTCACGGCAGGAAACAGACGTTTTCCCCTGGATAAAATCGCCAATCTTACTGGCCGGGGCTTTATAACTGTGGGTAGCGTTGTAGAATTTTTCTTCCAGTTGACCGAGCCAATCCAACGCTTCCAACGGTTCTATTTCGCGATTGAGCAGATGGTTGAGATGTAGGCCCGCCACCACGGCGGCGTTTCCATAAACGGCATCGCGGCGGTAATTACTCATGCCATTCACAATTAATGTGCCCCGTGATACGGACGCGGGCACGATTTTTCCCCCGGGACACATACAGAACGAATACACGGGTAACCCCTGTTCCGGGTTATAAGTCAAGCGGTATTCGGCGGCTTTGATACCGGGCAGTGTTTCTGTATTCCATTGGGTGCGATTGATCCACTGCTGCGGGTGCTCAACACGACATCCGAGGGCAAACGCTTTAACCTGGAAAGGCACTCCACTACGAATCAACATGCTATACGTAGATGTGGAGGAATGGCCTACCGCAAACACAAAATAATCGGCTTGTAAACGCCCTTTATTTGTTTCTATAGCCTCTATAGCGGATTTATTTTTAGGACTGACAATATCACCCATCCGCGTGTCAAAAAGATAATGTCCGCCGTTTTGGATGAAAGTATAACGGAGGTTTTTAATGATCTTGCGCAGGTTATCACTGCCCAGGTGCGGGTGCGCCAGCCAAGAAATTTCCGGCGGTGCGCCTGCCGCGATATAGGTATCAAAAATAAAGTCCCGTTCCAGCGAAATGGCTTTGGTTCGACTGGTTAATTTTCCATCTGAGAACGTACCTGCCCCACCCTCGCCAAATGCGTAGTTGTTTTGTTCATGCAGTAGTCCAGTTCTCTCGAATTCTAGAATATCTTTAAATCGGTCGCCCACTTGCCCGCCTTGTTCGATAATAGTAACGGGGAAACCTGCCCGTTGCAGTGTGTAAGCAGCAAAAAAACCAGCGGGACCACTGCCCACTACAATTACTTTTTTAGCGCGCTTTTGCACGGGAATGTGCAACACAGGATGTGCTGGGGAATCGGGACCTGGAAGCTGTGGGGAACTGACGCCGACTTGCACAGACCAATGAATATGGTGCTTCTTGCGTGCATCCAAACTTTGGCGTTGCAGGGTATAGGAAAACTCTTTGATACGGAGTTGGCGCTCTATTTTATGGCGTAACTCGTCGCTGGAAAAATCGGTTGGCATTTTTAATGCGACTAATTTGAAACCCATATGCACCCCCCTGGAGAATGATGCTGTTAATATTTCTTAAAGGTCCGTTCCCATCGGGTCCGGGTGAAAAAACTGGTAATAGTACGAAAGATATCCTTGACTTTTTCCATGACTCCTGAAGTTTGATACTCGCTACCGTTAGAGGCAAAAGACCAATACACGCGCCATGGTCTGCCGATAATATAGTTGGCAGGCAATGGTCCCCAACAACGGGAATCAAAACTATTATTGCGGTTATCCCCCATGCAAAAATAATGGTCCTGCGGCACAAGAAACACTTTCCCCTGCGGGGTATCGACAATGGAATCGCGGTATTTGTAAGGAAACTCGGGGTGCCAGAAATAGGGATACTCGGGCGGGAAGTTAGGCATGCCACCGCCATATTTAAAACAGGCATAGGGTTCAGCAATAGGTTTGCCATTGATATATACGGTGTTTTCGACAATACGGATAGTCTGACCGGGCAATGCAATGACACGTTTCACCAGATTTTTCGGTTCTCTTTTGCTGTTGATCTCACTGGGACCGCTAAACGTCACGATCATGCCCCGCTGAATCTGCACCTGGGGCAATAATAAGCGATCAATCGTAGTGATAGAACGAGAATACCCGACCTTGTCCACGACCAAGTGATCGCCGATTAACATGGAGTCCTCCATGGAAGGGGATGGGATTACATAGGTCTGCAACAAAAAACCATTGACAAAAAAAACAAAAAGAAACACTTCCACGATCACTTCCACGTACATATTAAAGGTGACCTTTTCTTTTTGTATTACGGGCACACTTACAGTTGTATTTTGATTTTCCATTTCAAGCATTACTTATTCTAACCTAAATTCACCCGAAAATCAAGACTACTGGAAAGAGAAAAGAAATTTGCGGGGTCCGCCCGCGCCACCAAGAAAATATTATGACTTCAATTTTTATTTTTAAAATAGTATAATACAGTATTACTTAGGAGGCGAAATTTTATGCTGAATGAATTCATCCGGGTTCTTCTTGTTGAAGATGACGAAATTGATCGCGACGCTATGGTTCGTTATGTGCTGGCAGCGAAAATACCGCTAAAACTGATTACTGCTGTCACCCAAGAGGAAGCATTAGTCCTATTGCAAAAAGAGACCTATGACATCATTCTTCTGGATTACGATCCAGGTGCTAAAACCGGTGACGATTTTTTGGCCCGCACCGGCACGACACCGATTATTTTTATTTCCCCCCAAGCCGACGAAAAGATTGCCGCCCAGGCTATAGACCACGGTACCAGTGACTATGTAATCAAAGACCGCGACCACTACTATCTGACGACGCTACCGGTCACGATTCGCGCGGTACTGGAACGAAAACGAGTGGAACAAGCCCTGAAATTTTACGAGCACATCGTGGATGCCGCAGGGGAATTGATGGTTGTTTTAGATCGCAACTATACCTTTCAAGCGGCGAATGAAACCTTTCTTAAAGCGCACAAAACAACCCGTGCGGAGATTATCGGACGACACGTGTTGGATTTCCCGGGTACCCGGTATTTTATGGAGATTGAGAAAGATAAATTTGAACGTTGTCTGGCCGGTGTTAAAATTCATTTTGATTCTTGGTTCGATTATGCGGGGCTGGGCAATCGGTTCATGGATGTTTTTTACCACCCTTTCTTTGAAGCCGATGGTTCTGTTTCCGGCGTGTTATTGGTGGCCCACGATATCACGGGTCGCAAACGTACCGAAGAAGAACGTATCAAACTGGAAGCCCATGTGCAGCAAGTGCAGAAATTCGAGAGTCTCAACGTGATGGCTGGGAGTATCGCCCATAGTTTCAACAATATGCTGATGGGGGTGTTAGGGAACTTGGAATTGGCACTAAAAAACCTGGACAAACAATCCCCGGTTCGACGCAATATTGTTAATGCAGATTCTGCGGCCAGACGGGTAGCGGAACTAAGCAAACTGATGTTAACCTATGTGGGCCAGTCGCGGGGTGAAACGCGGATACTAAACTTGTCTGCCAGTGTCTCTGAAATGACAGGCATGATGGAAGCGGCTATTTCCAAAAATACCAGCTTAAAGTTCGCGCTCTCGGCTGCCCCGGCTTTTTTTAAAGGCGACCCCACCCAGATTCGTCAAGTCATCATGAATCTGGTGTCCAATGCAGCGGAAGCTGTGGGGGAGAATGAAGGAACAATCACACTCAGCACGGGCAGACGTTGTTGCACGCAGGACGATTTTAGCAGCCCCTTCCATGAACCCGATCTGTCCGAAGGGGATTACGTGTATTTCGAAGTGATTGATAATGGTTGTGGAATGGATAAAGAGACCTTGGCCAAGGCGTTTGATCCCTTTTTCACCACCCGCTTTAAAGGGCGGGGCATGGGATTGGCCGCCGTATTAGGGATTGCCCGCGCGTACAAAGGCACGGTTTCATTACGCAGTGAATTGGGATATGGCACCCATGCCACTGTATTTTTCCCCGCCGTGGAATCTTCATATAGCGCCGTGGTGGCACCCGTAAACCACTCGCCGCAATGGCTGGGCACAGGAACGATACTGCTGGTGGATGATGAAGAAATGGTGCGGGATGTGGGTAAAGAAATGTTGGAAGAATTGGGTTACTATGTGCTCACGGCGTGTGATGGCTTCGAAGCGATTAAACTGCTACGCGATTACGCCAAGGAAGTGGCGTGTGTCCTTCTGGATATGACCATGCCCCGCATGAGCGGCGAAAACGTGTTCCAACAATTGCGCGACATCAAAGAAAATATCCCGGTGATCCTATGTAGCGGCTATACAGAAGAGCAAGTAGCGAAACGATTCGTTGATGAACTGCCAGCCCCTTTTCTAGGAAAACCTTTCAAAATGCCGGAACTAAGAACAGTATTACAATCAGTCCTAACCCGACACATATAAAAACCTGGAGTTTTTTATGGCTGCGCGTTATTTTTTGCGCTATTGTTTTACTGGGCGTTCTTAACCACGATATAGATATCCGAATTCCCCCACAATTTGCCATGGTCCAATAGTTCTACGTTCAAACGAACCTGTTGTCCCACGGGCACAAGGTTCGTAATATCAAGTGGCGCACATTTCACGTCATCGGGCATCATCACACCGGCGGTGGAAAACGTATTGGTAAGACCTTGGTACGATTGGCCCTTGATAATCAATTGATCATCCACGCCCCATTTTTTAATACCTGCCGCATCTCCGGCCACAAACACGCGTTGCGCTTCAGTACGGCGCACAGAAACAGTGGTCTTAAAAAACCGCCAACGGTTCATACGATCTTCGCTATCCGGCGCACTGCTGCGGATTTTTATGATAGAACCAGAAATAATCTTGATCACTTGCGACTGACCCAGCGGTTTAACAGAATCTTGGGCTGGGGGTTGGACTTGTGGGGTTACTTTTACCGGGGGGGTAGTCTCTTTGTTCGTGGTCACCGTCTTGTCTTTTTTTATTTTCAGTAATCTGAAAAACAACGTCTGTTTATTCCGAATCACCTTGATAAGCGCTTCTTCGCGACGGCCCGAGAATATTTCCCCGCGCATTTTTAATAACGTATCGCCCGTCCCTATCTTTTCACCCGCCACTTCGGTCAGAATATCGCCTACCAGAATACCCGCCGTCTTTAAAGGACCGTTAGATAACCGTGTGATTCGTACCCCTGTGGCTACTGGGGTCCAATTGGAACCAAAACGATCACTGGTGCCCAGAATAATATCAGTAGCCACCGGGTTATCCACAGGTATCTTCTGCTCTGGAACTTTTTCCGCAGGCACAATTGGCGTCTGTTCCTTAACCAATTTCTTATCGGGCACCGTTTGGATGGTATTATGATGCGTGGTGGTTTGCGGGTGGTTTGTTTTGGGAGGCACTACGGTTTGGTGGTGGTTAGTCTTAGGTAGCAAGAAAAAAAGAGCCACCACTGCCACAACTAAACCAATAGGAATAACCACCACCAGCCTTTTAAGCTTGGCAGACAGAGTCCCATAGGTGACGAACCGATAGGCGCAATTATCGCATTTAAAAACGCTGACTGGAAGAAAATTTGCCTTTATCTTTTCCATCCGGGTATATTCCGTGCTCACTCTGACCGAGAAACTGCGACATTGAGGGCAGCGGGTAAATTTTTCTTCAATAACGTTCATATTATTCATATATCAACCATCAATAATTATATTAATCTAGGCTATTTTATACAATAATGGAGAAGAAATCAAGGATTTCACAGGTTTTTTATTCATTTTGGGATTCATCTACATTTACTTTACCTTTGAACAACGCGCCTTCTTCAATGACAAGCTTATCTGCTTTCATGCTCCCAGAAAAGATTCCGCCCCTGGAAATTTCAAGTTTTCCTGCCGCGTGAATGATGCCCTCGACTTTTCCGTCAATACGAACTTCCTGCGCATCCATTTTTCCTTTTACGAAACCATTGCTGCCAATTGTCAGTTTTTTATTGCTGGTGATGTTACCCGTGACTTTTCCTTCAATAGTCAAGTACTCTTCCGCAGAGATTTCGCCTTTGATTTCGATGCTCTTTCCCAGGTAAGACCCCGATCCGCTTCCTGTCCCTAGATATTGTTGGGAACTTCCTTCATCAGGTGTATCTTTTTTATAGATGCTCGCAGCCATTGTTAATTCTCCTTTGGTTTATTTAACCCTTTTGATTATGATAAAAAAAAATTTTTAAGTCAATAGAAAAAGAATAAAAAATAAAAAACCATGCCAATTATTCCTGGATTCACCACCCGATTCTTTGAGAGTATAGTAAAAGCAAGTGGGAATTCTGGGAATTATGGGAATTATGGGAGGAATGGGAATAATTATTTTATCCCATAATTCCCAGAATTCCCATACTTCCCATACTTCCCATTAACATGCTGGTGGATTTAGCTATTCTCTCCCCCTTTACCTGGGCCCGGGATTGTCGTATAATTATTAAATAGTTAATACTGGTTAAGGAGCAAATATGATTGAGCGTTATGAAGTAAAAGAAATTGCCCAAATATGGAGCAGTGAAAATAAGTTCAGGAAATGGCTGGACGTTGAATTGGCGATTACCGAGGTCTGGTATCAATGGGGACAAATACCAGCAGAAAGTTTTAAACACATCAAGGAAAAAGCCAACTTCGATGTGGCCCGCATTGATGAAATCGAATTAAAAGTGAAACACGATGTCATCGCTTTTTTAACCTCTGTGGAAGAATACGTGGGGAAAGATTCTGCGTATATCCATAAAGGGATCACCAGTTACGATATCGTGGATACGGCCCTCTCCCTGCTAATCCGGGAATCGCTCGACCTCATCATTGCGAAAGCCCAGACCTTTAAAGCGATATTAATCAAAAAAGCATTCCAATACAAAGACCTGGTGGCTATCGGACGCACCCACGGCATCCATGCAGAACCCATTACCTTCGGCGTAAAATACCTGATCTGGTACGAAGAGATGAAACGCAATATCGAACGCTTGCAAAACGCCCGGGACATTATTTCGGTGGGGAAAGTGTCCGGTTCTGTGGGCACGTATATCCATTTCCCACCGGAAGGGGAAGAACTCGCCCTGGCGAAACTGGACCTCACCCCCTGCAAAGTCTCTTCGCAGATCATCCAGCGCGACCGCCACATGGAAGTAATGTACGCCCTGGCCAGTACGACCTCTGCGGTGGAAAAAGTGGCCGTGGAAATCCGCCATTTGCAACGCACGGATGTATTGGAAGTAGAAGAACCGTTCAGCAAAGGACAAAAAGGTTCCTCTTCCATGCCCCACAAACGCAATCCAGTCAAATGCGAGCGTATTTCTGGGTTGGCCCGGCTGTTGCGCGGCAATCTTTCCGTGGCGTTTGAAAATAACATCCTCTGGCACGAACGCGACATCTCCCACTCTTCTGCTGAACGAGTTATTTTTCCCGATTCCTTCCATGCCACCGCGTTTATTCTCAATGATATCATTGACGTGGTGGAAAATCTCAACGTTTATCCCGAAAATATCAAACGGAACCTGGACATCACGCACGAGGTATATTTTTCCCAGAAAGTACTCACCCTGCTGCTGGACAAAGGATTGCCACGTCAAGAAGTGTATGAAATGGTGCAACAAAACGCCCTGGAATCATGGACAAATAATAAGAGTTTCCGCCAACTGATCTTCGCCGACCCGAAAATTCAAGCTGTTACAACCCGCGAAGAACTGGAAAAAGCCTTTTCACAAAAAGAGCTGTTGGCCGGGATTGAAAAACTTTTCGCCCGCTTTGAAAATGAGCGGGGGCAATAGATGAAGATACTTCGTGGTAAAAAAATAGGAGTGAAACATGATTTTATTAGAACGAACCATCAATAATAAGAAATTCATGCTGGTCCAGAACTCGATCATTGAAGAGCCGGTACAAGCGATTGTGAACCCGGCCAACCGGCACCTCGCCCATGGTGGTGGCGTGGCTGGTTTGATTTGCCGCGCCGGTGGACCGGATATCCAACGTGAAAGCAATAGCAAAGCCCCGATTAATACCGGGGAAGCTACTTTTACCAGTGCTGGGAAACTGCCTTATAAATATATCATCCATACCGTGGGTCCTATTTACAGCGGTGGTACCAGCCACGAGGACAAACTGCTCTACTCCGCCGTCACCTCCGCCCTTAAAGTCGCCGACCAGTTACAATTAAAATCCATTTCCATGCCTGCTATTTCAACCGGTATCTTCGGGTACCCCTTGCAACCGGCTATCCAAACCATCACCCGTGCCATCTTTGATTTTCTCGCCACCCCTTCCTCCGTGGAAGAGGTTCACCTGTGCGATTATTCCGCAGAAAAGTCCCAGGAGATCAAAGAAATCATCGCGGCTATGTCTTAAGGTGATTTTGCAGCGCAACAATGTACCGATAAAACCTGTTCCAAGTCTTGTGTAAATCCAGTATTTGCATTATACTATAGTCTGATTACTGACAATCCACCTTTAGCGAGAAGAAAGAATGATTCGTTTTGACAATTTTAAAATACAGTACGCCACGATCAAAGAAGAAGTAGATACCGCCGTTCATCGCGTGCTTGACAGCGGCTGGTTTATTCTGGGCAAAGAATTGGAAGTATTTGAAACCGAATTTGCCACGTTTATTGGCAGTTCTTTTTGCGTTGGCGTCGCCAATGGGACCGATGCTATTGCATTATCGTTGATGGCTCTGGGTATCGGGTTTGGCGATGAAGTGATCACCACTGATATGACCGCTTTTCCCACTATTTCAGCGATCATGCAAATCGGCGCAGTGCCTGTTCTGGTTGATATTTCGTATGAAGATGGACTGATTGATGTACAAGGCATAGAAGCCAAAATCACGCCCAAAACCAAGGCCATTATTCCCGTTCATCTCTATGGTCAAGCCTGCGATATGGACCCCATAAACGAAATTGCATTACAATATGGACTAAAAATAGTTGAAGATTGCGCCCAATCGGTTGGTGCGACGTATAAGAACAAAAAAACGGGCACAATCGGAGATGTTGCGGCCTTTTCTTTTTATCCCACCAAGAACCTCGGCGCTTACGGCGATGGTGGTGCAGTGACCACCAATTTGCCGGAGGTCCACGAAAAATTATTGCAATTGCGCAACTATGGCCAGAGCAAACGGTATTTCCATGATCACTATGGATTGAACAGCCGTTTGGATGAGATACAAGCCGCTGTTTTGCGGGTCAAATTGGCGTACTTGGAAAAATGGAACCAACAACGATACCATCACGCTGCCTACTATCGCCAACACTTGCACGGCGTTGAATGTGTCAGGGAGAACAACACGGGTTTCCCCGTGTATCATCTTTTCGTCATCAAAACTCCCCAACGAGATGCGCTGCTATACCATTTAAACCAGCAGGGCATTCAAAGTCTGATTCATTATCCCGTGCCCATGCATCGGCAAAAAGGGTTTACCGCTGGTGCTATAACCAGTGATGCCGCCTTTCCCAAAACCATGTTTTTTGCCCAGAACATTCTCAGTATTCCCATTTATCCCGAGTTAAGCCAGATAGACCAGGACCACATCATCCAAGTCATAAATGACTTTCATAAATAGCCTTGATAAATAACTTTAATAAAAAAAATGACTGCACAAAATGAACAATCAAACAAAGAAAAAGTATCGGTCGTGATCCCCGTTTATAACGGTGAGAAATCGATTGGCAGGTTAGTGGAGGAATTAGTGGCCGAATTGTCCGGTTCCTATCAGCTCGAAATCGTGTTGGTCAACGACAATTCCCCGGATAAATCCGAGGTCGCTTGCACGCATTTGTTTCAAGAGTATCCCGGCATCGTGCGTTTTTATTCCCTGGCTAAAAATGTCGGTGAACACAATGCCGTGATGGCGGGATTGAACCAAACCAGCGGTGATTACGTGGTGATCATGGACGACGATTTCCAAAACCCGATCAGCGAAGTAATCAAGCTATTAAACCATGCCATCACCAATGATTGCGATGTCACCTATTCGTATTATAAAAAGAAAAAGCACTCATTTTTTCGTAACCTGGGCAGTTTGTTGAATGACAAGGTCTCCAATATCATGTTGAAGAAACCCAAAGATTTATATCTCTCCAGTTTTAAAGTCTTAAATCGGTTTATCGTTAATGAAATAATAAAATACGATCTCCCTTATCCGTATATAGATGGTTTGATTTTGCGTAGCACCGATAAGATTTCCCGTTTGGAAGTCGAGCATCGCGAAAGGCAGGAAGGGCGGTCCGGGTATACACTGACCAAATTGATCCGTTTGTGGCTCAACATGTTCACCAATTTCTCTATTCTGCCGTTGCGGATCACCTTTGTGATGGGGGCGATAATCTCATTCTTAGGTGTCGTGTTTGCCGTGATCACCCTGCTGGAAAAATTCTCTAATCCACAGATACCTTTAGGATACACCTCCCTCATTGTTACCGTGGTGATTTTTGCCGGGATTCAATTAATTTCTGTTGGCATGATTGGTGAGTATGTAGGCCGCATGTTTTTGTCCCAGAATAAAAGGCCGCAATATACCATTCGTAAACGCTTTGAAACAGAAACCAAGAAATAACCAGGTATGAATAGAAATAGAAATAAATGGAAATAGATTAAAATGGAAAAGAATGAATATTACACCATGTTCCAGTTTGAGAATGAGTATTGGTGGTATCGTGGTTTGCATGAGCTTGTCCTAACTTTTGTAAAAAAGCGCCCCGCGCCGTTGCATATCTTAGATGCCGGTTGTGGCACTGGTCGGATGATGGAGATGCTCCAGTCTTATGGCACGGTGTCCGGCATTGATTACTCCGTGGATGCGGTGACCTGTTGTAAAGAGAGGGGATTAACCAATGTCCGCCTCAGCGATCTCAATACCTGGAAACCAGAACCGGAAACTCTGGACCTGATTATTAGTAACGATGTGATCTACTCTTCAGGGGTAGTTGATGATATGGCGGTAGTGGAACAATTTCACCGTGCTTTAAAAGCGGGAGGTCTTTTGATTTTAAATTTGCCCGCTTTCATGTTACTGCATCGTCGGCATGATATTGCGGTGTTTGGGAAACGGAGATATCGCAAACACGCCACGCTCAGCCAATTAAAGCAGCGTGGTTTTGTTCCGGTCGCATGTAGTTACCGTTTGCCCCATCTGTTCTTTTTCCTCTTGTTGCAGAAGTTCCTGGTCGAACCGTTCCAAAAGAGTGTGCCCAAGTCTGATCTTAATCCGTTGCCTAATTTCATTAATCGTTTCTTTTTGGGTTTGCATCGTGTGGAGAACAAGTGGATATCCGCCGGGCTGACAGTTCCTTTTGGCAGTTCATTGTTCATCGTCTGCAAAAAAGAAAATACAGACAAATAAAGACAAATCTCGGTATTTACGGAAATCTTTACACCAAAATCATTGTGTTTTGCGCTCATTTGTAAACAAATTACCCGATTTTCCGGGAATTTCCTCCGCCAGCCTGTTTTTCAAGTAATTTTCACTCAGTGATGACTGAATTAGGCTCAAAAAAATGCTAATTTGGTATACGATGAGCGATTTTCACTTGAATTTTGCCTCAAAGTGTCAACGAGACTCTCGGAGCAGCAATTCTCCTTTTAAATTTTGCTATTCGCGAATGAATCGTTACCCATGGATAAATCAGTAAAATAATGCCCATTCCCGTCTCCAATGACACTTATTTTTTGTGGACCGGGTAATTACCAGCGATTACCTGACGAATCACCTATAAAACAGAACAAACATCATTACAACAAAGATAAAAATTGAATTATAAGGTATTTGTCCTGGGACAAATGATTTTGTTTCAGGGACAAATGATTTTGTTTCAGGGACAAATGATTTTGTTTCGGGGACAAATGATTTTGTTTAGGGGACAAATGATTTTGCTTCAGGGACAAATGATTTTGTGTCAGGGACAAATGACATTGCTTAAGGGACAAATGATTTTGTGTCACGGAAAATGACATTGCTTAAGGGACAAATGATTTTGTGTCAGGGACAAATGACATTGCTTAAGGGACAAATGATTTTTACCGGGAAAAAACGAATCTTACCTGGAAAATGAGGCATTGGGCAATAAGGAAAAGTGTTGGGAACAGCAATTGGCACCAATTCCAAAATTTAAGGACATTTTAATCCTTATTACAGGCCTCGACTGGTTTTCCAAGGAATAAAATTCCTTTTGTATAGAGGATGGAATCCCCTCTGGAAATTAAAAGGAGAATTGCTGCTCTCGGAGGGTCATCGTTGACCGATTTAGATAGAATTCAGCGCTAATTAGTATTATTTTGAGTGATTTTCAGTCGGTAGAGACCGATGGCGGCAAATTTTGACCAACCAGGGACAACCATGAGTGATTTTTATTCGTCCGAGACCATCCAGCTTCAGCATAGAGTGATTTTTATGGAATTGTCACTTTATGGAAAGAGCCCACACGGCTTCCGCCGAGATCAGGAAGTCTGAAGTTGTCCAAGAATTTCCCGGCCAATAAAATAAATTTCGTTCGCCAAAAGACTTGCATTCTTTTTGATCTTCATATAACATTATTTAATGCGGGCAATTGCCGACACAGCAATCCTAAAAAAAATGGAGGACGGAAGTGGAGGTCGAAAGAAAAACAGAGAGTCAAGCCAAGCTTATATTACAGGAAGCGGCTACGGAATTGTCATCTATATCGGATAAGGAATTCACTGAAAACGAAACAGAGCATTTATCAACTTTGGCAAATTCGGCTTCTGAAGCCATTATAAAATTGCAGCCCGACGCATTTCTTAACTCACCCCTGGAAACAGATATTCTATCTGGCTTATACCAAATCAGTCAATCCATGATCACAGAGATGGATTTGCAAAAACTTCTGGAGATCATTGCTGACAAATCCTTGGAGTTCTTAAAAGCGGATATTGTTGTTTTATATGAATATAGCGAAGAAAAGAATGATGTAGAAATCCCGCCCATAATGAAGGGAAGAGGGATAAAAGTTCCTGACACGTTAAAAGAAAGAGGAGAGAGGCACCAGGATGCACTAATTTTTAAAATATTAAAGAGAGAAAACGCTTTTTACGCACCCAATGCCCAAGACGATTGGAATATTTTTTATAAACCTGAAGAAAAAATAGGCCAGCCTAAAGACGATTTTATCCATCGTGAAGGAATTGTTTCGTCTGTTGGTATACCGCTACGCGTTGATAAAAAACCTGTGGGAGTGTTATTTGTAAATTACCGCACCTTTTGCACCTTTACTCTCAAGCATAGAATCAGAATAGAAACATTTGTCAATGAAGCTGCATTGGCGATTCGCAACGCTAAAATATTTGCCCAAAGAGATCGTTATATCACCGAGTTGAGGGTTTTAAACGAGGTTGTACAAAAAATAAGTTCCGGTGTTACCCTGCAAAAAATTGAAATCTTTAATTTAATATACGAGCAAACCGGGAAGTTAATGGATGTCTCCAATTTTTACGTGGCTTCTTATCACTCAAAATCCAATACGGTTATCTTCGAGTTTGCAGTTGAAAATGGAATTCGACAGCAAGTGGGAAGTGGTAATTGGCTTCCCCGTGAAAATGGGAACGGATTGACAGAATATGTGATTCGCAACGGAAATCCCCTGTTAATTCAAGAGAATGTAGATGAGTTTATTGACCAGAAGGGACTGGAAAAGATTGGGATACCTGGCAAATCTTGGTTAGGTGTCCCGATGATATCAAAAAATAAAATATTGGGAGTCATCGCAGTCCAAAGCCCATATAAAAAGAACGTGTTTGACATAGGGAACCAGACTTTTTTGGAAACTATCGCGTCACAAGCGGCGATTGCAATTGAAACAGCTTACCACATTCAAAGCGATCAGATGAAAATCGACGAGTTAAATGGTCTTGGTAAAATAACAGGCGAGATTGTGTCCAAAACGATGGATCTCGTATCTGTTCTAACCGAAATTCTTAAAAATGCAGTCTCACTTTCATACGCGGATGCAGGCCAGATTCTTTTCAATGATGAAAAAGAAGGAATGATAAAAGTAGCTCTCACCCACAATATTGATGAAATGAAAGATATTAAATTCTCCAATACTAAAGGGACGGCTGGAGAAGTATTAAGGACTGGAAAAGCAAAATGGACAAATGATTATTTCAAGGGATTAAATAAGTTATCCGAGCTAGATAAGCCCATATTTCATGATTTAATTAAGGGGATTGTAGAAGTTCCGTTAATCTGGCAGGGTGAATTCTTGGGTGTGCTTGCGGTGTCATCCAAACCGAGTTCGAAACACATTTTTGATGAAGGGGATGTCGATCGCTTAAAACATTTTGCGGACTCTGCTTCAATTGCTATGGGTGTTGCCCGTTACATATCGTTCCAGCAAACCATGCTCGACAATAGCCCTGATGCGATTATCTCTGTAAACAATAAAGGAATAATTACAAAATTCAATAAATCTTCGGAACGGATCATGGGTATCAAGCAAGACGATGTGCTAGGGAAACATTGTGCAGTTTTTTATTGCGGTGGACTAAATGAAGCCCAAAGAATTAATCATCTTTTAATCGAGAATGATAAAAAAAAGATACCAGTTCGAAATATCCGTACAACAGTACGTGGCAGTAATGGCAAAGAAATTCCGATACTCTTTTCTGGAAGTATCTTGCGAGACCAATTTAACGAGAAGATTGGCAGTATCGGGTTGATAAGCGATTTAAGAGATATTGAATTCTTGGATAGTGAATATAGAGTTCAACAAATTTTTTTAACATCCCTTGAACAATATCCGCAAACCACACCTATCAATAGTCAACAATATCTACAGCAGCGATTGACAGAAATACTGCAAAAAATTTTGTATTTTTGCAATCTGGAATACATTATTCTTTTTGGGAGCACTGCCGAAAACGAGATGGTCCTGAAAGCAATTGCCTGGGAGGGATTGCCAGAAAATGTCACTGGTGAACTACCTCATTTCAATTGGAAAAAAGCTGGCTTACAGCCAGAAAGAGCCGGGGAAAAGAAAGAATCCATTTTGCAACAAGAATTGACTTTAATAAATTCATGGCAGCCTGACCAGAAATGGAAAGATATTATTATTTCCGGTATCAGGGGTGGGAAATCTAATTTCTTCAAGAATATTTCCTGCGGAATGCCTGGACGCTTGGCCGATAATTACCGTGCAACACTTGTTTTTGGCCCTTTCAAGGAGGAAAATACCCCAGCGAAGTGGGAGGAAAAAGCTGACTTTATTCGCACTATCGCCCAAACTGTTAACATCTATGCATTGAGTTGGCTGCAAACTCTCTATTTACGTTCTATAAATAAAGAAGCTGAACGTTCGCAAGATCTGACTGTGCATCGGACCAGGATGTTAGTCCAACAGCTTCTGGATAAATTCTTGGCCATAAAACGTGGTTTAGGAGAGGGTTCACCATTAAAGGATTTTGTTGCAGATAGCGAGAAGTTGGCTGTACATCTATCAAAAGTCGTCAGCAAGGCTCTTACCGCCCATATTGTAGAAATGGAGCCGGAAGATTTTGATTTCCAATCTTATCCCTTGCCAGCATTCATAGGAAATTGCGCGGAAAATGCCAAGGGGAAAGCTATAAGAAAGAAAACTAGAATAATTATCGATGAAAATATAGAAAAACTTCCCTATGCGGAAATCGACCATTTAATGCTCTCAATTGCTCTTGCCAATCTTATTGAAAATGCCTTAAAGTATTCTGTCCCTGGTGGAGAAATTTTTATATTTTCTAAAATGGATGTAGATAACGCCACGATTATCGTTCAAAATTATGGAGAAAGGATGCCGGAAGAAGCGCGAGAAAATCTTGTTATGCCGGGAAAACGTTGGGGAATGAGCCCCCGGGCCCGCAGTATTCCTGGATCCGGTTTTGGCCTGTGGGATGCAAGTGTTATTGTAGCCGCTCACGGCGGTCACCTTGATTTTTCCAGTCTATTTGAAAGCAAAAAAAAGGCATATAATGTGAAGGTTTGGATGACTATTCCATTCAAAAAAAACAGCAAGAAATTATGGAGGTAAAAAAATGAGTCTGATTGATAAAAAACGCATATTCTGGTTCGAAGATGATCCCGATGCAGTTGAAGAATATGTAAACCAGTTGAGAACAACATATGAAATTAACATCGGTGCACAGTGGGGAAAAATATTAGAGGAGAGAATTGTCCCTTTTGATTTAGTCATCATAGATCTTATGATCCATCACAAAAGTAATAATTCAGAGACTTTTGGTAACCTGGATCCCATTGTGAACTATCCTAATATTCCTAATTCGGAGACCACTGGTTATTTGAATACCAATGTGAGCTATCCTGGTATTCACTGGACCGAGACAGGAGTAGAGTTTTTAAAACGCTTAAGAAAAGGTGAATACGAAAAATATGGCTTCATCAAAAAAATGCCTGCTATAGTAGTGACAGGCGTTGGCAATTACCAAGCAGAAGAAAAAACGAGAGAAATTGGAATCAATGGCTTTCATGAAAAACCTGTACTCTACGCGGACCTGATAAAGACAATAGAGCAAATACTTCTTTCTGGGAATAGGAGAAATAATCCAAATGGAAAATAATCAAGGGGAGAAAAATTCCCCCGATTTAAATCGCTATGGAGAAAGGTTGACTGACTACCTTTTGGCCATGGTGGAATTTAATAGAGCCTTATTATCCATAAAAAAATTACCTTCCCATGAAATCAGCATTGAGGATTCTTTAATAAAAATATTACCCGCCTTACGAAAGGCATTTAGCTCTGAAATTGGATTCTTGGCCAATAGAGATGGGGAGATTTATGCCACTTTCCCCGAAACAAACAATATAAATGGCAAAAAGTTACCTTTGACTGCCCATGTTAAAGAAATTATAGAAAATGGAAAAACTTTTGTGGCGGATACTAGTTCACCAAATTCCCAGGAACTCCAAAAATTAAAGGTAAAATCATTACTTATTATTCGCATAATTACTCCCATCGCTTTGCGACTGATTGGAGTAGCCAATGGTAGAAATGCACCTTTCCCCTATCTATCCGAGGATAAGAAGTTTTTCTCTGAATTGATGAAAATCTTCAGTTTTGGGTTGAGTTATCTATTGATAAAGCAAAAACAAGAACGATACCATTTTTCTAACCGTTACCGTGGGGCACGATTATTGGGTGATTGGGAAAACTTAGCCAGAGCCAGTGAAGATTATGCCCGTTCCCTCATAAATTCTGAACGACCGGATATTGCCGATAAAAACAATGTGCTATCCGACTATATGGACGCCAAATTAGCTTCATATTTACAGACTCAATCGAATACCCCCTTCAAAAAAATGGAAGATAGTAGTTCACGGTCAGATGAGGATGAAGAAATAATTTTACACAAAGGCCCCAATCGAAGTGCCCTTGCTGCGGCACGAATTTTTCTGTGTGCCGGATACCTAAAAAGAATGCCGGAATTTACCAGTGATAATATCTTTAAATCCACTGAAATCAAAAACATGGACACAAATGTTGATCCAGAACAGATGTGGATTAATGCAGAGACAATACTAACTAATAAAATACCCCTGAACAAGCAATCAGGAACTCATGATGACATCAAGAGTGATCTTGATTTTTATGTGGATTTGTTAAGAACAAGATGGTTAAAGATTTATTTTATGGCATGTCAGGGGATACCGAACCCCCTCCCAAAACAAATAAAAATAATTGGTGACTTATATGCATCGGTATGGAAGCTGACTGTGCAGGTGATACAGATATATCTTGAAGATAGACATCTGGATGCTAATTTACGCATTGATTCCGACTGGCTCATATCCTGGCTGACCAGTAATGTTCTCTTAAGCAAACGTTTAAATGAGTTTTATGAATTAAAACCGGAAGTTGCCCCAACCACAACTGGAAAGGGAGCAGAGAAAGAGACCGAGGCCAACCCAATAGCAAGAATGCGGTATCTGAAACATCTAAGTCATCAAATTCTTTTTGTACTACACTGTACCAAGTACGCTAACAGAGAAACCGAAATCAAAAAAAGAGATGGAAAAGCTCAATACAAACGTCCACCCTTTGCCGATATTCCTGCTGAACCCGACACAAATCTTTCCGAATCCCAGTTATACATCATGACCGAATACACTTATCGCGAAATCGGCGTACACCGGGAGCTGCGCATTTTCGAACGACTCAATCAGCAGTTAACTTACGAATTGCCTCTTTATGGCTCCAGCAATTTTTATCGGGACCACCTATTCCATGTTTTGGATGTCTGCCTTCTGGGGGAATTTCTCCTGAAAAGTTTGCAGCCCAATGGCATGGTATCCGTAAAATATAATTTATTGTCTGAAACTCTAAGCAAAGAAAATCTGGATAGATTGTTGAAAAATTGGTATGTTGCGGCCCTGTGCCATGACCTGGGATATGTGATCGAACAATCAGAAAAATTCATCCAACCGATCGACAATATCAAAGGCGAAGGTCTTTCCCACTTTTCAAACCAATTACAAGAGGGCCTAAAAAAAGGCAAGGAAGAGATTCAAAAAACTATCCAAAAAATTGTGGACTCTCAATCATCTGACATTCCGTCCGCATTGGCTAAAAAACTAATAGACGATCATATTTCCACCGATCATGGTGTTGCCGCTTGGTTGCATCTACGTCAATGGTTGTTGGACGTGAAGGTGCCCCTAGATGATTTTCAACCCGCATTAACTGCTATACTTCGACACAACCTTTCCGATCAAGAAATTGATATCAAAAAGGAGCCATTATCTTTTCTTTTGATTCTGTGTGATCACCTTCAAGAATGGGGACGTCCCATTGTCGGTATGGAATACCTATCAAGGCAGGTGATGGAAGGACTACGATTCGGAGAAAAACATAATGTTGAAAAGAAAATCCGTATGAGTGAAATACACCTCGCAGGATTAATGCCGGAAATAATTAACCGCAAGAAAGTACTAAAAAAAACCTGTGAGAACTGTGTTTCCCAAGGCCATGCCTCACTGTGCCAGCTTCATTGCTTACGCACCCAGGCAATAATCAATAAAGAGAAGGGCATTACCTTTACTCTTCCACATAATGAAGCACGCGAAGCCGATTTTGAGCCCTGTATCTCCTGGCTGATGTTCTGCCGGGATTTACAGAGCATTAATTATAATAAACAGTCATTGCCTTTTGACATGACCATTAGATTTAAACACGCCCAGCCCCGCATTTGGATGGCATTGGACTGGAAACCCTTGGAAATGGATATCTTAGATGAGTATGCCAACACCAATACCAATGACCATCACCACGCCGCCTATCTATGCGAGTGGATCAAATGCGCACGACAAGGTGTTGAAGGAATCAAATATGAAAGAAATCGAGATGAAGGCACGGAAGAGTTTATCATCTATTTACATAAACTGGAAAAACCATTGAAACGAGGTCTGGCCGAAGAACATTGGCAACCCTTTTTCCACTGGAAATGGAAATGGTTGAGTCAAAAATATACCACCCAAAACCTAGGTTCCTGGTACCCAAAACAGGAATAAATCCGCCTCCTCGGAAGAGGATAGCATGATGCTCGACCACGAAAAATGAGAAGCTCGGAAAAAGAAGAAAAGAAGAACCGTTATATTCTAGTCTTTGATTCACGGCACTGTTGACAAATGGTA
>CAZCVI010000093.1:0-26658 GCA_964502145.1 uncultured Clostridia bacterium
CAATGTACCTAAACAGAACCCGCGTGGGTTCACACCCATAGTCTTGACGACGACACTCACGAAGTAATTCACATTTGGCAGCATACCTCTGTTGAGCATCCGTTCCCCTGAGTTCCAAACTCTTCAACTGGGCACGAACCACCATGGCTATTGGATTGGTGGACTCTGCCAATTGTTTTTTCTTCTTCTCATCGGTCAGGTAATCGGTTAATTTGACTAGAGGAATCTTCATTTCCAAATGAAAACCCCAACGATCCACTTTAAATTCATCGGGAAGGAAATTTTTCTCATCATCAATCAGAACAGCGAGACTGACAATTTCCACACCCTCCTCTTTTAAACGATCATAAATCCGATAATAATAAATAAACATGCGCGTCATAAACCGATCACGGGGTGTGCCTTCGACCTCAATGTGAGCGATCACGGACAAACACTTGGGTTGACCGTTTTTTAAATAAACCTTGCCTAAAAGATCAGCTACACGCCTGCCCAACTTATTATCGGGATCGAGTGCCTTAAGTTCCTGGGGCAGAGGCTCAAAGGGCCGGTTAAAATCAATCTCTTTATGAATTTCCGGGAATAAAAAAGCCATAAAATCTTCAAAAAGTTTTTCCATGACTTCTTTCCAGCCGGAATCATAGTCGTTTCCCTTGGTTTTGGTGTTGTCAGTTTTTGTTTCTTCAGTCATAGGAATAATATAACCCAAATCAGAGAAGATTTCAACCCAAATTGTAAAAAAAAAGAACAAGCAAGGAATAAATAAATAGGCGCAATAGGAAGAAACAGAGCTAAACGTAAGCCAGAAGGTTATCTAAAAGAGGCGAACAAGACTTTCTTGGTTTTTATTCCCCATGCCTTCCAATTGGCGGTAATAGTAGACGCGACATCTTGTCGCATTAAGAAGCGGATGGATTTACCCTGGTTTTGATCCAAAAATTGTGAAAAATTACCTTGGTTTTGATCCATAAGTATAAAAAAACACCTTTGGTTTTGGTTATTGTTTCTCCGCGATCACAATTAAATTCTTGCCAATAAGCGGCGGGAACATCTTTTCAAACCATCGTTCTAAAGGAACAACCCATTTATCATAAAAAGAAACTGTGGCCTCACTGGGAAACTGCTTCAACAGCTTACAAAAAATATACCAAGGAAATATGCCAACGGAATCAAAGTACTGAATATGCGTTACACGAAATCCTGCTGCTTTCATTTTTTGTTGCAAGGTTTTTTTCGTATAGCGCCGAAAGTGACCCACATACCGATCATAACGGCTATATAAAAACGGCAGCGCAGGCACAAAGACCAACAAATGCCCTCCAGAAGATAAACTGTGATAGATAACTTCTAATTCATGGTCATCTTTTTCCACGTGTTCCAGCACATTAATATAAACAATACTGTCAAATTGCCCATCACATTGTTCAGCCCCCTGTTTCACAGCAGCCGAAAAATAATCGTTTACCAGCTTAACCTGCTTGGAATCGGCAAACTTTTGACGCAAAATGTGAAATAGATTGGGCGCAGGTTCAAAAGCAACTATATCGGTGATGCCCATTTTAAGAATTTCTGCCGTATATAACCCCAGCCCAGCCCCCACTTCCCCGACTCGGCCACAAATGTAAGGACGGAAATAGGAAAGCACCCAATCGCTATAATGTTTGGCTTGCCCGGTGGCATTCAGGTCTTCTTCTGGGTATTCGGGTTTATTACGCTGCATGATTAAAACCTTTTGAACTGTTCAAGCCTCCCCCAGTTACTTAGCGAAAAAATTATACTTCAAAATACATTTAAATGCGACCAATCCATCTTTCCAACCGATCTTTTTGCCTTCTTCATAGGTTCGTCCGTAATATGAAATAGGCACTTCATAAATCCGCACCCCTTTTATTTTTGCCACTTTGGCCGTAATTTCAGGTTCAATGCCAAACCGATGTTCCTTGATTGTGATTTGGTCCAGAATCTCTTTTTTAAAAAATTTATAACACGTTTCCATATCTGTCAGGTTCAGATTGGAACACATGTTCGACAGCAATGTTAGAAACCGATTGCCAACAGAGTGCCAAAAGTAAAGCACACGATGTGCCCCATTACCATTGAACCGCGAACCATATACAACATCAGCCACTCCTTTATCAAACAGTTCCAGAAAATAAATGTATTCAGCCGGGTCATACTCCAAATCCGCATCTTGAATTCCTACAATAGCAGAAGTAGCATGGCAAAAAGCAGTTTTTAATGCAGCCCCTTTGCCCTGATTCACCGGATGTCTAAATATTTTAACCCGCTGCGCTTGACTCTGGATCGTTTGCAGCTTTTCCCAAGTTCCATCTGTGGAACAGTCATCCACTATCACCAGTTCCGAAACGCGCTCCTGTTTTAGCACCAATGCAGCCACTTTTTCAACTGTTTTTGCCTCGTTATAAACCGGCATGACTATTGTAAGTGAAGTTGTCATCGCTTTTCTCCGTCTGTTCAGTACATCACTGTTAGAATAATTGCTATCACTCATCGTGGGATTATAAGGAATTTTTGCAAAAATTGCAAGAGGGAGTTGTTGTTTTAACCACAGATTACGCAGATTAAAAGGATTAGACGGATTAAAAAAGGAGTTAAGAAAAAAAAGACGGGCCCACGAATTAGCACGAATTTACGCGAATTAAAGAGAAAGAAAAGACAATATCACATTTTTTTTTGTGAAATTCGTGGTAATTCGTGAAATTCGTGGGCCCATCTTTTTTCTTCTTAATCCGTCTAATCCTTTTAATCTGTGTAATCTGTGGGTAACACTACCATTTACAGGTCATGAAGAATAGACTTGACTTTGTTTCCAAAACTGCCTATAATTCCTTTTTTAATCCATTCATGGAGGATAACATGAAAAGAATTATCTATTATTATACAGGGACAGGCAATTCATTATGGATAGCGCGGCAATTCGCAGCAGAGATGGGCGAGACAGAACTGTGTCCGATGATCCAATATGATCCAGAAACCAAAGAAACGCCCCCCGATATCGTTGGACTTGTTTTTCCTGTTCATATGTGGGGAATACCTGGTTTGGTGCTGGAGTTTTTTAAAAAAATGGTGAAGAATCCCGCTTGTTATTATTTTGCAGCGGGTGTGAATGCTGGACAAGTATCGCGGACACTGGTGCAGCTCAAGGAACTACTGGCTACTCATGGACTTACGCTTTCAGCCGCTTATGATATAGTATTACCCAGCAATTATATTCCGTGGGGTGGGCCGGCACCGTTAGAAAAACAGCAGGAACTATTTAAAGTGGCTACCACGAAGATCAAACAAGCCGCTATAGTCATCAGAGCGAAAGGAAATGGTCCGATAGAAAAAGGTCCGCTGTGGCAACGGATCATATTTACGGCCATCTATAAGTTAAGTTTCAATAAGATTGCCCACATGGACAAGGATTTTTGGAGCGATGAGAAATGCAATAGTTGCGGTATTTGTGTCAAAGTATGTCCCGTTCAAAACATCCAGTTAGTATCTGCTAAGCCCGTGTGGCAAAATCGTTGCGAACAGTGTTTGGCTTGCATTCAATGGTGCCCGCAACAGTCCATTCAATACGGCAAAAAAACTCCCGGCTACCAACGATACCATCATCCCGAAGTCACTTTAAATGATATGATCACTGCCACTCGGTTATAAATAAGCCCATAAAATTAATAAGCCGCCGAATAAAGCAATGCGGTATCCTACCGCGTCACCATTTTCAGATGAAGGAAGAGGCCAAGAATGGATTTTATGAAGAGGAAATCTGTTACCCCCCAAACTAGAGTACCAAAGAAAAATAAACTATCCCACGTGTGGGTCAGTTTTTTTTCTGTCCTGGTGTTTTCGCTCGCGTTTTATTTTACCTTTTTTAGAACCCCAGTTCTTGAAGCACAATTTGGCGGCCTCAAGTATATCAAAAATTATGGGTCTTACATGCATCCAGATAACTGGTCCGTGTTGCAAGATAAACGGGGCATGATTTATATTGCCAATAATGGGTGTGTCTTGGAATTGGACGGCGTGTCACGACGCATTATTAATATCCCTAACAATTATGTTCGTTCCCTTGGTTTGGATGAAGAGGGAGTTGTGTATGTCGGTGGTAATAACGAATTTGGCTACTTGGCCGCAGATGATTATGGCAGACGGCATTATGTGTCACTATTAAACGACTTGAAAGAAAAACAAAAAGAATTCGGATTCGTTCAGCGCATCAATGCCACCAAGGATGGCATCTATTTCAGAACTAAAAAATTTCTTTTCCGCTGGCAACCCAAAACAAAAAGGATGGATGTCTGGGAACCGGAAAAGGAATTTAATGCCTCATTTAGTTGTAATGGCAGGTTGTTTGTGCAACAGAAAAACATCGGGCTGATGGAAATGAAAGATAACTCATTGAAGTTAATCGCAGGGGAGGAAATCTTCGCTCAAACCAAAATCTTCATGATGGTTCCCTACGATACAAAATCCCAAAAAGTGTTGATCGGCACCAGTGCCCTTGGATTCTATATTTATGATGGTCAAAAAGCCATCCCTTTCCCCACTGAGGTAGATAATTATATCACCGCCAAAGAACTCTATTATGGTATTCGCATTTCTTCTACTGGCGAATTTGCCCTGGCCACGTCACAAGGCGGATTGGTGATCATGGATAGCCATGGAAATTTAAAACAAATTTTCGATAAAACATCTGGACTGCAAGATGATAAAGTGAATAGTGTATTTGAAGATGTCCAGGGTAACCTATGGCTCGCTTTAGCCAAAGGAATTGCCAAGATAGAGTATGCCTCCCCTATTTCTTTTTACAATAGCCAGATGTCCAATCTCGCGGGTAATGTATTATCCATTACCCGTATGACTGACACCCATCGTTTAGTGGCCGGAACATCGCGCGGTTTATTTGTTCTGCAAGCCAATGATATTCCTGGACGCACTGATATTTTTAAACCTGTAGCTGGGATCAAAGATTCCTGTTGGTCCCTCTTGCCTATTGCCGATGAACTTCTGGTGGCCACTACCCAAGGCGTGTTTATTTTAGATAAGAACCTGCAAATTAAAGAGAATATTTTCCCCAAGTTATCTTTTTATGCGCTTCATCGCTCCAAGATTGAACCCACTCTGGTTTTCGCTGGCATTAGAGAAGGACTCATTTCGCTGCGTTTTGAAAAAGGAAAATGGCGCGAAGAGCTCCGATTTGAAAACATCAAGGAGACTATTCAAAACATTGTCGAGGACGGGAAGGGAAATTTATGGTTGGGGACACTGTCCGATGGGTTGCTGAAAGTGGATTTCCAGACGATAACGCCCCCCCGTCACACCACGTTAGCCCGTTATAATAATTCCCACAACCTACCCGGCGGTGAGGTCAAAGTGTTTAATTGCACCGACCATATTATCTTTTCCGCAGGACGGAAGATATATCGCTTCGATGAAAAAAATAGAACCTTTCTATTAGATACCACTCTGGGCAAAGAATTCACCGACGAAACCATGAATATTTTTACCCTTAAAGAAGATATTCATCAAAATCTCTGGTTTCATTCCGAGTTCCGTAGTTTTTGGGCTATCAAGCAACCCAATAATACCTTTCTTACCAGGAATACCCCATTACTCCGAATTCCCCAATTCCAAGTCAATGTTATTTACCCCGACCCAAACGGCAATGTCGTCTGGTTCGGTGGTGTTGAAGGTTTGGTTTGTTTTGATACCCGTATAAAAAAAAACTACCGCCGGGATTTCCCCGTTTTTATTCGTGAAGTTGTCGTTAATACCATTCCTATCCTCTACGATGAAGAAACAGGAAAATACAAAACCCCTGCCCCTTCTCAAATTCATTCTATGAACAAATGGATATTCCCCTATGAAAAGAGAAACCTGACCTTTTTTTTTGCCGCGCCCTTTTTTGAAGCGGAAGAATTAAACCAATATCGCTATATCTTAGAAGGAAATGACGCCCAATGGTCCGCCTGGAATACCGAAACCCAGAAGGAGTACACCAATCTCGATTCTGGCACCTATACCTTCCGCGTGCAAGCGAAGAATATCTATGGTCATAGCAGTTCCCAGGCTTTTTTTCAGATCAGGATTTTACCCCCATGGTATAAGACATGGTGGGCCATCGTTATTTTTATTACCAGCGGTTTATTCATCCTGTTCTTGTCGATTCGATGGCGTCTGGGAAGATTAAAACGGGAAAAGAAACGGTTGGAGAAAACAGTTAAAGAACGCACCCGTGAAATCGACGATAAAAATCAGAAATTAGAAACCCAAGCCATACAATTACTGCAACAATCCGAACAATTAAAAGAGATGGATCGCATTAAATCCCGTTTCTTTGCCAATATCTCCCATGAGTTTCGTACCCCGCTGACCTTGATCATCGGGCCATTAGAACAAATGCTGACCGAGCCCCACACCGAAACGGAAACCCAAAAGCTGAACATGATGCTGCGTAATTCCCGCCGTTTATTGGAGTTAATCAATCAATTGCTCAATCTCTCCAAGTTGGATAGCGGTAAAATGAAGTTAAAAGCCGGGCTACAGGATATCATTCCTTTTTTAAAAGGTATTACCGCTTCTTTTGAAGTGATTGCCCAGCAAAAGAAGTTATCCCTATCTTTTCAGACCACCGTGGAAGCCGCCGCTCTTTATTTCGATATGGAAAAGATGGAAATCATTATGAGCAACCTGCTGGTTAATGCCCTTAAATTTACTCCCGCAGGTGGCAAGATTCTTATTGGTGTGCGGCAGAATCGCGAAAAGAATCCCGCGGTCCTTGAAATATCTATCAGTGATACAGGGCCCGGTATTTCCAAGGAGCAATTGCCTTTTATATTTGATCGTTTTTTCCAGGCCGATGACACCCATCCTGAACCCGGTAATATTAACCATCATAATGTTCAGGGCACTGGTATTGGTCTTGCTTTAACCAAAGAGATGGTCCTGTTGCACCATGGCACCATTGATGTACAAAGCAGCGTGGATAAAGAACCCGGCACAGAATTTACTATTCGTTTACCCTTAGGTAAAGCCCACTTGACCACCGAAGAAATCGTCCAGACTGCAACCGAGGTTGTGTTTCACAACCCGATTGCCCCTCTAGAAATAGATGACACTTCCGCCAATGATTTGAATAACCACAACCACCAAGAAAACGAAGAAAACATGAAGGATATCATCTTGGTAGTCGAGGACAATGCTGATGCTCGGCGTTTTATCCGTGAAGCGCTTGAAACTTGTTATACGGTAAAAGAAGCTGCCGATGGTATTCAGGGCATTGCGTTGGCCCAAGAGGTTATCCCTGATCTTATTGTTTCCGACATCATGATGCCCGGCAAGGATGGGTATGAGTTGTGTGATGTTTTGAAAAAGGATATCAAAACCAGCCATATTCCCATCATTTTATTAACCGCCAAAGCGTCTGAGTCCAGTGTCATCCAAGGTTTGGAATCTGGAGCCGATGATTATATCACCAAGCCTTTCAGTACCAAAATATTAGTGGCACGGATTAAGAATCTCATTGAGTTGCGTCGTCATTGGCAGCGAAAAATTCAGCGGGAAATGAATTTTGAACCTGCAGACGTGCAAGTTTCGTCCATGGACCAGACTTTTATTAAGGAAGTGATTGATCTTATTGAAAAGAATCTATCCGATCAGTTTTTTAATGTCGATCAAATGGTTAAGAAGCTTTATATGAGTCGTACCACGTTGTATCGGAAGATACTTGCCTTAACAGGACAGTCGCCGCGGGAATTTATCAAGTCTTACCGCTTGAAACGTGGTGCGCAGTTGTTAAAAGCCAATTTTGGTAATGTGACAGAGGTCGCGTTTGAGGTAGGCTTCTCCAGTACCACCTATTTTGGCAAGTGTTTTAAGGAGCAGTTTCATTGTTTGCCATCGGATTTTGAGGGTGAACAGTTTGAATGAAACACTGTTTCGAATTTTTGAAACGCCAGTGCTATTTTTTTAATTCTCCTGAATGCATAATATAAGCGATTCGTCAAGCAGAGTGACGATGAGAAAAATTAAACAAATAGGAGGATTTAAAATGGCATACAAGTATAAGCTTGAACTCGTAAACAGATTGCCCAGTTCCAGCACTGCTGGAGATATTGTTACTTTTAATTTTATTGATCTCAATTTCTCAGTAAAAGTCAGAAAAGATATCCATATACAAAATGATAATAGATTCAGATTGGATTTGGAGATAGAATCCCAAAGTGACCACCTAACCATACATGTGACACCAGATGATAATACAACAGATAAGCGGGGAATTCATTTCCGTGAGTGTTGTATTAAAACGGGCGGTTGTGAACCAAAATACTACGCTGATCCAACTGGCAATAAAAAATACTGGGAAGTGATTATAACTGCTAAGGACTCAGGGGTTGACAGCTCTCCCCAAACACCCGTGACAGTTACTGACAGACAGAATGGGGATAAGATATCAGAAAAGATAGAAGTAAACAGCAAATAAAGTGGTATATCCACAACCATCTCCTTCCCTATCACCCAATAGACATTTCTAATATTAACTCTCTCAAAAAAATGATTTATTACAATATGACGTAAGGGATAGGGAGGGAGATACGTTGAGGTTAAAATGGCTAAAGTATTTAAGATTATAGTGGAGAATAATCTGATAATTGAGAAAAGAGAAATTAACATTTATCACCACTCCCGGACACGCACCTTTATTATCAGTGGCGGTAATACTGTCTCCATACCCCTTAAAAGTAAAGAAGAATTAGATTATATGCATATCTCTATAGTTAAAGGCCCGGGAAATTTGCAGAATGAGTGTTTTCTGGATTTACCAGCCTGGATTGATTTCGAATTATTTGCCAACAATCTGAATGGCACTATTCATTTCATTCACGCTGAAAACAGAACATATTTGCAAATACCTCCAGGCCCTCCCAACTGGGAACTAAAGATTACCTTACCCGACACTAAAAAAATGCAACTCCCAGTAGATGGATATCGTATAATCTTTCACAGCTCTTTACCGATCGTGAATAGTTATCATTAAACCGAAATAGGAAAGAAAAACAGGAGGAGATTATCATGCCTAATAAAAAAAGCCAGTCTGAATTAATTGTGGAAATACTATCCATTACAGTTCTGAGTGAAATTACAGCTAGCATTGGAGGAAATCCAATAAATCCACCCAATTGGGAAAAAGGCTGCCAATTGAACGATTTCCCAAGTGGTTCGCTCCGACCAGGTATATTTAAAATCAATACTCCCCAGCCTAGTCGGTTAGCGCTTGAAGTAAAAGTAACCGGATTGGCTAACGAAGAAACAATGAGCTTAACGGGAAAAATTAAAAATATGGTTTTCCATAGAATAATCAGTGGTAAAAATATTGAACAGATAATTGAAATCGAAATAAAAGTTATGCCAACAGATTTTACTAAGATATGTGGTGATATAGAGTGGTCTATATCCAAAAATTGCATTAACACTAATGAGTGTTATACCACCAATGTAATTCCCTCAAAAACTTTTCTGGAGCTTTACTGGATTTATGACGACCCAGGACAAATGTATAAACTAAAGTGCGTTTGGATTGAAGTGTTGCGCCTTGTCGCCCAAATCGCTCCTGGATTGGATACAAAAATTGCATTGATACGGCGTATTATTAATTATTGTCATGCTGGAACTGGAATTATATATAATAGCTATGATGGTTCCAGCTATTATGGTACCTCTTCATCAGGAGGTAGTTTCCAGTTAGGCAAATTTCTTAAAAAAATAGATGAAATGTGCAATTGTTATGATCAAGCCGCA
Source organism: uncultured Clostridia bacterium (assembly GCA_964502145.1). Classification (GTDB taxonomy): domain Bacteria; phylum Acidobacteriota; class Aminicenantia; order UBA2199; family UBA2199; genus CAZCVI01. The sequence goes on from CAZCVI010000093.1 coordinate 9,808, forward strand.
GCATTGCAATCTATTTTGGGGGCGTTGGGAATTCCACTTACTTGGTTAAAAATGAAGCCATTCGGATATATCAACACAACCCATCTAATAGGCAGAGGCCTTGTAAATAATCCGGTTTATTTATACGAAAACAATCCTGATAAATCCAATCCTGAATTGATTGATATAAACGACATAAGACGCCGGGATTTTGGTATTCATACCTTTTGCTCAATGGAGATAAATTCATCCATTGTGGTATTGGATTCCTGTATTGGTCCTTATCTGGGAGATGCATCATTAAACGTGTATTTAGATGCATGCGTTGATAGACTTACAGACCTTTATAGTTCCAATCATAGATTCGGCACCACAACTGATGTAGTTTGTTGCGCAGGGATTACAGAATTAGATAGGATATTCAATCTAAAAGATAAAGAAAGTGAATGGTACAAAAAATTTATGGCCGATACAAGGACAATAAAATTTATCGAAAATACCAATTTTGAGAATATCAGAAAAAATACTCCCCATGAGTCATGGGTGGTTTTTAATTGGCTATCGATAAATGACTGTAAGAAAATCAAAAGCGGAGGATGGAAAAAGCATTACCAAGAGATCAGAAATAACAATGATGCAGTCGAAATGGAATTACACATGATAAGGGGAAGCGAACGTCTCAGGATTGAGGTATTTGTATCTAGTGTAGATATCGAAGCAGCTTGGGAACATTTACTTATCCGAGCATTGTCCACCACTTCCCGTGATAACCCTTTTAAAAAAAGTCCAAAGGAAACAAGTTTGGGACATCTAAGTGTCGATGCTCATTTTCCCAATAGGAATAAAACCATCTGGATATTTTACAATGTGTGCGTGACGGTCGAATCATTTGATTCATCATTTGATCTATTCCCTCTTAAGAAATGGATACAACAGAAAATGGAATCCAATACCAAAAAAGATTTGTCCAAATATCTGCCCACAATAAAAGAAAACAAGCAGCCCTCTGATCAAAAAATCAAGATCGATCAAGAAATATCTATTCCAGTAAAAGTAAAAATTAACTCAATAAGAGCAGCAATAAATTACCTCTTCAATTCCAAATACCTAAAACTTGATTTTTTCCAAGAGGGAGAAAGTATCCGATTGGAAGAGAAAAAAAAGCATGAAATAAAATTCATAAGTAAAAACGAAGGGTCCACCTTTATTTCTGTATGGCAGGTAGATACCAAACACCTTTTATGTTCAAAACCTATCACGGTAGAGGTTGATGTTAAGCCAGATATGTCTTAACCCAAAAGCAAAAAACCGCAAGCAGGATGCTTTAACTAATTTTTTCCTCTTGCGGTTTTATTCTTTTTTAACTACCGAGAATTCCTCAGCAGTTACCGCTTCATCCAATTCCTTGTCCTTGAAGATATTTTTCTGATTGCGCAAGATATAATCAAGAGTATAATCAAATAGTTCCACTCATTCCACAGTCGGCTCTATAACTTTTCCCTAAAATATATTTCAAAGTCTCTTTTTCTTCGTGTCCTTCCTTTTCTTCGTGGTTAAATATCTTTTTTTTCCCTCCCTTTTTTTCCCATCACCCAAGAATAAGAAACACCCTTCTATCCCCTTGAAACACCAGTACGATGTTTTGAAACATCCGTGTTATAAGCCCTTTTGGGTGGTTCACTGCTTCGAATTTATGAAACGCCGTCAAGATATTTTTTTTTCTCCTTATACTATTATATATATGAATCAAATGAACACCGGTAAAACCGAAAGTCAGATGATTTCCCACCTTGCGCAAGGGGGTGTTAATTAAATAAAAACATTCCAAAAAAAAAGGAGGACGTAACATGAATAACTTAAAAGAAGCCAACATCAATCAATGTGTATCCCTATTAAAGGGATACATCCAGGAATCACCCCTGACGCAAGGGAAAGGACTTGCAATCCTAGCACTCGAACATTTGCAACGGATTACAGCAGGCGATGGTAACGACCCTATGCTGCCCACTGACGATTTACACTGTCTGGACAAACCACGGGCCAACTAAAAACAACCATCCCTAACAGGGGGGAAAACTCAAAATCATTAATCAGGCCACAGGGAAACATAACCGTTACCCTGTGGTCTTTTTTTTTGACTGCCAACGTCTTACCGTTTGCCAATTTCTTTTTTTTGTGGTATAAAAGAGGGATGAATTACGCAAAAGAAGAACGAATCGGTAACCCGGAACTGTTTATTGGCAGAAGGGAAAATCTGGCATTTTTCCTGAACTGGATTAACAATATAAAAAAGAAAACATCCCGGAGCACAGCCATATTGGCCCGGCGCAAAATGGGCAAGACGGCTATATTGGAACGTTTGTATAACATCACCTTTGATAATAACAACGGCGTGATTCCCTTTTATTATGAAATCAAAGAAACCCCAATGTACATCGTGGATTTCTGCGTGGATTTTTTCCTGACTTTTATCTATCAATACATTGCTTTCAAAACACGGAAAACAACATATCTCAGTCCCAAATGGGGAAGCAATTTTGCCACAGCAAAAGAAGTGGCTAAAAGTGAAGGCTTGGGGTATCTGGTGGATTTAATCAGCAGTGTGGATTACGCGGTGAATCAAAAGCAAATAAATATTCTCTGGAATCTGGTCCGCGAAGCACCCAAAACAGTCGCCACTGACCAAAATGAATTCATCGTGCAAATGATCGATGAGTTTCAGTTCATGAACACCATGATCTTTCGCGATGAAAGTCAACCACACGCCAGTATAATTGATATGCTGGCAGGTGCGTATTTAAGTACTGCCGAAAGTAAAGTCGCACCACTGTTAATTTCCGGCAGTTGGATTGGCTGGCTGATGGATATCTTGCGCACCCAGTTACCCTCCCGTTTCACCCAATATAATCTCGATAGTATGCCCGAGGATGAAGCATTGGAAATGGTATTTAAGTATTCCAGCTTTTTTGATGTACCTATCACCGAAGAAACCGCCTATCTGATCGCGCAAATGACCGAGGGCAGCCCTTTTTATATCATGGCCCTATTCATTTCCAATTACAAGAAAAAGGATCTCACCACCATTCAAGGTTTAACCGAGACTCTCGACTTTGAAATCCGCGATAACCGGGGCATCATCAAACCCACCTGGATGGAATATGTCTTAACTGCATTTAATAAAGTAAACGAGAAAAACGCCAAGAACATTGTTCTCTACCTTTGCAAGAACAGGGACCGCGAAATCACCCGCAAGGAATTGCTGAAGAAATTATCGCTGGACATGACGGACGCCGAACTGGAAAAGAAACTGCGCGCTTTAATCATGGCTGATATAATAAGCCAGGGTCAAACCAATTACGATTACCAGGGCGTGCGCGACAATATTTTTGATAAAGTATTTCGCAGTGTCTATGAAAAGGAGATCCAGGATTTTGATGTTAAGACCATCGGCAAAGAGATTCATGCCGCCTTTGAAACCCTGCAAAAAAAGTACCGCCAATTACAAGGTAAGTTTAATCAACAGAAAGGGTATTATGCCGAGTATGTCATCTTGACTCTCTTGATTTCTCATGCCCGCAAGAAGAATGATCTGTTAAAATCCGTGACCCAGAACTTACCCGCTGATTTTAATTTCAGTGACTATGTACACGTGTGGCGCTATAATGGTTCCACCCCGTTTGGCAAGGATTATAATATAGACATTTACGCTCGTGCCCAGTCCCCGGCAGACTATTCCATTATCGGTGAAGTGAAAAACCGGGATAATAAAAAATTCTCCAAGGATGAAGCCATGACCTTCATGGAGAAATACGCCATACTTAAAAAACAAGAGAATTTGGAACGAGTGATCCCTTTCATCTTTTCCAATCCCGGATTCACCCAGGAAGCAGTAGACTATTGCCAGGAGATGGGCATTGCCTACAGTGACAATGAAGGCTGGTTGGACAACTGATAGAATCCACGGTCAAAAGAAAGAAAAAAAGATGAACAGTAGAGTATGATCGGGGGGTAATCCATCCCCCTGTGCGACCCTTACATACAGATTTCCAGTATACAGCTCTCCGTTAAGCAAACTCGAAGCCTGGGTGATATAAAAAAATAAAAATTTTTCTATTGACTTTTTAAATTCAATTCTATATGATATAGACATCAGGATGCAGCTAGAGCGGTTCCTTACCAAACATGATTTTTTGTATCAGAAGCACAAAATTAAGGGAAAAGGGGAAAAGCCCAGGGAAAATAACAAAAGGCCTGCAGAAAAAGGAAAGGTAACTGCGATAGAGAAGAACAAACCCTAGGAAAAGGAAAGGAAACCCCGAAAAGAAAGAACAAGCCCCAGAAAAAAGAGAAGTTGACCACGAAAAAAGGGAAGGTAACCACGAAAAAAGCAAAGGAAACCATTATTTTAACACACATGAGCAGTAAACCCACGCATTTCATCTCATCCAAGAGGGAAAGTTGCCTTAATATGCCTTCTTCTGGAGAATTTGAGCGCGTTGTTGGACGTTTTTAGCATGTATTGCAGGTTTCCTGCTTGTTTTATTGATTTTTAAGACGAAAGCATCGCTACCATGCTTGATATATTATTAATCGAGCATCAATTCCATGCATTTTTCTTGCCATCTCCCCTGTTTTTACTCAGAAACGGCATTTTGCACGAAAATTACCTGTTCATGCATCATTTGTGCTAGTGGTTTCTCTTGTTGCATCAATTTTACCACTCCTTTTGCATCAAATTTACCCGGTTGAATTTTTTTTTAGGCCATAATATATATGCAGATCAAAGGATAGGCCGTCCGACAATCTGTGAGTTTTAAGAAGCAAGGGTTTGCAAGTTTACCCAGGAAAACTTTGACAATACGATATAAATTTATAGGAGAATAAAATGAGTGAAGAAAAAAAAATACCTGACCCGCCAGTTAAAATTTGCTTTGAGCGTATTATTCCCGACAACTTAGACCAAGAGAGAATGGCACGTAGAAGTTTGAGAGAGTATATCAGCAATAATATTGGTGGAACCTTGGATGCCTCAGCAACATATCGTGTCGCTCGAATGGCAATTAATATTACAAAAAGGTGGCCCAAGGGTTCAGTTATAAAATGTCATTTTCTGGATGGTAGCAATATGATGCGTGAGAGGGTGGTGGTTAAAGCTAAGGAATGGGAGAAATATGCAAATATCAAATTCGAGTTTGTGAATGCTGTCACGGCTGAAATAAGGATATCATTTTTTGCAGATGCAGGCTCCTGGTCTGCATTAGGTAAAGACGCACTTAATACATATTACTTTCCTTTACATCAACCCACTATGAACCTCGGTTGGTTACGTGACAATACCGATGATGACGAATACTCGCGAGTGGTAATGCATGAATTTGGGCATTGCCTTGCATGTTTGCACGAACATTCAGGGCCACGTTTTTCGCGCAAATGGAATGTAGATGCGGTAATGAAATACTTTCAGGGTCCACCTAATTACTGGACTCCTGAAGAAATCGAGTATAATGTATTAAAAAAATATTCGCCAGAGGGCATTATTGATACACCATACGATCCTTTATCCATTATGTTATATGATTTCGATGCAAGTCTCTTCGCAGATGGTTTTGGCCCTACGAATTCGAATATAATTCTTTCCGAGTTAGACAAATCCTTAGTAGGAGAAATGTACCCAAGAACATAGTAGTGTAAAAATAGAAAAAATACGGGAACTCGAAATATGAGTTCCCGTTGAAGGAAAAAGATTGTTCTTAGTACTATCGGAAAACCCGGTTAATCAGAAACCGTTCATATATTAGAGATGAACCATAGTTTGACCGGTTACTACTGAAATACTATAGAATATACGCTGGCAGATATGCATCCCGACAGTCTGTGAATCTAAAAAAGCATGGGTTATAAAGTTTACCCAGGAAAACTTTGACAATACGATTACTTTAAAAAGGAGGAAACATGACTAGAAAAAATACGATGTTTGGAAAAGAAAAGATGACCGCTTTTATACTGACAGTGTTTTTTATAATCGCTACATCCATGATGGGGTATGGAGCTGGAAAAGGAGGAAAAGAAAAGGTTACCTTTGACAAAAAAGACCTGATCATAGAATTTAATTTTTCGGATGGTGCCTTAAACGCAACAAAAAACGGGAAACCCTCGTCTTTCGAGGTCAATAAAGGGCAAAATGTCATATTTAAAATTATCAATATTAATCGTTTAGCTTATCAAGCCTCAATTAATGGCGAGTTGGTAATCAATAACTTTAACACCACCGCCCCCGGATCATTTTCCCTTTTACCCACAGAAGAAAAGAAGAAAGAAGATCAAAGTAAAACAGAACCTGAAGTTGCTGCGATGCATAGGCCTCCAAAAGAAGCTGACCTAGTAAAACAACTGACAGAATCCATTAAGGAGTTAAAGAAAATCAAAGAACTCCACCTCGCCTTGACTGAGATTCTGAATAAAGCTGAAACCTTTGCACAACTGGAAATTCAAAAGAATAAGTTGTGTATTGAGTTTTTAGGATTGGCACTCACTGATCGTACTCCCATCACCAGCGATGTGATTGATAAATGCAAAAACAGGGAAAAAAAGGCCAAAGAATTGATAGAAAAATTCGACACGGAATTGAAGGTGCATGCGGACCTGCTAGCAAATATCAAATCGTTGACTGCTCTCGAAGAAAAAAATGCCACCTTGAAATCATATAGAGACACACTCAACAAGGGGATAGATACTCTTAAAAAGGATATAAACAAACTCAACGAGGAGATAAAAAAACTCAACGAGGAGATAGAAAACATTAAAGACGACATCACTAAGAAGGATGAAATCAAAACGAAAACTGCCGAGATTAAAACGAAAGATGACATGATCAAAACGAAAACCGCCGAGATTAAAACGAAAACTGACATGATCAAAAAGAATAATGACGAAATCAAAAAGAATAATGACGAGATCAAAATTATTAAGGACGAAATCGAAGTAAAGAAAAAGGCTCTCACTGATTTTTCCACAACAAGTGCCAACCCGAAAGAACTCATTGATAATCTTTTCCTATTAAAAAACTTGCTGAACGAATGCGAAGAAAACAAATACACCATTGGAATAAAAGACCTCTTGGATAATGTGAAACCGGAAAATTTCTCCGTTTCACTCACCGTACCCACCGTGGATGTCGATGAAGTGGAGTTTACAGTAAAAATCGAACCCACTGATAAAAAGAATGGCCAGGTTTTACATCCTATAAAAAACCCCGTGACCGTCCTGGTAAAAGGCGGATGGTTGATTGATTTTAGCACCGGAGTTTTTTTCAATGTGAATGCCCACGACCAAGAATATTGGCTGGAAGATGTCGCCGGTGACGAGACCAAAGTTATCTTGAAAACCAAAGAATACAATTATTCTGTTTCTCCCATCATTGGTGCCATGATGCATATCTACCCCCGTCAAACCAGAAAAATAAAATGGTCTGGGTTTGCGTTTGGTTTAGGGACCGGTTCTGCGGATAAGCTCAGTTATTACCTTGGGTCAGGTGTAATGTTTGGCAGCAAAAACCGTTTCTTGATTAATGCAGGTTTTACTGCCGTTAAAATGGAATCGCTGTTACCCAAATTCATGGATAAAGTGAACAAGGAAATAGACCGGCCCGCAGAAGACGTTAACATTTTAAAAGCAAGATACAAAGTACGTCTTTTCTTGAGTCTGACCTACAACCTTGGGAAATAAGTATTTAGCGTGAGACCACCAGTAAATAAAAATGAGACGGGGAGAAATGGAAAGGAGTTTGAACCGTCATCGGAGGAAACAACCATGCCAACATCACTGAATCTGATTATCCGCAACAAACTGAGCACTGAAAAACGTGATCTCAACATCTACCACCACGCGGACCGCAGCGCGTATATCATCAGCTATAACAATGCCATTACTATTCCCCTGGACACAGCGGACAATCACGACTATTTACACCTCTCCGTGGTCAGTGGACCCGGTAATCTGGAAAAAGAATGCTGGCTCAACATTCCTTCCTGGTGTTATTTTAAGATTTCAGCCATAGGGAACGGGGATATCACCCACAATTCATCGCGCATGTGGGTGAGAATCCCGCCCGGCCCCCCAATCTGGCAATTAAAAATTACCCAACCCAAAGAGACTACCCACTATTGCCCTGAACAAGATTACATCATGATCAGCGACGAAGATTCCACCCCGGAAGAGAGCATGTAAAAGATTTCCCCACCAATTACCCGAATTTATAGGATAAAAAACTTTTGTTTCCCTTTAATTCGTGTAAATTCGTGAAATTCGTGGGGGTCTTTTCTTTACGCTTCCCTTCCCATCACGTTTTCATAGAGATATTGATTCACTGCCAATTCATCCGGTGACAATTCAGGCAAAATCTCTTGCCACACTTCCACATCTTCCATACATAAATAAAGCGGTACAGCCGGAGAAAAAGAGGCCACGATCTGCTGCTTGACAAACCGGAACAATTCCAAGCGCAACGGTTTGAAATACCTGTACTTACCATCATGCCCCTTCACCAGTTCCCCTTCAAAAAGACGGGAATGACGGTGTTTGAAAATATGTTCCCGCAACGCATAAGGAAACCGCAATGCCCCCAAACTCCACCACGCGATATCCGCATGACTGACTACTTTGGAAATTTCTTGCACCAATTCGCTGTAGGCATCTTGCCACCCTTTGAAAATAAGTAACGGGTCGAAATGAATCGCGATCTTGTACCCGGCTTGCCGCGCTTTTTCTATCGCAGCCAAGCGTGCGAAAAGGTCTGGTGTTAATAGTTCTTCTCGTTCAATCACTTCCTGCGGATTCAAAGACCACCCAATCACCACATTCCGCAACTTTTTCCCGTAATTTAAGATATTCTCAATATGCGTGGACTTCGTTTTGAATTCAAAAAGCAAGCGTGGGAACTTTTCCACCAGAGCCAACAGTTTCTGTGAATACAATGTGTCCCCGTCCAGAGCCAGTGAATCCGATAACTCCCCCGTGCCAATGCGAACATACCGTTGTGTTCGTGAAAGTTCAGCTAATTCTAGTTCCAGGTCTTCCAGGTTCGTGAAATAAACCGGTTCCGGGTTTTCCAGGTAGGCTTGCAGGATACAATAAGAACAGCAGAATGGGCACCCCGTGTGCAAATTGATATTATAATAGCCGCAGGGCACTACCTGCGGTGTACAAGGGCAATGTTTGACAAATTTTCCTTTTTGTTCCGTGAATGTGATCATTGTAGCCCCGGCAGAACCAAAATATTCTGCCCTTCCCCTTTCATCGTGAAAGTATGGTTTTTAAAGTAATCATTCTTTGGGTGGATGTCAGTCGGTCCAAAAGCTTTTCGTATTTTGGCAGATTCAGATTGATGATCTTATGGAATTTTTCAGGATTTTCAGGGAGAGTGAAATCAGTCATTTTTATTTTTTCTATCTTGGCCGTCTTCATTACCCACTCTTCCAGCACCGGGCATAACACCACCAGTAAATTATTCTTACTATCCTTGTAAATCTTCACATTTGAGGTTTTATCATCTTTTATTAATATCATCGATTCTATATACTTGGGCTGCGCTTTCCCCGGGTCTTCGTCAACCAGACCAATGCATCCCGCGCTTCGGCTCATATGCCTTACTACTTCGCCTTTATTTCCAGAATGTAAAATCTCTTTTCGTGATTTTCCCGTGACTTTACTGACCAGTAGCAAGTCGGGTTTGCATTCCACAAAAATCATTCCCTCTCCTCAAGATACCTCAAAATATTAAAAAAAACATCAATCCCCTGCTCCATGATTTCCACCATTTCCTCTTCTTTCAACGGCCTGATTTTGGTTTTGTAATTTTCTGTATAAGTGATAAATACCCCGATATCTTCAATTTTCGATTTCTCAATCAAAGATAATAGGAAGTAAGGATTATGAGTGGACAAAAAATACTGATTCCCACTTTGATCAAAAGTAATACGCTCGGCTAAAAATTTGGAATAAAAAGGGAATGATTTTACTTCCGGTTCCTCAAAGATGAGCAGAGAATGGCTGTTGGTTTCAATGGCAGCCAAGTAAAAAACCAACCGTTGAAAGGTATCGGAGAGCAATGAGTAAGGATGGGAGATAACCACACCCATTGCATTCCCATCTTTCTCCGGTAAATTCTTGACAATATCAATCTTTCCCTCATGCGGTCGCAACCACAACTTGTACCCTAAAGGTTGAAAAATCCCGGCACAGGTCTCTTGAAATTCTTGATTGGATTTTAACAAGCTCAACAGATTCTCCCCGTAAGGAGGGTATAAAAAATCCGCTTCCGTCAATCTGTACTTGTCCATGGTTTTAAATTTATAAAATTTAAATGGCGATTCCAAACGAGTTTTAGGCAACCGCCATTTTACCCCCGCATCATCGGTCGTATAGTTCACCGTCACGTCCCCACCATAAGTAAAATCGATCCTTACTTTTCCTTCATCATAATACATCGCATACTCGGCCACATCCGTTTGCACCACAATCTTGTTCCCCGATTCCTTCTCGAAAAATAGATCGCTCATGTTCTCAAATCGGACCAATTCCTTTAATGTATTGCAGAAAGGAAGCGAGAAAACACCGATGGCTTCAAGGATGTTGGATTTCCCCGTATTTGGCTCGCCAATAAAAACATTTAGCTTTTTACACTCAATCTGCAAATGCTCAATCGATTTAAAATGTTGAATTTTAATCGTTTTCAACATGTTTTTGCTCCATCATTCATGGGAGTAACTTTATTACGGCAAAACTTTCCTAAGATCCAAATTAAAAGACTCCCGGGAATACTTCGTCACCGGACAACCAAACTTATCCAAAAAGAATCGGCTCATCTCATCGGCACGCAACGGGAAATCCCCCAAATCCTTGCGAATGGTGGCCGAATAAGAAGAAAACATATCAGACATGTGAATCCGATAAGAAATAAATATCTTGTTATCCAATATCCCAAATTTATAGGGCGGCAATGGGTCAGACAAAATATTTTTGAACAGCGCTTCTAAATCCGCCGCACTGGTCGACGGCAATTCATTGGTCGGAGACATAGCATGAAGATACTCCCGTTCATGGAAATAAATGGTGATCAATGTAGTCCCAAAATGAAATTCCCAGTAATCCTCGCCATTTCGCGCCAGAATCGGGTCCAAACCAGACAATGACAACGCTTCCTCCACAAACACCGAGACCCGTGTGGGTAACGTTTGCTCGAACACATTGCTGTCAATCGTATTCCCACAATTATCGCAATACTCCGTCTCCACATAAAGCAACTTATTACAAGAATTGCACTTGACCGAGTACTGATCCGACTGATTATTTTGCAGACTCTCCAGATCATCATTCAATACTTCTACCGGAATAGCAAATCCCATGTTATCGGCATTAGTAAACTTAGAAGTAGTAATCCCAACTAATTGCCCCCTGGCATTCACTACCGGTCCGCCACTGTTCCCCGGATTCACTGCTGCATCTGTTTGAATATAATGCCGCCCATCCATCAATTGTCGCGCCGATGAGACTATCCCCTTGGTCTCCGTATACGGCATACCAAAAGGAAATCCCAACACAAACACCTGCTCACGATTCTCTACCGGTGCAAAAGAATCAAACGCCAGTTCCGGTGGCTTCCACGCACGCATGGGTTGCAAAAACGCCAAATCTGTATACGGATTGACAAATATCACCTTGGCTGAATACCGCTCTTTCTGCTGATCCTCTATGGCCACTGTCCGATACCCCTGCACAACATGAAAATTGGTGACCAAGATGTTCTTGTCCTTTAAATAGAACCCACTCCCTGTACCCGCAGAGGTATTAATCTTAAAAACTGAATCCCTACTATTCTTGGGCAATTGACTCATGATTCAAAACACTCCTTCGCAGCCCGAAACATACTATAAACCAGCATGCTATTTCTTTTCATGCTATTTCTTTTCATTAAATTTCTTTTCATTGTATTTCTTTTCATTATATTTCTTTCCTTTTTTCTTCCCGAACAAGAATCCCAGCAACCCATTTCTCTTTTTTGGTTTTTCGCGATTCATGATGTTTTCCATCGACTCCCAGAGAATCGTGGCCGCCTGATCCCATGTTTTTCCCGCCGCTTCCGCCAAAGCTTCAGTGACAATCTCATTGATATCATCGGGAAAAATATAATGGTAGAAAAGATTGTAAAACGCTGTCTGGACAGTTAACACAACACCAACATAATCCCGACCCGCCATCTCTTTCTGCGCCGCCTCGAAAAAAATCTGGAAATACGAGTCGATCATCTCATTGGTGAAATTGAATTTTAACGGGATAAATACTTCCGCTTCATAAAGGTTGAGGGCAAATTCTTGCTGGTCGAAATTTTGCAATGCCACGATTCGTTCCATTCCTTTTCGTGGTTTTTCCATCAAAGGGATTTCCTGATCTTGCAACTGGCTCACTGTTTTTTCAATGTCCGTGCGCAGGATGCCCTGCGGCGATATCACGTAATCGATTTTCATCAACGTGATCGTGATCAGATCAACGCACACTTCAACCAGTCTTTTCTTCTCGAAATAGTCCACATAGGCCGCCGTTTCTTTCACATAGGACTGCATCTTTTGCCAGGCCAAATCCACGTATTTTTGCGGCAATGGTTTGATTACCGGTTGATGATACCGATGGGCCTTGAACTTTTTTATAAATTCCTCATCGTAAGCATCCGCATAGGAACATATCTCACGCAACACATTATAAATCTTATACGGCTCGCATAACTCCAGCGGACAATCAAATTTAAAAACCAACTGATCGTTCTCCAACACGATGTTAGTCAGATTGAGCGGAAAAATATTGATCTGCGCAATCTGCCGAAGCAACGGTACCGAATGGGACGGCGGAATAATTAAAAAAGGCGCGGTCACATGAAAAAATTCTTCATCAATCACCAACTCCAAGATAGTCGACCCGTGGGGAATTACAAATTTAGTCAGCTCCGCATTGCCTGTTCTGCGCGGCAGATCACTGTCCACATAATCCAATATTCCCAGCAAAACTTCCTTGTACTTTTTTTTCTCAAACAACTCCCCTACCCGATCCCATTTTTCAGGATCGATCTGCCTCTGAATGACCCCCAAAAGCTGTTTGTCAAAAATCGGGGCCACGTCCGAACTAAATGCTGTATTATTCTTATTCACTTGCATGTATGCATTCTAAAAGAAATTGAGGTAAAGATCAAGAGAGCTTGATTTTTTTTTTGCCCAGAATTCAATTCACCACCCCCCCTAAATCCACAAGCAGATTCCTGAAAACACGTCAACACCTTGACAGATAGGATGACATATACAATATAGAGACGAAACAAAAACTTTTTTTTGTCCACCTAGTCCATATAGTCCATACCGATTTCAAGAATTCATCCGTATATCCACGCCAATTTAACACTTGCATTCAATTATAAAAAATAGTATCATCAATGACATGTTAATTTCAAATAAAAATGAAACGACTATGACACAGACCAGCATTAAGCGCGTACATTTTATTCTAAAAATAGGAGAGAAATAATATGAACAAACTGCAAACCCTGCTTAAATCGGCAGAATTTGGCTACCTTGATGAGGTAAAACACTGGCTAACTCCGAAATTATTCGGTTTAATTAAAGCAGCGGACGTGAATCTTCGGGACGAAAACCAAAACACCCCCTTAATTCTAGCCGCCCAAAACGGACATACCCATGTTGTCAAACTATTGCTTGAAAAAGGCGCGGGTGTGAACGCCAAAAACATCGAGTCGTACACACCATTAATCGCCAGTTCAAGAAACGGTCATGAAGAGATTGCCGCCCTGTTGTTGGAAAAAGGCGCGGACATAAACGCGGCCAAAACAGTGAGCAACATCGGTTGGACACCCTTAATTTTCGCCGCCGTTAACGGACACACAGCCGTGGTGAAAATGTTGGTAGAAAAAGGCGCGGACGTGAACGCCAAGGACGAAGTTTCATTCACTCCATTAATGGGGAGCGCAAAATATGGTTTTAAAGAGATCGCTACTATTTTATTGGAACATGGTGCCGATGTAAATATCGCCAAAATCGGCGATGATCTTGGTTGGACAGCCTTGCATTTTGCTGCTTGGCAAGGTCAAACCGCTGTCGCCGAGATACTCATCAATCATGGTGCTCCAATTGAAGCCACCACCGCTTCTCTTTGGACACCTTTAATGTGGGCTGCAAAAGAAGGGCACAAAGATACCGTGAATCTCCTTTTAAATAAAGGCGCCCAGGTCGACCCCATTAATAACGAGAACTGGACCCCGCTATTATTTGCGGTTCGGAATGGACATAAAGAGATCGCAGAAACCCTCTTACATAAAGGTGCCAATCCCAATCATGCCCAAAAAGATGGGTGGACCCCTTTGATTCTGGCAGCATATAATGGTTATCCCGAAATTGCCAGCCTTCTCATCCACCATGGCGCGGATATCCATTGCAAAGATTTAAAAAATGAAACTGCCATGGATGCCGCATTGGAAAAAAAACATACTGCGATCATGGATTTATTAGCCCAACACGGCGCTGAGCTTCCAGAACAAGACGAAGAATACCTCCCGGAAATTACAGCTCACCATCTGGCCATTAATCTCATCGATTCCAGTATGCTCGGCCAAGCTGGACCTGGAGGTTCATGTTTCCAAAGTGCCATTCAAAACTTGAACAATCGCGACGATAACCAAGCCGCGCAGAATTTTACCCTGGCCCTGGAGAAAGGTTTGGATATCTTGCGTCAGGGGTATGCTCATGCCAACCTCGGCACAATCAAATTAAAAAGCAGCGACTTAAAAGGCGCGCTCGCTGATTTTTTAACTGTTTTGAACGCCACTCAAGGACTTTACGAAAGTGTCCATGATGCCGCGCAATATTTATATATCATATACAATGAATGGGGCCGCACCAGTGAAGCCAACGGGCTGCAACAATTGTATTCCCGCACTTCTGCCAAACTGGGAACTTCTTTAGCCCCGGATATGGCAGCCAAAGTCAAACAATTGGTGCTCAAAGAAAAAAACCAATTCAACGCGCTTAATAAAGCGCAGAAACCCTCCCTAAAGGTAGCGCTTACCAAGGATTTACGTCCATTAGGCAATAAAAAACGATTGACCAGCACCGTGGAAGAAGACCCCTATGACGCTTATTTTCTCCTTTTTAATGATAAGGAGAGTTTGGAGCGGTATTATAATGAAATCATTTTGTTTGCCCGTAAGATTCAGCCGCCATTTGTGATTGAAGTGATGGCGACGTTTGCACCCAAGATTATTTTTCCGGAAAAGTATGCCTTTACCTTTCCCAATCCCCAGGTGGATAACCGGGAAATATATCAAGAATGGATACGGGAAGCGACTCTTTATTGTAATGAGAGGTTGGTCCCCCCCAGTCATACCGATTCCAAATATCGGGCGTTGCACACCCAGGTGGAAGAAGTGTATAAATGGCATATACTCCTTCCCAAACATTTTGATATCAATTCCGCTATGGCCAAAGAATTACTCAGTGATCCGGAAAACGGAGGGTTTCCCGAATTAAAAGTACAAGGAACATAATCCAACCCGGGCCGGCCATGTCGATAATCGTGGCGATGATGCCTTTGGCTACATCAATATTCTCCATCATGTATTTAAAAACTAGTTGGTAAATCGGGTTCGCAATCAACATCTGTATTATACCTCATTTTTATCTTGCCAGTTGTTATTTCTATGGAACGCGGGATCCCATTAAAAATATACATAAATCGTAACCATTTGTCGACTGCGATGGGATTAATAATATTTTAATCCTCAATACACAAACTTTTCCTGGAGACACGAAAAGGTACGAGATAAAAAAAATCGTAGGAATTGAAATTTACATCAAAAAGATATATTATTAAGGCAGGTTAGTTTACCTGACAAAATGGAGCAAACAGATATGTCATTGACTGAAGACCAATTGTATGAAGAAGCCCTGCAACTTCCCGACGAGTTCAAGGTATCGTTGGCTGAACGGATTGTGCAGTTTCTGGAAACGCATTTGGATAGTGATACCCAGCGTAAACACCTGGATATTGCAAAAAGACGTAGGAATGAGATAAGGTCCGGTTTAGTTCAGCCTATCCATGGTGAAGACGCATTAGCCCAGGTGCGGCGGATTGTTAATACATGAGATTTATTTTTCACCCGGAAGCTTTGTCTGAATATGAGCAGGCAACCATTTACTATTCAAAAATTTCTAAGCAGTTAGCTGTCTCTTTTATTGATTGTATAGAGATGGGTATAAAAAAAATTCTCGAATACCCGGGAGGTTGGCAAACGATTGAAGAGGATGTCCGACGGTTGTTGATCAAACGATTCCCTTTTGGAATTTATTATACCATTGAGAGTGACCATGTATTAATCGTCGCGGTGATGCACATGAGTCGCGAGCCTGAATATTGGATAGAACGTTTGCATAAAAGTAATGGATAAATAATTGGGCCGATCCATACTGGTTTTTAATGATGCAAGGAGACGTTGGTACTCTTTTCCTAGGAATGCGGGCGTTCCCCAGATGCCGCTTCTACTCTTTGGGCAAATCCCGTGATTTCCACAGGAAATAAATCGCGGGATAAACCAATAACTCCATGAGAAAAGAAGTAAACAATCCCCCCACCATGGGCGCGGTGACTCGTTTCATCATGTCAGCACCAGCACCAATACTCCACATAATGGGCATTAAACCAACGTAAGCGCTTAGGGAACCGCATCTTTTTTTTTCTCTCAGATGGAGTAAAATATTCCCATAACTAAATTTGAGGAGGTATTTTATGCATGAATCGCAAGAGTCAACCGGTTTATCGTCG
>CAZCVI010000094.1:0-26511 GCA_964502145.1 uncultured Clostridia bacterium
TCAGTGATGGTATTCAAAAGCATCAGTGATGGTTTTCAAAAGCATCAGCGATGGTTTTCGAAAGCATCAGTGATGGTATTCGAAAGCATCGGTGATGGTTTTCAAAAGCATCAGTGATGGTTTTCAAAAGCATCAGTGATGGTTTTCAAAAGCATCAGTGATGGTATTTAAAAGCATCAGCGATGGTATTCGAAAGCATCAGTGATGGTTTTAAAAAGCATCAGTGATGGTTTTCGAAAGCATCAGTGATGGTATTCAAAAGCATCAGTGATGGTATTCGAAAGCATCAGCGATGGTATTTGAAAGCATCAGTGATGGTATTCAAAAGCATCAGTGATGGTATTTAAAAGCATCAGTGATGGTTTATGAAAGCATCAGTGATGGTTTGTAAAGGCATCAGCGATCAGGTTGAAGGTTATAGGTTACAATTTTAAAGTGTACGGGTTGAATTTAAAAATTATAAGGAAGAGCTCTAAGATTTCCTTCCTTAAATATTCTGGTTTATGTTTATGTTGAGATAAAACCTTCGTTCGCCACCGAGTTAATGGGAAGTGTGGGCCAAATGGGATAAATAATAAAATTCCCATTCCTCCCATACTTCCCATAATTCCCATACTTCCCATTAAATGGTACGATACTCCAATATGATTTTTTAAATAACACTCCCAAAATGTTTCACGTGAAACAAATACGATAATTCCCTACTCTTCTTTTTCTTCTTTGCTTTTTTCATCCAACCAGAATTGTACCCTCTTTCTCATCATCAGATAATAAGCCACGGAAAGAAACCAGATCATTAAAACAAAAGGCGCATTCCGCTCAAAATCATCTATTAATAAATACGGAGAAAACAATATTACTATAATCACAATCCCAGCTAAAACCCTAAATCCTATTTTTTTCATCATCGCCTCGTTTATTTTTTAAATTCTCAAAACATCCTGTTATTGAGTTTCTGTCCAATTCAGACAACCCTAAATTATAATAAATTATTTTGTTTGTCAAGCCTTGACAACATCCGCTATTTCTAATAAGATTATACAAGGTTACTATTACCGGAGATGAAATCAGATAAAAACGATTCGTATATAAAAAAAGTTTTCCACAATTGTTAATAAAATTGTGGATAAAAAGGGATACTATGGACGACTTTGAATTGACAAAGAATTACTTGGAAAAAATATTGGACAAACCCACTTTTTCTAAATGGATACTACCACTATCATATATTGGGACAAAAAACAATATTGCTTTTATCGGTTCACCTGATAAACAAAAAACCGATTGGATTAAAAAGAACCTTCTTGATGAAATCAATAAACACACCAAGCAAGAATTCAACTTCACCTTAAAATTGGTCAGTCTTTTCGATGAAGATGACCCAGTAGATGAATCAGGGGAAAATAATCATGATTCATCGCAACTCTCTGAGAAAAAAATTCCCTATAATACCAATTTACAAACCAAGTACACCTTTGAAAATTTCGTCCAAGTAGACCAAAATAGAATGGCCTACTCTTTCGCCCATAGTGTTTCGGAATTTCCAGGAAAATCATACAACCCACTATATATTTATAGCGACGTGGGCCTAGGAAAAACTCATCTTCTGTATGCCATCGGAAATAGAATTATTCAGAATAATAAGAATATGAGCGTGATTTATTCCACCACCAGTGAATTTATGCACGAATACGTGGAATACAATAGAATGAACAAACGCCCGGACTTCATAAAAAAATACACTTCAGTAGACGTGTTACTTATCGACGATATTCAATATATTACCCGCTGGGGCGGAACAAGTGAACAATTTTATTATATTTTTAACAAACTCATCCAATTGGAAAAACAAATCGTTCTATGTTCGGATAAACACCCAGACAATATCCCGGACCTTGAGCATCGTATTAAATCCCGTTTTGAATGGGGTGGCATCGTCGATATTCTCCATTATGACCTCGAAGGCCGCTTGGCTATTCTCAAAAACAAACTGGCTGAACGAAAAAGCATGATTAAACATGATTTTGAAATCTCTGAAGAGATTCTTTTTTTCCTCGCTTCTTCCATCAAAGACAATGTGAGAAAACTGGAAGGGGCTCTTAATCGTTTGATTGGCGTGGCCAACCTTAAATACTCCGATTCAAAAGGAACCAAAATCACCCTGGAATTTGCCAAAGAAGCCCTCAAACCGATTTTATCATTCAGTAAAAAAACAGTATCCATCGAAGGCATTCGCGAATTCGTGGCTCAGAAATACAATGTGAAATTGGAAGATTTAATTTCCAAAAGCAACAAACGGGAAATTGCCCACCCGCGCCAAATTGCCATGTATATTTGCAAAAAATTAACCAAAACACCCTTAAATGAAATCGGCAACAACTTCGGCGGCAAACACCACTCCACTGTCCTCCACTCCATAAAAAAAGTGGAGAACTCAATTGAAACAGACCACGAATTCTCAAGGGAAATCAACTCCATCATAAAGTTTTTTGAGGATTAACATTAATCCAGTCACTTATCCCCAGGTGTTTCCCCTATCCTTACCACCTTTTCAATGTTTTATCCACACCATGTTGAAAACGTACCCGACCTTAACCCACCACCCTGTTTTTATAAAAATCCTGTATACCTATTATTATCACCAATTATACGTAAAAAAACACCCTTCTTTTCTTGATTTTTGTTTTCCGCAATTGTGGATTAAGTTTATAATAAAAAGCTGTCGACGTTCTTTTCCACACTGTCCACATTTTATCCACAATTTAAAAACAGCCCACATTGATACTGGATACCATTTTATAATTTTTTCCACATTTTCACACTGCATTCTTTTCTTTCTTGTTATAGTATGATATTATTATATAAATAATATAAAGAGGTTGAATATGAACATTATTGTGGATAAGTCGAATTTTGCCAATGAATTAAAAATGTTTCAAGGCATCTTTGAAAAGAAGTCCTTGAAAGACATCCTTGAGAACATCAAGTTGACAGCTCAAGACGATGGAACTTTAGAAATGGTGGCCACTGATCTTGAAATCGGTATGCTTTCAACAATCACGGTCACAGTCATTGAACCGGGAAGCTTTACAGTGAACGGCAGGGATTTATACGAATTGATTTCAAAGATGCCAGAAGGCCTGGTGGAAATCTCTGAGAAAAACGATCTGCAGATTTATGTGACCAATGAGAAAAAAACCAGTAAATACAAATTACTGGGACTGCAAGCGTCCGATTACCCGCTCCTCCCAGAAGGCGATTTTACCGCTCCTATTTCGATCCCCTTCAAAAAAATCAGCTCCATTATTAATAAGAGCTATTATATCATCTCCCAAGAGATGAAGTTCAGTTTGGGCGGCGCTCTGATGAGTATTTATGAGAATAAATTCGAAATGGCCGCCACAGATAGCCACCGTTTGGCTTACATGTATTACGATGCTGATTTTAACCTACCTGAAGAACCTCTCTCATTTATCGTTTCAAGAAAAACACTGCTTGAATTACTGAAAATTTGCGAGGATGGTGAGATTCAATTCAGCTTTGATAAAAACAATCTCTTCTTTAAATACAAAAACCGTATTCTTTCTTCCCGTATCATCGATCAAAAATTTCCCAACTATAAGGCAGTCATCCCTGCTAAAGCCGAATATGAACCCGTGCTCAATAAAGAAGAGTTACTGCAAACGCTAAGACGTATCCTGATTTTTAAAACTCGGAATAACGGCGTGGTCTTTCATTTTGTCGATAATAAACTGATCTTGGAACGAACCACCCCGGAAAAGGGCGAAGCCCACGATGAATTGGAAATTGAATACGCTGGCCCCCCGGTCAAAGTCGCCTTTAATGGGAATTTTATCATCGATTTCCTCACCCATGTCGAATCAGATGAAATCCAAATTGGTATAATCGATCAAGACAACTCTTTTATTTTTAAACCCATGGTGGATGCTGAAGATGTTAATTTTATCTACGTGGTCATGCCACTTAATATCTAATAAATACGCAACCGGACATTTACATAAAATAGCAGTGATTTCATAATAGCAGACAGTCGGACGTGATTATTGAGAAATTAAAAATAACTGGGTTTCGGAATATAAAAGCGCTTGAGGTTTTATTCGCCACTACCGGCAACCTGATCTATGGTAGCAATGGAGCAGGTAAGACCTCTATCATGGAGGCCATTTTTTTAATGGCCTTTGGAAAATCCTTTCTGAATCGCAAAAAATCCGAGCTTATCAATTACCAGTCCGATCAATTCGCCATCCAATTAACCGCTAAAAATGACCGGTGTTCCAATCACATCTCCTGCCACCAGAAAGAAAAATATTCACTGCTTCTCAACGATAAAAAATCAAATATTTTCGAGGTTAACCAGTACCTCTTCCCCGTGTTTTTCTCGTCCTCCGATTATAATCTTTATATCGAGAACAGCCCATACACCCGTAAAATGATGGACCGCTTTATCTTTGGTGTCAATACCCTTTACATACGCCATCTTTTAGGTTATAATAGAGCTCTAAAGCAAAAAAATTTTTTGCTGAAAACAACGCGAAATAAATCGGAGTTAAAAAGCTGGAACATAATAATCAGCGAGTCAGCCGCTAAACTCATAGGAATAAAAATGTGGTTCATTGATGCATTGAATTTGGAAATAAAGCACAAATTCAACAATGCCTTGGAAATAGAATACAGGCCTTCATTAAATGTTCAGGAGGGAATTTCAGCAGATGCTTTTTACAAGCAATTTGAGACCCTAACAAATAAAGAGGTCACCTACCACCGCTCCCTGCTTGGACCGCACCTTGATCGTTTTGACCTGCTGTTGAAAAAAAAGCCCCTTGGTTTCTACTCTTCGGGCGAAAAAAAGATTCATTTACTGATGATTTATATTTCATTTATAGAGCTTTTTCGGAAAATAAAGAGCGAGTATCCCGTTTTCCTGGTTGACGATTTTGATACGGCTATTGATGCCAAAAACATAAGTTTCCTAATTGATCATTACCCAGAAATGCAGGTTATTGCGACTTCGGTTAATAAAAATGAGCATTTTGCGCAATTGATCCATTTAGAAAAGGAGAATTAAACTGTGGAAATAAAAGAAAACAAATCCGGTGGCGAATCCTATACTGCCGATAATATCAAAGTACTTGAAGGACTTGAAGCCGTGCGGGTCAGACCATCCATGTATATAGGCAGTACCGGTTCCATGGGACTGCATCACCTCGTTTATGAAGTAGTCGACAATTCCATTGATGAAGCTATGGCCGGGTATTGCACCAATATCGACGTGGTCATCCATTTTGATAATTCCATATCCGTGCGCGACGATGGCCGCGGAATCCCCGTGGATTTGCATAAAGAAGAAGGAAAATCAGCCGCCGAAGTGGTCATGACTACCCTTCATGCGGGTGGCAAATTTGATAATAATACCTATAAAGTTTCCGGCGGTCTCCACGGTGTGGGTGTCAGCGTCGTGAATGCTCTCAGCCAAAAACTAGAACTGGAAATAAAAAGAGACGGCAATACCTATTATCAGAAATACGAGTGCGGCACACCCGTCACTGAATTCAAACAAATTGGCAAAACCACCAATCGCGGCACAAAGGTCACCTTTTGGCCCGATGAAGAGATATTCGAAACCACCGTGTACGATTATACCATCCTTTCCAAACGTCTCAGAGAACTCGCTTTTTTAAACCGCAATATCACTATCACCCTCAAAGATGAACGCAGTGAAAAAAGCGAGTTGTTTTATTATGAAGGTGGCATTGTCGAATACGTCTCCTATCTCTGCGGCGTCAAAGAAAAAGTCCACGAAAAACCGATCTACTTAATCTCCAGCAAAGATGATTTTGAAATTGAGATCGCGTTTCAATATATCTCCGCTTACACCGAGATGATCCTCTCTTTTGTGAATAACATCAATACCGTTGAAGGTGGCACCCATCTCACCGGTTTTAAAGGCGCTCTTACCCGGACCATCAACTATTTTGCCCAGACCAATAATATGAAAAAGGATTATAAAACCAGCTTTTCCGGCGATGATGTCCGTGAAGGATTGGTCGCTGTTGTTTCCATTCGTATTAAAGACCCCCAATTCGAGGGTCAAACCAAGGGAAAACTGGGAAATTCAGAGGTTAAAGGTGTCGTGGAATCCATGGTCAATGAAAAGTTAATGGAATTTTTCGAGGAAAATATTAATATTGCCAAGGCCATTATCAATAAAGCCATGCTCGCCGCCCAAGCTCGCGAAGCCTCCAGAAAAGCCAAAGAACTGGTGCGCAAAACAAACCTCCTGGAAAATACCACCCTGCCGGGGAAACTCTCCGATTGTCAATCCAAAGACCCCGCAGACAGCGAAATATATATCGTCGAAGGAGATTCTGCCGGTGGTAGTGCCAAACAAGGACGAAACCGCCGCTTCCAAGCTATACTTCCTCTCAAAGGTAAAATCCTCAACGTCGAAAAAGCCACCACTACCAAAATGCTTGAAAATGACGAAATTAAAACCATTATCGCTGCTCTGGGTTCAGGTATCGGCCAGGAAAATTTCGATGTTGAAAAAATGCGCTATCATAAAGTCATTATTATGACCGATGCCGATGTGGACGGCTCCCATATTCGTACCCTCATGATGACCTTCTTTTTTAAACATATGCGCCCCATTATTGACAGGGGATATTTATATCTCGCCCAACCTCCCCTATTTCTGGTCAGAAAAGGAAAGAGTCGCAATTATATCAAAAATGAAAAAGAACTGGAAAACTACCTCCTGAAAAAAATCGGCGATGAAGTCCTTGTTTATTTCGGCGATTTAAGCGCTGTGCTACCACAAGACAACAAAACCGCGCAAGACTTGGAAAAGAAAAATCAGTTGCAAGGCAACAACCTCATCAAATTCATCAAGTTGATCACCAAGATGGAAACCTTGATCGAGAGTATTCAAAAAAGAGGTATGCCCCGTATTTTAACCACCGCACTAATCGAATTAATCACCGATGAATCCACCTTTAGCGAAAAAAATAAAACCGAGGAAATCGCCACCCGTATCCGCGAGCTGGGCTTCTGTACTTCCGTGGATATTTCCTTCGAACACGAACACTCCTCTTATAGTATAGAGTTAGAATATGAATTTAATGGCGTTATGATGCATCGCGCCATCAACTGGGACTATTTGACCGGACCCTTGTTCGCCCGCGTCAGCGAATCCCATGAAAAATTAAAAGAGTTCCCCGAACCCCCCTTTGTTTTTTTTAATGGCAAAGAAAAAATTACTATCCAGTCTAAAAAAGAACTCGTGACCGCCTTGTTTGATAAAATCAAGAAAGGGTTTTATATCCAACGTTATAAAGGTCTTGGTGAAATGAACCCGGACCAACTCTGGGAAACTACCATGGACCCCCAAAACCGGACCCTGCTCAAGGTAAACATCAATGATTTCACCGAATGCGAAACCATCTTTGATACATTGATGGGCAGTGATTCCAGTAAACGCAAAGAATTCATCATGGAAAATGCACTGAATGTTAAAAACCTGGATATTTAATGAATGTGTACAATAAATAGATACAATCCACTACCGAGGATAAATTATGGCAAATGATATAAATGATAATAACGATAACCCTGAAAACACCGACAATATAATTCCCGACGAAGACGAATTCGCAGAGATAGAAAAGATATTACCAGAGAAAAACGCCGCTGGCACCATAATCGTCGACCGGATAGAAGATGTAACCATAGAAAATGAGATGCAAACCTCGTATCTTGATTACTCCATGAGTGTGATCATAGGTCGTGCGATTCCCGATATTCGGGACGGTTTAAAACCCGTTCACCGTCGCACCCTTTTTTCTTTGCACGCCACTGGCACCCATTACAATCAGCCCTATAAAAAATCCGCCCGCATCGTCGGTGATGTCATCGGTAAATATCATCCCCACGGTGACTCCGCCGTATATGATACACTGGCACGTATGGCCCAGGACTTTTCTTTGCGTTACCCTCTCGTGGATGGCCAGGGAAACTTTGGTTCTATTGATGGTGACCCACCCGCTGCCATGCGTTACACCGAGGTTCGCCTCGCTAAAATTGCCAACCAGTTATTAACCGATATTGATAAAGACACCATTAATTTTATCCCCAACTATGATGGTTCCATGGAAGAACCCGAAATTTTCCCCGCCGCACTTCCCAATTTACTACTCAATGGCAGTACTGGTATTGCCGTGGGTATGGCGACTAATATCCCGCCCCACAACCTCAAAGAACTCATTGATGCCTTTGTTTATTTTTGCGATAATCGCGATACTTCCATTGAGCAATTACTCGAATTTCTCAAAGGACCTGATTTTCCCACCGGCGGGTTTATTTATGGCAGATACTCCCTCCGTAAAGCCTATGAAACCGGCAAAGGAAGCATTATAGTTCGTTCCAAATCCCACGTTGAAACCGATAGTAAAGGCAGGGAAAAAATTATCTTCACTGAAATCCCCTATATGACTAATAAATCAAAGATCATTGAAAATATTGCCCTGCTTGTTAAAACCAAGAAAATTACCGGTATTTCCGACCTGCGCGACGAATCCGACCGCGACGGCATGCGCATTGTCGTCGAATTAAAAAGAGATGAAATCCCCGATGTCGTATTAAACAACCTCTTTAAACACACCCAGTTGCAGACCTCTTTTTCCATTAATTTACTCGCTATAGCCAATAATCAACCCCTGCAATTTAATCTCAAGGATTATTTCAGTTATTTCCTCGGCCATCGCAAAGAAATCGTGCGCAGACGCTCCCTTTTTGAGCTTGATAAAGCAGAAAAACGTGCCCATATTATCGAAGGTTTTAAAATTGCCCTTGATAAACTTGATCTGGTCATAAAAATAATTCGTTCGTCCAGCAGTAAAGATATCGCCAAGGTCAATTTGATGCAAGCCCTGCCCCTCTCCCCCGTGCAAACCGATGCCATTCTTGAAATGCAACTCTACCGCCTCACCGGTTTGGAAATCGATAAATTGGAAGCCGAGTACATCGAACTTCTGAAACTCATCTCTTATTTGAAGGAACTTCTCGCCAGTGAACGGCTGATGTTGAATTTAATAAAAGAAGAGATGTCCCTGGTTGCCGAACAGTTTCAGGACAAACGCCGCACCACTATCATTGAACAGGACCTCATTGACATTGACCTCGAAGACATGATCAAAGATGAGGAATTTGTTATTTCCTTTACCCAGCAAGGGTATATTAAAAGAACCATTCTCAGTTCCTATAAAGTTCAAAAAAGAAACACAGTCGGGCGCAAAGGATTTGATTTAAAAGAAGCCGATTTTATTTCCCGTATTTTTGTTGCCACTGCCCACCAGTACATCCTTGTATTTACCGAGAAAGGGCGCATGTTCTGGAAGAAAGTATACGAGCTCCCCGAGGGCGATACCACTGGCAGGGGGAAACCTCTCAATCGCCTCATCGGTATCGGTGACGAGGAAAAAGTATGCTCCATCATCAATGTCAAAGAATTCGCACCCGATAAATATATCATGTTGTTCTCAAAAATGGGTTATGTCAAAAAAACCGCTCTGGCCGCTTACTCTAAACCAAGGGCCAACGGGATCATTGCCGCCGAAGTTCGCGAGGGCGATGAATTGATCGAAGCCCAAATCACCGATGGCGACAATGAAATTATCCTCGGCACCAACCAGGGGAAAGCCATTAAATTCAATGAAAAGGATGTCCGTGTCATTGGTAGAACCGGCATGGGTGTTATTGGCATTCGCTTAAACAAAGATGATTTGGTCGTTGGTGCCGATGTGATCCGCGAAACCGATAAATATGTCCTCACTGTCACTGAAAACGGCATCGGTAAAAAATCCGATCTCTCCCTGTACCGCCTCCAAGCCAGGGGCGGAAAAGGCCTTATTAATATAAGCATCAATGAAAGACTCGGTAAAGTTATCGGCCTCGTCACGTTGGATGATAGTTCCGATATCATTTTATCTTCAGAACAAGGAAAAGTCATTAAACAAGATGCCTCCCCCCTCCGATCCCAAGGCCGTGCTACCCAGGGCGTCAGGATCATTAATCTCAAATCCGGTGACCGCTTGGTCGCTTTAGAAAAAGTTAAAAGTCAGACCAATGACGAGAGCAGCATCGACCCTGATGAGAACGGGGACCTTGGCGAAAATAGCGAAAACATCGACAATATCGACAACATCGAAAATATCGAAGATACTCAAACCATAGCGGAGGATGATACCTTTGACCGCATTGATGACTAATCTTTAAAAAGTGTTTGGGGATTTATTTAATTAATATATATTGAAAATAAATCCCATAGATGTTATATTAAAATTTGTACAATTAAAACAAAAAGGTAGCCCAATGAGTTTGAGTGAAAATGAAGTTACGGCCATCAGTACCAGTTGTGATTTAAACCAGAACCTGTATCTCAATGTTCATGAAAATGAAAGTTTGTTTGTTTACAGGAGCAGGTTTTTATTCGCCAATTTTAACAACGGGTACATTGTGATTGATTTACCAACAGCCGAAACTGCAAATGGCAAACCACTTTCCAAGGGTCAAAGTTTTGAAGTTTTTTTCGAGTATAAAACCTTCAGATTTCTTTTTCGCTCCATCGTGCTTGAGCATACCAAATTTAAATTAAATGAACGTGGTTTTTATGCCCTGAAAATACAGTTACCCAACGAATTACAAGATGGTGATAAACGTGACTACTTCCGCGTTCCTTCCGGTATGCGCCCCCCCGTGTTAGTCAAATTTTATACCTTTCCAAAAGGAGCCACACAGCCCATGATGTCTTCTCTCGTGACTAACTCCCAGCAAGAATTTCGTGCCGAGATGATGGATGTTTCAGGCGGTGGTTTTTCTATCAGAGCCAAACCCGGCGACAAAAGCCTGGAACTTGAAAAAGGCGATATTATCAAAGCCAGATTCAAGTTCAGAGCTGGCTATGAAGAACTCGAAGTGTGGGCCGAAGTTAGAAATAAACGGAAATATAAAGATACAGACATCATGATCTGGGGGTTGTTGTTCATGGGCAAAGAAAAAAATATCAATATCAACCACATCAGGAATAAAATACTGCGTTTTGTCACCGAACGGCAACGCGAAATCCTGTCCCAATAAAAAGGTTAAGAAAACCAGATACCAATCAAAAAAACATGACTGACAATAACATGACTTCTGTACGTTTTGCACCTTCTCCAACCGGGCATCTTCATATCGGAGGTGTTCGCACCGCGCTTTTTAATTATTTCTATGCCCGTAACACCGGTGGAAAATTTATTCTGCGCATTGAAGATACCGATATATCCAGATCCACCCGCGAAATGGCCCAAGAAATTATCGCTGGCCTCCGCTGGCTGGGAATGAATTGGGACGAGGGCCCGTTTTACCAGTCCGATTTTTTCCCCCTATATCGGCAAACCGCGTTCCAATTACTGGAAACAGGAAAAGCCTATCGTTGTTTCTGCACCCCCGAAGCCATTGAAGCCCGGCGAATACATTCCAAAACCGGCCATATATCCGAACATATTTTTAAATATGATCGCCAATGCCTCCATCTCGACCCATCCGCAATCGCCGAAAAACTGACCCAAAACCTCCCTTTTGTGATTCGCTTCCGTGTCCCAGAGGGTGTCACTTCGTTTAAGGATCGCATTCACAAAGAGATGAAAAGCGATAATAGCGAGCTCGATGATTTTGTTCTCTTAAAATCCGATCTTTCCCCCACCTATCACCTCTCCGTTGTCGTCGACGACAGTCGCATGGAAGTTAGCGATGTTATTCGCGGCGATGATCATATTTCCAATACCTTCAAGCAAATATTGCTGTTTAAAGCCCTGGACCGCAAACCTCCCAAATACGCTCATCTTCCCCTCATACTGGGCGCGGACAAAAAAAAACTCAGCAAGCGCCACGGCGAAACCTCCATCTTAGAATTCAAGGAAAAAGGCTATCTACCCGAAGCACTCATTAATTACCTTTCCCAATTGTCCTGGATACCCGCCGATACCAAGCAGATTTTTTCAATGGCAGAATTGATCCGCCAGTTCGGACTCCAGAAATTATCCAAGAACAGCCCAGTTTTTGATTACGATAAATTGCGGTTTCTAAACGCCCGCGCCATCCAACAAAAAGATGCCAACCTTCTGTATGAACTGCTGGCAGACGACCCCCAAATCCGCGAAAAATATTCCGCCGTGGCCATGGAAAAAAAAATCGCCCTGATTGAATTGGTTAAACCCCGCATGAAAACCCTCGCGGAGTTTAGCGAGAAATTTGCTCTCTACCTCGCCGAGGAATTAAATTACGCCCACAAACCCGAGGAATTGCAGAAACTCAACCAGACTTACCCCAACCCCGATATTATAAAATACCTCAGTCTTGTTATCCCTGCCTTGTTGCCATTGGAATCCTTCACCGCCAGTACCGTCGAAAACGCCATCCGCGAGTGTGCTGAAAGCCATGGTTTAAAAGCCGCTGACTTTATTCATCCCCTCCGTTTTGCATTAACATTTGAGACTGTCAGTCCCTCCATTTTTGAAGTGTTTGAGTTTTTCCACAAGGATGAGTCCCTCAGGCGCATCAATGCGCTTATCCACTACCTTGAACACGTGGAAAGCAACCCCTAAAGGCCATCCCATTTAAATCGTCATGTTAATTTTAAAGAAATAAGGAGTAATAGATCATGGAACATACACTTCCTGAAAGCGAAGAACCCCGTGCCATCGGGGTAAATTTTATCAAGGGCATTATCGAAAAAGACCTTGCCGAAAACAAAAATGCCCGTCGTGTGCATACCCGTTTTCCACCCGAGCCCAATGGTTACTTGCATATCGGTCATGCCAAATCCATCTGTCTCAATTTTGGTCTTGCAGAGGAGTATAATGGATTGTGCAACTTGCGTTTCGACGACACCAATCCCTGCAAGGAAGAGGATGAATATGTCCAATCTATCCAGGAGGATGTTTCTTGGCTGGGTTTTGATTGGCAGGATCGTCTTTTTTATGCCTCCGACTATTACCAGCAGTTATATGATTTTGCCGTGTTATTGATAAAAGCCGGGAAAGCTTACGTGTGTAATTTGACCCCCGAGCAGATTCGCCAATACCGAGGCACATTGACCCAACCCGGCACTGAAAGCCCCTATCGGAACCGCAGCATTGCAGAGAATCTTGATCTTTTCCAACGCATGAAAGCCGGTGAATTCGCAGAGGGCTCCCATGTCTTGCGCGCTAAGATTGATATGAAATCCCCGAATCTAAATATGCGCGACCCTGTTTTATATCGCATACTTAAAGCCTATCATCATCGCACCCAGAATACCTGGTGTATTTATCCCATGTATGATTTTGCCCATGGTCAATCCGATTCCATCGAGGGCATCACCCATTCCATTTGTACCCTTGAGTTTGAGGATCATCGTCCCCTGTACAATTGGTTCCTTGATCAACTTAATATCCATCATCCCCAGCAGATCGAGTTTGCCCGTCTCAATGTCACCTATACCATGATGAGCAAGCGCAAGTTATTGCAATTAGTCACTGAAAAATATGTCAATGGCTGGGATGATCCCCGTATGCCCACAATTTCCGGGCTCCGTCGCCGCGGTTATACCCCCGAATCCATCCGTGACTTTGCAGACCGCATCGGCGTTTCCAAAGCAGACAGTACCGTGGATATCGCTTTATTAGAACATTGCATCCGCGAGGATTTAAACCTCAAAGCCACCCGCGTCATGGCCGTGTTACGACCACTAAAAGTCGTGATTCTCAATTACCCCGAAAATCAGGTCGAAATGCTCGACGCCGAAAACAACCCAGAAGACCCCAATGCCGGGACCCGGCAAATTCCTTTTTCCCGGATCATCTATATTGAGCAAGAAGATT
Organism: uncultured Clostridia bacterium; assembly: GCA_964502145.1. Lineage (GTDB taxonomy): Bacteria > Acidobacteriota > Aminicenantia > UBA2199 > UBA2199 > CAZCVI01. The sequence continues at coordinate 13,917 of CAZCVI010000094.1, forward strand.
TCCGTGAAAATGCCCCCAAGAAATTCTTCCGTCTCTACCCTGGCGGTGAAATCCGTTTGAAACATGCCTATTATATCAAATGCGAGAAAGTAATCAAGGATGAAACCACCGGCCAGATACGCGAAGTTCATTGTACCTATGATCCGGACTCCCGTGGTGGCTGGAGCACAGATGGTCGTAAAGTAAAGGGCACATCCCACTGGGTCTCAGCCCCCCATGCCGTAAAAGCCGAGGTGCGTTTGTACGAGCATCTCTTTACCAAGGAAAATCCCGATGATGTCGACGAGGGCAAAGATTACACCCAGAATCTCAACCCCGATTCCTTGCAGGTTTTAACCGAAACCATGGTCGAACCCAGTTTAGCCCAGGCACCGGTTGGCACCCGGTTCCAGTTTTTACGGCAGGGTTATTTTTGTGTTGACAAGGATTCTTTGCCAGGAAAGCCAGTTTTTAACCGTACCGTTCCCATGCGCGATTCTTGGGCGCGGATCGAAAAAAAATTCAACGAAGAATAATAATAAAGGAGTCATCTATGAGCAAGCAAGCTATTGTTACAGCCGCCGCACCCGGTGCAGTTGGTCCCTATTCCCAAGCCATTAAAAGCGGAAATTTAATTTTCCTGTCCGGTCAAATCGGAATCGATCCCCAGACCAAGACCCTTGTTTCTGGTGGTGTTGAAGCCCAGGCCCAACAAGTCTTCAAAAACATCAAGGCTGTTCTCGCCGAAGCCGGAGCCAATATCAACCAGGTTGTCAAAGCCACTGTTTTTTTAAAAGAGATGACCGATTTTGCCAAGGTCAATGCCATTTACTCCACCCATTTTGAACCCCCCTTCCCCGCCCGTTCCGCCGTCGCTGTGAAAGGTCTTCCCTTATCTGCCGACATTGAAATCGAAGTGATCGCTCTCGTCTAATCCCGGTTGGTTTTCCCTGTATTAGAAACCCAGAACCTCGTGGTAGCGGAGAGACGTTCTCTCGGGGAACTTCTCTCTCCCCTACTGAACAATATTAGTATCACCCTTCAAGAAAAAGCAATCACCACCCTGATCGGCGAATCCGGTTCCGGCAAAACCATGTTTGCCAGAACTCTTGTCAACCTGTTACCCGCGAATATTTTTATCACCCATGGCACTGTTTTTTTCAAGCAGCAGCCCGTGCTTTACCCCCAATTAAAAAAGCTGCGCGGGAAAGCTATTTTTTATGTTCCCCAGGATGCCGTTGCTGCTTTAAACCCCGTGGTTAAACTCAAGCATCAGCTAACCCAAGGCAGCCCGGAAAAAATGTCGCTACCCCGATTGGTAGAACTACTCGCGCAATTAAACTTCCCCGATCCTCGTGCTATTTTAGATTCCTATCCTTTTCAATTAAGTGGTGGTGAAAGCCAGCGTTGTTTATTTGCTATGGCTATTCTGCAAAAACCACAACTCCTCATCTTGGATGAACCCACATCTGCATTGGACATAAAATCGCAGGCCAGTTTTATCCAATTGCTTAAGCAACTCCAAAGCCAATACAACCTCACTATATTACTCATCACCCACAACCTCGCTCTTGCCGCCACTGTTTCCGATTATATTTATATTATGCACCGTGGAGAAATTATTGAGAACGGGCCTCCCTGCTCCTTGTTTACCAATCCCATTCATCCGTATACCAGACAAATCGCACAATTAATCCCCAGTTTTTTAAAATCAACCTAAATTCACCGCCAAGTTTCAGAAAAAACTGGACTATCTGGACTTACTGGACTTACTGGACAAGCTGGACAAAATTTAAAGGTTTTGTGAAGTCCAGTAAGTCCAGAATGTCCAGTATGTCCAGATAGTCCAGTCTTCCCAAAAACTTGGCCGTGGATTCAGGAATCAACTCATCCGTTGCAATAGTTTTTTGTATTGTTTATAATGTATCATGAATATAAAAATATAAATATAAAAAAAGGAGGATAAAAAATGTTTGCAAACAACCCTATTAAGTGGACAGTGGGAATCTTTTTTTTCGTATTTCTTTTTACACAACATGGAGTCGCCCAGCAATTACAGTTGCCCCGTATCAGTCCAGCCATGAAAGTCGTTGGGACGATCGGATTTTCAACCGTCACCATCGACTATAGCAGTCCAGCCATAAAAGGCCGGGAAGTATGGGGAAAGCTTGTTCCTTACGGCTTAATTCAATCCCAATTTGGCAATGGCAATCCCATGCCATGGCGTGCCGGAGCCAATGAGAATACAGTCATCACCTTCAGCGATGATGTCAAAGTAGAGGGACACGTTCTTCCCGCTGGCAGTTATGGCGTACACATGATCCCGTCAGAATCTGAATGGACAATCATCTTTTCTAAAAATTATTGGTCTTGGGGCAGTTTTTTCTATGAAGAAAAAGAGGATGCCCTGCGTTTCCAGGTTAAACCCCAGGAAGCCCCATTTACCGAGTGGCTCACCTATGGCCTCACTAATTTCACCAGCAACTCCGCCGAAGTGGTTTTGCAGTGGGAGAAACTCGCCGTAAAATTTAAAGTTGAATGTGATACCGCCACCCTTATTTTAAAAAATATAAAGAACCAACTTTGTGGCCAGTTGGGGTTTTCCTGGCAGGGTTGGAATCAAGCCGCGTTTTATTGCATGCAAACCAATTCCAACTTTGAGCAAGGTCGTCAATGGCTTGAACAATCCTTCAAACTCAATGAAAACAGCACCAACCGCAATACCCTCGGTTATCTCCTGGACGCCGCTGGAAAAACCGCTGAAGCTGAAAAAGTGTTCCGCGAAAATGTGCTCAAGTTCCCCGGTGATTGGAATGTTTTGGACAGTCTCGGCGAATTCTGTGGTAAATACGGCAATAAAAAAGATGCCATTAAATATTACACCCTCGCGCTAAAAAAAGCGCCCCAAGGACAGAAGAACAGAATCGAAAATACGTTAAAAACCCTGCAAGGCAAATAAAACATAAACCATACCCCAGGTCATAAGTTTCGGCCATGTCCCTTCATCTCAACAGAACCAGCATTTTTTCCATAACAGCAATTGTAATTTATCGCGAAATAAGATATGATATAAAAGACACAGGAATGATTGAATGAATCCCTTTAAGTATGGAACAGTCGTTGAAGACAAGTATTTTGTGAATCGGACCAAGGAACTCAGCCGACTCAAAGAGGAACTGCGAAATGGAAGCAATATCATTTTATACGCCCCCCGGCGGTATGGGAAAACCTCACTTATATTGGAAATTCTTAACAGGTTAAAACAAGAAGGAGTCAAAACCGTATATCTTGATCTTTTCCAGACTTATTCCGTGGATAGTTTTATTCAATTATATGCTTCTAAAATAATGGAAGCCTGCGGTTTCTCAATGAAAAAAACAATCACCAGTCTCAAGACTTCTTTAAGGGGTATTCTGCCTTCTGTAGGATTGGATGAAGGCGGGAAACCAGTCTTAAATTTTTCATATGATTCCAGAATACCAAAGGAGTATTCCCTGTTGGATGTATTGGACTTGCCCAACAAGCTCAGAGGGAAAAATGAAAAATGGGTGATCGTTTTTGATGAATTTCAGGAGATAGACCGCTTAGATGGTGAAACCATTGAAAAACAATTTCGTTCTATTCTACAACTTCATCAGGATATCGGGTATGTCTTAATGGGCAGTAAAACCCATATGATGCTGAGCCTTTTTGCCGATAAGCGCAGGGCGTTTTATAATATAGGTAAGATTCAAAAATTGGAAAAAATTCCCGCGCCAGAAATGCGGGCATACATGGAAAGTCGCTTTCAAAGCGGAGGTTTTACCTTTGAAGCCGCCATTTTCGAAACAATACTTTCCTACACCGACAATATTCCCTATTACAACCAATACTTGGCCGCCCAACTATGGCAACTGGCCCAAGAAGGAAATCGCGCCATTACTCCCGACCTTGTCCAACAAGCCGTACAGCAAATCATAGACAACCAGTCCGACTACTATTTCACCTTACTCGACCATCTGACCATTTATCAGCGTCAGGTGCTCCATGCTTTTTTACAGCAGCCAGTGAACATATATACCAAAGAATACAGCCAAACATACAATCTGTCAACCGTGGCAAGTCTTCGGCGTGCCATGATGCGTCTCGTGGAAATAGGAATAATAGAAAAAATCGAGGAAACCCACACTTTCAGCGACCCATTTTTTCCTCTTTATTTAAAGCAGCGCCGTATCTCATATTGATTTGAATTCAATTCAGGCGGTAGGCCACTATTTTATTGCCCATGAATGTCGGTATAATCAGCAGGTTTTTCTTCTTTATAAATTCGAAATCTGCCGTGTTGACCATGTCTTTTAATGTGTCCAATATTTTTATCACCTTTCCTTCCGGGGAGATCAGGTAGACCAAACCTTCCCAATGCGAAACCAGGAAGTTCCCCTTGTTGTCCACACGGATGCCGTCAATAATGCCCGCGCCTAGAGAAATCACAGCCGTGATTTTTTTGTCTTTAAGAGCGATTGATTTCAAGAACCCGTCACCTGAATTCCCCACCAGCAAGCCCTTATTATAAATAAATAACCCGTTCGCCCGGTAAATTGCATCGCTACCTTCCCAGAGTTCGCTTTTTCCCTCTCTGAACCTGTAAATCCGGCTTTTAATTGGCGCCGATGGTGATGTGTCCGACATGTAGATATAACCATTGTCGTCTACTATGATATCATTTAAAAATTCCGAGCCCTCAATCCGGTACCGTTTCAGAATCTTGCCTTCATTGATATCAATTTCCGTGAGAAACCCTCTTTCAACCGTATAAAGCCGATCTTTATAAATGCACACGCCACAGGGCGCGTTCAATTTTGTTATCCAGTGCAGGTTCTCAATTTCACCCGATACTTTCACCTTTGAAATAAAGCCCGTGAACAGTGTCTCATCGGTGTTCGTTGGATTATACCGATTATCGAAACTCGTGACATAGAGGATATCCCGTTTCTCATCGTACAGCACCGATTCCGGTGTCAGAAAAACCGTCCCCGTTTCCCATACTTTCGTCAGCCGTGAAAAATCCGTGGCTGGAGGCACCAGTACACGGTCAGCAGAACATTTAAACCCCCACCCCGCGGCATCTTTGTTTTTTGTTATCATGAAGAAGATTTCATTCAATCCTTTTTCTGCCGTTACTGAAAGCGAATGGTCCTGTTCTTCCGCCATCTTTTGTCCATTAAAGAAAATCACCCCATCCCCCAGAAATTCCGGGAAAAACGTGATTGTTTCTTTTTTATCCCATTGAAACACCGTGCGTCCGAATATTAAGGGTGAGGCTGGTATGTGGTACCCTGGGAGTATTGTTTTCTCAATATTCAACACGCCCGAATCATCCGGTTCGATTTTGTGCCATCCCGACATGAAGATCACGTAGAAATGAGGGTACATGTCCCTGTTTATCTGGACCGCATCAAAGAGTCGTGAGATTTCCCAATTTTTTAAGATCACCCCTTTTTTTTGTTTTGCTCCATCATTAACTGGCGTATCGGCCATCCCCCAAAAAGCCGTCATAAACAGAACCGCTAAAACCAGAATTACTTTATTCCTATACATATATACCTCCATATAGCCATATAAAAATATATACGATTTTTTAATCCATTTGTTTTAAATCTGCAAGTTCGAGCTGCCCATTTACTGGACATTTTTTTAGCACGATTATATTTAATGAAGTGTTGACCATTTGGGAGTCGTGTATCCACGCTTTTTCCGAAGTTGACTCAGTTTGGATTTGTTTTCACAACCGGAATAGTAGGTAGTTGAAAGTAGATTAAAAAAGTTATCTTTCAAAAGCTATTGATTTTAAGTTATTTTTTCTGTATAATGCTGCTGGTCGGTAAATTTCAAGGAAGCCGAACCCAAACTAAAAAAGGAGAATTTGACAATGAAGACAAAAAAACTTGGAAAAAAGCTAGTTTTCAAACGGGAAACCATTTCAAACCTTGGTGGCGGAATGAAAAATGTTCTGGCAGGATGTCCCGGTTGCACGTGCCATGCGACCGAATGCAATAATGCCACATGCAATCCGGATAACTGTTTTTCTAATGTTGAAGGTTGTGCCAGTTTTTATAGGGATAACACCGTGTGCGTGGATTGGTAAACTTTTTATAGAACCGATCATTACCACTTGGAAAAATGAATAAGTAAGCAGAGGGAGAAGGGAGAGCAAGCTCTCTTCTTCTCCCTTTTTTTTCAGAGGCTGAAAGCGTTGATGTTAATTGGTTTTGAGGGCGACTTTGAGAAATGTATCAAATTTCCACGATCTCTTGCCAACGAATACTTTCCGTTGTCCGGCGTTGAGATCGTTGAAATTTGGGCGTATTAAAGAGACCGCCTTGAAATTGCTGTTGTGAAAGTGTTTCCAGCCTGCTTTTTTTGATGAAAGAGGAATTCGCGCAATCAATGGCATTTAATCAACTGTTCATTTTCGAAAACAGCCGTTTGGATGTCGTTTGGGTTGGGGGTGTTTTTAATTTGGGGGATTAGTTCCGTGTTATTAACCATACGTGCGATACGGGACAGTGTTTTTAAGTGGCGGCTGACTTGGCGTTCATCGCTCATGATCAGGAACACCACGTATACCAATTGTCCGTCTGGGGCTTTAAAGTCAAGTCCGTTTTTAATCAATGCGATGGAGAAAAAGAAATCTGTGAATTCTTCGGAAAAAATATGGGGCGTGGCCGCGCCTTTGCCGATAGCAGTCGGGTGGAGGTTTTCTCGTTTCACAAACAGACGTTTGATATTTTCTTTATCTTGGATAATACCCTTATTTTTTAAAAAAGCGGAATAATCGGCATAAAATGCATCGGTCGTGTCATAAGAGTCCGTTATAAAAATGAGCTCTTTTTTAAGTAACTCTGCAAGGTTCATTAAATTCTCCTTTTAATATCGTCGGTAGTACCAAATTTTCGGTCTTTGCCGGCTGAAACAAGATTAAGGTTCATCTCTTCGTCCCTTTTGATTTGAAAACGCGTTCCCCAGGGATCATTTAGTGCGTCCGGGATAGGGGCGTAATCTGGAACCAGCAGGTCCAACATTTCCGGGTATTCGTTGTGTTGCGCATAGTAGGAATCAAGTGCCGCATTAATCGTGTTTATCCGCAGTTCGAGATCCATTTCTTCCGCTTTATCCAGCGCGTGCAGCAATTTTTGTGGATAAGCTTCTGCCTTCGAATCTTTGCCGCCACCGGTTTTAACCGTATACACCAGCAGGATAATACCAAAGGCCAATAAAACAATGAGAAGTAAACCTTTCATGACACCATTGTATAATATAAAAAATAAAATAACAATATCTACTGGCATAATTTCAAATTTTTTGTTATTGAAACAGGGAGTTTCTCATAAGTCTGAAATGTGTTATAATATTTTAATGGGATTAAATGATGAATTTGTTTTGAGTATGCTTAGCGGCCTGGATATTTTTTCCGAATTGGATACCCCCGCGTTGTACCTGTTGGTTAAGCACTTCAAAGAGCACGTCTACGAGCAGTCCGAGGTGATTTTTAAGGACGGTAGTATTGGCAATTCGATGATGTTGATTGCCTCCGGTGAAGTCCGCGTGTCGCAAACCTCGGAAAGCAATATGGAAGAAGCGCTGGTCGTGTTGAAGCGGGGTGAAATATTCGGCGAAATGGCATTGATTGAGGATTTGCCCCGTTCTGCCACCACGATTGCCCATACCAATGTGATTACCCTGGAAATCAGCCGCAGTGATTTTTTAAATTATATTCATCAGGACACCAAAAGCGGCGTAAAGATTCTGCTCAGGCTTTGCCAGATTTTATCTGCCCGGTTGCGGGAGACCGATGTCAAGTTGAAGACTTTTGTCAGTTTGACCCAGTGGATATAGTCTGTGAAAACCGATGTCCCGGTTGGCTGTTATAGGGGAAATTGGGAATAATGCCATTATATAAAAATTTAACCGATGATCAGTGGCAGGAGAAGCTTGCTTTTTTTAAGGAGCGGTATAGTCCCTGTGGTTTGTGCCCGCGGCAGTGTGGCGTGTTGCGAGAATTGGACCAGTCTGGCGTGTGTCATGCGCGAAAGAATGTGAAGATAGCCTCTTCCAATTTGCATTACGGCGAGGAGCCGCCCATTTCAGGAGAACGGGGATCCGGCACGTTGTTTTTTTCTGGTTGCACGTTGAAGTGTTTGTTTTGTCAGAATTATCCTATTTCCCATCTTTATAATGGTATTTTTTATACGATTGAGCAGTTATCTTCCTTGATGTTGAATTTGCAGGAGCGTGGGGCGCACAATATCAATTTGGTGTCGCCCACTCCTTATTTGTATCATTTTGTTCATGCACTTTATTTCGCATCGCAGCAGGGGTTGACCATACCTATCGTCTATAATACCAGTGGTTATGAGCGGGTAGAAATCATTTCGGGGTTGAGTGGTTTGATTGATATATATATGCCTGATTTAAAATATTTGGATCAAGAGTTATCCCGTCGTTTATCCGGTCGTAGTGATTATTTCGAGTATGCATATCCAGCCATTCTGGAGATGAACGATCAGGTAGGTGAGTGGGTGGAGGATGAGGATGGAATCGCGGAGCGTGGGATGGTGATTCGCCATCTGATTATTCCTGGTCAGGTGGAGAATTCCAAGCAAGTCTTAAAAACCATAGCATCCAGCCCGTTTAAGCACAGTCATTTAAGTTTAATGAGTCAATATTTCCCCGCCCACAAAGCGCCAGAAACACCCGGTATCGACAGGCGTCTTACCCATGAGGAATATGCTATAGTAAAAGATTATGCCATAGCGTTAGGGTTTGATAACGGGTGGTTCCAGGACCTTTAAGCCCTGTCTTTTTTTAACGGGCCCACAAAAATAAAAAACGTACCAGCGGTATAACAAAAGCGCCGTGCAGTCCAGAAACCGCAAATATATAGATACTAGAAAAGGTTAAGTTTATTGCAAAATCAAGTGTTTTATGGTAAACTGGCACAATGAGTAATAAAGCATAATTTTCGTATAGGTTTTGTTCGGCGACATAAAGAACATGTCTAAAAGGTAAGTCTCAAAAATAATTCAAAGAAGTTGACTGGATGGTGAGGAGAAGATGCCGCTTCATGTCTTGAAGGTCTGAAGGCTCACTGAAAACTTCATTTGACTTGGGGTCAAACCTGGGATTCAGAACGTCGCTGTTTGTCTTGGAAAGTCCTTGCATTTGCAAAAAACAATCTCTGGAGTCTTTACATTCAGAGTGATAACATACGAGGGTTATAAACATGAAAACGTATAGAACTAAATTATTGCTCGCTTTCGCGGCGGTTTATCTGATCTGGGGATCGACGTATCTTGCGATTCATTATGCGATAGAAACCATTCCACCTTTTCTTATGATGGGAATTCGCTCCTTGATTGCCGGAAGCGCACTTTACCTTTGGAGTTATAAGAAAGGGGAACGAGTTAGAAGGGAACAACTCCTTCCTTTACTGCTTCTTGGAATTCTATTTTTTTTACTCGGACATGGATTACTGGCTTGGGCGCAAAAAATTGTTGCTTCAGGAATCGCTGCGATATTGAGTGTATCCGATCCCTTATGGATCGGTCTAATCGAATCGTTTACGATCAAGGAATTTCGACTGAATAGAAAACAGATTGCCGGATTAATCATAGGATTTGTCGGTGTAGGTTTATTGTTCTTTCCAACATCCGATGCGATGACTCTGCAAATAAATCCATTCGGGGCTTTTATCATTTTGATGAGCGCGATCTCCTGGTCTGTAGGCGCCGTTTATTCACGCGTAGCAAAGCTGCCCAAATCAACTGTTCTTTCCGCAGGATTAGAGCTGATCATTGGTGGGATATTGTTATGTATTGCCTCATGGATGACCGGTGAGTTTAGGAATTTCCATCTCAGCATGATTTCCCTACGATCGTCTTTAGCATTGGCCTATCTTGTTCTTTTTGGCTCGATTATCACTTTCACTGCGTATGTGTGGCTCTTGACCGTAACAACCGCTACGCGCGCCGCGACTCATACATATGTGAATCCAGTGATCGCTGTTTTGCTCGGCTGGGCATTTGCGGGGGAACGATTCACGTTGCTTGCTCTCTTTGCATGTAGCGTAATTGTGTTTTCTGTTTATTTAATGCTGGAATCGAAGCAAAAATGATTATTTATCAGTGGATTTGCTCATGGCATTTCAAAAGCGTTGGGATGAATAGGTCGTCCCCATTACCCCGTTTTTCTTTTTTCTCTCCGATTAGAACGCCTTCTAGTATTCCTTCTTTTTTCCACTTCTTTCCCAAATGGTTACGTATGGCATTGTATAATCCTCCTCTAATATGGCTATTTTCTTATATTTAAAACGCCAGCCTGTCCGGGGCCATAATGGGCCCGAAAATGAAAACCCCGGACAAGCGAGCTGGATTTTTACGATTTTTACCTAGTAGTTATTGTTTAGTAGGAACCACAGGTTCCTCGGGTTTGTCAGCGGCTTTGGCTCTGGCGAATCGTTTTCCAAGGTCAAGGCTGATTGTTGTGGAACCTGGAACGCCTGAGGCCACGGCAGCTTGAATATACTTGTAAAACTTCAGCGCCGAGGAAAAAGTATTGGCACTTACCAATTGATAACTGTCAATCATTTTTTGGATCACGGGCTGGGCCATCTCCACCAGGGTGCGTAATTTAGATGCTAGCTCGTAATCTCTTCTAAAGATTGCGATATCACTGCATGGGGGCACCATTTCTGGACGATTGTTGGAATAGTCTAGTGTCTTTTCGACAAAGGCAAAGGACTTGTCACCCATCTTATTCAATCTTTTTCGCTGCTCGTTGGTTAAATTAATAGCAAATCCCAATTCCGCATCCAAACTTCTGATACTCTGAGCCATCCGCTCATATTCCTCGGTGGTCATTTCGTGTGAAATTTCTGTTTTGTTCATAATACTTATTCTCCTTTTGTTTGTTTTTTTTCATTTTTTTTACGACTTAGCTAAATCTTTTTTTTCGACCGTCTTTGTTAACCTTCACGTGAAGCTATATTGTAACCTATTTTTAAAACCCTGTAAAATGGTCACACTTTTCCCCGGCGGAGTTTTCTGCTAGCGCTTGCGACCAAAAACAGGGTATACTATTTTATATAGATGATTTCCAGACTTTTTAAAAAATATTTATTTTAGAAGATTTTCAGGCGAGCATGCCAAAAAATAAAAATAAAATACCACTTTGGGCTCTCCTATTTCGGTCACTTTATCTATTTAACAGATAATATTAAAATATTTATGCTTTTGGGCGAACAAAACCTTGACCCTTGTTCCTGAATATAGTAAAATAACCTTCATGATAACGTCGTCGAATAAAAAGAGCTTTTCTGCGCGGGTATCCATGTATATAGACAGCATGGGGCTCGATAAGATTGCAACTGTCACAGTGGCCAAGCTGGCCCATGAATTAGATATGAGTTTAAGTTCTTTTTACCTTCATTTTGAGAAGGAGTACTGGAGGAATGGGACGCCCGGGGAATTTATACTGTTTTCAAAAATTTTTATCGCCAAAAACGCCATGAAAAAAAATCCAGATATCTCCATCCCCGAATTGGCCAAAAAGCTGGGATTCAAAGACAATGAATATTTTGTCCGTTTATTTACAGCGCGGGAGGGTCTTACACCCGAAACGTTATTGCAAGAATTCAGATTAGAGCGAGAGCAGCAAAGGGAAAAAGTTCGCGCCCGAAAAGCAAAATCGCGCCAGCGGCAAAAAGCGTTGGGCGCAAACCAATGATTTCAACATCCCCTCATCGAAACCCCGGCCTATTTGCGCCACATTTGCTGCAATTTGTTAAATGTAGTATCAAGAAAAAGGGAGTTTCAGTTCCTGAACCTGACGGTTTTAACTAATAGTTGACTGTTCACCTTATTTTGTAGAACCGTCACCATATTTTGCTCTCCGTTCACCTTCCAACCCCGGCGGTTCACCATATTTTACTCAACCGTCACCCTTTTAGGCGGCCGTTCACCTTCCAAACCTCTCCGTTCAGCCTTTTTTGTAGAATCGTGAGCAATAAAACCCGGCGGTTGAGTATTTTTTGTGGAATCGAGGGCTTTAAAACCTAGCGGGTGAATTTCTTTTTTAGAATCGAGAGCAATAAACCTGGCGGATGGGTGTTTTTTGGACTTAGGTCATCCTTCAACCCGGCCAGTGAGTGATTTAGTGTTATCATTGATAAGTAAAGGGATAAAATAATGTGCCAGGATGGCGCGTCTACCCTTCAATTTTCATTTTTGGGGAAGTGCTGCTTATTGCAACAAAGGTTGGACTTCATCTTTTGACAACCCGGTTAATCTGATAATAGTATCTACGGGGAAATTTTCCTTCAACATCTTTCTGGCAGTATTGAATGCATTATTTTTGCTGCCTTTGGCTAATCCTTTGGCTATCCCATTTTTTTCGCCGATTTTTTTTCCTCTTTTCTCGCCGATTTTTTCGCCGATTTTTTGAAAACTGGTTACGTATGCCATTGTTTTTCCCTCCTTTAAAGTTATTAATTCATTGTGCAGTTTTTCTTTGTATCGCTCCGGTAGATTGATGATCCAATCAATAAACTTGACCAAAACGCGGATTTGCTTTTTGTTGT
>CAZCVI010000095.1:0-26488 GCA_964502145.1 uncultured Clostridia bacterium
ATATTTTTTTAATGCGGTAATGGAAGGTGCCGTCCAAAAAACTGAATAGATACTTGGCAAGTTATTGCTAAATTCATGATGACGTAGTATAATCAGATACTGGATTTTAAAGCGAACTCCGGGCAAAACCAAACAATATTATGTTGTACTATAGTATATTGTACTATTATTTATCATCATAGAAAAAATTAGAATAAGGACAAAACGCATGGAAAAGACGAATGTGAAAGTACTGGGATTTCTTCCACTGTTGGCGTTAGTAGTGGGATCAATCGTGGGTGCCGGGATATTTAATTCGCCCGCCGATCTGGGTAATAAAGCCAACCCCGGCTGGATTATCATTGCTTGGGCGATCACGGCGGTTGGGGTTTTTTCGTTGGTCAGGGTATTTCAATATGTGAATAATAGGAGACCGGATCTGGAAGGTGGGATTTACACCTATGCGCGGGAAATTGCGGGTGAGTTCACGGGTTTTAATTCGGCTTACGGGTATTGGTGGAGTTCTCTTTTTACCAATCTGGCTTATTTATTTGCTATTCCGAAGATACTCAGTTACTATTTCCCCGTGTTAGCCAGCCACAAGTGGGCCGCGTTTTTTTTGGCCACGGTTCTATTGTGGCTTTATCATGGGCTGATTTTATCAGGCATTCGGACCGCGGGCATGACCAATGTATTTATTACCATACTTAAAATCACGCCGCTTATTTTTGTGGTAGGTGTGACCATTTTTATGTTCAAACCCTCTCTGATTGGTGATCCTTTTGCAGTGGTCTTAAATAGTAATGGTCAGACAACCGGAGTTTGGGCGCAGATAGGCGGTAGTTTTGCAATCACTGTTTTTGCTTTTCTGGGTATTGAGTCTGCCGTGGTTCTTTCGGGAAAGGCCAAGCTTGCCAAGGATATTGGGCGTGTGACTTTGATTGGATTTTTGATTACATTGACTATCTATGTGCTTATTTCCACGCTGACCATGGGTGTTGCGCCAGCGCGTGAAATTGTTAATGCGTCGAGTCCGTTGGGAGCGGTTCTGGGGTATGCCATTGGTGGTTTTGGGCGGCATTTCCTGAATTTCGGGTTTCTTTTTTCCGTGATGGGAGCGCTTTTGTCTTGGTTGTTGTTGACCGCCGAGGTTACTTACAGTTCTGCAAAAACCGATGGTTCGTTTCCGCGGGCGTTCACGCGGATTAATCAGCAGGCCACGCCGGTATTTTCTTTGACTCTTACCAATATCATCACGCAGGTTATATTGATTTTGCTCTATACTTTTTCCAAATCAGCGGATATCAGTGCGGCGGGGAATGCGCCGTTGTTGCAGAATCTCTATTTTGCGGCGATCAGTCTTTCGGTGGTTTGTGTTATGGTGCCCTACATTCTTTCGTCTGCATTGGGGGTTAGGATGGCGCTCAGGGAAAAAATAAAAACCACGGTGGTTTATGGAGTATTGAGTGGAGTTTTTTTCTTCTGGGTGTTTTTGACGATGGCGAAGTATTTGGCCGCAGCGGTGGTGATTTATACTACGGGTGCGATTTTCCGTTTCTTCGTGCATCGGGAACGGAAGGAAGCTTTCCCCCGTGTTGAAGTGATTTTTTACCTAGTGATGTTTTTGGGAAGCCTTGTGGTTTCGTATTATGTCGGTAACGGCTTGATCCAGTTTTAAACAAGAAAAATAAATCTGGGGTCCAGGGGACGCCGTCCCTTGGCCCTCGGAGAGCCGCCGGAGGCATAAGACTATATGCCTCTTTTTTTATTGGGGGTTAGTGAGAAATTGTGAAAGGTAAAAATCAGCAGGTGATTGGTTTTGGGTGTGTGCGATAATTGAATTGAATGTATTTCCTATTATAACCTAGTTTGGTTTCCGGTTTCGCGTTCGTCTATTGTTTGGTTTTTTTATTGAAATCGTTTTTTGATGATGATTTTATGGGTTGTTTTCTTTTTTGGAGCAAAAGATATTTTGGAAAAAAATAAAAATATTATAAAACCACTTGACTTGTTTGAATAAGTATTCTATTATTTATTTTTGACCAGATCAAGGAGGTTTGGTGACGGGCAAGATTTTTAAGATAAAGGTTGTCGATGGCACGTATTCCGCAGAGGTGGAAGGCGACTGGGAGCAAGTTAATGAAAATTTTATCAAGAGAAATGGAATAGAAATCATATTACGTCAAGCCTATAAAGCTTCCAGAAACATTGAAAAATCTGAAGGGGAATGGAAGGGAAATTCCAATACCGAAACCTTAAATTCAAAATATAGAGTGATGCATGAACGATCAATTGAAAAGACAGAACCAATTGATCTTGTGGAGCCCAGTGCAGTGGATGATTTATATGACAGTTATGGTGCGCTGGCGGAAGTTGTAAAAAATGATTTTGGAGGTCGCGAGATTGAGTGGCTCTTGGTTTACTGTTTTTATGCCTCTGATTTTGGCAAAGCCGATTTCAGCCGGGAGGATATCATTGCATTATATGAAGAAACTGGCAGATCAAGCTTGAGTAGGAAACGAAATTTGAGCAATAATTTACATACGCTACAAAAGTATAAATGGATTCGGGGTTCTAATACGGTTTATTCTATTACAGATGAGGGTATCTTGCGGGCGAGAGGGATTCTTGTCCGTGAGAGTTCCTCAGAAAAAAATATAATTAATTAAGGAGTTCCTGATGGTTACGAATATGGTTGAAATATTGATGTATGCCGGTATCTTGAAAAAATGCTTTATATATTTTAAAAAGACGCTATTATTAAATTTTAACAATTGATATATTGTGAAATTTATGGCCATACTCTATTTTTCAACCTGCAAGTAGACAGTTAGATGAGCAGGTAAAGCGAATGATTTACGAAGATGAAGGTGAAAAAATTTGGGTGGCTAGGGCTGAAGAGCAGCCATGTCCATGTCTCCTATCCGATTTTTTATTGGCACTGGTTATAGTACGTTTCGATATTGAGAGTGTGTACGATATCCGTAAACTGTTTGGTATTTGGAAAAAAAACTAGAATGAACGAATCTTGCATTCAGACGGAAATCAGTGTCCCAAAAAATATAGGGGTTGGTAAACCTCTATGTCTTGTTTATTCTCCCATCAAACCTGAAATATTTGATGTGGATATAGTACTTCTGAATTGTGCTCAGTCGGTTACGACAGTCTTTGAAAGAGAATTTAAAAATTACCAGTGTATTGCGACTCTTTATGAGGAAAACCTTTATCAAGTATTATCCTCCCGTCTATTATCTGCCATTCCAAATAGTAAAGTTTTATTTGTTTTGATAGGTGTTCGCGGGGGGGACCAAAATTTGGGAGAATTGGTAAATCTAATCAATATTTTTAGAAAACAATTTAGTAAACTGCATTTTATTATCTGTAGTGATCTTGGTGAAAGTCATCTCCACATGTATTTCCCTGATGTGAGTAGTTACAAATTTCCAACAATCTCAGAAATTGCTTTTAAGGACGACCCCCGGATTTTTCGCCACCGAATTAGTGACATACTTACTCGAAAAACGAACAATTCGCTTGAGATAGGTGATTTTCAGATTCTTGAGTTATTAAATAAAACCAAGACATTTAAATTATTTGGATTGCCCTTTGAACCTTTTTTGGATATTGCGCAACTAGAGAAGTTGCGTGAATCGAAAAATTTAGATGAATACTCGCTTTGGTTTGACATTACTTTGTATAAAAAAATAATATTCCATCTTATTGAAAATTTTAAGTCCGCCAAGTTGGATTTTCTTGTTAATTTAATCAACAATTTTACATATTTTGAACGATTGTCCTATGTGCTTCCTTATTATGCTCCCCAAAAAAGGTACCGAGATCATTTTCTCCACCAGTTGAGAATTGCAATTTTAGGAGATTTTTTCTTGGATTTGTACTTGGAGGATAATATGAAGTTAATCGACTTGGTTAATCGTATTTTACGAGATCAGGATGAAGCCAACACGTTTCCTCACTTTAGGAAAGAAGATTACCAAAACACTCTTATTTCATGTCGATTAATTTGGTGGGTAATAGGTCTTATGCATGATTGTACGTATCCATTGAATGCAATATTTTCCCCTCCTCTTTTTTCTGGTGAGGGCAGGGTAAAGATGTTGAACACATATGTGCCCGAATTCATTAAACCTTATATCAAGGGGCATCAATGGGCGGCAGAGAAACTCAAAAATAATTTAAGACTGTGGTTAAGGGACTTTTTGCCATATTTGAAAATTAATGATTCAGGTAGGCAGGTCATTTTGAACAGTGAAGCACCACACCTCCAGCATAATATTACCTCTGCTTTTAACCTCTGGTGGATTTATAATCAACAATCTAGGAAAGATAAAAGATTCTGCCCGGATTTGGCTGCTCAATCCATTCTATTGCACCACCCTTTTCCCGGGAGTGGTATCGATGATTTTGAGCGCATTCGATTTGGAAAAAATCCTTTGGCCTTTTTACTGATCTTACTGGATGAAGTTCAAGATTGGGGAAGACCTGCTATTATTACCACTGACCAGTGGAATCCCACTTCGATGGATAAGTCCATTGATTTAGGTAAAATTAAAATCGAAGGAATTACTAGGATGAAAGAAGAACCCCATAAATGGAAATTAAGTGGGCATGAACTCGTATTCACTCTGGATTTCGAAAAAAATGATAATCTTAAAGAGGGTGTTGCGCAGCGGATCATCGCTGCAAAAGAGGAAAATCTTGGCCGTTTGTACATTGGGTCTCAATCATTGCCCGATATTAAAGTACGTCTTAAATTTAAGGGATTAGAGATGAAGGAAATTTCTATTAGAAGAGCTGATTAAAAGCGTTTTCGCCTGAATTTTTACATGGTGTAGTCATTGGGATGCATAGAGGTCTCCTATTGCGTAGGCCGTGGCCAGGTATAGTTCTAATAATTCCCACTCTTCCCATTTGATTTTACCATACTCTCAAAAATCTGGCGGTGAATCCAAGATACTTGTGTCCCTTGACTTTTCCATTTAATGAATGTAAAATACCTATAACTGACCCATCAGGATGAAAAAAATGACTGTTTTTAAAAGAGAACTCCTGTCTTATCGACTCAAAGGAAGCGAATATGAAAAATTTAGACATTGATAACATAACGGGCTTGACAAACGCCACAGTGCAAGAGCGATTCAAAACGGAAGGCTATAACGAACTGCCATCATCCCAACAACGAACGGTTTTCACTATTGCTTTTGAAGTGGTTAAAGAACCAATGTTCCTTTTATTAGTGGCATGCGGCGTGCTTTATTTAATACTGGGGGATTTTAAAGAAGCGATCCTTCTACTGGGTTTTGTTTTTGTGATCATGGGCATCACATTTCTGCAAGAGCGCAAGACTGAACGGGCTTTAGATGCACTACGCGATTTGTCCAGTCCCCGTGCCCTTGTCATCCGTGAAGGAAAAGAAATCCGCATCCCAGGTCGCGAAGTGGTTCGGGGCGACATGGTGGTTCTTACTGAAGGGGATCGTGTCCCAGCGGATGCGATTGTGCTGAAAGCCATTAATCTGAGCGCGGATGAATCATTGCTCACGGGGGAATCGGTACCCGTGCGCAAATCCTCCTGGGAAAAACCGGAAACCGAGGCGGAATCCATGGGTTTACCGGGCGGAGATGATTTGCCTTATGTGTTTTCCGGTTCAATGATCGTGCAAGGCCAGGGCATTGCCAAAGTGGTGGGCACGGCACAAAATACTGAAATCGGCAAAATCGGCAAAGCGCTGAGCTCGGTGGAAATCGAAGATACTCTCTTAAAACAAGAAACGGGCCGCCTGGTTAAAAACATCGCCATTATCGGGGTGATGTTGTGTTTGATTGTGATTTTAGTGTTTGGTTTTGTCCGTGGTCATTGGATTCAAGGTTTTCTGGCTGGCTTGACATTGGCCATGGCGATGTTGCCGGAAGAATTTCCCGTTGTTTTAACGATATTTCTGGCGTTGGGGGCGTGGCGGATTTCAAAGAAGAATGTGCTAACGCGCCGGGTGCCGGTAGTGGAAACACTGGGCGCGGCCACGGTCCTATGCGTGGATAAAACAGGAACACTGACATTGAACCAAATGGGGATCGCGGAAATTTATGCGAATGGACAATACCTGGATGTGAAGGACGGCGATATTGAAACAATACCGGAACATTTTCACGAGTTGATTGAATTCGGGATTCTGGCGGGCCGCAAAGACCCGTTTGATCCGATGGAAAAAGCACTGAAACGATTGGGGATATTCAAACTACAAGGCACGGAACATCTACACGACGATTGGGAATTGTTGGAAGAGTACTCGTTGTCCAAAGAGTTATTGGCGATGTCCAATGTTTGGAAATCCAAGAGTACGAACCGCTTGACGATCTCATCAAAAGGAGCACCGGAAGCGATCTTTGATCTTTGCCATCTGCCAGCCGATAAAGTCGCGGAGTTTGCCACGGCAGTAGATACGATGAGTGGCAAGGGGTTGCGCGTGCTGGGAGTGGCGGATGCCTATTTTAATACGGAAATACTGCCGGAAGATCAACACCAGTTTGAATTTCGTTTTATTGGCTTGATTGGTTTCGCCGATCCGGTGCGTCCGACTGTACCCCAGGCGATTAAAGAATGTTACAAAGCGGGTATCCGAGTAATCATGATCACTGGCGATCATCCGGGCACGGCCCAGAGTATCGCCAGACAAATCGGGTTGAAGAATCATGAACAATTCATCCAGGGACCGGAATTAACTGCTCTGGGGGAAGAAGAATTGAAGCAACGGGTGAAAGAGACAAATATTTTCTGCCGGGTCGTGCCGGAACAGAAATTAAAAATTGTCAATGCGTTAAAAGCCAATGGTGAGATCGTGGCCATGACGGGTGATGGGGTGAATGATGCACCGGCGCTTAAATCGGCCCATATTGGTATTGCGATGGGCGGACGGGGGACGGATGTGGCCCGTGAATCGGCAGCGTTGGTGTTATTAGACGATGATTTCTCTTCGATTGTGGGTGCGGTAAAAATGGGCCGACGGATTTTTGATAACCTGAAAAAAGCCATGTCTTATATTTTTTCCATCCATGTTCCGATTGCGGGATTGTCGTTGCTGCCACTTCTGTTGAACCGCGACCTGATCCTTTTTCCTATTCATATTGTTTTTCTGGAATTGATCATCGATCCCGCTTGCTCGGTGGTGTTTGAAGCAGAAAAGGAAGAGTCCAACCTGTTACTTCGTCCACCACGCAATATCACTGACCCGTTATTTGGCAAACGTAATGTGATCATCAGTTTGTTGCAGGGGCTTGCTGTTTTGGTGGCTTGCTCGGTGGTTTATTTTATGGGCATAAAAAATGGCAGAAATGAATTTGAAGCACGGGCATTATGTTTTACTACCCTGATTATTGCCAATATCGGGTTGATTGTGACCAACCGTTCTTGGAGTGAAAGTTTTTTCACCTCTTTTAAAGAGAAGAATATGGCATTTTTTGGAGTGTTGACTGGGGCGGTTGTATTTTTGGGAATGGCGTTGTTTGTACCGCCCATTCGGAATTTGTTTCGGTTTAGTTATTTGCATTTTAATGATATTTTGCTTTGTTTAGGCGCGGGTTTGTTGAGTATTTCCGGGTTTGAAGTGTACAAGATGATGCGTCGAAGATACCCTGTGGACAAAGTGGACAGGAACTAGGGGGCTTCTGTGCCCATTTGTATTTACGTACCATCAAAGAACTTGGCAGTGAATCCTTTGTTCGCTGGATTCACTGCCAAGTTTCAAAAAAAACTGGACTATCTGGACATACTGGACTTCACAAAACCTGTAAATTTTGTCCAGCTTGTCCAGTAAGTCCAGAGCGTCCAGCTTGCCACGGTTATCCATGGCTCTTTTTAAAATTTGGCAGTGAATCCTTTGTTCTCAAGTCTCTTGCAATAATTCATAAAATATGGTAAGTTATTAACATGAATTGGAATGACTTATTGACTCGTTTTAAACAACAGCCGTTGTTTGACGCGGCGAAGTTGGCTGGATTTACTGATCCGGATTCTAAAGTAAAGGAACAAGTGGTCTGCTGGATCCACGAAAAGAAGCTCGTTAAAGTGCATCAATGGTGGTGTATGATTGAGAAACCTTGGCGTGAAACGGAAATACCCTTACCAGTAGTAGCGAACTATGTGCTCCATCCTTCGTATTTATCAGTGGAATGGGCGTTGCAGTACTATGATATGATCCCGGACTTTGTTCCCAATCCCACTTCTATTACTATTTGTCGGCGGATGCTATTTTCAGCATTGGATGCGATATTTATTTATCACCATGTACCCGTTGATTTTTTTCATGGGCATTCGCAGGACAAGGTGGATGATTTTAAGATCAATATCGCCTGTCCAGAGAAAGCGTTGTTGGACAAAATTTACATTTTTTTACAGGCCAACCCTTTCTCTCTGAAATGGCTGGAAGAGATAAAACTGCAGAATCTGGACGATTTTGATCTCAAAAAGTTCAAACAATTGGCCGAGGGAATGAATAACGAGGCATTAGGTGAAGCACTGAATATAACCAGTTCTTATATCCGTGCCCAAAAAAGGAAATAGCACCGTCTCTACCGGGATTCTCTCACTAAAAGCCGCTGAATACGATGTTGATCCACACGTCGTTATCGTTTTCCCATTCTTCGTCTACTTGATTGCCCGCATCGAGAGTGAGTTTGAATATGCCATTTTGGGGAGTTAGGTATGCCTGGGTATGGATGGGTAATGTGCTTCCCATCGCGCCTAAACTCAGGTTATCTTGCATACTGACTATATTGCCATTAAACGTGATTTGGTTTTTGAACTTTGTGATTAAGGCTGGTCCCTTGCAATTTTTAACGGTGTAATAGATATCAAAGGCCGGTTTTCCACCAGAAACAAGAAAGGCATCCTGTGGGGTCAGGGTGATGGTATAATTGGAACCCCAGGGGGTCACACGATTCCCTATTTTCAGGGTTCCGTCAATACAGATATTGGGTTTTGTAGCTGGGGTCGGACTTGTTTTAAAGCTAAAATGCCACCAGGGGCTCCATTGGGTGAGGATACGTCCGATTTTGGCCCTGACGCGCCAGCGGCCCTGATTATCACCGGGGAAAACATGCTGCACCCAGGTGGTGGTCAATCCAGTATACACTTTGGATAGATTGAACTCGCTGTCCCATTTGCCCAGTTGGTGGCAATTCAGGCAATCGACTTCGACTTCATAGGTCACACCTTGTAAACCGGGTTTTGCCTGCCAACGCATGGTAAATTGCCGGGGAAAGTTGGTGAACTGGGTGCCATCAGCGGGTGAAATCTGGACGGGCGGGGTGGGTTGTACCACTGCAAAGGTCGGTTTGATTCTCTCTTGGGCAGACAGGAACCCACTTCCGATAAAGATACAACCCATGCCAATGATGACTACAAAAAGTATGATTCTTTTTAGTACCTTATTCATGATTACTCCTTATGTTTTGAATGTTATGCTATTGTGTATATTTTATAATATAATATAAATATCAAAAAATTGGAATAATCTCATTGAAAAAATTATTGAAAATAATATGGCGGGGTAACCTGGATTTACCACCAGTTCTTTGAGAGTATCTTAAGCGTAAGTGGGAGTTATGGGAGTTATGGGAGTTTTGGGAGGAATGGGAAGTATGGGAGGAATGAGAATATTTCAGTTTATCCCATTATTCCCATACTTCCCATAACTCCCATACTTCCCATTAACTTGGCCATAGATTTAGGGTTTATAATTTATAATTGGTTAATCTTCTTGTTGGAAGCGGCGGATAATGTAACCGCCTGACTTTTCATCTGGTTCCAGGTCCATCAGTCCGCGGGAGGCGGCTTCTTCTAAGAGGCGATTGAAAGAGCGAAAACCATAATAAGATTCATTAAAACCTGGGCGGCGGCGTTTGAGGGTTTGTTTGACCATGGAACCCCAAATTTTTTCTTCTGAACCTCGTTCTTGGGCCAGTGCTTCCAATGTTTCCAATAGCAGGCCCAACACTTCCTGGGTGAGGTCTTCTGCTTCTTTTTCTTCTTTGGCGACCGGGGCAGAGGTGCGGCTATCTGTTTTGGCCGGGGCTTTGCGGGGTACTTTTTTACGTGCTTGTTTATTGCGTACCAGATCATCGTAATAGATGAACTCATCGCAGTTGGCGATCAGCAGATCAGAACTGGAATTCTTCACACCCACGCCGATCACGGTTTTGTTGTTTTCGCGTAGTTTGCTGACCAGGGGCGAGAAGTCCGAGTCGCCGCTGACAATGACGAAGGAGTCCACGTGTAATTTGGTATAGCATAGGTCCAGAGCATCGACTACCATGCGGATGTCAGCCGAGTTTTTCCCCGATTGGCGCACGTGTGGAATCTCGATGAGTTCAAAGGCAGCTTCGTGCATGGGGGCTTTGAAATCTTTATAACGATCCCAGTCACAGTAGGCCTTTTTTACCACGATACTGCCTTTGAGCAGCAAACGTTCGAGAACCTTGTTGATATCGAACTGGGACAGGCGGGCATCGCGCACACCAAGGGCGATGTTCTCAAAATCGCAAAATACTGCCAGGTTTTCTATTTCCTGTGTCTTACTCATAAAATCCTCCCGGGACGCGCCTGCTTCTTCTTGCGTCGTCCACTCATACTAAAAATTCAATTCTTGAAATAAATAACACTGTATGCATGATCTAAATGTCGAAACATAAAAAGCAAATTATTTCCTAATGGAATAAACAAAACGCCTTTTAAGCATACGGGTATATTAAAAGAAATACGCGGCTAAGTCAATAGGTAAAAGAAATTTTTTGTCATGGCGGGAGTGTTGCTTAAATAGGAAAAATGTCTTAAAATGAATGACTACTTGAAAAAAGGAGAAAAAGAATATGAGAAAATACCAAAAATATCTCGTGGTGTCGGGTTTGTGGCTGGTTTTTTGCGGGGTTCCCCAATGGGCGGTGCCCCAGCAAGAGGTTCTGCCAGAGCAGAATATTGTGATTGGGAACAAGGGGCAGAATATCCCGGTGGACCTGTTTGATAATATCGTGTACCTCGAAGTTTTGGTGAACAAAAAACCCTTGACTTTTGTGTTGGATACAGGCGCAGGAGATATGTCGGTCATTGACGTGGATCAAGCCAACCGCTTGAAATTGCCACTACAAAATCGACGGGTTGTCTCGGTGGGTGCTGGCGAAGAGGTGGTCGAGTTATATGATGTCAACGATATCACGTTGAGTCTTCCCAGTATCGAGTTTTTAAAACAGTCATTGGAAGGATTACCGTTATCCAAGCGGATGGACCCTTTCTGGGGCAAAAAGAAAGATGGACTGTTGGGGGGAAATGTGTTAAGCCGACTGGTAACGGTGATTGATTACGTATTGAACCGGGTGCATTTTTACGAGCCCAGCACGTTTAATTATTTTGGAACGGGTGAGAAATTACCGTTTACGTTTAGGGGATTGGTCCCGGTGGTGCGGGTGAAGCTGGTTTTGCCCGGTATGACGGAACCGCTGGAAGGATTGTTTCTGGTGGACACAGGGGCACGTACCACCACGCTGGCCGCGCCTTTTGTGAATGAGCAGAAATTACTTGAAAAACTGCCGCAGAAAATAAATACCACGTCGGGTTATGGCATTGGGGGTGAGACGCATGGTGTGATGGGGCGGGTGGATAAAATGCTATTGGGTGGGATTGAAATTAAAAAACCGGTGCTGGAATTTTCTCAGGATACCAAGGGGGTTCTGGCTAATAAAGATTTTTCCGGTATACTGGGCGCGGATATTCTGCACCGCTTCACAGTGGTGTTTGACTATTCGCGCAAACAGATGATATTGCAAAAGAATAAATTCTTTGATGACCCTTTTGAGTACGATATGAGTGGTATTTTTTTGAAAGCGGAGGGGGTCAACTTCAATCAATTTTTAGTCTTCCGAGTGTTGGAAAATTCCCCTGCCGCGATGGCCGGGGTGGTGGTGGGGGACCGTATTTTGGCGATTGATGATAATAAAGCGGCTACTTTAACCTTGGAAGAGATCAAGAATATCTTTAAGACTGATGGTAGAAAGGTGCAGCTTCACATTCAACGGGATGAGACGGTCATGTCTGTCACCGTGTTGTTAAAACGCGGTATATAACAGGACGTCTCCACCCTTTTTTTTAAAAAAAGATTGACAAAAAAATCCCCAAGTGTTACCTTATAATTATGGAGAACACCATGACGTTGAAGAATGCAAAAAAAAGAAAATGTGTTTTGTGGATAGTTGTTTTTATGATTTTGATGATGTCGGTGTTGGGGTGTGGTTCCTCGGACCCACGGAAACATGAAAAGCCCAGGATATTGATTGTTCATTCCTATCATCTGGAATACCCGTGGACCCATGCCATTGATGATGGGATCATGAGCGTTCTGGGAACAAAAGGATATACCATCCAAAAAGTGTTTATGGATACCAAGCGCAATACGGAAGAATCCTTTAAGATTGCCGCCGGGAAAAAAGCCTTGGCCATTGTAAAAAAATTCAAACCAGACATTGTACTGGCCACAGATGACAATGCCCAGGAATATTGTGCCCAATTCCTGGTCAACAAAACCAACCTATCCATTGTTTTTTGTGGTCTGAATGAGGAGATTTCCAAATACCATTACCCGGGGAATAATGCCACCGGTGTGACTGAACAACCTCTTATTCGTAGCAGTCTGGATTTTTTAAAAAAATTGGCTCTTAATATCCGGTCTTTCACTATTTTGACTGATAAGGGAAACACCAGCGAAGGGTTTGTCGCTTATTTTAAAAAACAGAAACTCCCCGTCCAGATTGATCAGATTGTGATAACCGAGAGTTTTGACCATTGGAAAGACGTGGTCAAGAAGCTGCGTAGCGATGCCCTGATTATTTATACTTACCACACTATCCACGACAAAGGAAAGTATGTGGAACCAACCACCGTGATGGAATGGACCACACAACACCTAAAAAAGCCATCCGTGGGTTTTTTTGATTTTTCCATTGCCGGGGGGGTCTTGTTGGGAGATGTGGAATCGGGATTTGAACATGGACAGTTAGCCGGACAACGGGCTATTGAGATTCTGGATGGGAAAAAAACAACCGAGTTACCCGTGGTTGAAGCGTGTCGAGGAATGTTTCTGATTAATGCCAAAACTGCGGCTAAATTAGGTATTGATATATCTTCACTTAGAAATATCGCCGATAAAATCTATGAGTAAAGTGAAACGAATTTCGTGATGGAAAGCGTGAAAAAAAGAATATTAGAATGAAATGAACTTCAAAATGAAAAAATCATCCATGAAAATAAAAACGCAATTAACCATTTCCTTGCTGGTTAGTTATGTTATTATCGTGGTGGTGTTCGTGTGGGTGGTGGGAAGTTTATTTCTGAAGAACCAGCGGAGTAACCTGGTTAGTTTTACCCAAGAATTGCTAAAACAAAATTCCAAATTACTGGAAGATTCTTCCAACCTGTTTTTTAAGTTGATGGATGAGAAGTTTTTTGGTGGTTTATCGCGGGCCGATTTGTTTGAATACATCAAGACTATTGATCAATTGAGCCGGGAGGTCGTAGTTTTTGATTACCAGGGGCAGTCCCTGTTAAAAGGGCACTCCCGCCTTGAATTGGAAACACTGCTCTCCAAATCAATCATCAATGAACGATTGAAGGATCTTAACGAAAAGAACATCAAGAATTTTTCCCTGGATAACTTTGCCGCTTTTAGAAAATCTCCCCAAGCTATTTCCCCTGTTAAGGTTTTTTTTCAAATCTACAATGGTCAGGGAGTGATCCTGGGTTTTGGGCAAATACTGGAGGATATTAAAACCCGGTTGATATTCATTGAACGACAGAACCGGGACAACCAGAGAACGTTTTTAGTGGTGACATTCCTGATTAATATTATAGGTGTCACGTTTATTACCGCGTGGGTGCTTTTTTATTCAAAGATGAAGATTTTTAAGCCCGTGGAAATGTTATTGGAAAAGTTTGGTCATGTGGCCAAGGGTGAGCTCTTTCATCGTGTGGAGATTCCCGTGGATAATGAAATCGGCATATTATCCAGTGCTTTTAATGATATGACGGAAAATTTAAGCCAATCGGTCAATGAGATTCATGCGGCCAATATCAAATTGGACAGTTATTCAAAGGAATTGGAAAACGAGGTTGAGCTACGCACCAAGGAATTATCCGCTGCTGTGGTTCGTTTAAAACAGGAGATTGAGGAGCGCAAAGCCATTGAAAAGGCTCTCGAAAAAGCGCGCGTAGAATCGGAATCGGCCAATATTGCCAAATCCCAGTTCCTGGCCAACATGAGCCACGAAATTCGTACCCCCATGAATGCTATTATCGGGATGGCGGAATTAGTACTGGATACCGGTTTAACCAATGAACAACACGACTATATTCTGACTTTAAAAAACTCGTCGGAATCTCTGCTGGGACTTCTCAATGATATTCTGGATTTATCTAAAATCGAGGTGGGGAAATTGGATGTGGAGCCCATTGAATTTCATTTTCGAAAATGTTTGCACGATCTAACCAAGAATCTAGCTATTCAAGCACTACGGAAAACGATTGAGCTGGTAATGGATATTGAGCCAACGATTCCCGATGTCGTGATTGGTGATCCCGGACGATTGCGGCAAATTCTGACCAATCTGATTGGCAATGCGATTAAATTCACGCCGGCGGGACGGATATTGGTCACGGTTAAACTGGAAAGCCAAGCATTCCCTGAATCCAGTGAATCCAATAATAAGGAAATCGAAATCCCGTCCCCAATAATAATAAAATTTACCGTCTCGGATACTGGCATTGGAATACCGGTAGAAAAACAGAAATTGATCTTTGAAAAATTTTATCAAACCGATAGTTCCGTGACGCGAAAATTTGGCGGCACAGGTCTGGGTTTGGCTATTTCATTGCAATTGGCCCAATTAATGGGCGGCCATATTGCGGTCAAAAGTCCGGGTGAATTACAGGACATCATCCCTGGTTTGCCGGGCAGTTCTTTTTCCTTTTCCCTGGTTTTTAAACTTCCCAGGAACACACAAATTGTCGTGGAACCTGTGGAAATTAAAGAACCGAAAGAATTAAAAGATTTAAAAGAACGGTATACTCTTGCAGAACCGGTTAAATCTGCCATTCAAGAAGAGAGTATCGCCGAGGGTAAAAAGCAATTTCGTGTACTGGTGGCGGAGGATAACCTGATAAACCAGAAATTGATCCGGCGCATGTTGGAAAAAATGGGAATTTCGACTCATTGCGTGATTAATGGGAAAGAAGCGGTGGAAAAAAATAAGGAAGGTCATTTTGATTTAATCCTGATGGATATCCAGATGCCGGAGATGGATGGTGTGGAAGCGACCCACATCATCCGGCAGATGGAAAAAGAAACGGGTGTGGCCGGGGTTCCGATTATAGCTGTCACGGCCCATGCCATGAAAGGGGACAGGGAACGATTTATAGCGGCGGGTATGAATGCTTATCTGGCCAAACCTATTAAACAAACGGAAATTATTGCTTTGGTAGAATCTTTTATGACAGGTAGTTCATCAGGGAGACGTTGTTGATGCGTGAGCCTGCTTGGAGAGTGGCTTGTAATCCTACCTCTTCCTTGGCCAAGTTGGAAATGGCCTCGGCCATATTGGCATCTTCCAGTGAAGACATCTTATCTGTGAGCGAAGTTTTGAAGTTCTTTAATAATCCTTTGATCTGGGTGAGGTGGGCATTTCTGTCGCCGATAGTTCCAAGAGCGTCGCTAATCTGGTTCACTGACTCGTTTAACTGCCCCATCTGGGTCCCGATGTTGGTGGTGTTATTTTCCCGCAAGCCCTGGATCAAAAGACTGAGGCGGTCAAAGATATCTACTGGACCGGTAAAAACCTCGTTACCGGGTACATTGGTGGCCACGGTAATGGTAAAATCGGCTTGGATGGAGACGGAATCGTTATTGCCAGTATAGGTAATAACACCGGGCGCCACTGCGCCGCTGGGCAGTATGGTGTCAGCCGCTTTCACAAAAGGGGCAGTATCGGTATTGGAACCGGCAAAGATAAATCGCCCCATTACCTCGGTATTGGCATAGTTCATCAATTCATCCCGCAGGTCATCCAGTCTGTCGGCCAGAATAGTTCTGCTCTGCGCATCGCTGGAATCAGAGGCGCCCTGGGAGGCCATGGTGATGGCGGAAGTCATTAAATTTTGAACCTGGTTCAACGCGCTCTCCCCAGAAGAAAGCCATAATTTCCCGGAATCAATGTTGGTATTGAACTGCTCGATTTGCCCGATCTTGCTACGCAAACTCAATACATAGGACATGTCCGAGGGATTGTCTGAGAGGTGGTTAAGTTTCTTCCCCGAGGTGGTCTGGGAGATGGCTTTGTCATATCTGGACTTGGTATTGCCCAAGTTGTATAAAAAATCACGGTACCAATTGGCTTCTACGGCTCTCATAATTTACCTCCTCAAGTAATTTGCATTAATAGATCGGTGAGTTTGCTCACTTTTCCCATAAATTGGGCCAGGGCCTGATAGGATTTTTCAAACTGCATCAGGTTCGCGGCTTCCTCGTCGAGACTGACCGCGGAGATGGAATCGCGGCGGTTCTCCAGATACGTGGTCATAGAACTGTTGGCATCTAATTCATATTTGGCGGTATTGCCCGCATTCCCGATCTCAGAATGAAGGGAGTGCAGGTATTCATGGAAGGTGCCGTAATCAATAACACCGTCATTATTGGAATCCACTGTGCTCTGGTTGTCCATTAATTTGGCAATGTTCAGGGCAGTGCCGTTGTTACCGATAGCACTGGGTGCATCGGCAGCGGCAATCAAACTGGAATCGGACACGATGTTGGCGTTCACGGCCAATAACGTGGACGCGGTCTGAATATTGGCGTATTCCCAGTTCAAACTACCTGCGGCTACAACAAAGGTAAACGCGCTATTCACGGTGGCGGTCATGGTGCCGGCATTGTATGCGGTAACCAGACGGGTCTCTCCGTTCACTGTGATTACATCCCCCACACTGACGGTATCCCCGGCATCGGCACTAAACGTAACGGCTGTGCCATTCACATCGGTCACGGTCATGCCCGGAACATTCGCGCTCATCTGGAAAAAATCCAGGTCGGTGGTGGCAGTGTCCAGGGCATATCCTTGCTGGTGGGCGCTGTTGACATTAAAAATCAAACTGGCAGCCAGTTTATTGAGATCGTTTTTATATTCGGGAATATATCCATCCCGTTCCTGCCAGCTTAAATTGCCAGCGGGTAGGGGGTTGGTGAAATCATTGACCCGCACTTCATCGGCATTGGGAATGGAAACAACGGAACGGGTTTCACCATTCACCGTGATGAGGTCACCAACGCTGAGTTCGTGATCCTGGGAGAAAGTTAAGAGTCTGTAACCACCGGACAAGCCACTGTCAGAGACAGTGCCCTGACCATTTACCACAATGCCGTCCCGGGACTGGATCAATGCGCCCATTTTTCCTGTTTCGATCTGGGTGGTGATATTATAAGCGGGTTGACCGTATTGGTCGATATATACATCGTTATAATTTGAATTTTCAGAGTTCCTTACAGTAGAGATGTGGTTAACCGAATTAAAAGAGACCAGTGGGCGTCCGGCTATTTCCACGGTAGCAGAGTGATTGGACTGATCGTAGTAGACATTCACGCCGATCATTTCAGAAAGTTCCCGCAGTCTTTTTTCCCGTTGGTCCAACAGGTCATTGGCTTGTGCGCCAGAACCCTCGGCATAGGCGATTTTCTGGTTTAGTTCGCCGATTTCATCGGAGATCTCGTTGATCTGGGTGACCATGGTGCCGATATTGGCGTTGCTGATTTCCTGTTGATCGGTCAAGCGTAGGAACGTATTGTTCATGGCATCGGCCATAGATTGCGATTTGGCCACAAGGCTGTTGCGGGTGGGGATATCAGAAGGATGGTTGGCTACATCGGCCCAACTGTTAAAGAAATTGGTCAGGCCATTGGAAAATCCGAGGCCCTGAGACTCATCGAAAAGTGATTCCACGGTGCTCATGACCCCACTCATGGTATCCCATTTACCCTGGTATTGTTTGCGGTCCATGATCTGGCCGTTGACATATCGATCACGGATGGAACGGATGCCCAGCATGTTCACACCCATGCCACCGTCTTTCAGACCGATTACAGAGGGTCTCACACTTTCCAGGTCCACTACTTGCCTGGAGTAACCCTCGGTATTCACATTGGCAATATTGTGGCCAATGACTTGAAACACTTGCTGTTGGGCCATTATTGAATTTTTGCCCAACTCTATAGCTGAGAATAAGTTCATCATATTACGCCTCCCCGTGAAAATTTCTGCCCCGGTTAAAGTTATAAGGGCCTTCGGTTTTAACACTATGTGGCGAGTAATCTTTCTGGTATAAGAAGTTGTTTAGTCGTTTGAATTCCAGTTGCATCCTGGCGAAGTTTTGCAGGTAGATCGAGATTTTCATCAAAAACATCTTGATTTCATTGGTTATCTTAAGTAGATTGAGTCCCTTTTCTTCAAATTCCGTGTATCCCAGATGCACCAG
Organism: uncultured Clostridia bacterium; assembly: GCA_964502145.1. Lineage (GTDB taxonomy): Bacteria > Acidobacteriota > Aminicenantia > UBA2199 > UBA2199 > CAZCVI01. The sequence continues at coordinate 18,553 of CAZCVI010000095.1, forward strand.
CAATTTAAACGTGACCTGGTCTTTTTGGACATGCAGTTTTAGGGCAATCTGTTCTTTATATTTATTTCTTTCAAAAAGGTAGCGCGATGTTTCCACCTCGTATTTTTCCAGAAACATCTGGAACTCCATTTGTGAGATGCTGCCATTGGCAATCAGTTGAGGAATCTCGGCTAAGAAAAGTTTGACCTTCTCCAGATAGCTGTATTCCTCGCACAGGAATGATAAAAAATCTTTTGTTAATTCCTTCATTTTTTAGCTCCACATTACCATAGCAATTGTGGTGCCATAATTAAGAATATGATATATATAAGGTTTTCAGGAGTTTGGCGGGAGTAGGGGAGAGTGAAGCAGGAAAATTTTATCCGGTGGCAGGGAAAAAAATGCTGGTGTCCTTTTTGTGAGACGTATTATTTTAAAAAAAGCCCTTGCCAGTTGGTATTGGAATTGCATATAATATATATGGATATAAATAAAAATATAGTCTGAAAAATATGATGTCTATAAAATACGTGTGAAGGAGAAAAACACAAAATGAAAAAAAGAATGGTGCAGTCGGTATTATTTTTGTTTATCATGGGGTTTGTATTGATGAGCTTTTCTGAAGCTTCTGAAACGTCTGAAGGGAAACGGAATTCTAATGTCAGGTATTTTTCCAAAGACAGTGTTTATGTTTATGCGATGGGGTCGACGAACCGTTTGAATCCTGATTTTGGTAATTATGCACTGGGAATGGATAGTGCTTCGACTCTTGCGCCGGTAGTCGGGTTGGGGTGGCGGATGATTAATTTCAGCAATCGTTTTTTTTTCAACCTTGAATTTGATTATACACCTGCCAAGTTTGACTTTTTTAGCCGGTCCAATCAGCATATCGATTTTTATACTCTTATGCTTGATGCCGAGTTGAAAATTTTCCGCCGGAATCCGGCCTCTATATTTTTTGGCATGGGGGCCAGTTTGGTTTCTCTACATGAGCCTTACCGCGGGAACGATGGATACGGCTATTATTACTACGGCACTGACAGCACGGTGGCCATGGCCTTAGAATTGGGTGCAAAATTTCCGCTCACGAGGAAATTATTTTTCCGATCCGGTATTCGCGTCTATGGGAAAGTCACTCCCAGTTATGACTATGAGTATGACTATTGGGATGATGAATACGATGATGATTCTGACTTTGATGCCTTCTCCACCTCCTTTTCACTAGGATTAGAATACCACTTTTAGGGGGGACTGCGTCCCCATTTTAGGATGTCACCTTTGTTTACCTGCCGCTTTTGTGGCGGCAGGTAGAGTCCTTTAAAATGGTAAAAGATTTTTTGAAAGTAGGGGATTTATAGCTTAGGCGGTGATATCTAACAGGAGTTCTTCTTCCTCGGGGTTGTTTTTTTCTTCTTCTTTTTTGCGTTTGCGTTTCCGCAACCGGTATTGCTTGCGACGGTTTTCATCATCAATGATGTTCTGTTCGGTTTTTTCAGTTTCTTGGACGGAGGTGGAAAAAACGGCGTTTACTTCTTCCATTTCCTGGGTAAAATCCATTTGGCCCATTTCAGGTTGGAAGGGGTCGGCACTTTTGCGAATGGTTGGAATTGAGGGATTGCCACCTCGCCTTAATCTTCCGATATCACTCATATTATCCCTCCTTCACAATTTATTTTCTCACTCTGTTCCCTCTTTCTTTCTCTACTCCCTTGGTATTACTTGCTTTCGACACTATCCCTGACGGTTTTAGTAAATAATATGAACTGATTCTGAACTGATTATTTAACCCATGGCCTCTTCAATCATTCGAGAAGCAATGGCTTCGGTAGAGATTTGATAGGTGCCATTGTCTACTTTCAATTTAATGGAATCTACCTTTTCTGTGCGTACATCAGGAGTAGACATGGCTTTGGTCTGCATCTCTTTTAAGTCCATAGCCCTGGCGGAAAGCTCGACTTTATCGTCGGAATTATAATCAGAGGTTACCTCTTCGCTGTTTTTAACGCGATTTAGATCCTTACGGACCACATCATTATTAATCTTGCCAATGCCACTTGAATCAATTTTCATACTCATATCAGCCTCCTGTTAAGGGCTTTTATTACTTCTAACAATTATTACTTTAAACTCGCAATACTTAATACTTCTAAAGACTTACATCTGGTATTTCGGCATTCTTTGCCAAAACATTAGTATTTTGTTCATGAAAAAATGCAGTGGGATTAATAGCCAGATCGTCCTGTCTGATTTCGAAGTGAAGGTGAGGCCCGGTACTGCGTCCGGTGGAACCGGATTTGGCAATAACAGCCCCGGCTTCGACGCGCTCGCCGACTTTTACGGTTAATCGGGAATTGTGCCCATACCGGGAGGTCATCCCGTTGTCATGTTTGATCTCCACGAGATTACCGTAGCCTGTTTCCCAACCACTAAACACGACTTCCCCGGCCATGACGCTTTTTACGGGAGTATGGGGGGGCACCTTATAATCAATACCCTTGTGAAAGCGGTTTTCGCCATCAATGGGATCGGCGCGCCAACCAAATTGGGAACTAATCTCGGAATCTACGGGCTGAACGATTTCCTGGGGTGAGATTTGGCTGATCGTCGCATTGGCTTTAATCGTGGGCAGGGGATTGTGTTCCATAACATGGGCGGGTAGGAGCGGAGCGGGTGGGCGGATGACGACATTATTGGCGGCACCCACTGTGGTTGCACTGTCTTTTTGACCTTCGAGGGTTTTACCACCCTGACAATACGCCTGTTTGATTTGTTCTTCAAGTACCTGCCGGTATCCCAGGCCACCGTTATCGGCAATATGTTGGGATAAAAACATGTTTCTGAAATCATTGACCCGCCCAAAAGTTAAACCGGGTTCTTCACCCTCCTCCTTTTCTTCCGGTTCCTTGTCTTTGAAGGCGGTTTTGAGGATGGTGTTGATCAACATTTCCTCGAATTGGATGGCCACGCGCCGAATTTTGGCTTCCTTAGAACCCTCGCCCATGGTGCGCAGGTCGAGCCCCATACGGTCATCTTGAATGCTTTTTTGGGCGAGAGTAGCGGCGGTTAACGAGGAGGTGTTGATGTTATTATTACTTAAAGTCATGTTAAATAATTTCCAATTCAGCTTGCAAGGCGCCCGCACTTTTCATGGCCTGAAGTATAGCGATAATATCCCTGGGCGTGGCACCGAGAGAATTGAGTGTTTTCACTACATCGGCAATTTTTGGCTGGCTTTCAATCACAGTGAACCGGGCTTCATCTTCTTTTATCTCGGTACTTGTCCTGGGCACGGTGACGGTTTCGCCCCTGGAGAGGGGGTTGGGTTGGGACACATCGTATTCAGTTTTAACAGAAACGGTAATATTGCCGTGGGCCAGAGCTATTTTGGAGATAGTGACATTCTCACCGAACACGATGGTGCCGGTTCGTTCGTTAATGACGACTTTAGCCTGGGTATCGGGTGAGATGACAAGGTTCTCCAGCATGGAAGCCATGAGCACTTTATCACGGGAATATTTTTCGGGGATCATAATTTTGACAGTTCTTGAATCCATGGCAGCGGCGATTTCGCCAAAAGCTTTATTGATACTATTGACGGCGCGGGAAGTGGAGGTGAAATCACTGTTGAACATCACGAGGGTGAAATAGTTCTGGGAGTTAAAATCAAAACCCACCTCTTTTTCAACGAGAGCGCCATTGGGGACTCTACCCACGGTAGCATGGTTTTTAGCCGTGGAGGTGCCACCCTGGGAGGCATTGTAACCGCCGATAGAAACGGCGCCTTGGGCAACGGCGTATACTTGGCCATCAGCGGCTTTTAGGGGAGTGATAAGCAATATGCCACCCTGGATACTCTTGGCACTACCAATGGAAGAGACGGTAACATCGATCTTGGAACCGACGCGGGAAAAAGGTGGCAGGGTGGCGGTCACGGCGACGGCAGCGGTGTTGCGCATCTGGAAGGCGGTGGGGTCGAGTTTTAAACCCATCTTGTCGAGCAGGTTGGCCATGGATTGAAAGGTAAACTTGTTCTGGGTGGTATCGCCGGTGCCTTCAAGGCCAACCAGAATGCCGTAACCAATCAACTGGTTGTCGCGTACACCCTCAAAAGCCGCGATATCTTTTAACCGTGCATCCACGGCAAACATGTGGAACACACATACGAATAATATCAGGATACTTGATAAGATTGTTTTTTTCATTTTTATTCTCATCCTGTGGCGTGCTAAAATGGCCAGATAGTGTCGATGAGCCAACTCAGCCAACCGCGTTTGGTTTGACTGGTGACCGGGCCTTTACCGCTGAATTTAATTTGCATGTCCGCGATTTTATTGGATTCAATGACGTTATCATAGGAAATATCGCGTGACCGGATAATGCCGGTCAGGACAGCAATCTGTTTTTCCTTGTTAACAATCACCTCTTTTTTGGCTTCGATCACCAGGTTCCCGTTGGGCATGGCGTCGATGACACGGGCAGAGATATAGGCGGATAAGGTAGTGGCACGGGTGCTGGAACCTTCACCGGCATGGGAATTGTTGGAATTACTACCTATCATGCTGGCATTATCAAAATCGGCATTAGGCGCGATCTGTTTCTCCAACCCCATGAAATTATCAATGCCCATGCTCATGGAGGTTTTTTTGGACGTGGTGAGTGCGGCTTTATTGGACGCCGTACTGGATTCGCTGATCTTGATGGTGACGATATCATTGATCGCGGTGGCCCTGGGGTCGCTGTAGATTTTGGCGAAAGTCGAATTGTCCCGCCACAACGAGGCTTTTTTGCCTGCATATTCATCTGCTTGTAAGAGGCTGGTCCAGGCGAATAGGGCCAGAATAAAGAGTATTAACAAACCCATGCTATTTTTACGATTCATTTTACGACTTATTTTATGATTCATTTTTAATGTGTTCATTGGACACTGACCTCCAATTGATTTTTACCCGTCACGGTGGCGGCGACAATAACTTTAGAGGATATATTCATAACGCGAACATTATCTCCAAGGGAACCATCGGACAGCACGGTCACGGTCGAAGTGGCTTTGATGTCATTTAATTTTGCCGTGAGAGTGGCGGTTTGGCCACGCATCACCATGAATTTTTTCTCCAGTAAACTGGAGGTGATAACAGAGTTGGGCCGGATGATGCGGCCAGCTTTCTCGCTCAAAATTTCCTGCTCATCTAAAATGGCATCCCGGTCAAACGCCGTGATTTCGCGTGTTTCCCAGCGGATGTTATCGGCAGTGAGCGGTTCGTTCTTCTGGATCATGCGGTTGGAAATGGCCACCCGTTTTTTGATATCCAATTTGGCGACCAGCCAGTTGGAGTATACTTCCTCGTGGGTGGTATTGGAGATAGCGCGTACTTTAAAGAGGATGCTGCCAAAAAAATCCTGGCCATTGGCTGGGCTTAATTCCCAGGACACGCCGCTTTCAGGAACGATGATATCCTTGGAGGAAACGATGGAAACGGTGATACCGTCTTTCCAACGGGAGTTGGCCATAATATAGGCTTGGATACGTTCTTTAAAGAAGGCTGGGCTGAGACTCAAACCTTGGCGGCTGACGCGGACAGTATCAGCTCCCTTCATTTGTTCGGGAGAAATGGAAAAACCATTGCCGATTAATTTTTCCAGGATTTCTTTCTTACCGATTGACGTCGTGTCACCCATTTCAGGTGCCACGGCTACTACCAGATTACCGATGCGGGCGCGGGTATCGGCGTCCATGAGTAAAATATCCCGCACACGGATAATGGCATCGCTGACAACCGCCTGATCTTTGAGTTGGATGGGGCTGGAGGCGAGATCGGCTCCCCGGAGATGCAATCCGTGGCAGCACACGCCCCAGAATACAGCAAGAACGACTAATACGGGGAAAACCCTGTTGTTTTTCATGTTATCTTCCTTTTTTGTTATATTTTATGATATGTGATATCTTATCTGCCCATAGAAAGAGCGGTTCTGAGCATGTTGTCGGCTGTTTTAATGGACTTTGAACTGGTCTCATAGGCACGTTCAGCCACAATCATCCCCACGAGTTCCTCAACGATATCGACGTTGGACATCTCTTGGAAGCCCTGGGAGATAGTTCCCAATCCTTCGAGGCCCGGAGTACCCTGGATCGGATCGCCGGAAGCGGAGGTATTTAAAAAGAGGTTCCTGCCCAGGCTTTTTAAGCCGCCGGAGTTGACGAATTTGGCCAATTGAATGGTGCCTACTTCGGTGGAGGCGGTTTCGCCCGGTCTTAAGATAGAAACGGTGCCGTCATTGCCAACAGTGATACTGATGGCATCGGCGGGGATGGTGAGGGCGGGTTCGATGGGGTAGCCGTCGCTGGTGACAACACGTCCGGTGGAGTCGCGGGAAAAACTACCGGCCCGGGTATAGGCAATAGTACCATCGGGCATGGTGATTTGAAAAAATCCCTCGCCTTCAATGACAATATCAAGGGGACTACCGGTTTGTTTGAAATTACCCTGGGAAAAAATCCGGCTGATCGCCACGGGTTTGACGCCGAGGCCGACCTGCATACCACTGGGAATCTCGGTAGAAATAGTGGATTTGGCACCGGGTTCTCTTAAGGTTTGATAGATCAAGTCTTGGAATTCGGGGCGTGATTTTTTGAAACCAATGGTGTTCACATTGGCCAAGTTATTTGAAATGACATCCATGTTCAGGGTCTGGGCATTCATGCCGGAAGCACCGGAATACAAAGCTCTCATCATTTTGAACCTCCTTGCAGCGCATATTTGCGACTGGTTATTCTTTCTATTGTTACTGCTTTCGCGTTTTTCATTTTTATTTTATCCCGTATATCTATTTATTATAATGCTTAATAAAAATTAAATCGGTCTGGGGATTTCTGTGATCACCCGTCGTAGTGTTCTTAACATCAGGTCTGCGGCGGTTCGTTGGAATTCGAAGGTACGATCAGCAGCGGATAATTCGGCCAGTCCTTTTAGGAGGTTGAAGTTGGATTTTTCAAGGGCACCGGAGATCATCTGGGGGTTTTCCATCTGCGTGGGTTGTTGGGTGCTATCTTTTAATTTGAAAAAGGTACCACCAACTTTTTCCAGTTCATCGCGGTTTTTAAGATCAACGATTTTTAAGGAAGTATAATAATTACCGTCTACAAAAATCTCGCCTTTGGGAGTGACTTCTAAATTATTACCGAAGATGGCTATTTTGCGGTTGAATTTATCCATGACATTAAAGCCTTCATGGGTGACCAATTCTTTTTGGGAATTGAGCGCAAAGGAACCGTTGCGGGTGTACAGGGGTTGGTTATCCGGGCCTTGGACGGCGAAAAAACCGGGGCCTTCAAATGCCATGTCTAGGGTTCTGCCAGTAGTATCAATCACGCCTTGCTCCATATCTATAGCCGTGCCGGCCAGTACAGGTTGATCTTTGCCTGGATAAGGACCTTCTTGTAAGAACTTGATGGCCTGTTCAAACGCGATATCGCTTTTATACCCGTTTGTATTGGCATTGGCCACGTTGTTACTGGCCACGTTCAAGCGTTCTGCAGAAGTCATCATGCCTGCGGCTGTAGTATAGATACAATTTTTCATTTTCCTTGATACCTCAAGCAATAGGATAGCAATTTTCGTACCAAAAAAGGAATTGCAAGATAACGGGCTTCTTGGGTATCAAACCGGAGTAAAGCGTTGGAAATATTATACCCTTTGGAGAAAAAAATGCCGGAATACCGACAGGGGAGGTAAAATAATTAAAAATTACAACCCTAAAATGAAAAAGTAAAAATGGAAAGTGTTCTGCGGGCAGTTTTTTTAAACACCTGCGGCTGGAAGGAAAAAAATGATTGACAGGTTTGTGGACTTGTCAGGAAACTTTGCGGACTTGCGACTTCATTGTGCGGAAGTTTTATTTTCGAAGGGGAGTGTAAAATATTCTGTGTAAATTCATTTTCACGATATTTCAAATATGATAT
>CAZCVI010000096.1:0-1709 GCA_964502145.1 uncultured Clostridia bacterium
CCGATGGCGGACAATTTTGTCCAACAAGGGACAATGATGAGTGATTTTCAGTCGTCGATGACCGATGGGCGGAAAAAATGATACTATTAGGCTTGGCAATGCTTTTATTCCTGAAATATAGCCTGACCAGTTACATTTATTCTATGTTTTCCTTTTATAAAGGTTAGGAAGAATCAGGGACGGTGCTTTTCTAAGGTGGTGATGGCACGATTATATTGCTCTTTGCGGCGCAGAAATATTTTATAGGCTCCAGCCCAGTCTGACCAATCGGAAACCCATGCGTCATCCTCCGGCTCTTCGCCATTGCTATAGGATTCGTAAAATGTTTCTGACAGTACCCCATATTTCCGTCCGTATGCTTCTAAATCCTCATTCAATGAATGGATATCAATCAAAATCTCTTGCAAAGTCAAGGGTACACCTCCTATCCAGAAAGATTATATCATCGAAAGCATGCTATTTTTATCTATTATATGCTATCACTCATTCTGCCAGTTTCTGGATACTCTGGCAAAACGATGGCAACTTCCTTCAGTTTAATCAATACCATAATTGTTGATAAGTTTCAAGAGAATAATAAAAAAAAACCAACCCATTTTCTCAATTGAAAAATACTCAAAATGGTATTATAATAATAGTGTGGATAATGGAGGTTAATTGTGATTTGTGATGTGATTATCAGTACAGAGAACAATCGGTTTATTGCCAGAGCCAAGAATTGGCCTGAAATTGCCGTTCAAGAAAACTCCAGGGATGAAGCCATAGAAAGGATCACCGCTAGGTTAAGTGAATACCTGAATCATAAAATGGAATTAATAAAAATAGATGTTCCAATAGTGTCCCAAACAGGTAACCCTTGGCTTGATAAATTCGGGTGGTTCAAAGATGATCCCACTTTCGACGATTTTGAAGCAGAGATCGCCGCCTATCGGCATGAAATTGACAAAAAGATGGGGCCAGCCGTCCAGTGAAACTATTTTTATTAGACAGCGACCATCTTAGCTTGATTCAACGTGGTTATGAACCGATACGATCATATATCTTGAAAATTTCTCCAGAACAGATATATATTCCAGTGATAAGTGTTGAAGAAATGGTACGCGGACGTTTAGCCCAAATTCATCGTGGTACGGAGTCGAAGGAACGATTACAAGCTTATTATTGGTTGTCCAAAACGTTTGATTTCCTGTGTGGATTTAATGTCTTAAAATACGACCTCCACGCAGAAGCCCAATTCCAAGCCCTTCGTTCAAGAAAAATTCGAATTGGGATTCAAGATTTAAAAATTGGGGCTATTGCATTAAGTAACAATGCCATCTTGGTTACCCGTAACCGACAAGATTTTGAGCAAATCCCGACCTTAGAGATTGAGGATTGGTCGATGTCGCAGTAGATGGGAGATAGTAAAAAAGAAAAGCGGGCATGCTACCCTGCTCTCTTTCTTTTATCCTAACTTCTTAACCTCCTAACCTCCTAGCTTCCTTCTTTTATCGTCGTCAGCCTCCACAAAGATTCATAAATCAATTGTGTTTCATCTTCCATTTTATCCGTCTGTGCCAAGTAAAGGTCAATAAGAATAGCCACGGCTTTTTCTTTTAGACCCAGGTTCCCCAATGCCTGGGCGCAGGAGCTGCGGAGAACGCCTGAATTGGCCTGATCTTGCGCCATTGTCAAAAGTATTTCCGCGGCTTTTTCTTTTAGACCCAGGT
>CAZCVI010000096.1:1809-26263 GCA_964502145.1 uncultured Clostridia bacterium
AAGTATTTCCGCGGCTTTTTCTTTTAGACCCAGGTTCCCCAATGCCTCGGCGCAGTCGCAGCGGAGATAGCTGTTATTGGCTTGATCTTCCGCCAGTGTCACTAATTTTTTGGTTAATAATACTACTGCCAACGAATCGGTAACCGTGGCAACCCACTTTTTAAATCGTTCCCAGGTTGAATTGGAATACACGCCTCTATCCCTTCCCTCATTCCATGAGAATGCAAAAAAATCATCGAAAATCTTTTCTACAACTTCCCGGCTATCCAGCCACTGCGCCTGCTCGGCTAAAAACTTCATCACAAAGTAGTGATTGTGATAAAAATCCGCTTCAATCCCTAACTGGTCCCGTTTTAAAATATGTTCCAGAACTTTTAACGCCTGTTTGTTGGGCAAGGCGCGAATGGCCAACAATAACGTTTCTTGCCAAAAGGCATTGTCGATATAGGTGTCCACATAATTGATCACAATCTGTAGGTCGTAATTCATGAGCGATTCATTGGCAATCCACTGGGCCGCAAAATACTCCTGAAAGGTTTTATGCACAAATCCGAATTGATCTGGCGCCTGCTCCGTTAACAAACCGGCCCGCGACCGTATGGAATCTAAAAACTCATCCACCAATCCCTTGGCATGGCGATTATCGCAACAAAAAATCCGACAGAAATCAGGGAATAAGATATTATATACCTCAAGACGCTCAAGCACGGTGCCCGCCTCATCCCCTTTCTCCACAGATTGCAAGTGAAAAGCCACTTTCTCCAGAAACAAGCGCTTGTCTGCGGGTTTGAATTTCTCATCAATGATATCTTTGACATTATCCCAGGTATAAAGCATGGCTTCGGTGGCTTTATCGTAGAGTACCAAACGATCTTCCGGCAATTGCGCCTCGTAACGATGAATGATGCCGATAATCGTTAACAAGAGCGGGTTTCTCGCCAACTCTTTGATGCGTGGTTTTTTGGCCAATGCTTCTTGCAAATCCGTTACTTTCGTTTTCACCTCCGCTGGATTCGTCAAACGACTGGTATACCATTTCCCGATGAAAGTAACAATCTCCTCATCATCAAAATCTTCCAAAGTAAAATGGCGATAATCCGTGGTTGAAAACTGCGCCCGATTGTAGCCGGTTATCCGTGACGTCACAATCACGGTATTCCCTTTATGTCCGGCCACAAATGAAGCGATCATGTGCCGTATCTCGGCACGGCGCGATTCTGCCGCGACTTCATCCAAACCATCAAACATCAACAACACGCGACCACTCTCCAACCAGGTCTCAAAGAAACGGGGCGGTAATACGAGATTATACGATTGACTCATGACATCGTACAGATAATTCAAAATGTTGTAATCGGTCCGCGTGGTTTTGCTTAAGGCACGCTCGAACCTGCGGATTTCCACCAGGATGGGCAGGAACAGATTATTGCTTTGGCGGGGTTCGTCCAGCAGTTTTTGCGCGGCTGCCAGCATCAGGAATTTGACCAGCGATGATTTCCCGGAACCGGGTTTGCCCAGAATCACAAAACGGCGGTTCACACTATCATTTAATACCTCATCAAACTTGACCGGTTCCTTTTTCTCTTCTTTATGATAAGAGAGCAGCCGCCGTACTTGCAGTTCATGGCCGGTAAACACCTCGTCCCCGGTGATTATTTTTTCGTTAAATAACCGTTCATACTCTTCTACCGGCACACTTTCCCGCGCCCGTTGCATGACAAAAACTTCGGGTAGGGGAATATCTTTCTTCTCTTTCAAATCGGGGATGCCAGTGAATACCAAGCGATTATGTTGCTGGATCAATTGCTGCAAATACTTGAGCCGGGCATTGGACAGGTTGCGCTCGGTGCCGGGTTTTTCTAAATGCTGTACCACTCGTTTGAGATATTCTGTTTGCAACGTCTCCTGGTATTCCTCATGTTGTTGGGCCAACGTTTCCAGTTCGACGATCATCTCTTTCATGAACTGGAAGAAATTAAAATCCCCCAGTTCAATACCCTGATCTGAACAAAGCTGCACAAAAATCTCATCCAGCAAGGTAAAATCGACTTGCGCACTCTGCCCCTCAAATATGACCTTAAGTTCACCCCGGGTGCGATCATCGGTGAAGAATGCTTCAAAAACCGGCAAAAGGGTTTTATCTTGCTGCTTACCGCTCTCTTGGACACTGGTTTTAAATTGCTGATATGCTTTTTCCAGCACGGCTTTCATCTGGTCCTTGGAGAACAAACTTTTGAATATCCCCTTGGTCATATCCGCCAACAAGGTCGCGGCTAATCTACTTGAAATGTCTGCTATTATCATTTTTCCATCCTTGACCATAAGTGTAAAAGAACATTGGGCAAATGTCAAGGGAAAAAAGACTTCCCCACGGATTTCACGAATTATCACGAATTTATCAAAAGGAATTTTTTATTTCTTTTTAATTCGCGTAAATTCGTGTAAATTCGTGGGCCACTCTTTTTCTTAAGTCCTTTTTTAATCTCTATAATCCCTTTAATCTGCGTAATCTGTGGTCCTCTTTTTTATCTATTTACTATTGCTGACGCGGCAAATGAATCGTAAATATGGTGCCCTGTTCAGGATCGCTGGCCACGATAATCTCGCCTTTATGCAACATGACGACATGCTTGACAATCGATAACCCCAAACCTGTACCGCCCATTTTTCTGGACCGGGACTTGTCAACGACATAAAAACGTTCGAAAATACGGGACAAACTCTTGGCGGGAATAGGAATGCCGGAGTTCTTCACCTGGATAATCAGGGAGTCCTCATGGGGCCCTTTAAAAGGCGCGATGGAAATAGTAATGGTACCACTATCGGTATACTTGACGGCATTGTCCAACAAATTAATGAACATCTGTTCCAACTTGAAACGCTCACCACAAATAGGAGGGAGATCAACAGGTATATCCACGACCAACGCCACCCCTTTTTCCTTGATCTTCTCGCGGAAAATAGATAACATGTGATTCATCAACTCGCCCAGTTCCACCATTTCAAACGGGATATCCCGGCGCGTCTCTTCCATATCTTCCAATTCGGACAATACAAGCATGTCAGAAACCAATTGGGTCATACGGGCAGTATGCCGCTTGATGATTTCGATATATTCGGGATGCTGGATTTTTTCCTCTTCCTCCAGCGTTTCCACAAATCCCTTGATTGCGGTTAGGGGGGTCTTTAACTCGTGGGTGAGATTGACCACAAAATCCTTTTTCATCTTGTCCAGTAATAAAAAGTCAGTGATATCACGGAAAATAATGACCAGCTTCTGTTCTGCAACCATGCGATTAAAACCGACATGATAGGTTTTATCAAACAGTTCTAGCTTGCGGTAGTCGCTTTTTTCACCGAGAAACGCGAGTTTCACAAACCGTTCAAAATCGGGGATCCGCAAAACTTCCCAATAGGAACAGCCGGGAACGATTTCTTTGCCGATCATGTGTCTGAAACTCTGATTGCAGAGCACGATTTTCCCGTGCAGATCAATGACCAGCAACCCCTCTTTCATTGAGGCGATAATCGCTTGGAGTTCGGCCTGGTTGGCGGACAAGCCAGTAAAGAGTTCTTTTTGCTGGGCAGCCATTTTATTAAAACTTTCAGCCATGCCGCCCAGTTCGTTTTTACGAATATGATAAACCCGGGCTTCAAAATCGCCATTGGCAAATTTTTGCATGGCAGCGATCACATTCTGCACGGGCTTGGAAATACCCCGGGAAAAAAACCAGGAAACACCAATCGCAAAAAAGAATAAAAACAACAACAAGGTAGCCAATTTCCAGCGCAGATGGTCGATGAGGAGTCGAATCTCTTTCAAATACACACTTAAACGCACCACTAACCACGTTTCGCCTTTCTCATTGATAGGTAACGCGAGATATAACATTTGTTCACCCATGGTAGGACTGTAGCGTATAGAATCGCTATTATCGCCGCCAAAGGCGCGGATCACTTCGGGGCGGTCGCCGTGGTTCTCCATTTTTTCGGGTGCGTTTAGCGAATCGGCAATAACACGACCATCGGGAAGGATCAGGGTGATACGGATGGTGGTATTTTGGCCCACCTGCTTGATATAGTGATCCAAACCGGTTAAATCCCCGGCTTTGTACAATTCGATAGCTTTGAATTGCATGGTAGAACCGATTTGTTGTAAGCGGGTTTTCAAATCTTCGAGGTAAAAATCCCGGATGGGTGCGAGAGAAAAAAAGTAAATCAACAGGAACACGAGCACAATCACACCCATATAACTAAAAAATGTGCGCACAAAGAATTTCTCCAGCCAGCGTGCCAACCCGTTCTTATTAATCTGTTTTTGTTCCGTTATTTGTTCTGATTTTTGTGTCATTTTTTTATTCCTATTGGGATTCTAATTTATAACCGACGCCACGGACATTTTTGATTAATGACCCAGCCAAGCCCAATTTGTCGCGTAAATTCTTGATATGAACATCAACTGTCCGATCAAATACATCTTTATCATCACCCCACAACTTGTCCAATATTTTTTCCCTGGAAAAGACCCAGCCTTTTTTATCGGCCAGGATTTTTAGAATTTGGAATTCAGTGGAGGTGAGTTGAACCCTTTGACCTGCCACAGTCACCTCAAATTTATCGTGATCAATAGTGAGCAGACCGTTGATCGTGATTTTCCCGGAAGGACGCTGGGGAATAAAGCGGCGTAACACGGCTTTGGCCCGTGCCACGAGTTCGCGTGGTGAAAAAGGTTTGGAAATATAATCATCGGCTCCCAGTTCAAGACCCAGTACAATATCAAACTCATCGGTTTTAGCAGTCGCCATGATAATAGGAATGCCAGAAAAAGCATCGTTCCGCTTTAATCTTTTGCACACCTCCAAACCATCCATGCCGGGCATCATGAGGTCGAGAATGATTAAATCGGGCACACGCTTCCCCTCTTCCAACAGGGATAACATGGGTGCAGCCTCGCCAAAAGTCTCCACTATAAACCCGGCCTTGCGCAAATGCAGGGCAATCAATTCAAGAATATCGGCTTCATCTTCCACCACGAACACTACTTTTGTCTCACTGGTTTTATTTTCTATCATGTTCATTTTCCTTACTTGGCAAAACTATTTTTGTTAATACACTATATTATTTATATACTATATTATTTATATACAATATTATATGAATATCCTATTAAAACCTGATCGGGTTAATTCTGAATGAGCAAATTGTTAAGAATGTGTTTAGAGTGTTTCTGATTCTCCTGGTTTTTATGGCGGGCAGCCGTTCTTTAGTCATCTTTTTTATCCAATACTTTGCGTACCGCCCGGGCCAGATCGTTGCGAATGACAGGTTTCATCACGAACTCATTGACGCCATACGCTTTAAATTTCCGCCGGGTAGTAATGGTACTAAAACCGGAGCATAAAATAACGGGTATATCGTGTTTAATATTTTTTAATTCCCGTGCCAATTGAATACCGGTCATATGGGGCATAGTGAGATCGGTAATAACAACATCAAAATCCTGTGGTGTGTGGCGGAATAGTCGTAAGGCATCCAGGGGATTGGAAATCCCGGTCACAGTGTAGCCCAACCGCCGCAAAATCTGGCTGCCGACCCGGGTAAGCGCTTCTTCATCATCGACCAGAAGTATCCGTTCATTGCCGGTTTGCACTTCCTCGTGAACCTCTGTTTTACTCTCGGCATCACCTTCAAAACAAGGCAGTAGGACATTAAATGTAGTACCTTTATTGACTTCACTGTACACGGTAATATCGCCACCATGACTCTTGATAATGCCATGAATGACGGCCAGTCCCATACCGGTTCCCTCGCCTGCTTTTTTAGTGGTGAAATAGGGGTCGAAAATACGTTTTATCACGTTCTGGGGAATACCGCTGCCCGTATCACTGACAGTCAAACGCAAATACCGCCCGGGTGGTAATCCGGTGTATCGGGTAACACTGTCCTGGTCAAGTTGTACTTCACGGAGCACTACTTCCAATATGCCGCCGTTTTTTTTCATGGCAAACCCGGCATTGGTGCAAAGATTCATCATGATCTGGTGAATCTGGGAGGCATCCCCAAGAATTGGGGCAGTGTCAGCCTGGATGTCCCGATGAATTTGAATAGTGGCAGGTAAAGACGAACGCAGGAGCTTGAGTGATTCCTGAACAACCTGACCCAGTGAAATGGGCTTGCGTTTACGTTCACTCTGACGACTGAAAGCCAAAATTTGTTTGACCAATTCAGAAGCCCGTTCGGCAGCAGTCAACACGTTGTGGATATTCTGATACACCAGGCTGCCCTCTTCCAGATCTTCCAGCGCCAACTCGGTGAAACCGACAATAACCCCCAGAATATTATTAAAATCATGCGCAATGCCCCCGGCCAGGGTGCCGATAGCTTCCATCTTCTGCGCCTGCATCAACTGTTGTTCCAGTTCCTTTTGAGCGGTAATATCCCGGATGATACCGCGGTAAGCGGTGATGTTCCCATTCTTATCCCGCACCAGCGAGGCAGTGACACGGGTAATGATGCGCTGGCCATCCTTGCGTAAAAAAGCGATTTCATAATCCTTGACAAAACCTTCCTTTTCAATCTTCTCCTTGTATTTTTGGCGATCATCTGGATTCTCGTACAAGGTAGCAATGGATTTAAGACTTAATAATTCGGCCTTGGAATCATAGCCAAAGAGTCTCACCCCGGCTGGATTGATATCAATAAACACGCCATCCGAGGTGTTCATAAATACCCCGTCCTCTGATTCTTCAAAAAGGTTGCGGTACTGTTCCGCCGCCGCTTGTAATTGTATGCTCCGTTCAGCCACCTTTTTCTCCAGAATCAAGGCATAGCGTTGCTGGTTGAAAAAACGAATGAAGCTGTAAATAACGACCATGACAATCAAAAAAAGCAGTGCAAAAAACCACCACTCCCAATAAAAAGGCCTAAGAATAATAATTTCTGGCGACTGGACCGCATCGCTCCACACCCCCAACAAATTCTTGGCTTTTAGATGAAACCGATACGTGCCGGGCACTAAATCGGTATAGCGGATAGTCTGGTTGCCCAGGTTTTTTTCCGCGCTCCATGTTCCTTCCAATCCCTCCAAACGACTTTTAAAAAGAACAGCCTTCTGATCCATGAATGAAATACCCCGGAAATGAATGACCAGGGAGTTCTGTTTATTTTTCAAGCGGATAGGCTTATCCAGGGGTATCCGCATGTCGTCAACTTCCACGTGCAGTAACCGGACCCTGGGTGGCGGGCAATAACGTAGGCTGCCATCAAACGCGGGATCATAAATGGATAAGCCACGATTGGTTCCAAACCAAAGCCGTCCATCACGATCCATCATGGCGGCGGCGCGATTGGATTCATTGCCAGTCAACCCTTCGGCCATGGAATATTCCCTGGCTTGGTTGCCATCCCAACACACCAGCCCATTATTGGTGCCGAACCAAAGTTGCTTTTTACTGTCCGCCAAAATAGAATAAATAGGTCGCTCTATTCTGAAGCCTTTTTTTTCAAATCTATGGATAAACTCCTGCCCCGGTTCCAAAACAAATAAGCCGCCCCGCGTTCCCAACCACAACCAGCCATTGGCTTCCTCTTTTATGGCATAAACTGCATTGGCGTCCCGATCGTTGGAAACCCAATAGTGTTTCCAGCGTGCCTCTTTCTCCTGGTACACGTATATGCCGCTGTCATTGCTGGCCAGTAATCGTATTTTCCCGCCAGTCGAGTAAATACGCCGCACGCTGATATGGGAGAAGGGACCGAGGGGTTGCAGATGAAAGCCATTTTCCCCACCACGATAAATGCCGCGCTCTGTTCCCACCAGCATGTTGTCCAGATGGTCAATCCAGAGACAGATAATATTCTCTGGCAGTCCATCCTTTTTTCCGTACCAAGTAACCTGACGTTGCGGGTTAATTTTAGCCAAGCCAGCCCGCGCACAGGCCAACCAGATATTTTTTTGTGAATCGATTTGCATGTCCAACACCCGGCACAATGGGATTTGCGGTGCGCCAGGAGAGAAGAACGGGAGTTTTTGGAAATTTCCACCTTTTCCCGGGACACGAGTATCGTAATAGGTAACACCATAAGTATGTCCCAATATAAATTGCCCGGGGTGGTATTCCAAAATAGCGGTCACTTCATCCTCCAACATCCCGTTCCAAGCACGGAAATTACTAAAGCGACGACTGGTAATACAACTTACACCGTGATAACAGGATATCCAGATGTTTTTTTCAAAATCAATGGCCATGGCGTTGGCACCATCGCAAAGCAAACCGTTGGTAACGCCGATGGAGTTCCAGGCCCCGGTACGGGTGTTAAAATAATAGACCTCATACATATTGCCCACATACAAACCGCTACGATAATCCGGTTGGATACGCACGGTTCTCAAGGTATCTTTAAAACGAACGGGCACGGGGTAAACGGCGACATCGTGGCCACTTTCATCGAAGTACCCCAATTGATCGCCCCCATAAACCCAAATACGGGCATTGGGTAACCGGGCATCCAGAAATTTATCCTTAAACTGGATACCAATTCCCTTGAGGGGTCGGGAAATCAAAGGCAAACGATCACCAAGTTGCTTAGTCAGCCGGTGATCGACATGGAACGTACCGGCAAGGGATTGACTCAATACATTCAGTCCCTTATCGGTAGCCACATAAAACTTCCCGTTTAAAATCTCAATGCCGGAGATGCTGTTACTGGACAAACCATTGGTTTGGGAAAATTGTTCCCATTTCTTGCCATTCCACAAAAATAATCCGTCTACCATGGTCCCAACGGCAAGATTTGGTGTTCCCATTTCTCCCCGATCCATCACACTGAAGCTAGTGGGCAGGGAAATACGGGCATTAAGAGCCCTCACATTGTCAATGGATTGCCAACGGGTGCCATCAAAATTTGTAACGAGAAAAGAACCACCGCTGGGTTCGGATAGGGCCCAGATTCTGCCGGTGCCATCAATGGCCAACTTATAAAAAATCAGCACGGGCAGACCTTCGCGATTCCCATGATGACGCCACGATACTCCATCATAACAGGATATCCCCAACTGGGTAGCAAACCACATCCTACCCATTGGGTCCTGAAGCATATCAAACACCTGGGAACTGGGCAAACCTTCCCGCTCGGCATAACGACGGACCAAATAGTGCTGGCCAAATCCAAACGTCGAACTCAAGAAAAGCAATACCAAAATCACCACAAACGGATTAACACGAATACGAGTAGGAATACGCATTCGCCGTGATCTTACCAGCATAACCTCTATATCCATTATCATTATTTAGCACCACCGGAATTATTGTAACATAAAAAAAAACCGGCGTCACCTTTTTTAATGGATATCAATCCCTATATTTCTTATTCAGATTGCGTTTACTATACAGGCTAGAGTAGTATCATGTAAAGAACACAGGCGGAACCAATGCGGCAAAATAAGTGTGTCTTCCTATTTATTACCATCCTTTTGCAACTCTAACCGCAGTTCGTCCAAAGCGTCCTGCACTGCCTTTTCAATGATGGGAATTTGCAGTAACATAATAAAGCTGGTATGTTGGGCCACAACCTCTTCCACGCTACTTATCGGCCTCATCACGTATTGTGAATCTAAATTGGCCGGGTAAGTTGCGCTAAACATCCAACCCGCATTGAATAAAAGCCAGTTAATGTTCAGGCCGTACTCGATAAACAAATTATGAAGAAATACAATATCTGGAAATGAACTCCCGCTTTCTACCGCTTGGATACTAGCCAATGGTACTTCAATCTCTTCACTTATTTGAAGCGAACTCTTCCTGATTGCCTTGCGAAAAATCATATACCGAAGGCCCACGCTTTCCTTTGAGTTTAAATCATTTTTATTCATCTTTTATCCTCTCAAACCTATTATTTTCATAAAATCTAATATTAATCGAAATACGCGGATTTGTCAAATCATTTTCTTATTTTTTTTGCCTCATTCTTAAAAATGGGCTTGATTTTCCGTTTCTTATCGGGTATGCTTATATATTGTACAAATGAATTCATGGAAAAAGTTCGACATTTCCTATGCGACATTTCCGAGAAAAGCAGCATTATAAGATGATGATAATACGTTATAATGGGCATATACAGATGCAATTTTTTTAAAGGAAGTTAATAATGGGATTGGTAATGACAAACAGGTTAAGCCGCGAATATATTAATACACTTCCCATCATTCGTTTTGATGGTGAAGTGATCATTGTCACAGAAGAAGATACCGCAGTGACAATACTGGAACTTTTATTGCAGGAGCATACGATTGGTTTTGATACGGAGAGCCGTCCCTCTTTTACCAAAGGCAAAGCTTACCCGATCTCGCTACTGCAATTATCCACGGAACGCACGGCCTATTTATTTCAATTGAAGAAGACGGGGTTCCCGGACCAGTTGGTCGCCTTGCTGGAAAGCGAGCAGATCAAAAAGATCGGCGTGGGTATCAAAAATGATATCGAAAAACTACAGGAACTACGTCCATTTAAAGCGGGTGGTTTTGTGGATTTGAGTAAAATCGCCTCGGAAAAAGGAATCATCCAGGTGGGGTTGCGGGGGTTGACGGCCCGCTACATGGAACATCGCCTGACCAAAACAGCGCAAAAAACCAATTGGGCACAATCACAGTTAACCTACAAGCAGCTCATATATGCGGCTTCAGACGCGTGGATTTGCCTGCGAATTTACCCCCATTTACTGGCAGATACGACCAATTACCTGCAATTTATCGAAAAAGAAGAGAAAAAAGAGTAATGGTTACTTTTTACTGCCTCTTTTCTATAGAGCGAAATTCTTAAGCGCTTTAGCAGCAATGGTTTTCCCGATATTGAGTGACGCGGTCGCCGCAGGTGAAGGGGCATTGAGAATATGCACCATGTGGGGCGCTTCCTTGATGCAGAAATCATCGACCAGGGCACCATTGGGTTCAAGGGCTTGAGCACGAACACCTGCTCCACCGGGAATGAGATCATCTTTTTGTATTTCGGGCAGCAATCGTTGTAAGGCACGGGTGAAAGCGGCTTTATTGATGGAGCGGCTCATCTCACCAAGACCCATGCGCCAGTGTTTGAACGCCATTTTCCAGAATCCTTTATAAAGCAATAATTCGGCATTATCGCGAAAGGAAAAATCAAGCTTCTTATATCCTTCCCGTTTCATGGCCAACACGGCATTGGGACCGGCTTCAACGCCACCGTTAATCATCCGGGTGAAATGAACTCCCAAAAAGGGAAACTGGGGGTCGGGAACAGGATAAATAAGATTGTTTACGAGGGAGTGGCGTTCTTTTTTGAGTTCATAATATTCCCCTCTAAAGGGAACAATGAGCAGGCCGGGTTCCACGCCGCTCAGCCGGGCAATGCGGTCTGATTGCAAGCCACCGCAATTGATCAGATTCTTACAGAGCAACTCACCCGCCGGAGTATGGAGGCAGATTTCATTGCCCACGTGTTGAATCTGGCTGACCCGTGCATTAAAACGGATTTCACCCCCATTCTCCCGGAACAACTGGGAATATTTTTCACTGACGCGAACATAATCGACAATACCAGTATCGGGAACAAACAAACCGGCCAGACCGGTCACATGGGGTTCATGTTCTTTTAGTTCTTCTTTGCCCGTCCGTTTCAAACCTTGCAGACCATTGGCAATCCCACGTTCATACAGGCGATCCAGGCGCGGTATTTCGGCTTCACTGACAGCGACAACAACTTTACCACATCGTTCATGGGGGATATCGTGGGTTTGGCAAAACGTATAGAGCAACTCCCTGCCAATGGTGCAATTGGTGGCTTTTAATGAGTTGGGCTTGTAATACAACCCGGAATGAATCACACCGCTATTGTTTCCCGTTTGATGGGCAGCCAGACGATTCTCAGCTTCCACCACCACCACAGCCAACTTTGCATTGGCACCCAATAACTCCATGGCCGTAGCCAAGCCAACAATACCGGCACCAATGACAGCTATATCATACACCTTCGTTTGTCCAAACATGAATTCCTCCTTTGCTGTAAAAGATATTTTTATCAGAATAGCAGCTTTCTGTCAACCAAAAGAGAGATTTTATTGAGCGACAAACCGGACAATTTACGCTTGCTGGCTTTTTTTTTAAGAAAAAAGTTGACGGATTTGTGATTGTATTATATAATAGTTGTATGATCAAAGTAAATACGATAAACGATGAGTACAGTGAGTATAACCATGAGTGAAACACAAACAGCAGAGAGTTTATTTTCGGATTTAGTGGGGCAATTGTTCCGGCGCTTGAATTTATTGAATCGGGACCAGAAAGTATGTTATGGGATCACTTTGGCGCAGTGTTATACAATTGAAACATTGGCGCAAAAGGGGTTGATCTCGATGAATGATCTGAGTCGGCTACAGGGGGTAACGATTAGCACGATGACGCGGGTGATTGATGTCTTGGTGCGGGATGAAATCGTAGAACGGGTGGCCAGTCCTGATGATCGCCGCAAGGTATGTATTCAATTATCTGAAAAAGGCACGGTATTGGCCCGTAAATTAAAAAAATGCACGGAAGCATACACACAACGGATATTTGAGAATATTCCTGCTGATAAAAAAGACATGGTCACGCAAGCGATGCAGCTTTTGTGCGATGGGATCGAAAAACTAGGTAAAAGCTGCTGCAATTAAAGAAGCTCAAAGTAAAAAAACAATATATATCCATCAGGAATGAGGAGAATACAATGAAAATAGTAAAAAAAGACAACGGTTGCTGTGCGAGTTCTTGCGATTGTGAAACAGCTACCAAACCACAAGCGTTACCGGATATGAATCGGTTCTATATCAGCGGTGCGATAAACAGTAAAATCGGGCAAATTCCCCGAACGCCCTCTACTCTTAGCGCCAGGGATAAATGGGAAAACTTCAAGGTACGTTGCGCCATAGGTCGCATGAAGTATACGGTTGAACCGGGCTTATACGGTGTGGGTGACCCGGATGCCGCGTCCATGGTTCTGGTTACTGCCAATTACAAACTGAGTTTCGACGCCTTACGAAAAGAGTTGCAGGGCATAAATGCCTGGATTTTAGTATTGGACACCAAGGGCATCAATGTCTGGTGCGCCGCAGGTAAAGGCACTTTTGGCACTGCCGAATTGGTTCATCGGATTGAAGTCTCGGGCTTAAAAGAAATAGTCAGTCACAAGAAACTGATTGTCCCACAATTGGGCGCGGTGGGAATTTCTGCCCATCATGTCAAACAACAGTCTGGTTTCTCGGTGATTTATGGTCCGGTACGGGCCGCTGATCTTCCCGTTTTCTTGGAGTCGGGCCTAAAAACCACCGCACCGATGCGGCGGGTAGGGTTCACTATGATTGATCGTTTGAAAGTAATACCTGTGGAACTGGTGATGGGGTTCCGTGCGTTGGTTTATATTGCCTTGGTATTTTTTCTTATTTCCGGGTTTACCGCCAAGGGCGATATTTTCACTTGGCGTGCGGGTGTATTGCCCATCTTGTATTTGGTAGCCGCCTATTTAGCCGGGGTAGTGTTGGGCCCGTTGTTATTGCCCTGGTTACCAGGTCGTAGTTTTGCGGTAAAAGGAGCCTTTGCCGGTTTGATTGCATTTGCAGGGGTTTATTTCACCACGTTAAGCGCTAGCAACACTTTTGAAATTTTTGCCTGGATGCTGCTGATTACGTCCTTATCCTCCTTTCTCACCTTGAACTTTACGGGGGCATCTACTTATACCTCGTTATCGGGTGTCAAAAAAGAAATGCGACTGGCTATCCCCTCGCAATCTATGGCGGCTGTTTTGGGGGCGATTCTTTGGATCGGGGTAAGGATTCACATCATATAATATCTAGATTAACATCTATAACTAGGAGTATACAATGAATATGCATAAGAACTATTACTTAAAAAATGTGGTGACGTTGCAGTTAAACGGGGAAAAATGTATAGGTTGCGGCATGTGTACGATTGTTTGTCCGCATGGAGTATTCGAGGTAGCCAATGGGAAAGCACGAATCATTGATCTGGAAGCATGCATGGAATGTGGTGCCTGTGCCAAAAACTGCCCACCTGAGGCGATTTCGGTTCATTCTGGCGTGGGGTGTGCGCAAGCGGTTATCCAAGGTGCCCTGCGGGGCAAAGCACCCTGTTGCGGTCCATCGGATGGCAAAAGCGGCTGCTGCGGATGAAGATTGAAAAAAATGGACGACGGTGTCAATTTTTTTTCTTGACTATTGAATCCCTAAACAGCTATAATTAAACTTAAAGGAGATTAAGTCATGAAAAAATCGACATCCATCTTATTATGGGCCCTGGCATTCCTATTAACCCTGCTTATTTCTGTTTATCAGCGAATGACAGGCCCGACTTATCCGGCCCGGGGGAAAGAGACCTTTCAAGGGGGCTCTATCAGCTATAAATTAATCCGCAGCCAAACGGTTAAAGAAACGATCCCGGTGATGATTACGGTCTCGGAGCCCTCGCTAAAAGCATTTCTGTTTTACCGGCATTATAATGCGAATGAAGAGTGGCTCACTACTGAGATGAAACGGGAAGGTGAGACTCTCAATGCGGTCATCCCACCAGAAGATCAATATGCGGCAAAAGTGGAGTACTCTGTCCGAGTGGAAAACGGCGACCAGAGTTTATGGTTAAACAAAGGGAAAAGTGTTGTGGCCCGTTTTAAAGGCGCAGTACCGCTGTTTTATTTGATCACCCACATTATTTTTATGTTCTTCAGTATTCTTTTTGCATTACGCACAGGCTTGGAAGTGCTGCGTAAAAATGGTCAATATGAATGGCTGGTGAATTGGACACTGGGCATCACCTGCATCGGCGGCTTGATTCTGGGACCGATCGTTCAGAAATATGCCTTTGGTGATCTTTGGACTGGATTTCCTTTCGGCTATGATTTGACCGACAACAAGATTTTGATTGCCGTGATCTGTTGGGTACTGGCTTTTTTCTTGAAAAAGAAGAGCAAATGGTGGGTCATTGCAGCCACGGTCGTGATGATCGGTATATACCTGATCCCCCACTCGGTATTGGGTTCAGAGTTGGACTACCAAACAGGGAAAATGAAAAATAAATACTCCACCATTCAGAAATACGAGGGGGAAAAGAGCAGTCATAGATTAATTGTTACTTAATCTGCTATTACTCTTTTATTACTCTTTTATGAACGAGGCTATCACTTCACCGATGTACATGCGGTGATAGTCTTTTTGGGGATAATTCTTTTCAATTATGGGGTCTATGAAGTTTTGGGTATCTAAGTCTTGAAAGTAGAGTTTCTTACAAACCATCACCATCCGTGCCTCTTGGAACGCGACGGTATCAGGATGCCATTCGAGTACAAAGGGTGTTAAACCTGCTTTCTTGACCTTATCACCATCACGACCAGACTCGGTACCACAAATATTGAGAGCATTACGGTAAATGTCATTGAAAAAAGAAAGGGTGAAATGCTCATTGGCTTCCATAAACTGATAGGTGAAACGAGTGGGCCGCACAAAACAGAAAACCACGGGTTTGTGCCACATTGTACCCAACCCACCCCAAGCAGCGGTCATAGTATTATAGGATTTGTGGGAATCCCCGTTCCCGGCTGTAATTAACATCCACTCTTTATCCATTAAGGTAAATGGGTTGACGGTAATCATGGCAGGTTCAATCGATTTAAATTTGCTGGTGTTCTGATTCATAATATTCTCCTCAAAAAATGCCTCCGGCGGCCAAAAACCTTTTATAAAAGGTTTCTGGACTTCCAAAATTTTTTATATTAATTTACCTTGATACTGATACTGAGACCATCACGCATGGGCAACCACGTGGTAAGAAAGCCGGGATGAGCGTTTAATTTGCGGTTAAAATCTTTTACGGCATTGGTGACCCGATCACATGGGTCAGGTGGCCCAGCTACTTTGCCACTCCAAAGAGTATTGTCAGTGATAAAAAGCCCGCCTACACGCAGTAAATGATATACAGGCTCAATGACCTTGGGATATAACTCTTTGTCGACATCATTAAAAATAATGTCATAGGGCCTGGCTTCCGCTTTCATTAACGCCAAGGCATCACCAACGCGAAACTCCATCAAATGCCTTTTCCCAGCCATATCAAAATACTTTTCCGCCAATACTTTATTATCCTCGTCAAAGTCAGAAAGCAACAAGTACCCATCAGGAGGCAAAGCACGGGCAAACCACAGCCCAGAATAACCATACCCGGACCCCAATTCCATGATCCGCCGCGCATTAATGGAACGGGCGAGAATTTCCAACATGGTGCCAACCATGGGACCAATAGCAGGGAAATCCTCTTTTTTAGCCAACTCTTCCATTTCCAGGAACCAGGGGTCCCGTGATCGCAAAAGTCCTTCGAGATAACGTTCTATACTTGGATTAACAATATCTAGTTCCATAGTTCACCTCATGCACATTGCATTATACCATGCTTTTAATAATAGCGCAAAAAATATGGCAGCCAATATTTAAACTGTGACGACAAGTTGTTTGGGACGCTGCTGCCTATGATATGGAAAAAAACAGGGACAAGTTGAAAAAAAAAACCAATAGGTATACTATATAATATATGAACAGAGAAATAGAACCGGGCATTTTACAAGACGCGCAACCGGATATATTGATCCCTTACGATCTTACTACAACAGGAGACTCACTCTTAAATTCCTCTATCGCGGTTATTTCAGTGCGACCGGAAACGAACAAGGTTATCTATGAAGCGGCTATTATCCATGCGATATCGCCTTATGCCGCGGTGGTTTACCTGGCGAGTTTGAGCGGCAATCTGATCAATGAGGATGCCATTGTGGCGGCGCACTATTCAAGCCAATTACAATTCGCTATCGAAGGAAAAAAAGAAATGGCAAAATACCCGGAGATGATCGATATCTTCGAGGAAAAATTCAAGGTGTGTTTTGAAACAGCGCCAATCATCGGCGCCTTTGATGCGGTCTTAGAGCACCACTTGGCAATTGATTTCGAGGAATTGTTCAGCACAATTGTCCCAGAAGCGGATTTTATCGAGTTTTACGGGCAAACGATTAAAAAAATATCAGGGTATTACGTGTTAAACTACGATATCCCGGCTATTATTACACGACACCATGCCAATACGGCGATGTTTATTATCGCGATTCGCTTAAAAGACAATACTCATCGTTTTTCAGACCTGCATCACCTGATCTATGAGGGGATGAGTAAAAACGCGAACACAGGTTTAATTGGACCGCAGATTCAACAGAATCCACCATTAGAGTGGTATAACCGGGTGCGCCGTACTTACCATATGTCCAGAAGCCATATCGAAGCCATGTTTGATATGACGGATTATGTTTTCAAAAACAACCGGGAACGTATTGGTTTTAGAGACACACCACTGGGTCAAAAGCTGCTGCAACTGGGAATCATGAAGGCAGATGAACTGGAAGAACGCTTGTCGGAATTAAAAGAAAACCCACTGGTTTATCTCAACCAACCAGATGGCTCAAAAAAACTGGTAGATATCATCTTGGAAGGCAAAATTTTACACGACTCCACCTTTGAAGAAAACTCGCTGGACGAATGCAGCGGAATCTTTGCTCAAATCAACTGGGGGAAAAAATAAATTTATTTTCCAAAGGTCCACTTTTTAACCATTTCAAACACGACTTCGCGCTTGATAGGTTTTGAAATATAGTCATTCATCCCAGCGTCGAGGCATTTTTCCCGGTCACCTTTCATAGCCTGGGCAGTCATGGCGATAATAGGAATAGCGGTGAATCCATTGGACCGTAATTTTTTAGTGGCTTCTTTGCCGTCCATTTCTGGCATCTGAACATCCATAAAAATCATATCAAAACTACTGGGATCGGCTGAATAGATGCTGATGGCTTCTTTGCCGTTGGCAGCGATGTCAACGCTGTAACCGGCTTTGGTCAATAAAAAGTAGGCCAATTTCTGATTGATAGGATTGTCTTCGACCAACAATATCCGTATGGAATGCTTGAGGGGTTCGGCGATAGCTTGGGTGGAGACAATGGGGTCGATTTCACCGGTGTCCTCAATCGCGGCATTTCTATTCAATAATTGTTCGAGTACATCAAAGAGTTTGGCACGCAACACGGATTTATGAAGATAACCATCAAACCCGGATTCTTTTAAATCCCTGGACCGAGGGGTGGAAAAAGAAGTAAAAGCCAACAGGGCAATGGTGGGGTCTGGATAGTCGGCGCCCCGGATTTGCCGCGCGACTTCATAACCACTGATATCACCCAGGCGAATATCAAGGATACAAAGCTGAAAGGGTTCGTTCCGATGATACGCTTCCAGCAACGTGGATAATACTTGCTTGCCATCTGCCAACGTGACAGCTTTCATGCCCGCGATGGTTAACAAATGGCCCATGACTTCGAGGTTATTGGGGTTGTCATCGACGACCAGTACTTTTTTTCCGGTCAGGGAAGTGGGAGGGTCTAAAGCGACACTCTTTTTTAATGATTTTTTCATGCGGGCATAAAAATGAAAGGTACTGCCGCGACCGAGGGTGCTCTGAACAATAATATCCCCTTCCATTAATAAAGCGAGTTGTTTACATATCGCCAATCCCAACCCGGTCCCGCCAAATTTACGGGTGGTACTGCCATCGACCTGCCTAAAAATCTCAAATATAGCATGGGTCCTATCAGCGGGTATACCAATACCTGTATCCTGAATGGTAGTATGGAGGGTGATAAAATCTTGTTCTTCTTTTTCAATGTCGAGGGATAAAATAACTCTTCCTTTCTGGGTAAATTTAACGGCATTGTCCATCAAGTTAACAAGAACCTGTCTGAACCTGCCGGGATCACCGCAAACATGGGCGGGAACCTGGCTGGAAATACGGCAGATAATTTCCACGGGTTTATCTGCCACGCGGGGGCGGATCAATTCAGTGACATCATAGGCCATGATTTCAGGGTCGAAATCAATGGTTTCAAGAGTCAATTGCCCGGCTTCGACTTTGGAGAAATCAAGGATATCGTTAATCAATGAGAGCAACGATTCCCCGCTTTGATGCACGGTGCGCACATAGTCGAGTTGTTCGGGGTTCAAACCGGTATCGAGCAACATGTCATTGAACCCGATAATGGCATTCATGGGGGTGCGGATTTCGTGGCTCATGCGGGCGAGGAAATCGCTTTTAGAACGACTGGCAGCAACTGCGGCGGTACGTTCTTTTACCGCGAGTTTGCGGGCAACTTCGAGTTCCTCGCTTTGTTTTTGTAATTCGCTGGTTCGTTCTGCTACGAGTTGTTCGAGTATTTCCTGCTGCCGTTGCAAGCGCCCCATCCTGAAGCGCCAGAAACGATAAATAAGAAGAACAATCAGTGCTATAGCGAGGGCATTAAACCAGAAAGTATCCCAGAACGGGGGGGTGACGACGAGCTTAACGCGTGCGCCACGATAATTCCACACGCCATCATCATTGGAACCACGGACGCGGAACGTATAAGTCCCACCGTGGAGATTGGTATAGGTGGCATTTCGACGCGTGCCGCATTGGACCCAATCGTGATCGTATCCATCAAGTTTATAGGCATATAAATTCCGTTCGGGGTTCCTATAATTGAGGGCGGCGAAATCAAAGCTGATTATATTATCGCGCCAGGATACATGTATCTCAGTCACGTGGGATATCTCGCGCGCAAACTTCACGGGCTGATTATTCTTCTTGAAAGCGGTGATGACGATGGGGGGAACATGATAATTCTTGACAATCTGGCGGGGGAAAAAATAATTCACGCCATTGATACCGCCAAAAAACATCTCGCCGGTCCGGGGGTTTTTAAAATAAGCGCCGGTATTAAAATCTTCTGCTTGCAAGCCATCGGTGACGGAGTAATTGGTAAAGGTTCCTTTCTGGGTATCGAAGCGGGATAAACCGCGACTGGTACTGATCCACAGGCATGCCTTCTCATCTTCAAGGATACCGTAAACGAGGTTATCGGCGAGCCCTTCGCGGCGGGTATAGGCGGACCACCGGTTATTGATGGGATCAAAACGATTCAAGCCACCACCATTGGTGCCTACCCACAGTATTCCTTGCTGGTCCTGATAGATGGCTTTGATAAAGCTATAATTTAAGCTGTTATTATTATTGGACTCGCTGACATAGTGGACAAATTTAGTTTTTTGGCCCGGAGTCTGCACCATCCGGTTGATGCCAGCGCGTTCAGTGCCGATCCACAAGGAACCGGACCGATCTAAAAAGAGGCAGGTGAGTTGATCATCGCTTATACTGTCTTTTTGGTCGACATGATGGCGGTACTCTATAGAGGTGCCATCGGTGGGATTAAAATATATTAAACCGGTGTTCCCGGTGGCGACCCACAATCGCCCGGAAGGTTCTTCGACAATAGCATTGATATAGTTACTGCCGACACTGCCAGGGGGACTGGAACCGATAGGATACCGGGTAAATTTCTGGGTTACGGGATCAAATTTATTCAGGATACCGTTCACGGTCCCTATCCACAACACGCCGCTCTTGCTGCCAATAATAGTTCTCACGGAGTTATGATTCAAGCTGTTGGGGTTATGGGGGATATTGTAATATTGGGTCACGGTGCCCCGGGAACGGTCAATTTTATCCAATCCGCCTTCCAACATCCCGACCCATACAATCCCTTTTGGGTCTTGATAAACAGAGAAGGCGAGACTACGATTGAAGGGATGGCTGTCATATATATTTCTATAATAATGACCAAACTTTATTTTATTCCGGTCCAGGACATCAATGCCATTGTTGAGGGTTCCGAACCACAAAACGTCCTGGTTGTCCTGGTAAATAGTCCGTATCACGTTGACGGTGTCTCTTTCGAGGTTGCTGGACCTGGGTTGTATGGGGATGATAGTTTCTTTATCACGGTCCCAGTAGCCAAGGCCCAGGCTGGTGCCCATCCAGAGTGTTTTGTGACGATCTTCAAGCAAGCCAAAAAACCTGATACGATCTGATTGGAGGTTAACCCGGGTAATACGTTGGCTTTTGGGGTTCATTTGATATAAGCCGTCCATGGTTCCGAGCCAGAGGGTTCCAAAACTATCTTTGCAAATCGCTGACACGCGCTGATAATCGGTGTCGTTGGGGTAGGGAGAGGTGAAAGGGTAATAGGTGAATCGTTCGGTGTGGGGGTCAAACCGGTTTAGGCCACCTGCCATTCCGATCCATAATTGGCGGTGGTGATCCTGGTATATAGATAAAATTTGATTGCCGAGGGGTCCATTGGCAGTGGGGGTTTTGTTTTGGTAGCGGGTAAACTTACCGGTGCGGGTGTTCAAGCGATTCAATCCATTTTGAGTGCCGATCCACAAGCCGTCGTTTATATCTCCAGAAATGGTTCTGACATCATTGTGACTGATACTGGAGGGGTCACCGGGTTGGTGTTGGTAGTGGCTGAAGCGATCGGTTAGGGGATCATATTTATCCAACCCTGCTTTGGTGCCAACCCACATGACGCGATCACTGTCCTGGTAAAGAACATTAATCCATTCGTTGGCGATACTACCGGCTTCGCCCTTGACTGGCAAATAAATCCTAAAATCGTTCCCGTCGTACCGGTTCAAGCCATTAAATGTGCCAAACCACATGAAACCCTGGCTATCACGCAAAATACTGCTGACATTACTGTATGAAAGACCATCGCGCACGGAGATATTATAGAATTTAAAGTCATCGAATCCTCCATGCAACAATAGCCCGGGGTTTAGCAATATCATTAATACTAACATTAACAAAACACAAGATAACTGCCTGTTAAACCAAGACCTCTTATTCATAGATTTATCCATAGTGGATTATTTGCATGCTGCTATTAAGTGTAATCAATATTGAAAAAAATGTCAACAAAAAAACTGATCCTGAATTCACGGCGAATGGTTGAGGGGATGGTAAAAGTAAGTGGGAAGTCCGATTCTTCCGATTAATTTTCTGGTAAATCAGGGTAGTTTTCAAACCTTTATAGTCATGATATAATATAAATAATCAAAATGAACAAAATTCAATTGATCTGTATTGGTGATTTGAAATTCAAAGGGCTAAAAGAAGTGGAACAGAACTATCTGGATAAAATCAGCTTCTTTACTAAATTCGAGATTCGGTGTTTGAAGGATGTGGATTTGCGGGATGAGGGGATAAAGAAAAAAAAAGAGGGTGAGATGATAGGCGCGTTGTTGGATAGCAAGGATTTTGTCATCGCGTTGGACCAATATGGAAAAAAGATGGATTCGGTGGAGTTTTCGCGGTTTTTAGCGAAAAAAATGTCGGATATTCCTAACCGTATTGTTTTTCTGATTGGTGGTCACGCGGGGTTGGCCAAAGAATTGGACCAAAAGATTCATCTGAAGCTTTCTTTTTCTGATATGACCTTTGCCCATGATCTTTTCAGGATCGTTTTTCTAGAACAATTGTACCGCGCGTTCACTATAGAAAAAAATATCAAGTATCACCGCTAGTACTAGCGGGGTATAAGCAAGCAGAATCTTATCTGAAATACGTTCCTAAGAAGTAAAATAGAACGGTGATGAATATACCACCGAGGATATTGAGGACAAAACCGAAGGCCAGCATTTTTTTTAATGATGCCTCTTTGAAACTGGCATAACAAATAGCGTTTACCGGGGTAGCAATAGGGGTCATAAACGCGGAAGAAGCACCAATAGTGACGGCCAGCAATGCAAACAGTGGATTAAAGGGAAGGGCAGAAGAAATTTTTAAAACAAGGGGGAACATGAGCAAGACAACTGTGGTATTATTGACCAGTTCGGTAAAAAAGGTACAAATCATCACGATAACGAAAACAAACAAGAAAACTTGATCGCCTGTGGGTACGAGTTTGGCGGAAAGTGCCTCGAAGAACCGGAGCAAAAAACCATCCAATTGGGGAGTGGCTGGATTATCGCCCCAACTTACGAGCAAATAAACTCCCACGAGCATGAGAGCCATAAATAACAATCCAAAAAAAGGAAGATCGTATACCAATCGGTTTAGGGAGATGAAGGAGTGGGGGTTCTTGCTTTTCAAATGGGGTTGTCTTTCTTTAAAAAAGAAAACCCATATACAATTGAAAAGAGAAATCAAACCATTTTCCGCTCTGCGTACAAGACGGATGCCTTTGAGACGGAACCGTATCACAACCTCTTTTACGATCTCGACTAAACTGATGGGAACAATAAGAACAAGAAATAGCACAAGAAACAACGCGTTCTGCTGATACTTGCGTGGGGTTTGGGTGCCCCGGGGAAAAATAAAGCCAAAAAACAGGAACCCAAGAAGATAGAATATCATTAAGAGGTCAATCGGGTTCAAACTATAAAATATGGGTTTGGGTTTGAGCGAGAATTGAAGGGCAGTGAGCAGAATCAAGCATAAGATATTTCCAACAAAGAACAAGGTATATTTTGTGACGTTTCGTTTGCCGAGTGATTCGTCTTTGATTTGGATCGTTTCAGTTAAAAGGAGTCCTTTTTCGCTCAGTTTTAATACGAGGCGACTGATGAGCACAAGCACGAGGGAAGCGGGAATACCGAGCAGAAACCAGGTGAAGAAGGTGACATTTTCCCGACCGGGTATTTTATATAATTCAATGATCCCAGTATACAGGATATTCAATGGAGAACCAGTCAACGAACCCATGCCACCGATATTGGCACCGTAAATCAAGGCTAAGATCACGGGAGTAGATAGTGCTTGGCGTTGTTTGGGGTCTTCAATGCCATCAAGAATAATTTTTACCATGGGAATCATGGACAATACGACAACGGTATTGGAGAAAAAGATGGAGAAAAAATAAGCGGTGAATAGTATCCCGGTTAAAAATGACGAATAATTGGCCCCGGATTTTTTCAGTAGATGATGAAGGAATGTCCGGTGGATATCGGAATCGATCATAATCCGGGCAATCAGAAAGCTAATTACAATAGCAATGGTATTTTGTAGCCAGTTCATAAGAACACTATTGTACCCGATTGTGGTGGATAAAGCAATCTTTTTTTTGTATCTATTCAGTTTTCTGGAACTAGGTATCTATGAATCTTTTATAGTTTCGCTCAGCGATTTGATTTGACGCTTGCTAGATTGCAGTATACTGCTGTAGATGGTAAGAGTGGGAGTAATCATTCAGTATTAAAACATCATGGGGAAGGCAAGCAATCAATGGGTTTTGGGGTACACTTTCTCCCTGCCATTCATTTATGGCTTAATTATGCCTTCTTTTCTGTAAAAAAGGCATACAACGAGTGGTTTCTGCCTTTATATTTCCTTCTTCCTTGGTACAATGGCTCATTGTCACGGTGTACTTTGTCATTTTTGAAGTGCAATATCTTATTGTCAGGGTAAACTGTGTCATTTTTGAAGTGGAATCAGTCAATGTCATGGTACACTCTCTACATGTTGTGTTGCAATCATTAAATGTTG
>CAZCVI010000097.1:0-26118 GCA_964502145.1 uncultured Clostridia bacterium
GGGACAATGATGAGTGATTTTCAGTCGCTGGTGACCATTGGGCGGCAAAAATAATCCTATTCTGGCTTTCTATGAAGCCAATAAGTAGACGCGACATCCCTGTCGCATTATTTTAATCCTCCGCCCATCAATGCGACAAGGATGTCGCGTCTACTATATTTGATAGAGATATATATATTTAGTTATGGGAATATTTTACTCCATTTGAGAGAAATAAAAAGATGTGGTTCCCTAAGCGCTTACTTTTCAATCCATTGACTGGGTGTTAACGTAAAACTGTTGAGGCCAGCTTGTTTTTTAAACCCGTCGAATTCCACGGGATTAAAATCAGGATGGTATAACTGCTCCCAAATGCATAAAAATTCAATAGTATTCCTGTTCCTAAGCCAGTTTCTAATTAAATCATCCATAATGGATAGCAGCCTAGAAAAAGGAAATGTAATTAATAGACGGGAAAATAAATCTTTTCCTTTATGGCTGACTTTTTATATTTATTGGTGTATACTGTTCTTTAATGAAATAAAAAACACGAGGCTGTCGATGGAATCTGTTTTTATCAGTTATAGTCACAAGGATGAAGCTTGGAAAGACCGGGTGGTCACGCACCTGAAAGTTCTGGAAAAACAAGGGCTTTTGCACTCATGGAACGACCGGGATATCGCTCCCGGTTCCGATTGGTTGCCCAGGATAGCGGAAGAATTAAACAAGGCAAAGGTAGTGGTGTTGTTAATTTCCGCCGACTTCCTAACCTCTGATTTTATTATGGGCACGGAAGTGCCATTGATTTTAAGCCGTCGCCAAAGCGAAGGTATTATTGTAGTGCCAGTAATCATCTATGACTGCGCTTGGAAATCAATAGCATGGCTCTCTGCCATCAACGTATTCCCCAAAGACGGAAAGTCCCTATCCACCTTAACCAAACCCAAAAGAGAAACCGAATTAGCCAATTTATCCCAACTCATTCTTTCTCCCATAATTCCCATTCCTCCCATAACTCCCATAATTCCCACTCCCCCGCCCAGCACCGCCCACATCTCCTTAGATCGCTTACCCGCCACCGGCGCACACCTCTTCGGCAGAGAAAACGAATTAAAACTGTTAGATTCCGCCTGGGCGGACCCCCACACGCATATTATCTCCCTGGTGGCCTGGGGCGGCGTGGGTAAAACGGCATTGGTCAATCAATGGTTGAATCACATGGCTATGGATCACTATCGTGGCGCCGAAAAAATCTTTGGCTGGTCTTTTTACAGCCAAGGCGCCACCGAAGGCAAACAGACCTCTGCCGATGAATTCTTTATGGAGACCCTGTTATGGTTCGGCGATGCAGATCCCCAGGCCGGTTCCGCCGTGGACAAAGGCCGCCGCTTGGCGCGGCTGGTGCGGCAGCACAAATGCTTGCTGATCCTGGACGGCTTGGAACCGCTGCAATACCCACCGAACGAAGTAAAAGGCCTGGATGGCAAATTAAAGGACCAGGGGCTGGCCGCACTCTTAAAAGAGTTGGCTCTGGGCGGGTGCAGCCAGGGTGGCTTGTGTGTCATCTCGACACGGGAACCGATCACGGACTTAAAACAGCGCTTGACCTACGGGCACCAAGAGATTCTCTTGGAACATCTGTCCACGGAGGCGGGTGTGTTATTGTTAAAGAGTTTGGGGGTGACCATGGGTGCGCCGCTGGATTTGCAGCAGGCCGTGCGCGAGTATGCGGGTCATGCGTTGGCGTTGACGCTGTTGGGGTTATATATCAAAAGAGTCTTTGAGGGGGATGTGCGCCGCCGCGATGAAATACCCCGTTTAGCCAACGAGCGGCACCAGGGGTATCATGCAGAACGGGTGATGGAAGCCTATGAAAAATGGTTGGGTGAATCGCCGGAACGGGATATTCTGTTCCTGCTGGGTCTTTTTGATCGTCCGGTGGCACAGGAAGTGATTGCGGAATTGCTAAAAGAACCGGTGATTCCCGGAGTGACGGACCGTTTGGTGGGTATCACCGGGGAAGAGTGGCAGTATGCCTTAAGCCATTTGCGGGAAGTCCGTTTGTTAGGGGGAGCACAGGGGCACAAAACGGGCACGTTGGACTGCCACCCGTTGGTGCGGGAACATTTCGGGGCAACCTTGTGTGCGAAAAATCCCGAAGGCTGGCAACAGGCACACCTGCGACTGTACCACTATTTTAAGCAGCTTCCCAAGAAAGAGAAACCGGATACGTTGGTGGAGATGGAACCCCTTTTTGCAGCGGTGGCCCACGGCTGCAAGGCCGGATTGCACCAGGAAGTGTTTGTTGAGGTTTATTGGAAAAGGATATTGAGAGGAAAAAAATATTATAATACAAAGA
The DNA here is from genome assembly GCA_964502145.1 of uncultured Clostridia bacterium. GTDB lineage: Bacteria > Acidobacteriota > Aminicenantia > UBA2199 > UBA2199 > CAZCVI01. The sequence goes on from CAZCVI010000097.1 coordinate 2,339, forward strand.
ACCTAGGTGCGTTTGGATCGGATTTAGCCGCGTTATCTAATTTTTTCGTTGTCCCCTGGAGCCAACCAGTGGCGGAGTTGATAGATGCAGACAAAGCAGTGGTCTTGTGCCGGACAGCTCTTGGACTTCGTGCAGAGGGACGACTACTGGAGTCATGTCAACCAATGAAGGCCGCATTTAACGCTCATATAGAACAAAAAATATGGAGAAATTCAGCTTTGGATGCATCCAATCTAAGCAAACTCTTGATTACATTGGGTGATATACCTGGGGCAGTAACTACAGCAAAACAGGGTGTTACCTATGCCAACCGTAGTGGGAATTGGGAAATACAAATGAAAATACTAACCACCCTTGCCGATGCCCTCCATTTGTCCGGCGCGAAAACAGAAGCGGAAAAATGGTTTCGGGAGGCCGAAGCCAAACAAAAACAAAGCCAACCGCAGTTTCCCTTCCTTTATGGACTGCCAGGGTATCAATTCTGCGACCTCCTGCTGGAAAATCAGAGCCCCGGGCAGGCCAAGAAGGTGATCACACGGGCGGAGAAAGGGCTTGAAATTGTTTTAAATGGCTCACGGACTTTGCTTGACATTGCATTAAATAAACTTACCATGGGACTGGCTTGGATAAAAGTAGCATTAGAAAAAGGCCATACGGATATATCCCAACCCAATCATCTTCTGGACAAGGCCAAACCCTTTCTGGAAGAGGCGGTGGCGGGACTGCGGGAAGCGGGAGCACAACATCATTTACCCCGTGGCCTTCTGGCCCGTGCGCAATATTTCCGTCTGACCCACGAGTATGCCAAAGCCCATGATGATCTGAACGAAGTCCGCGACATCGCGGAATTGGGGGGCATGAAACTCCATCTGTGCGACTATTATTTGGAAAAAAAAGAGCTTTGTCTGGCGCAAGGCTTGGAAAAGGAAGCGGAAGAGAATGAAAAGAAGGCGGGGGAGCTGATTAGAGAGACGGGATACGGGAGGAGAGGGAAGTGAGGAAGTTAGGAAACAGTTGCATAAAATAATGCGACAAGGATGTCGCGTCTACGTAGACGCGCCATCCTGGCGCATTAATAAGCGGAAAAGCAAAAACGCAAGCACGATGCTTGCATTACATTCTGGTGAATGTTATAGAGGCATTCATTTAGAACAATAAAACAGCCGAATGGAAAGAATTACTCATGATGAGTGGTGTAAACCATTTGATCGTTATGCTGACGTCAGCAACACGACGAAAAATAAGACAAAATAAAAAGGGCAACCCGCACGGACTGCCTTTTTTTTGCGCTTACTTCTTCAGTTATTTCTCAATCCACGCTGTTCTTTCTAAAAGCTGAGAAAATTTACCAGCCTGTCCCCTAAAATCCCACGGTCCCAGGATTGGAGTGCCAAAAGGGGAATCAATAGGAATGGAGTTTATTTTAATGGTAGATACCCGATCTTACCTTCCCATTCATCATCAAAACTCAATTCTGTCAGCAAAAGAATATCTTCAATGATCTGCCCAATAGGGGAGGTAGGAGCTGCTTCAAAAACTCCTGGCATACATTGACCGCCATTAATACGTTCATTAGCATATCGGGTTATTGTAGAGATATCGTGGGTCAAAAGAACACGATTTTCTTGAGCGGCCCATTCCAGTACAGTGGGATCATCTGCCCCGGAAAGACCCACATCTTGAATACGAACAAGATTAATACTCGGACTCCGGCGGAACAATCCGCGTATAATATTATTGTTAAAATTTTCGTCAGCAACCAATCGAAGCATGTGTTATTTTTTCTGATTACCCTGTTTTTGCATGACGTGCTAAAAGACGGTCACGGATGCCATGTAAATCAAATAAAGATTGATTTTGCTGACGAAGGCGCTGAGCTTCATGTTGCCGGTGACGTAAATAAACGTCAATCTCTTCCTGCTGCCGTAGATAATAACTGAGAACAGAATATACATCGGCTAATTTGAGGGTCGGATATCGCTGTACGATTTCCTCGGCAGTTGCACCTTCTTGGAAGGCAGCAATAACCGTGTCAAGAGTGACCCGGGTTCCACCCACTCGCAAAACACCATCAGTGTCTTGTTTCAGCGGAACGTGTTCTTTCTTTATGGTAAAGCTCATAAAATTCTCCTTCACGCGGATAACAAAATTGGCAATTAGCCACTGTTATTATAAAGAATAAATCCAAAATGTCAAGGAATAAAAGAAATCGAATTTACCGGCCTGTCCCCTAAAACCCAGGTCAATAAATCGCTAATACCTCATACACTTCAACAGGCAAAAACTTGCCTTTGAGTTGAACCGGCGCTAATGGGCGATATTTTATTTTCCCTTCCAGCCGTGATAGCGCATTTTTTGTAATGAGGACTTGTCCAGAGGCGGCTGTGGACTCTACTCTTTGGGCGGTATTCACGACATCACCAATGATTGTGTACGCCATTGCTTCTTCAGTGCCGATATTGCCGGCAACGACTTCGCCATAATTTATCCCAATGCCAATCCCCAGTTGTTTCAACTCTGGTGGCCAACTTTGTTTTAACTCTTCAAAAGCTCTTTGCATTTCAAAGGCGGCACGAACGGCCCATAACGTTTCATTTTCGATATCCGTGGGTGCGCCCCAGAATGCCATAATAGAGTCACCCATATATTTGTCAAATGTACCCTGGTTTTTAAACACGATCCCGGTAAGCTCCTTGTATATATTATTGAGCAAATGAACAAGTTCACTGGCTTTCATATTCTCAGCCAAAGAGGTAAAGCCGCGAATGTCACAGAAAAACGCGGCCACTACTTTTCTATCACCCCCCAACTCCAAATATTTTTCCGGGTTAGCCAGTATCTGCTCAATAACCAGGCGGTTTACATACCGGTGTAACATGCTTGATATCAGTTGGTTCCTTAACTCTACTTCATCATGGAGAAATTTTAACTTCAGCAAATTATTTATCCGGGCGATCAGTTCGATTTTTTGAAACGGTTTGTTCAGGAAGTCATCGGCACCCGCTTCAAGTCCCGCGATTTTTGCGTTTATTGAATCAAGGGCTGTCAACATGACTATAGGCAGGAAAGTGGTTCTGGGTACTTTTTTAATTTTTCGACAGACCTCATAGCCGTTCATGCCCGGCATCATGACGTCGAGCAGAATGAGATCGATTTCAGAAATAGAAAGTTTTCCCAATGCGTCTTCACCATTTGCTGCGGTGACAATTTCGTAACCCAGAGGAATCAGATAGGCTTCAAGCAGTTCAATGTTCTGGGGCTGGTCATCCACAACTAAAATTATCGGGTTGTCTTTCACATTTGCCTCGGGTTTTTCTTAAATAGTCTTCTTAAGAAATTGACTGATTTCTGTTACAAAGGTGCGTGTATTAATCGGCTTGCCCATGAACCCGCTGTTAGGTATGGCGCTTATCTCCTCTCTGCCTACGGCCATCACGGAAGCGGTTACAAAAACAACCGGGATATCGCAGGTTTCTTTGTCTTGGCGCAATATTCTGACGGCTTCTGTTCCCAGCATATCTGGGAGTCGTACATCCATGATTATAATATCGGGTATTTCTCTCCTGGCTATGGTGATTCCATCGGCGGCATTTTCAGCTTCATAGACTTGAAAGCCCGCCACATCCAAAAGGTCTTTTTCCAGCATTAGATTTTTTGCATCATCATCTATAACCAACACTTTTTTTTTCATCTTATGACTCCGTCTACAACAATAGGCAGGGTAAACTGGACCGTAGTGCCTTTACTTAATCCTTCCGAAGTGACGGAAAATTTTCCGCCGTGCAATTCAACAAGCTTCCTGGAGAGTGGTAATCCGAGTCCAGTGCCCTCGGTTACGCGGGAGTATGGGGTATCGACACGGAAAAAACCCTCAAATATTTTCTCCATGTTTTCAATCGCGATACCAACGCCGGTATCCCAGACTACGATCTCTATTACAGACGCCACTTTCTTCGCCCGCAAGCCAATTTCCCCGCCCTCGGGGGTGAACTTGACGGCATTTGAAAGCAGGTTATATAGTATCTGTTTTACTTTGAATTCATCTACGATCATAATGGGCAGGTCCTCGGCTATTTCAAGCACCATGTGCAGTTTCTTTTTATTGACCATATCGGTGATCAGCATTAAAATATCATACAATAGGCTTTTCATGGGTACGCTGGATAAAGCCAAGGTCATTTTTCCGGCTTCTACTTTGGCCATATCCAGTATTTGATTGATCAGCACCAGCAGGTGCTTGCCGCTGGTTAAGACATTGTTAACGTATTTCTTTTGTTTTTCATTAATGGTCCCAAAGGTCTCGTCGCACAAGACTTCGGAGAAACCGATAATGGAGTTGAGGGGAGTTCTGAGTTCATGGGACATATTGGCCAGAAATTCAGATTTTACGCGGGCGGCCCGTTTTAGTTCGGCAGCCAGTCCTTTTAACTCTTCATGGGCATTTAGCAACCCATCTTCTATCATCTTGCGTTCGGTGATGTCCTCGATGGCCAGGAGGATAATTCGTTCCTTGCCTTGGGCCCGTTCAATTTGGCGGGCATTCAAACGCATGATGCGCCTGCCAATGATCGCGAAATCGTGTTCCACTTCATAGTCATCAAAGCTTGTTTTTTGGGGCAGAATCGTTTCCAGTAGTTCCCGTAGTTTGGGGATATCCCACTGTTTATTGCCCAGGTCATAGATAAGTTGTCCGACGGTTTCTTCAGGTTTTACCTTGAAGAATTCATAGAAGGAGCGGCTGACAGTGACGACCCTTAGGTTTTTATCCAAAGAAATCAGTGGTTCACGCACGGTGTTGATGACGCTTTCGGCGAACTCACTGGCTTCATCTGCGATTTTTTTAATCACTTCCAGTTCTTGGCGGGTTTTTTCCAGGCCAGTTTCTATTTCCTTGCGCTCGGTAATGTCCTCGATGGCCAGGAGGATGATCCGTTCCTTGCCCAGGACCCGTTCAATTTGACGGGCATTCAAAAGCATGATGCGCCTGCCAATGGTGGCGAAATCGTGTTCGACCTCATAGTCATTAAAGCTGGTTTTTTGAGGCAGAATAGTTTCCAGTAGTTCCCGTAGTTTGGGAATATCCCACTGTTTATTGCCCAGGTCGTAGATAAGTTGTCCCACGGTTTCTTCAGGTTTTACCTTGAAGACCTCATAGAATGAACGGCTGGCCGAGACCACTCTTAAATTTTGATCCAGAATGATTAATGGTTCACGCACGGCATCAATAATGCTTTCGGCGTATTCCTGAGATTGTGTGATACTTTTTCCCCTGAACATTAACTACCTCCTCTTTGGAATATGAGCTTTCCAGTGGAATGGAATCGTACCCGATCCCTTTTTTTGTTGGTTCCGGGTACGTCAGTACGTAAACATAAACAGATACTATTTCCCAAATACTTCCTTGACCTGACCGATCTTTTTCTGAACCTTGCCGCCTAGCTTTTCGGAAGCACCATCCGCTTCCAAATCTGGATTATCGACTATTTGTCCAGCGACCTCTTTAACTTTGCCCTTCACTTCGTGAAAGGTTCCTTCAGCTTTGTCTCTAACGCTTGATTTCATGGTATCCTCCTGTGAATGATGAAATTAAGATAAAAATAAATTTTTACTTTTTCTTATTTTTATTTTTATTTTTATTTTCATTATCATTCTTATTCTCATTCTTATTATTATTCTCATTCCTGTTCTTTATATTCTTTATAGATGGCTGTGATTCTTGCTTTCTTTGTTTGACGATTTGTTTGACTTGTTCATTATCCTGATTGTTTCGTTTGGTCCACCGTTGTGTTTCGACTTGATGCCGTTCTTTTAGGGTGGCCATTTTGCGCTGGTTATTCTGTAAAACCCTTTCTTTTTCAGCTTTATCATTGATTTGTGCGAGTTCTTTGATGCGTTTTGTCTGAACGTATCTTAATTCTTGTGCTTGGGAGGTTCTGAGGAGGGCCTTTTCCTGGGCTTGGCGTCTTTGGATGCTTGTTTTTTGTGCATTTATTGGTTGTTGTTTCCGTGGCTCAAAAATTTTGACGGAGTTCAGCTTCTGCCGGGCCTCGTTTCTATTAAAGTAGGTTTTTGGTTTTGCCGAGTTATTTTCCCGGAAGTTCGGTCTGTAGATATTGACATTATTACCTGAGACCCTGCTAAGCCGGGGATCCTGGACGTTCCGAACGGTATAGCGCCGTACTGCTCGTCGGGTGACCCGTTGCACATAGGGAATACCAATGCCCTCGTTGTAAATCCGGTTGTTGTTGAAGCTGATGTTGAGGTGAATGGAGGTAAAATTAATGATGGTTGTGTTGCGTTCATAAGGGAGCGCGTAGCGATGTATATTACTGTCCATAAAATAGGAAGACTGGAGAAAAACCCAGAACCGGTTAGGAATTTTTATTGACAGGGAGATAAAGCCAACACCTGGACGGAAATCAGAGCCGGGGGGTAATGGTGCCCACCCGACGTATTGTTCGCTCCACCGCCAACTCACCCAGGCGGGAGCCCAGACTGTACCAGGAACCCAGAACCAACCAAAATCGCTGTCATACCCCCAGCGCCCGTAATGGAAAGGAATGGAGCCCCATTCTTCACGTGCAACCCAGGTCCAGCCATAATCAGTCGAGACCCAGTGTCCGTCACTATAGGGACGCCATCGGTAGCCCATATTTCTGGGCGTCCACACATAGCCATAGGGTTCCATTTCGACCCAATTTCCATAGGGGTCCAGATAGTCATAGAAATAATCCATATCCATATCTCCCCTATCCCTCTCGTAGTCTTGTCTACTTCCCTGATTCTGGGGATAACCCTGATTCTGAGAATAACCCTGATTCTGGGAATACCCCATATCGGGCTTTGAGGAGGAAAGCTCGAAGCCCACGGCCATTAAAATACTTATTGTAATAATCCACAAAAACTTTTTCATGTTCGATCTCCTTTTCTTTTAAGTGTCTTTATAAAGTAGAGCAATTTACATGCCAATACATATTAATGCAATGCTGCCAGGAAATTCATACACCGTGGGGGTAATGGGAATAATGGGAATTATGAGAGTTATGAGAGTTATGGGAGTTATGGGAGTAATAAGACTGCTTCAGACTTTTCTCCACTCTCCTGAGAGATTGTCCTATAAAGCAGCACGTTTCCTATAAAACAGTAAATTTCCCGCCATGTGGTATTAAAGTGATGGTACGAAAGGGATGGTTTAACGAAAAAAAAATTTATTTCATAACTGATATTTATATTTATCCCATAACTCCCATTAACTTGGTGGTGGATTTAGAATTATTTAAAAAGCTTGAATTCCACTATTGAATATGGTAAAATTAAAGAAAACTCAGAGGCTTGACAAGGTATAGAACGGATGGTAAATGTTTTAATAATTGATGACGACAAAGTGATGTGCGACTGGATCGCAACTGCTGTGGACCGAACAGGACAAAAATCAACCTGCGTTCACACACTGTCAGAAGGACTCAAGAAAGCCCAGGCGGAGTCATTTGCAGTGATTTTTCTTGAGGCGCATATGTCCGATGGTAGCGGCGTGGATATCATCCAAAAATTAAAGGGTACTGGCTACGCCCCGGAAATAATTATCATCACTGGCTTTGGCGATCCCGATGAAGCCGAACTGGCTATCACCAACGGGGCCTGGGATTACATCGAAAAGCCCTCCTCGCTGGAAGCCATTCAAATGCACCTGGCCAGTGTGCTGGAATATAAATTGGAGAAACGCGCGGGGAAACCAATGGTGGCTTTGAAAAGAAAGGACATCATCGGCAGTTCGCAACGGTTGGATTTAAGCTTTGAGCTGCTGGGCCAGGCGGCACAAAGCAATGTCAATGTGCTGATCACGGGGGAAACGGGGACGGGAAAAGAACTTTTTGCCAAGGCGATACATTTCAACAGCGACCGGGCCAGCAAGAATTTTGTGATTGTGGACTGCACTTCACTGCCTGAAACCCTGGTTGAAAACCTTCTTTTCGGCCACGCGCGGGGGTCTTACACGGGTGCTTACACCAGCCATGATGGGTTGATAAAACAGGCTGACAAAGGAACTCTTTTTCTGGATGAAATCGGTGAACTACCGCTGGAAATTCAAAAAAGTTTCCTCCGCGTGACCCAGGAACACCGCTTCCGTCCGGTGGGTGGCAATCAAGAGTTGACCAGCGATTTCCGATTGGTAGGGGCGACGAATCGAAACCTGGACGAGATGGTCCAGCAAGGCAAATTTCGTGAGGACCTGCTCTTCCGGTTACGCTCGCTGGTGATCGAATTACCGCCCTTAAGGGAGTGTCTGGAAGATATCAAAGAATTAGTCCTGCACTATACGAAATCACTGTGCCAACGGTTTGGAATAGGGGTGAAAGAATTCTCTCCCGAATTCTTGACTGCGGTCACCCATTATAAGTGGCCGGGAAATGTCCGGGAACTAATCCAAGCCCTGGAAAAGGCGCTACTTGCTGCAAAAGATGTCCCCATCCTGTACCCCAAACACCTGCCCACGCACATTCGCATCCAAGTCGCCCGAAACGGCGTTCACAAGAATCTCTTAAATCACATAACTCCCATTAATCGCATAACTCCCATAATTCCCATAACTCCCATAACTCCCCTAATTCCCATAACTCCCCTAATTCCCATAACTCCCATCAATCCCATTCTTCAGGATCACCCAAGCATAAGCCCCAGTGTGCCCCCGACATTGCCGCCCAAATTAAAAGAGCTTCGCAGAATCGCTATTGCCGAGTCAGAGAAGCAGTATTTTAAGGAGTTGGTCTCATATGTAGGGGGGGATATTGATGAAGCGTGCCGAATTTCCGGCCTGTCCCGTTCACGATTATATACGCTTCTCAAAAAGTACCGGTTGACCCCTCCACTTTAATCTCGGCGCTCCTAATTTCGTAGTCACGGGTTGCCTTTTTATTTATTGAATAGTTTGTTTGCTTGATTTGGCATGTTTATTGCTTCAATTCTTTAGGCCCGGTAAGAAAAACTCTGGGTCATTTTAATAAAGGAGAATAAAAGCAATGCAACTACTATTTTATGCCAGTGGGAACGACAAGGATAAGAAGAGACTTGAAACAGCGATCCATTTTGCACTTCCAGATCGCCCCGTCGAACTTTTCACACGGTTGGTCGACTTCCGAGAGAGGCTTGGTTTTATTGTTGAACCCAATTCTATTGCTATATTATTAGCTGCCGACCATGGAGAACTCATAGAGATGCAGTTATTTCGCCAGTTGCTCCCTGAGATTTACGTCATCCTGGTTATCCCGGATTGGAAGGCCAGCACAGTCAAACTGGCTTACCTTTTGTTGCCTCGTCTCTTAAGCCAAAAAAAAGAAAATTTCACGGATATTTCAGAAGTTCTTAGAAAAATGGTTAGTACTATTCATTGATCAGTAGAACATGTTTCTTTTGGCCTTCCCCGGATAAAAATCCCCCCCCTTAACGCAGAGCGTGTCGAGGAATCGAACGCCCCACGTCTTTCTATTCCTATATTTAGTTTTATATTTGGTCCTAACTCGTTTCTTCTCACTGTTGATGGCGATATGTTATCTTATCCCAGCTTAAAAATTATCATAAAGATTCTAATGACTAAAAGAATCCAAGCTACAGTTACAATAATCCATGCAATTCTACTAGAATAACCCACAAGAAATACGAATAAGGTCAATATGATCAAAAATCCAAGCGGATCGATCAGACTGTTTGGAAAAGCACTACTTGAAAATATCGCTTGCAGGAGATTGGTAATCCATACCCCAATCTGATGGGCAATAAAATAAATGAAAGTGAGTATCTTATGAAGGATCCCACTCAATGTATCTTCTGGTACAACTAAACTACTCATTGCGGTCATCGTGTTCGGCCTCCTTGGCCAAGACTATTTTTGCTATTTATAAGCGGCAAGCGCCCACACCGGAGCGGGGTTTCCTGCCAGCACAATGAAGTGCGCAGTAGCCCCGCTTTTGGTGTATAGTGCTTGGCGGGTATTATCGGGTTAAAACACGTTCCCGTGTTGATTCATGATGCATGTAAAAGGGGGGGAACGTCAGGCACCTTTTAAAATTGAAATCCAGGTTTAAAGCACAAGATATAACGCCAACCCGACACTGGCATAACTACGGGAATTTTCATTGAGGCCAAGGCCAAACTCGGCCAGGAAATCAAGTTCATCGCTGATCTTGTATTCAATCCCGGGCACGAGATGCATCAAGGTCTGATTGATATCGGAGTTTTTGAATGAATCGAAGGCCAATTTGAAACCGCCGTATAGCTCCAGACGATTGGCAGGCGCAGTGCTTACCATGAGTGACGCGTCGATACCAGAGCTGTCTGCCCCGATGTCCACGTTGGTCATGTGTGCGCCCACTGCCACGGAGAGGTTTAATTTCTGTTGATGGATGAGCCAAAACTCTATATCTGCGCCAAAGTAATTGAGACCTTTGAAGAAAGCGCCCTTGGCTTCGATGTCGATGCGGGTAGTGATCCCAAAGCCAGCGCGCCCGGCCACGCCAAATACCGAGTCGCTACCGTTCTTGCCAAAAAGCACTGTCGGGAAAACAGCCACCTTCAGGTTACCCTTTTTGATGGTTTCAGCCGAGTTCATCAGCACGCTCTGTGCGGATAATACGGCAGTGGCAGTGGCGAAAAACATCACCGCAGCCAGAATAATCATGATTCTTTTAATCATTTAACTCCTCCTAATTTTTCTATTCCAGATGATTACTTGATAATCATGCGGTTGTTCATTTTTTTGAGGCTTTGGATATCTTTAATACGTTTGATAACCAATTCTTTTTTAACACGCTTGATAACCGTTTCTTTTTTTGTCCGGTTACGGGTGGGACCCTGTCGGATGACCCGATTTTCCTTTGCTTGGACATCAGTATTGCCATCGTCGTTAAGATCAATACCGAATACATAAGATCTTTTTGAACTTGATGGGTTACTAGTGCCCATTTTAACAGCAAACAAAGAGCCAGGAAGCTTTAACAATGCAGCAGCTCCATGAATTAACGTTTCCAGGTAGTTTCTTTTCATTTTATTCCTCTTTTAAGAATTTATGATATTAGTTTTTTAAAAAGTGGTACAGTTACTATTAATACAGAGCATTTATCATGCCAATGTTTCAACACGTTGTTTCAATACATTCTCAACATATAAGGAAAATACTGGTAATTAACAAAACACCCTGTTAATATCCAATGACAAAAGGCTTTTCAAAAGAACAGCGGAGATTAATCAGTGAAAATCAACTTTTCCTCCAAGCCAAATTATCCTATAAAACAGTATTATTCCTGAAAAGTAGTATTTTTCCTGTGGTGTAGATGTAGAACCGCCGGTAAAATCAATGCTATTGTCTTAGCAAAGATAACAATGTTTTTTTCTACCCACTTAACGCGTCATCCAGTTTTACTGACCTCATATATAGGTTATACATATCAGTCATATATATCAGTCATATATATCAGTCATATATATCAGTCATATATATAGCTCAATTTGTCTGATAGGAAACGATGCGTTTGTTTTTTTCCAGCTCAGATTCTTGACATTCTGGAGATATGGACGGATTCTGGCATGAAAATTGCTCTAATAACGTAGCTACCTCCAGTCATGGTACTTTCCAGTAATGGCTGTGAAGGGCAGCGTAAAGTATTAAAAAAAGGAGTTTAACATGCTTGAGACAATTTTGATAGTCCTGGTTATCCTGTGGGCGTTGGGGTTCTTTGCTTTCCACATTAGCAGTTCCCTGATCCATGTGCTTTTGGTGGTTGCAGTAGTCATTCTGTTCATTAGATTGATGCAAGGCCGGAGAAGGATTTTTTAGCGGAGAGTCTAAAATTCGAGAAGGATATAGATAATCCTCGCAGACCTTGGGCGGAGTGCCCAAGGTCTCTTCTTTCGGCACGGTTTTCAAATCGTGGTTTGGCGTGTCGCCCACTCTACAAAAACCAAGCGACACAAAATTTTGGGTAGGTCTATAATGAAGCGATTTTTGATGATTTTAGTCTGGGTGTGGTTGATTATTGTGGGTGGCCTGCTTATTACCCCTGGAGGCATATTCTGCATCACGTGTGGTGCAACCATCAATGCTTCTGGCTTCATTGGGAAACCCGCGATTTTTGTGATCGGGATTGTATCGATTGCTATGGGTATCATTGGCATAGTGGTGAAAAATAAAAATGCTTAAAAAAACAGATTTAGAACAACGTCTGCAAAGACAGATAAATTATAATGGAGAACACTATGATTAACACACTTAAATTTACTACACACCGAGGCTTCCAAGCCCGGAGAATATTGATAAAATCAGCCATGCTGCTGCTTGTACTGACCATTTTGTCGATTCCAATTTTTTCCTATTCAAGCTCAGACCAGAAGCATGCCCGCGTAAATACGAACGCCACTGCCCCCGACCTGTTGCCAGCCACCTGCATTACCACCTATGACGCAACCTGCCCATATGCTGGAGAACAAAATGCCTTTGGCAGTGATCTGAGAGGACAATGCACGTGGTATGTTTATGGCAGAGTGCAAGAACTGGTAGCGAGCGGCTTCCTGGGAAATGCCATTGGTGTGATGTTTTATGAGGCATTCTGGGATAAATCGAATCGCAATGCCAAAAACTGGGATACAATGATTGGCGGGGAATGGATAAAAACATCCACTGTTCCGCTACCAATCGAAAAAAGAAAAGCGGGACTTTTGGTAGTCTGGGACAATGACCCGGACAACACTAACTCTTCATTATACGGCCATGTGGCATTGGTTGAAGAAGTAAATGCAGATAAATCAATGTATCGCATCTCTGACTTTAACTGGACAAGTAGCCTGCAATACCAGGATACCGAATGGCTGCCCTTCGTGGGGAATGATTCAAGGCTTGGAGTATTTCCAAAGTTCCTGGATCTCACCTATGCGAAAGATAACCCGGAAATTTTAACTCCCAAGGATGGCGAAACCAACTTGCCTCCTTCTGCTGTAACCTTCACCTGGAACTTCAACAACCCGGCTCATACAATTGCAACAGTCAGGTTTTCACTGAAAGAAGCTCTGGGGTACGGTGGCCCGGTGGGATATATTCTCAGTAATAGAAAAGATATCGGCAATGTGACCAAATACCTATCTTCAAACATTGAAATGTTAGAGGAAAACCAATGGTACAAATGGTGGGTAGAAGTCAATTTTAACGATAGTTCGGCACCTACTGGAGCGGGTGGCTATTTTAAAACAAGTAATAGTGGAGGCATTCCGATCGGAATGCCCAAAATCGGCTTGAGTAGCAGCCACTTTAATCTGGGTGCCATTGCCTCGGGTCCTGCGGCTGATAGTGAATTGCTGTTTATCAATAACATTGGTAAAGGAACCCTCAACTGGACGACCAGCAGTAACTCTTCCTGGCTGATGGTATCGCCAGCATCAGGTACGAATTCCGGCACCATTAATATCTCGGTTAACACCACGGGTTTGTCCTCAGGAACCTACAACGGACAAATTACAATCAGCGATCCCAATGCCATCAACTCACCCCGAACGGTAACTGTTGTACTGGACGTCCACCAACCAGGAATGACCCTTTCTCCTTTCGGTGATTTTTCCACTCCCAAAAACGGTTCTACTGTAAGAGGCAGCGTACCTGTAACCGGATGGGCGTTAGACGATGTGGGAATCGAGAGTGTAAAACTATATAATGGCAATGACTATATCGGCGATGCCATTTTAGTGGAAGGGGCACGACCGGACATTGAGCAAGCCTATCCCAACTACCCGCGAAACTCGAAAGCAGGGTGGGGATACATGCTGTTGACGCATTCCCTACCAAATGGTGGAAACGGGACCTATACCTTTAAAGTGAAAGCCACGGATAAAGAAGGCAATACAATCATATTGGGCAGTCATACTATTTATTGCGACAACGCCAATGCGATAAAACCCTTTGGGGCTATAGATACACCCACCCAGGGCGGTCCAGCAACGGGAAAAAATTTCGTCAATTGGGGATGGGCGTTAACTCCGAACCCCAATATGATTCCGACAGATGGTTCAACGCTTATGGTTGTAGTCGATGGGGTGGAGATCGGGAAACCAGTATATAATCTCTATCGCTCGGATATTGCGGAACTGTTCCCAGGATATCTCAACAGTTCAGGTGCAGTGGGGTATCGTGTTTTAGATACCACGACTTATAGAAACGGCATTCATACGATCCAATGGCTTGCCCAGGATAACGCGGGGAACATGGATGGTATAGGCAGCCGGTACTTCATTGTCCAAAACACAGGTAATAACCCGCACGCGGACACAGCAACGACGTTCTCACTTGAGCAAATTGCCGGTATGCCTGTAGACAATTCCGAACCCATTCAATTCAAAATAGGCTTTGATAAAAATGGGACCACGCAGACAAAAAAGCCGGGTGTAAGAGAAGAAAAAACCAGCCTGAATATACGCGAAAACGAGATGTTAACACTATATTTAGGCAAAAGTTTAACCAATTGCCAACAGATCGAATATAAATATATAGAATTTATAGGATTCATGATTTCTGGCCAACAACTGAAACCATTACCTATCGGTTCAACATTAGACTTTAAAAATGGTATTTTCTACTGGCTGCCTGGGCCAGGTTTTGCAGGCGAATACCAGTTCGTGTTTATCACTAAAAGCGAGGGTGGAACATTACAGAAAAAGAATGTAAACGTAACCATCCACCCTAAATTCTAATCAATTCAAAAAAAAAGGAGTTTAACATGCTTGAGACAATTTTGATAGTCCTGGTTATCCTGTGGGCGTTGGGGTTCTTTGCTTTCCACATTAGCAGTTCCCTGATCCATGTGCTTCTGGTGGTCGCGGTAGTTATCCTGATTGTGCGACTGTTGAGAGGTCGCCGCGGAATATAATAGCCGAGAAAATACCAAAACAGTTTTTGGTACCCAGATTCTGAAACGAGATTCAAAAACTCGATAGGAATCTCGGTACGCGGTAGAGACCTTGGGCAGATTGCCCAAGGTCTTTTTCCCCTCTGAATAACTCTTTTTCATGGGGTAACAAGTGGAGTTCAGTAAGCGAAACTTATTTATCCTGCGAAAAAATGACTACGGTATAGGGTCCAATACAAATTTTCCCATAACAAGGCAGTCCGTGGGTTTCTCCTACTTGTGCCTCAACATCCGGGGTAGGATGGTTTGCAAAATTTGGGCCATAGTTATATGAGTCGCTGTTAAATCGTGTTTTCCACAACCCGGCCCGCGGAAAACCGATGACATAATCGTCGCCATTTTGATTCATCATATTCACAACTACAATGACGCTATCGGTTGGGCCTTGTTTATCCCAGCGATGGAAAGCGAAAATCTTGGCCGCCTCATTAACATGATAGATTTGAATATTTTGGCCGCACAACCCCCGCGTTAGACCGGACAGGTTACGCCGCATGGCGATCATATCGCGGTACATCTGGAGAATACCATGTTCACCTTCAACCAGGGACCAGTCAATGGGCAATTTATCCTGGAACCAGTGGTCTTCGAGCAGTTCTTGTCCTTCAAAAATCATGGGGATACCGGGCGCAGTGAGCACAAGAGCAACGCCCATTGTGGAGCGTTTCTTGGAAAACCAACTGTCCGCCTTCCCCGGCCAGATTTCCTCGGGCACGCGGGCCTTGCCGTTGGCAATCTCATCATGGGACTCGGTATAAATAATCCGTTTGAAAGCGTCTGGATCGTAACGATGTTCGACAACCCTCTTCACCGCGCCGACATCGCGGGCATTATCATCGGAGATTATAATGGCTTGACGAACAGTATGCACAAAATCGGCATCCCATTGGGCATTAAAACCACCCCCACCAGCACCTACATCCTTGGTTATCCAGGAGTTCTTACGCATCCCTTCGGCGATGCTGATCTTGCCAGGGAACCGTTGTTGGATTTCCGTATTGATCCATTGCATCAGGCTCCAGCCATCAGGAATATCACTGTATGAATTGCTTTCATTCCCGTCAATGCTCTTGATAAAGATAATCATATCCCAGCGCAAGCCGTCGGCGTGGTACTCTTCGAGCCACATCAGCGCGTTATCGCGGATGTATTGGCGTACTTCGCCCCGTCCATAATCCGGGCGCGTCTCGCCCCAGGGAGTGTTCGAGCGGTGGTCATTGTAGAAGTAGATTCCCCCTTTGCCATTCTCGCTCCAACCATCAAATTGCCACATATCCAGGTCAGAGGGGCCAAAATGGTTGTAAATAACATCCACGATAACAGCGATACCATGTTTATGAGCGGCCTTGACAAACCGCTTAAATGCTTCTGGTCCACCGTATATCGTTTCGACAGCAAAGGGATGGGCGGGATTATAGCCCCACGAAAAATCACCGGCAAACTCCTCTATAGGCATCACTTCCACCGCATTTATGCCCAGGTCCTTGAGATATTGAAGTCTTTCGATAGCACTGTCAAATGTTCCTGGACTTCCTTTTTCTTTAACATTAAAGGTGCCGATATGCATCTCGTAAATGACAAGCTCATTGCCCGTGGCCATTTTAAAGTGATCACCCTCCCACCTGAACGCTTTGGGATCATCAATAACGCCATTGCCAGTGGAGTGGGTTACTTTTCTCGCGTAAGGGTCAATACGAGAGAGAGGCGGGAGCTTCCAATCGACAGGGGTATGAATCATATATCTGTACTCATCGCCTGTTTTGGCGCCCAGCACATGCGATGACCAGCAACCGTTCTCTTCTTTATCCAGAGGTGTTGACGTCTGGTTCCAGTCATTAAAGGTTCCGGTCACGTAAACCTTTTCGGCATGGGGTGCCCATACCCGGAAGGTGACACCCTTGGCATCAGGTATTGACCCCAGGCCTGGATGTTTTATCGTGGTACTTGTTTTTTTTGACATGCTATTCTCCTTTTTTCCAGGCAATTTTGATATTATAGTGCTCCCTATATCCTGGTTATCCACCACGGGAGCACCCGTGTTGGTTGTACGTTTCTGTTTAGCCATTACTTTATTCTCCTATTTAAGTATATTAATTTAGTATAATAAGTATATAAGCATTTATCATACCAAGAGATGAATGAACTCGCGAAACAAAAGAAAAAAACCGGTAATTAAAGAATCGTTCTGCTAATATGCAATGATAAAAGGTGTTTTGGAAAGACATGGCTTGATTAATGATTGAAATGATTGAAATGATTGAATAATAAATTTCTCTTCCAGCCAAGATTGTCCTATAAAACAGTAAATTTCGCGCCATGCAACACTTGGACTGTAACATAGAACCGCTGGTATATTATACTGTTGCTGATGGGTCATGGTAGATTTTTACATCGGGGAGCTTGTTCTTTTTACGAAATGCCTCTGCCTTTGTGTACAAGTAGTAAAAGTCCGTCATGAAGTTTTTACCTCTACGTTGCGCGGAACTTTCAAATTTAATATAATCTGCTGTTTTCTGCCAACACTTTATTATAACATCGTAAGACAGCTTAAAAACCAACGGTTTATACATAAAACCTAATTTGATAAAGACGCCTAATATGTCAAATGTAGCACATACCCTGTCTACAATTATCCTGGTTTCCTGATTAAGTGCCTCAGGATTACTTAGGTCCGTGTTGTAAATAGTTCTGCGGTCTGCACGTGCGCTGGGATTACTGATCCGTTCTTCGAATGTTAGATACGTCGATAAAAATCGCGACTTCTGAGCTTCCCAGACTTGTTTAGCAGCATAAATCAATGCCAAAACAGCAACAGTTGCACAAATACCCTCAAATACTGTTTGCAAATCAATAGTCATTGTACCCCTCCATTTTTTACTTTTTTTGAGGCTCTTACTTTCCTAAATTCACCGCCAAACCTTTGAGAGTACCATAAAATCAAGTGGGAGGAATGGGAATTATGGGAAGAATGGGAGGAATGGGAATTTTTTTGTTTTTCCCATAATTCCCAGCATTCCCATAATTCCCATTCTTCCCATTAAGTTGGCGGTGAATTTAGGCTTTGCCGCATTTTTTGTATTAAGTTTAAATGCTATCATACGTGGCATCCAATTTCAAATGAATCTGGAGATAATTTAAAATTTTTGCGTCCGCTATTGAAATTATAGAAAAAAAATGGTAAAAACTTCTTTTGGGCACAAGTATAAATGGAGAATAAAATGGGGAAGAATAGTTTAAACATGGGATTCAGTACAAAAGACGGGACTCCAGTACCCGGTTTCCTGTCCACACTGATAGCAGATTATATTAATAACCTGGATCGCTTCTTTGACACCACTACCGGAGCAGTTCAAGAACCCACCAGGGATGATCAGACACCTGCTTTCTTGTTTAGTGAAGTCACTGGTTATGCCATCCGCAACCTGCTGCTGCTACACTCGCTTACTGGCGACGACAGCTATTTGCACCGTGCGGAAAAAGCTGCCCGGTGGCTCACCGAAACGGCAATGCACAAGGGCTGGATACGTACCCGCTACTACTTGGCGAAAGATAAAGAGGAAGCCCAACAACTGTACTCCTTCCATTGGGGAAATATCCTCCCTTTCGATAACGGCATCTGCCTGGGAGGTTTAGCTGCCCTCTGCAAAGCCACACGCAACCCCATCTGGCTCAAATACACCACGGAACTGGCCGATAACCTGGTAAAATGTGTGCAAGCAGACGGCTCTATCGAACCCTTCATCAATATCTATGGTAATCATCCCGGTCTCCCGGAACCGCTGCGCTGGTCGCAACAAAAAGGGAGCTTCCATACCAAAATAGCGGAGTCTCTGGTAGAATTCGCAAAAATTACGGGTAACGAAACCTATCGCGACGCTGCCTGCAAGATTTGCGAATATGCACTATCTTTCCAACAAGAGGACGGCAGATTCATCACCGATCAAAACGGCATTACCCAACTCCACCCCCACTGCTATTCCACGGAAGGAATATTTTATGTGGGCCTTGAACTGGGAGATAAAAAATTAGTGGCAGCGGCCCGCCGTGCTGTGGAATGGGCTTTGAGTCAATGTGTTGGCGACAACAAAAACCGGATTCCCCAGGAAATCGGGCCACAGGGACCACTCAATCTATCTTATCGAACCGATGCACTGGCCCAAGTACTGGGTTTGGGCTGCCGCCTCATCCGGGGCGGTCACCTGGACGATTCATGGTGGGAAACACTGTCCGCACTGGCAGACGGGGTGTGGTCTATGAAAGACCCGGTGCAAAAATATTTCCGCTATGGCACCTACGAATACGGCGAACAGTCAGAAACCTTGAGCTATTGGACAAACATGTTCGCATTCCACGGTCTGCTGGACTATTGCACGGCGTGGGTGTCACGACATACTGCGGCGGTGATATTGGCGGGCGGCATTGGTTCGCGATGCTGGCCGGTCTCTTGCGAGGATAATCCCAAACCTCTCTCAAAAGGCTTTTTCGGTGACAGCAGTTTACTTGAACTGACCGCTTCACGTATTTTAAATTCCGGTTGCGTACTGCCAGAAAACCTTTTTGTGGTCGCTTCCAGCCAAGGCTTAACTATCGCCAGGAAACAGATGGCCCAGCTTCATATTCCTCCAGAAAACATGATCGAGGAAAGAGTACCTTCTGGGACAGTCCCCGCCTTGAACTTGGCTGTGAATACGATAACCAGTAAAGGAAAAGAACTTTTACTGGTTTCAATGGCAGATAACCTCATCGAGCCTGCCTTGGCTTTTGGTGATACAGTGTTGCGTGCCTCTATGGCAGCGCATTGGCAAAGCCAGGAGGGACAGGCAACAATTGTCAGCCTTAGTATCCCGGACCGCCCATTTGATAATCGCTTCGGACACGATATCTATCGCCAGGACCACGAAATGCTGCGCCGGGTTTACCGGGATTCCAGATTCGTTGAAAAACCGTCCACCTCACCTGTCCTCAAACAGGGCGAAGCCTTCTCGTGGAACAGCGGCTCCATTGTGTCTACTCTTGCGTATTTTAAAACATGTCTGGCGGAGCTTCAGGAACCGGGACCGAATAATAAAGATATTTCTTATTGTTTGTTAGAGAATCCCAAGGTGAGCAAGAGCACTGCACTCTATCCAGGCAATGTACGTTTTGTGGATTTAGGTTCGCCAGGAAAAGATTTGCTCGCCTTTTTCGCAGGTTCAGAATATACCGGGAATGCCGGGAACATCGTGTTGGGCTCAAAAACAAAGGATGTGGTCTTTGTCAATGCTTCCCGGAACCTGGTTATCTATGACGGCATACCTATTGAAGTGGTGGGCATTAGCGATCACCTGATCATAGACAACAGCTTCACCAGTGTAGCTGTTGTCTTGCCCTTTAGCAGGGTGGAGACATTGCCGCAGTTGTATAACATGTTCAAAAATTCCAGGGAACTCGCCCCCTTTATCAAAGGTGGGATAAAAGACCCGGCGCACGGCTCACATCACATGGCATTTGAATGTCACGGTCAATGTCAGACCCATTCCGATTACGGACTGGCCCTGGCGGTGTATTGCACGGATATTCGCATTGAGCGGAGCCAGAACCGTCTGCGGGTAGTGGATACCCGTTACCTTAAACTGGACAACCATGAAATAGATATTGTCATGAGCAAAAAATCCGATCCCAGGCTGGCCCGTCACTTGCTGGACGTCGAAACAGTGGCCAGGATGCTGGCGGAACGTATTGGATTTACACCTGAGGCACTGCACCTTTTGCGTCTGCTCTCTCTTTGCCACGATATCGGCGGTTACCTGACAGACCAGCAGATCGCACTGGAAAGAGAACTAGAAAAATGTATCCACGATATTTCAAATCTCGATTGGCGGACCATTGATTCCCAGGTGCTTCTCAAGTTAGTCCATACTCGGGCTGGAGATAACTTAACGCCCCCCCTGGAAAAACTCCTGGCCACATTCAACGATAACGTGCAATCCGCCCTTCATGTCCTGGATATCGAGAAGTTAAAAGCATACCCGCTTTTAGACGAGTTGTTGTTCTTGATTTGTAATCAAGAGCGTCCCGCTGATTTCCGGCTTCCTTTACCTTTTCCTCCGATCATTGCGCCCGAGGACCTGATCAAAGTTTTTGCTTGTTTCAAGGTGGCTGAATCGTGGGTGCATATGAATTGCACCTGGAAGAAGACCCTTCGCCCATTTCTCTGGGAAAAGAAAAAAGGCAAGCGGAAAGAAGAGGATATTGCCCAGTACATGGTCTACATTTGCCGTGTCCTGGAAGATGCCAGGGTCACTCCGCAAATTTACCTTGATGCCATACACAGTGCCATGTTGGTAAGACCGGAATCAGACCTTTATGTGTATACCTGCACCCACTTGCGGTGTTTTGACCAGTTGGATGGTAATAGTGAGCAAACGCCTTTTTATCCCAGTGATAAGGTTTACCTCGAATTCATGCGCTATCGGCGGGATGGTGGTAACTTAGAAGACCGGGTCAGCAAACCTATCCACGACGCCCTGACTGATGAACGGGATTTCGTGCATGAGCTCCTCTTCTTGCTACCGTACCACCTGAAATTGCTGGAAAAATATAATCTGGCAGACCCCAGGGAAGTAAAGAATCTGGCTTTCCTGATCATGCAAAGCTACCAGAGGGAGAGTCCAAGCACCTGGGAGAATGTTAACCTTGAAAAGGCCCGCAATACATTGATTGATTGCTTGAAGTAATATAAGGAGCTTATACCATGACTGCTGCTGCATATTATTCCTATAACCCCGGCGAAGAAATTCAATTATTCAATATCGGCAATGAATCAGAACCCAGCTCGTACCGGCAAATTGCCCTCATTCCCCTGCACACCCCAGAAACAGAATCCCTGGGTGTGGCAGTAGACCTGACCTGGGTCAGAAGCATTTTTTACCATGAGTATTGGTCTGATAAAGCTCCCGCCGGGAAGCACACCCAGGAGAACACCCTGACGCTGGCTAAACCCGCTGATGCGCGCAAGCGGTTATGGCCGTTAGTTCCATTAAAAACCGCTGACCTCCCATTCTTCGAAGCGTTGTTCGGTCGTGATGCCGCCACCCAGCCGGAAAACAGCACCATCGGGCACGTATCGCTGGCCGAGCTGGGGCTCCGTTTCGATGACGGCGTAAAGACAACGGTTATGCAATTCCCTGAACTCGTGGCACTGATTGATGGCACTGTTTTCCGGTTTCCCGAAACCTATTTTATCGGTGATATGGCAGCCGTGGCCGCCAACCTCCCGTTGAATTATAACCCGGATTGGTTTCGTACCTTTAACGGTCTTCCCACCGCCTGGGTAGGTTGCTGTTGCGAACTTTGTGGCAGTCGCAATGAGTATGTCAGGCATATTATCGGCCCGTCGCGTATTGTGTGTTGCCAAGAGTGTGGCCTCGAATACGATAATCCCCGCGCTATTATTACCAAGCCTTCTTTGGACAAGTATGCCTCCGTAATAAGCGACCAACGCAATAGCGCCAAATCCATGGTCCGAGCGCAACAGGGTGCCGAGATCGTTATTTCCGGGCTCAACGCCATTGCGCCTCACCTTTTCGGAAAACCGCTTTTAGACCTAGGCTGCGCATCAGGGGAACTCCTCCGCGTGTTACGGGATGACCATCATTGGCCCAATAAATACTTGTGTGGTGTAGAACCCTCGGCTCTGGCCGCCGATGTGGCCAACTCGGCCCACGGCGTGAAAGTGATCGCTGGCGAATTGCTTGATGCACATCTTGAAAGCGGTTCTTTCAGTGTGATCGTGATCATGAATACTATCGAACATATTGCCAATCCCTCCCGTATTTTGGCCGAAGTCAAACGTCTCTTAGCTCCCGGTGGTTGTGTGCTGATCGGCACCGTGCCAAATGCCGGATGCCTCGCGGCCAGGTCGTTTCCTGGCGGTTTTATCGCGAAAAATTTCCCCGATGGGCACCATCATTTCCATTATACCCCAGATACTCTGTCCCAACTCTGTATTAATTGTGGATTAAAACCAATTCGCCTGGACGGCGAAACGCGGGAATCGGTGCTGGGGAAAATTAAAGAGACTGCGATATGGTTGTCTTACAGTTGCGGTGTGCCTCTCAGCCAATGCAGCAATGAAGCACCCATGCTTGCGCAAATGAAACGCACTCTGCAAGACATCCAAGAGAAGATTTTAGAGCCTTTGGGAACCCATTACCGCTTTATTCTCCGCGATAAAAACTTTATAGACCTGCCGTCATTGGTCCGTTTTTGGCAGCAAGAAATCTGGCCCTCCCCTTATTTATCCGATGAGTTCGATCTCTGGTTAACGTCCACGGAAAAAATCGTGGGCAATACGGATAAACATAAAAATTTGCCTCCCTATCCTGGATTCATTAGCAGATTTCAAAAAAATATGGACATTCTGGACTTACTGGACAAAACTTAAAGGTTTTGGGAAGTCCAGAAGGTCCAGTATGTCCAGTTAGTCCAGAAATTTGGCAATGAATCCAGAGAATTCCAGCAATCCATTTTGTATTTTATTTGGTAATGGCGGAGATAAAAAAGTAATAATATACGGAAATTGGACTTGCTTTACCAGTAAATTAAAAGTCTAATAGACTGGTGTCTGTAGTAAGCAAAAATAAAACGCTTGCCTATAGGTCGATGCATATAAATAAGGAATTGGCGGGCTACCGCTGATAATTTCAAAATGGTAGACTACAACTCATCAAATAATCGGCGATGATTCGGGAAAGCATCAGTGATGGTTTGCGAAAGCATCAGTGATGGTTTTTAAAAGCATCAGCGATGGTTTTCGAAAGCATCAGCGATGGTTTTCAAAAGCATCAGTGATGGTTTGCG
>CAZCVI010000098.1:0-25824 GCA_964502145.1 uncultured Clostridia bacterium
TCTCGCAAACTCTTATTGGATAATCCTCTTGCTCGAAAATAATCTGGAAGGTCCGTTTAAAATAAATCCCCTCCCTTCTTAGTCCGCCACCTACCAACCAGCAAAAACACATCTGCCCCGCCCCACATGGCCGAATAAGGCCGAATAATTGTTCTATTTACATAAATAGAATTGCTATTTTCGTATCGCGAGCGGTTTTCCAAGAAAAAGAGAAGCGGTATTTGTTTTTGGTGTTTTCGCTGACCTAAAGATCGTTTTTTATTTATTTTCCTTCGCAAATTCCACTCCGACTTCGTTAATTTTCGCCTTCCCGCAGGGTTTCGCATGAGAATTTACGGCAGCCATCAATAAAACGGCGCAGCCAATAGGCGTAAATAGAATTTAAATAAAAACAAATACATTCCTATTTATTTGAATAGGAAATATTTTGTTTTGCCTTGAATAAAGTGGTAATTTATTGTACAATTATCTATGTTCAACGAATAGGAGGCTTCCATGGCTGATGGGAATCTGAGGATTAAAGTATCAATAGGCGGTTTTGAGATCGAATTGGAGGGCGAAAGCGAAACTGTGGTCCGCCAGTTCGAGGATATAAAGAGAAACGGGCTGGGTAGAATACCCTTTGCCGCGTCATTCCTATCTCCATGGGAAACCGAAGAGTCTTCAACCAATACTTCCATTAAATTCGAGCCAACCACCCCGCTGGTTACCGAATATGAATCATTAAATAATGTCGTTTTGAAGCAATTACCCGGTTCTGAAACTGAGTGGGTTCTGATTTATGCTTTTTATGCCTCGGATTTCGGCAAGAAAAAATTTACCCGCGACCATATCTTGGACAAATACGACGAAAGCACCAGAACCTCAACCAGCAACCGCAGCAACCTTTCCAATAACATCAAAACACTGATCCGTAACAATTTACTGGCCGCTCATTCCGCCACTGAATTTATCATCACTGCCAGTGGTATTGATATGTCTAAAAGAATCATAGACAGGAAACCCAAATGAAGACCTTGTTTATATTTTTTTTAATAAACTCCCAGATACTTTAATAACAATTCCCCTTCTGTTCCCTCATAAGCCCCCACATTATTGATCCCAATAAAAAATGATCGAATCTTCGCCATATTCGCCGCTTGTTTTTTACCGAAATAGGCATGAAACTTCTCAAAAGGAATCACCACCTTGCGCCACTCCGGCGTGACCAAAAAAGAGTGCCGGTAACTGGTCCCATTGCCACCTGAACCATTTCCATCTTCCTCTCCTGTGCGGAACTCCACCCAGAAACGCAGTTGTTTGCTCCCCCTGGTTTCTAAAACAACCCCCCTGTACCCTGACAGGTCCAACTCTTTGCGTAACGCCAAAACCGACCAGAAATCGATCTTTGCCGAGCCATTCTTTCCCAGTTTGAATTTGAACCTCGTCACTCCGGCTGGTACATTTTCCACCGGAACTTTTAGTTCCATTACCCCTTCAGAGCCACTGTTTTTTTCCACAATAAATCCCACCCTGTCACCATTGTCCAGCAACCGTCGCTTTACTGTGACCGCCATTTCTTTAACCTTCCTCTCATCCACTTGTGCAGGTTTCATACCCACATAAAAGGGATTGGTAATCAACCATGGCAAGTGATTGAACATATTGTCCCGAACATATAATTCCAACCGGTACACCCCCCGTCCCGTCACACCGATCTTTTGCCATTTTTTTTGTTTATTTATCATTCGTTCTATTTCTACCCCATCCTTAATCACCCGGATCTCCGTATCAAAATTCATCGGTAACATGACCACCAATTTTCCTTTTTCCTGCCACGTCGCCCCCCCCATTTCCATCCGCTGACCCTTTTCATCATCAACAAAAAAGGCATCGAAACCATTCGCCGGAGCAATCGCTTCAATCACATTAAAGAACTGTCCCTGCCGCAACCCCCGCACAATCTCATCAGCAGCTTTATATGCATCCTTTTCCCGCGTCTCAGTCGTTCTCACATACACCGTCATGATCTCGAACATCGATTTATAAGATGGTAAATCCAGAAAAATTTTTTTTGTCAGCGGTATTTTTGCATGAGCATCCAATGCGTAAATACCTGAATACTGCCGCAACATATTCGCATCCTTATTCAACTCATCCCATTTTTTTATATCGGCGATAGGGTAGGACATCGTATTAAGCAACGCGTATTTCGAATTGATCCAGTATTTAAAAGGAAATACCAACAGTTTTAACAACCCCACTTTCCGTGCTTCCGAATAGGAACTTAACACTTCCAGACCACTGAAATCACGGATATCCCAGTCCCTCCAGCTTATACGATTGTCAAAAGGATGAGCAATAAAACAAACCCCATTTTCATTCTCCTTGACAATTTCATCAATTGCTTCCTGTGGTTCGGGTGGAAAAATATAATCCGGGGTTCGATAACCCATCACTGCCAGATGCCCACAATTGAGTGAGAACTCCGAGCCACCAATCAATAAAACGTTGTTTCGCCAAGATGTTGAAGCCGAGGATTTTAAATTCGGTTGTCCATGATCCGTCAAAACTACAAAATCCAATCCCAATGACCCCGCTGCCTTTGTAATATCTTCCACTGTTCCCCTGCCGTCCGAATAAATCGAATGCACATGATACACGCCCTTCCTATAAACCGGCTGCAACGGGGAGTCATTCTTCGTGGACCGATAAAAGAAAGATGGTATTATGTTCACTACCACGACAATGACCAATAATAAAAGAATGTATTTTAATATCTTCCTGAATTTTTGTTTTTTGCTTGTTTTTTCTTCTTTTTTCATAGGAAGATTATTATATCATTTTAAACTCTGGTAGCCAACCTTTTTTACAAGTCCCAAAAAAATATCTTGACTAAAATCCCAAATCATCTTAAAATAACAACTTATGAAAAAATCAAATTCATCCAAAACTGTAATTTTTAGTGCCCTGTTTGCCAACTTGTTTATTGCCGCCATTAAATTTTTCGTGGCGTTTCTAACAAGTTCATCCGCCATGTTGGCCGAAGCCATTCACTCCTCTGCCGATACCCTAAACCAACTCTTCTTACTCGTCGGTATTAAGAAAGCTGAAAAAAACCCTGATTCTCTTCACCCCTTTGGTTTCTCCGGTGAATTGTACTTTTGGTCCTTTATCGTCGCGATTATCCTATTCAGCGCTGGTGGAGTCTTTTCCATCTATGAAGGCATTCTCAAGTTCAAACATCCAGAACCCGTTGAACACATCAACTATGCCTTTGTCGTACTCATTTTCGCCATCCTGGCCGAAAGCATTTCTTTCTATCAGGCTACCAGGAAAATCAATGTAGAACGTCAAGGCGTTCCCGTGTTCCAGTACCTGCGCAAAACCAAGAAATCAGAACTGATCGTTGTGTTCCTTGAAGATTTGGCCGCTATATTAGGTCTTTCCGTTGCCCTGCTGCTCCTCTTCCTGCAACACATTACCCATATCCTCATCTTCGACAGCATTGCGTCTATGATCATTGGTTTGATACTATGCATCGTCGCTTTCTTCCTGGGCAATGAAATTCGCTCCCTACTCATCGGCGAAAGCGCTGAACCCAGACTGATTAAAGAAATCGGCACCATCTTCGAAGAAGAAGAAAGCATCAATAAAGTCATCCATATCAAATCCCTACAACTCGGCCCCGAAGATATCCTCATCTCTGTCAAAGCCGAATTCAACCACCGCCTCACTTCCATTGAGATTTGCAACCTCATTAACGGCATAGAAAAAGATATTCGCCAACGCTACCCCGATGTGAAAAAAATCTTCATTGAACCGGATATATACAATAACGGCAATGGATAAAATCGATAAAGTATCCATTGTGATGCTCAGTTTTAACCGCCAAGCCGATGTGGCTGAAGGTGTGACCCAACTTCTTAACCAAGGTTACCCTGATATCGAGATTATTGTCGTGGATAATGGTTCTACCGACGGCACCCCCCAAATGGTGGGCGAACAATTTCCCCTGGTACGTCTTATCGCCCTGCCTAACAACATCGGCGTGGCTGCTTATAATATTGGGTTCAAAGAAGCCCGTGGTCAATATATCGTGATCTTAGACGACGATTCCTTTCCCGGTCCCAAAGCGATTTCCCGCATGGTAGAAGAATTCCATAACAACCCCGCCCTAGGCATCATCGCATTTGATGTCCGCAATTATTACGACTATGAAAAATGCACCAAACCACACGACAAGAATAATAATTCGGACGAAAATATGGATAACAAAGAAAATAAAATAGGGGAGAACCCTGCCTGCCGATACCAAATGGCCTTTAACGGGGCAGGCGCGGGTATCCGTAAAAAATGTCTCGAAGAAGTAGGTGGATACCCCGAAGAGTTTTTTCTCTACTGGAACGAACAAGACCTGGCCATCCGCATCCTCAATGCTGGTTACCAAATCCAATGGTTCACTGATATCATCTCCTATCACAAATATTCACCCGCCAACCGCGAATCCTTACGCGCCCCATTCTTCTACACCCGCAACCTATACTGGCTCATCTGGAAATACTTCCCCATTAAAAAAATAATCACAGATTCCTGCCAATTGTTCTACTACAGTATCTATTACTCCCTCGAACAAAAAACCACCATCTACCTCAAAGCTACCTTCTCCGCCCTATTCCATATCGAAAAAATCCGCCGCCAGCCCACCAAAAAAGAAATAATAAAAAATCTCCGCCTAACCTACCGCCTCCCCTTTATTTATTATAAATAACAATTCTATGACATTGAACTTCCACCGTATTTATGGTAACATAGAATATGATGAAATTTCTAAAAATATAAAAGGAGGACTATGTTCGGCTCAATCGGATTACCCGAAATAATTATGATATTACTCGTGGTGCTACTGTTATTCGGCCCCGACAAATTACCAGACTTCGCCAAAACTTTCGGTAAAACCATCAGGGAATTCAGAAAAACAATCAACGAAGCCAAATCTACCATTGAAGATGAAATCGAAAAAGCAGATGTGGCCGAAGATATAAAAGACATTAACCACGACATCAAACAAATCGCCAAATTTGAAGTAGATGATACCTATGAAAAAGGAAACGAACCCAAATAAAAACGCCAAAGAACCAACCATGAAAAACGAAAAAGAAGACCTCAACGAAAAGAACCCGGAACCCAAGACTGGCAGACACAATCAAATGAGCTTTTTCGAGCACCTGGGCGAACTGCGTAAACGAATCCTGATATCCTTTGGGTTTATCATGGTTTTTTTCCTTGTCTCTTGGAATTTTGTCGATAAAGTGTACCACTGGTTCTCCCTGCCTATCCTCAAATTTCTGCCTGTCGGCCAAAAACTTGCCTTCACCGCCCTCACCGAGCCCTTTATGATGTACATCAAACTCTCTTTTATCACAGCCATTTTCGTGGCCTCGCCCTTCATCTTTCATCAGTTGTGGCTTTTCATCTCCCCAGCCCTTTATAAAAAAGAAAAAAGGCTGGTATTCCCTTTTGTTTTTTTTACCACCTTTTTCTTCATATTGGGCGGTGCTTTTGGTTACTACTATATTTTTCCTTGGGCGTGCAGGTTCTTCCTTGAAGTAGGTAAGGACTTCATGGCTATTATTACTATCGAAGAATATTTTTCCCTGGCATTTCGCGTTCTTTTTGGGATAGCTGTCATTTTCGAACTCCCGGTTCTGGCTTTCGTACTAGCCAAAATAGGCATTCTGACCTCCTCTTTCCTGATCAAATACTTCAAGTACGCTATCGTCATCATCTTCATCATTGCCGCAATCATCACGCCCACCCCCGATATGGTCACCCAATCCCTGTTTGCTGCCCCCATGATCCTGCTTTACATTTTAAGCATCGGTATCGCAAAAGTATTCGGCCCAAAAAAGGAATAATTTATTTTTAATTTTTTTTGTGGAAATAATTGCTTTAATCTGGTAAACTATTTAATTAGGAGTAACAAACATGTTAATATACGTCTATAAGTTAATCTTTATTTTAGTTTTTGCTTTAATCGGGTATAAGAACCCCCCCTTTGAGGGTACTTCTAATCTTTATGGGGGTATTATCGGTGCAGGATTTGCGCTAGCGCTGG
This sequence comes from uncultured Clostridia bacterium, assembly GCA_964502145.1. GTDB lineage: Bacteria > Acidobacteriota > Aminicenantia > UBA2199 > UBA2199 > CAZCVI01. The sequence continues at coordinate 6,098 of CAZCVI010000098.1, forward strand.
TTTTGTTGTCCTTAAGAATTAGAAAAACCGAACTAAAAGTTATCTGGAGCGCCACCATTGGAGTGTTAGGTGGAGCGTTGGTTGGCTTTACCTTGTTCAAATTGTTTGAAGAGGTATTCCGGTCTTGGAACGCTCTTATTTTCTTACGGACACTGTTCTTATTTGGTTTTCCTACCACGGGCCTTTTTGTCGGAATTAATAAACCCAATATGTTCTCCCCATTGAACATACGGGAATTTTTCCGGGGCAGCAGTGCGTTCACCGACTCATTCCTTTTGGATACCAGTGCTATTATTGACGGCAGAATCCTTCCCATTACTCTTTCCGGTTTCATTGAAGGCGAACTGATTATTACCCAGTTCGTTCTGGCTGAACTTCAATCCATCGCTGATTCCAGTGATCCTACCAAAAAAGTCAGAGGCCGCCGCGGTCTGGATGTCATTGAGAAATTACGCAGCAATTCTCAACTCAGCGTCACCATTCTCAATAAAAACATCAGCGGCGTTAAAACAGTCGATCAAAAAATCGTCTTACTGGCCAAAGACCAGAACTTTAAAATCGTAACCAACGATATCAACCTCAGTAAAATCGCCAAGTTACAGGATATCAAAGTTCTCAATGTCAATGAATTGGCCTTCGCCCTCAAACCTATCGTTTACCCCGGTGAACATCTGAAAGTTCATATCAATAAGGCTGGCAAAGAAAAGAAACAAGGTATCGCTTACCTGGAAGACGGCACCATGATCGTGATCGATGATGCCAAAAACGACATCGGCAGAGCCATGGACGTGGAAGTCACCTCCGTCTTGCAGACCACTTCCGGGAAAATGATTTTCGGAAAGAAATTGTAAGTAAAACATTATCAAGAAAGAACAGCCGTACCGGCTATTTATAGCGGTACGGCTGATTTATTTACAAAGGAAAAATTAAAAAGAATTAAAACCATGTTGAAAATACGCTCCGGTATCGGTTACGATATTCATCGCATAAAAAAAGGCGACGGCCTCATTATCGGAGGTATCAAAATTTCTACAGAATTAAAATTTGTGGCTCATTCTGATGGCGACCTACTCATTCATGCACTCATTGATTCACTGTTAGGTGCTGCTGGAGAAAATGATATCGGTGAACTTTTCCCCGATACCGATGGCCGTTACAAAAATATCCAAAGCACTCTACTGCTACAACAAGTCCTTGACATCCTGAAAAATAAAAATTTTGAAATTATCAACATTGATGCCGTTATCATTGCCGAATCACCCAAAATCAGCCCCTTTAAAGAACAAATCAAAGCCAATATGGCCTCACTTCTAAACATTCCAGTGGAAGACTTCAATATAAAAGCCAAAACCAAGGAAAAAATCGGTGCTGTCGGTAGGGGAGACGCGATGGAATGTTTCTGTGTATCAATGATACGAAAACAAATTTAAGCTCATTGTTGAGCTCAAAACGTTGCATTCGCTCATCTTGACCTGATATATAAGCGTGAATATACATTATACATCGACCTAATACTTAAACCTAACAAATAAATAAGGAGATTATCATATGGCCAAAAAACCGTTAATAACAATAATCGGTGTTCCCAATACAGGGAAATCCACTCTTTTTAATCGGTTGATCGGGAAACGCAAAGCCCTTATCCACTCTGACGCAGGAATGACCCGCGATATTTTTAAAAAATCTTTTGAAATCAATGGAATCCAATACGATATCCAAGACTCCGGTGGCTTTTTCCCTGATGACGGAATCATCACCACTGAAATCAATAAACGCATCTTCCGTGAGGCAGAAAATTCCGACCTAATTATTTTCCTCTTCGATGGAAAACGCGATCTACTGGGTTATGAATTGGACCTCTACCTGTCTGTAAAAAAAATCAACGACAAAATTATTCCGGTTATCAATAAGGTGGATAACCCCAGGAACTATAGTCTTCCAGATTCCTATTACCCGTTAAAATTGGATTACCTGCTGATCTCCGCCGAACATAATCAGGATGTGGAAGTTCTGGTGGATGCCATAACAAAACACTTCGGAAACCGCGTTTCCTCCTTTAATGCTGATGAAGAGAACCATGTTGAAGCCCCTACACGGATCAGTATCATTGGCAAACCCAATGTGGGTAAATCCTCCATTATCAACCGGATACTAAATGACGACTTTGTCATCGTCAGCCCAATTCCAGGAACCACCCGGGACTCCGTGGACCTGGAAATAAAACGAAACAACAAAACCTTCATCATTGTAGATAACGCTGGAATCCGAAAATTACAAAAAGTAAAAGAAGATACCGAAAGTGCTGCCGTTATCCGTGCCGAGAAAGATATTCAATTCGCCGACATTATTATCTTTGTCATTGATATTTCCAAAAAGATCGATCAGAATGATATGCTAATCGCTCGCAAACTATTAAAAGTCGCAAAACCAATTATTATTGCTTTAAATAAATGGGACTTGGTGGCCCAAGAAGAGAAACCCCATAGTGTGAACCTTCTGGAGAAGGCAAAAAAGACTTTGAATTCCTTTTATTTTGCACCTTTTATCCTGGTATCTGCACTCACTGGTAAAAATATCTTCAGCCTGCTGGATCGGGCGGAAAATATTAATAACCTGATTTCCCGCAAGATAAAAACTTCCCAAGTCAACAAAATCATATCCGAGATTATTACTGAGAAAAAATTTCTTACTATTACCGGACGTTCCTTTAATCCCAAATATATCAGTATCGAATCCACCCGGCCATTTTTTATCAACTTCCACACTTCATCAGGTATTAAATTAAAAACGGCCCATGAAATCTACATCAAAAAACGCATCATTGAAGCTCTGGAACTAGAAGGAATCCCTGTCTTCTTCAAAATTATTCCGTCTAAACAACCGCGGTCGGGAAAAAGGGAGTAGGGGATATCGCAGTATGATCAAATTAGCCTTATTTGATATGGATGGTACCGTAGTAGAAAGTCGGCTTGATTGGCAGGAAATCAGGAAACAATTGAACATTAAGCCAGGTATGACTATTTTAAAGGATATCTATCAAGGTGATGGTGTAGATGAGCAACGATTGGCGTTGTTGGAGAACTATGAAAAGGAGAACACCCTGATGGTCGCCCCCATTGCCGGAATCGGTGAATTTCTGGGCCTCCTTGGAAATGCGGGCATCACAAGAACCTTGATCACCAATAATAATCGTCGTAACACAGACTACTTATTGGAAAAATACCAGCTTCCCTTTGATCTGGTCATCACACGGGAACTTCGACTATGGAAACCAGAGCCCGATGGCTTTTTATACGCCATGAATCACTACGGTTATAGGTCATTCGAGACGATATCCATTGGGGATAGTCACTATGATATCCACGCATCCAGAGCCGCCCAAGTGACCCAAATTTACATTATTTCTCCCGACAACACCCATCAGCCTTTTGAGACGGATATTGTCTATTTCAGGGACTATATCCATTTAAAACAGATATTTCTCTCTCTCTGTATTATTGCCCCCTGACATCCCCACCGTACTTAACCAATCCGAGAATTCAAAACTATACGGTGTCGACATGTCGACATCATATTCAGACATTCACAGCTAATTGAAGGTTTTTAAATCCATGAAAAAAATGGATGTCGACATGTCGACATTCTTATAAAAGATAATTAAAAGATTTTGGAAAGCTGGGAACCTTATCCAAAAAGGCTTCTGGTGGCGGGGGCGAAAACGGCATCTTGACAAATCGACTGAAATTGACTAAGATTAAAGTGTTCTATATTTCAATCGACAACAATTATATGACTGAAACAGGAGAAATGAAGTGATTATTACGATTGCAAATCAGAAAGGGGGCGTTGGTAAAACCACGACCTCCATTAACATTGCTGCTGCATTAGCTTTTTTAGGTTACAAGACCTTGCTTGTAGATATGGATCCCCAGGCCAATTCGACGGTCTCATTCATTGATCCCGAGGGTTTAAAGTATTCGTTATTCGATTTCCTTGAAAATAGTGAAGTTGCGTTTGAAGAAGTTGTTCGGAGCACTAGTATCAACAATCTATTTTTGTTGCCAGCATCCATTTCGTTGGCAAAATTGGAATCAAAATTAATAGGGGAGATTGATGGGCATTTTCGCTTGAAAGACAAGATCGACCACTTTAAGTTCAAGTATGATTATATCATCATTGATACGCCACCGACATTGGGGTTGATCACCATCAACTCTTTTGTGGCCGCCACTCATTTACTGATACCTATCCAATCCTCTTATTTCGCCCTGGAGGGAACGGACGATTTATTGGAAACCATTGATAAGGTACGGGCCAGGAGTAATCCAGAATTAGCATTGCTGGGTGTGGTCATCACGATGCATGATAAGCGAACCGTATTGGCTAAAGACAGTGTAAATCATATTAAGGAACTTTTTGGTCGAAAAGTTTTTAAGACCATTATTTCAAGGAATGTCAGACTGGAAGAGAGTCCCGCTTATAAAGAATCTATTTTTACCTTTGCACCGAATTCCAAGGGTGCGGAAGAGTACCAAAAACTGGCCAAGGAGATAGTAGGAAATGGCTAAAGCAAAACGAGTTGGTTTGCCAAATTTTGTTCAATCAAAATTTGACAACCATTTTGTCGAAGAGATTTCCGCTCGCACCCACACGCCTGTGGTTCGCAATATTCCCATACAGAAAATTCTGGCCAATGATCAGCAACCACGTAAAGACTTTGGTAACCTAGAAGAATTGGCGGAGTCTATTAAAGAAAAGGGGGTACTGGAACCCATTCTGATACGACCCAAAAACGGTCAATTTGAAATCATTGCCGGAGAACGGCGCTATCGTGCATCGAAATTGGCAGGGCTTACTGAAATCCCATGTATTGAATATGATATTGCTGATAATGAGGCACTGGAAGTTTCCATTATTGAAAATATCCAACGAAAAGACTTGACCATTTATGAGCACTCTTTTTCATTAAAATCGTTATCTGAGATTTATGGTTACACACACCAGGAGATCGCTCAAAAAATCAGTAAATCCCGTGTAACAGTGACTGAACTCATCCGTATTACAGACCTTCCTGAAGAGATATTGGAGCGTTGTGAAAAACTAAAAATATCATCCAAAACCTTCCTACTAGAATTAGTGAAGCTTGACAGCGTGGAGCAGATGAATGAAGTGCTGGATAATTACGCGGAAAAACCATTCTCAAGGGAAAAAATTAAGGAATTACGTAAAGCCGATGAGGACGTCGCCATAAACATGACGGACCAAGACCAGATAGAAAAAAATGCCGATAAAAATGAAGTTGACAGGGAAGATGAAATTGAACGAGAGCTTGAAAAAGATAATGCCATTAAAGCTACAGAAGGCAGGAAACAGGAAAATGAATCCACTGGACATTTAGGCAAAGCCTTTCGTTTCAATTTAGCCTCAGAAGACAAGTCAATTCAAATAAAATTCGATATAAAGTCGGAAAAACCAGATAGAAATCAAATTATCGGCATCCTTGAGAGATTAATCACTGACATCAAAGAAAACAGGATAAAAGAGTTCAGTATAAATTAGAACTTTCATAAAATTGTTATCATCCCATCGAAACTCAGGATTCAATCTGTAATTTTGAGTTTCGATGGGGATATTTCTCCAAAATTCATAAAATAAACATAATCTGACTTATCCGAAGTGGTATTCCTCTATAAATTTGCAATACTGTGGGCATTTATTGTTTATTTTATTCCCTGCGCAAACTGTACGCATTGCCGCTTGCAAAACACCACCCTTTAAAGAATATAGCGGTAACTCCCATTCAAAAGCTATCCTGAAAGCCAAGAATACCTTGGGTATTCGATTCATTAGGGATACGTGTTTATTTTCCGGCGATACGCAATGTATTCGTGGCCGTCCGGGATACACTGTGTATTCGTCTTAGGATCGTAGTTATTGAAGACAAAATAATCCCTCCGCTTTGTGGTCAACCCAATCATGTAATTGGCTATACGGGAATAAATTCCCCGGTCAACTGTTGTTTCAATTAAATCCGATTATTTGCTTCTGATTTGCCTGCATATCACTATTCATACAACTGTCTCAAATATTGAAAATAAGGTTCCGGCGCAAATTGGATAAATAATCCGATTTTGCTATGCAGCCGATCACATTGAACCCACATCACAGTGGCACGCATTCTAACCCATTGGCCATCTTCCAATTGGAGTTCCAAATCGATAATTTTTTCTAAAGGAAAAAAATACTCCGGCATCGGAGTTTGAATTAATATGCCTTTGCTGGATATATTTAGAACGGCGCAAGGCTCGTTATCAAGCTTGGCGTGCAACCGCTCTTCAAAACGTTTGTTATTCCTGCGATCCGATTGGTAAACATAATCATCCCCAACCTCACTGCTGTCATCATAATCTGTATTGCCATTTCTTTCTTCGCTCATTCAGTCTTACCTTCCTAATACTTATACTTATACACAATTAATTCAAATAATTCAAGTGTTATCCCTAGAAAAAAATGGTTTTTTTTAAAATAGTCCACCTCCTATTACAAATGAGTCGATTTGAAATTGGGGAAATAGAACCTGATTACTTTGAAATTGCATTTGTAAATTGATTAAAAATTGGTTATAATGTTTTCCTAAAATCAAAACAAATGAAGGAAAAAGTGATATCATGAAAATTAAACCTCTGGGTATTGCATTGTTGATCTTTTGGATGATTTCGTTTTGTTATCTATTTGCATATCGGGTAGCGAGCGATTCGCTTCTGTTGCCTGGGGATGGCGTACTGTCGCTGGATTTCCTGACGACCTTGGAAAAAGAAGTAATTAGAGAGCTAAACTTGGCCCGTACAAATCCTTCCAAGTATGCTGAATTTATAGAGGATTTCAAAAGACACTATGCAGGCAAATATATCTATTTGCCTGGGCAAACCCAAATCGCCACCAACGAAGGTGTAGATGCGGTTAATGAAGCCATCCGGTTTTTAAGAAATTGTACTCCCCTACCCCTATTGCGTGTTTCAAAAGGACTGTCATTGGCAGCCCGGGACCATGTCAATGATCAAGGCCCCGTGGGGCTCACAGGTCATAACGGCAAAGATAATAGTACCCCTGAAACCCGCATCAGCCGTTTCGGCACCTGGGGCGTGGCTTATGCTGAAAATATTGAATACGGTAACTTTGCGGCTCGCGAAATTGTCATGCAACTGATTATCGACGATGGGGTTTCAAACCGGGGACACCGGGCCAATATCTTTAAGTCAAATTTTACGCTGATCGGTGTGAACTGCGGTCCCCATAACAGCTACGGGCAAATGTGCGTGATGGATTTCGCTGGTTCCTACAGAGAAAAAAAACTATAGGGAATAGCATGGAAAAAATATGGCCACAAAAACTTTAGAGCAACGTGTCCTTATCGTAACCGATCTTGATGAGTTTGATTTTAGTGGGGTCCGCAGTGCCGAGGTGAAAACGGGTATCAGCGAGGAAAATATGTTTGGCTGGAGGGTTTAAGGGTCTCTCCTCAGCAAAATATTCTTTACGTTTGGCCTGGATAATACGTAATCCGACGGAATCAACAGCTACAGGATCAAACCCGGCAATCACCCCATAATATTTCCAGACATACTTGGGACTGAAACCGTGAGGGCCAACGCCATGAAACTGGGGAGTGAACATCACTAATACATTCAAACGGGTTTTTCCTTTCACGATGGGAAAGTCCCACACCTTGGCGAGGTTGGCGCAAGAATCATCATGATAGGCGCTGGGGGTTGGCGCAAACATGATATAGTTTTTAATCAAGCTGCCTACTCCGGCCCAATGATGGGTCCGCATCGGCCTGGCATTAATCAACGCGGTGGCTCGTTGGAAAATAGGATTATTTAATACCTCCCAATCATCAATGGCGATATGGGTGGCAGGCACACCGGCATCCATCACGCGTTTTTTTAATGAATTCTCTACCTCGATGGTGGTGGGAATGTATTGCCACTTATTAGACTTGATTCCGACAATGTCTTCGGGTTTAATAATACTTTTCCAGGCGGCGGTAGGATCGGTTTTGCCGGTTAATGCGGTTACTGCTGCATCCAACATTTCTAATACTACTTTCTCACGTAGAAAACCATTCTGATCCAATACATTTAGATCCCGTACTAATACGACAGGAACGGTGGCGGAAGAATCGGAGAAAAGTAGATGGGATGAATCTAAAAATAACGTGCTTCCTATAGTTGCCATGGATGTGTCACGAATAAACTGTCGACGGGTGATAGTAGTTTTTGTTTTGGAATTGTTCATTTTATGCCTCCTTTATATGTTATAAATATAGTTGTTAGTAACCGGTGAACCACTGCTTCAGTGGGTGCATTAAATACGATGGCTATGACATTACGCTCCAGTCGATATCCGGTCCAACGGCTATCTTCCAATTGTTTTATGCCCTTTTTGGCATCTGGTAAATAAGTGCTTAAAAAATTACGCCCTGCGGCTTGGGCTTTGACGGGTTCAGGGTAAGAGACCAAAAGAACAACATAACTGTTCTCTCCCTCTTTATATTTCCCTAAAACGGCCTGGGTGTCTTCATTGATATTTAAGATATTAGTATCGGCAATAAAAAAATGGCTGTTCAACCAGATATAATGCCGGAAATAACGAATATCAGCCTTGTTGAGATTTTCTTTGGGTAACTGTGAAACCAGTGGGGGCAAAGGACTTTCCTCTGTAATTGCCCCGGCAATAGATTTGCCCAAGGAGAGCACGAAGTCTTTTTTCTCCTGGGTTTCAGGATACGCCATAATGGATACATAATAGCTGCCCTTCCAAAAGGTTAACAAACCGCTGGCATACTCGGATTCGATATCGGGGGCGATACTGCGATCAATTTTTTCGCGACTGTGGGAAAATACACCAAAGGCATTGTAAGGACTTCCCATGTCGAAAAGTTCAACGGAAATCTCGGGTAAACCTTCCTTTATATACTTATGGGCCAACACTTTTTTAAAACCATACGAAATATATAACTCGGCTCCGCCATCAATGTACTTGTACAAGTTATCGGGTGTGTACACGGCACTTTCAGGACTTTTTGTCCACCCTGCCAATGTTTTTGGCATTGCCATGGTTATCTGCTCCAAATTAGAGGCCATAATCGTACTCCGCTGTGAAAGAAAAACAAACCCGATCAACCATACGATAAAAAGATAGTCAAGCTGTTTCATATTTTTTTTCCTACGCGAGGCTATATTAACAGAAAAAACTAGATTTGTCAAAAAATAATGAAAATGAAATATGATACAGGGGGATGACGGATGTATCAAGGAGTTCGGCGCGTCGAATACCGACGCGCCGTCTCACTTTTTCTATTTCCGGGATGGTCTATACTGTCGCAGGGAGTATTTCGACCTGCTACTGGATACCGGGATGATGGGGACTTAATTCTTCCATTCGGGGATACGTCCAGGAGTCCATGGGGATTTGGCCTGTTCCATGGTTTTTTCCAGGTTTTTAAAATCCACATCTGCCAGTTTTTTCAATTTTTCCAACAGGGGAACGATCTCTTCGCCAACGATACGATATTGATCTTTCATGGTCTGGGTAGGCGCGGAAGTAGAATACCACAACCCGTAAACTACTTGGCGGACACGCTCGACTAAACCAGGAGGTTGAGAACCGTTCCGTTTACTAATACTCTTATCGCCATTGAGTGCGCGTTGGATTTCTTTGAGTTGTAACTCTATGGATTGGGTCTCTTTAACGAATTCGAGGGAAGCTTGGGGGGTATCAATCAAGGCGATATTAATGTATTTCATCCTGTCAACCAATTCTTGGGTAGCTTTAGCGGTACCACGCACGACCCGGGATAATTCGGCCACTTTTAATTGGAAATCGGTCAATGCGTGGCGATCTTCTGCGGGTAACACGCTATTTTCCAAGGGTTTTACGAGAAATGTTTGGGAGCCTTCGAGGGGTGCGGTGACACCGTTGACATATTTGGCCATAGTCACGGTATATTTACCGGGTAATACTGGCATTTTACCTTTGCTATCCTCCTCATCATCGGGAGACTCTTTGGGAGGGGTGAGTTCCACGGGAGAGGTGGCGGGATAACGGAGGTCCCAGGTTAAACGATTTATTCCGGCCTGGGGAGATTGGCGCAGTTGGCGAACGACGCGACCTGCTTCATCGGTGATGGTAAACTGCAAATAGGGGGCGGTTTCTTCATCCTCGGTCCGAAGCTGGTTAAAAGTGGGATAGGTTATGGTTGTACCTTTCTTAAAAGCATCTTTTTCGACCTCTTTTCGTTGTTCTTTGAGTGTCTTGATGGGGTCTTTCAAGTAATAGGTCACGGTGGCACCGAATTCTGGGTTTTTGGCTTTGTAATAGGTTTCCCCCTGGCCATACCGGGCTTGGGGCTGGATATACAGCAATGCGTCTTTGACGCTGAACAAATGGTTCTCTTTGGCGAGGATTTCTGGGGTTAATTCCCTGAGGGGGGTGTAGTTATCGAGAATATAAAATCCCCGTCCGAAAGTGGCGAGGGCGAGATCGTTTTCCCTTTTTTGAATGGCAATATCATAGACAGCGGTAGTGGGGAAATCTCCTTTTAATTGAACCCAATTTTTTCCACCATTGATACTGAAATAGACGCCGAATTCGGTACCAATAAACAAGAGTTCTTTTTTAACATGATCTTGGATAATGGTATAGACGGTGCCGGGTTCGGGGAGACCGGCAGTGATGGAACTCCAGGTTTTACCTTGATCGGTGCTTTTGAAGAGGTAGGGTTTTAAATCGTTGTTTTTACGGGCGTCAAAAGCGGCATAAACGGTGTCTTTTTCATGAGGAGAGGCATAAAGGCAACTGACATAAGTCATATTGGGCACACCGGGGACGCTTTCGACCTTGCGCCACTGAGTGCCGCCATTTTCAGTGATTTGGATCAAGCCATCATCGGTGCCCACATAGAGTAGCCCTTCCTTTAGAGGGGATTCATCGAGGGCAACGATATTTCCGAAGAGAGAGGTGGAGGCGTTTTTCGCGACAGCATCTGGGCTCTGAATTTTTCCCATCACGGGGATTTTATCGCGCTCTAATTGTCTTGACAGATCGCCGCTCACGCGGTTCCAGGTATTGCCGCGATCATCGCTACGAAACAGAATATTGGCAGCAAAATAGAGACGGGTAGGAGAATGGGGACTGATAATCAAGGGGGCGTTCCAGTTCCAGCGGAAGGCTTCGCCTTTTTCTTCGGTGGGTTGAATGGGAATACTTTCACCACTTTGTTTATCGTACCGGACGAGTCCACCGTATTGGGATTGGGCATAAATAATATCTGGATTAGTTGGGTCAACCTGGGATTTGAAACCATCGCCGCCATTGGTGACAAACCAGTCGGCATTGACGATGCCGTCGACATGAATGGTTTGGGAAGGTCCACCGAGGCTATTATTATCCTGGGTGCCGCCATAAACATAATAAAAAGGGAGGCGATTGTCGAGGGAAACGTGGTAAAATTGAGTGACGGGAAGATTGCATTTGAAAAGCCAGTATCCGCCACGGTCAAAGGTTTCATAAACACCGCCATCGCCCCCGATTAATATGTGCCGGGTATCGGTGGGATCGATCCACAGGGCATGGTCATCGACGTGACGGTTTTTATTCCCGAGGGCTTTAAAAGTTTTCCCGCCGTCGACGGAAATTTTGGTCACTGTGTCTATGGAGTATACAGTATCGACGTTTTTGGGATCGGTAAAAATACGGTTATAGTATTGGGGGCTGGTGCTCATATAGGGGTTTTGTTTCACCCACGAGGAGCCGCGGTTGGTGGAACGAAAAAAACCGCCAGAATCGGCTTCGGCTTCAATAATGGCAAAAATGACATCGGGGTTAACGGGAGAAATGGCGAGGCCGATTCGTCCGATATCGGAGTTAGGCAGGCCGGAAGTTAATTTGGTCCAGGTGGCACCGGCATCGGTGGATTTATATATAGCGCTTTCAGGCCCACCGTTAATGAGGGTAAATACATGCCTGCGGCGCTGGTATGCGGCAGTGTAAAGGACATCGGGGTTGCGGGGGTCGAAAACGATATCGTTAATCCCGGTATTTTCACTGACAGACAAAATAAGTTTCCAGGTATTGCCATTATCTGTGCTTTTATAAAGTCCGCGTTCGCCTCCTGGGCCCCACAAGGGACCTTGGGCGGCAACATAAACATGGGAGTTGCGGGGATCGATAATAATCCGTCCGATATGTTCGGATTTTTTTAATCCCATATTTTTCCAGCTCAAGCCGCCGTCATCGGAACGATATACGCCATCTCCGTAACCGATAGCTCTCTGGCTGTTGTATTCGCCGGTCCCGACCCACACGACATTAGTGTTATTGGGGTCGATTTCGACATCGGCAATGGACCAGGAACCGTATTTATCGAAAATGGGTGTCCAGGTCACGCCGGAATTAACGGTTTTCCAAACATTACCGGCGGCTACAGCGACGTAATATTCGCTGTGATCATTGGGATTAACGGCCAGATCGGCGATCCGTCCAGAGGTAAAAGCGGGACCGATGTTTCTTAACTTTAATCCGAGAAAAGTTTCGGAATTCATTGGCTCCTTGACTTGTTTTTCCTGGGTATCCTTGATTGGAACACCGAATAACCAGGAGGATACGAGTATAGAAAAAATAAGTGAAAAAATAGCTATTTGTCTCATCTGTGCTCCTTAAATTGGTATTGATGCAGAAGGGTGGTTTAAATGCCCTTTAGGTTACTAAAGCCGTTATTCTTCGAGGCGATTGCGACAGTCATCGAGTTGTTTTTGCAAGCTCATGCAATCCCGTTGCAAGAGGTCGTTGTCGGCAAAAGCTTTTTTGTTCTGCTCTTTCGTTTTGATCAGTTCCTTGTTCATGGTTTCGATACGTATTTCGCTTTCTTTGCGTAGCATCTCGACATTGTGTTCTAGATTGGCGACATTTTGACGTAATTTCTTTTCGGTACTTTCCCGTTTCTCATAACAGCGATAAATAAAAGAACCGCCGATTAATCCGGCAATTAAAAATCCTAACAGTAAACCTGCCATATGTAACCTCCTTTAGTGGGTATAGTTGTGCATTATACGATTCACATAACCCATCATTGTATAAAATTAATGAGGTATTTGCAATATAAATGGTTGTTTTATTTTTTTTTAAAAAAAAAGGCTATCCGGGATTAACCCGGACAGCCTTTTCATGTTACTTGTAGGTAATGAGGTCGCAGATGGACCTGACTCCCCTACTCCCCTATTTTTTCAGGGTAAAACCCAACACGGGAACTGCCAGACCTGCGAGTATGATCACATACAAGCCAAATCCAATTGAAACGGCACTGCCGAAAGATCCGGATCCGCTCATGGCAGATTTTAAATCCATAATCTGTAACACGGCGATGACAGCGGCCAGAACAGATACTGCAATAGCGACATAAAACTTCGCTCCGGTTAACAATGAAAGCTTATCACCCAGAAGTGCCATTAAAAGGGCAACCAGAAATAATACCAGTGTTACCCATCCCATGCCACGGGTTCCGCTTACGGAGCCAAAAAAAGGGATGCTGGCCCAGGGTAAAAATGTTCCCAGCATTCCAACTGCGGCTGCAATAACCATTCCTAAACGTTGTTTGTTCATGATTCCTCCTTCTTTAATTGTTGATTAATAATTTTTCTTGTCAAATACAATTTGTTCAATGGGAGTTCCCATTCAGCCTTGACGAAGTGAGTATAATACATTGTATAAAAAAAGGCAAATATTTTTTTAAAATTTAGGGGGTGATTTAACAAAATCTTGACATTTGGATAATTTTCTTTCATAATTGAAAGACATGAGATTCATGATAATTGTGATGTTCTGTCTTTTGTTAATGGTATTACGGATCGACTTGAACGCAATGGCTGCGGTTCTGGTGGAAACGCGCTACCTGTGCGAATCATGGAACGAAACGGCAGGATTAGCGCAAAATACGGTGGCTGCTATTGTGCAAACACCGGATGGTTACATCTGGTTTGGAAATCAGGAGGGTCTTAGTCGGTTCGATGGGGTTCATTTTTTTAATTACAATATGGAGACTTTCCCAGTACTTAGGAAAAGTCGGATTGAATCGCTGGCACTGATGAAGGACGGGGGGCTCTTGGTGGGAACCTATAGGGGCGGGGCTTACCGTTTTAAAAATGGCAATTTTGAATCATTGGACTTCAAAAACGATGGGCTACGCAACAGCGCTGTTTATGCTCTGTTAGAAACAACGATGGGGGTTATTTATATTGGTACATCGGAAGGATTATTCGCTATCAAACATGGAAAATTAACGAGTTACGATAAAAAAGACGGTTTGCCGGATACGGATATTCGCTCGCTGGAAGAAACTGCTGACGGTACGGTGTGGGTGGGAACGCGCGAAATGGGATTGTGTACGATAAAGAACGATCAATTCAAAACCTACTCTCTGGGGGAAGGTCTGAAAGATAACCGCATCTGGGCAATAAGAAAAGATGTGGCTAGCGGGGACAACGCTGCGGTTTGGATCGGTTCGGGAACGGTTCTGACGCATTTTAAAAATAGGAAATTCATTTATTACCCTTTGCCGACTACATCGAACGACAATCTGATCCGGGCATTATGCGAGGATGGCGAGGGGAACTTATGGATTGGTATCCAGAACGAAGGGGTATGGCGCTTTAATACGGTGGGAAATTTTTTTACGAAAATCACGACGACGGAGGGGTTGACGAATAATTTTATCATGTCTTTATTGGAAGACCAAGAGGGTAGTCTTTGGGTTGGGGGACTTGGGTTGGGGGTGGATCGGTTACGAAAACGGTCGGTACGTGCGATTTCCCAGGAAGAGGGGCTTTCGACGCGGATGATCTGGACGATCAAGGAAGCGCGAGACGGTACATTGTGGATAGGGACGAATGGCGGGGGCTTGAATCGTTTGAATCAAAAAACGGGGGCGATAAAACATTACGACCTGAAAAACGGCCTTTCGGCAATGATTACTACGGCCCTATGCGAAACAAAGGATGGTAGTCTTTGGATTGGAACGTATGAAAACGGCCTGAATCGCTATACGAATAATACGTTCTCCCATTTCCTGCCGGGAAAAACGCTGTTGGAGAACACGATCATGTCGATCTATGAAACGGTGGACGGCACATTATGGATTGGCACGTTAAATGGTTTGTATGTAATGAAGGAGGGGAAATTTAAAAAATTAATAGAGGGAGAATTGCGCTACTTTTCACAGAGCCCGATTCGCTGTTTTGTTGAGACGGCGGACAAGACGCTTTGGATTACAGCCGATGCGGGGTTAATACGTATCAAGGAGAATCGGGTCACGACGTGGAGAACAACAAACGGCCAGAATGTACCAATTCTTTTTGGAGTGCAATTGGATAAAAACGGGGAATTATGGATCGGTTCATTTGGGAATGGGTTGTGTCACTTCGATCCGGTCACTGAAAAATTTACGATCATTGGCACTCGTCATGGCTTAATTGGAAGTGTCATTTATTTTGTGGTAGAGGACCATATGGGGCGGATGTGGATGAGTTGTAATAAAGGCATTTTCTATGTGACGAAAAAGGAATTACAGGCTTTTGTGCGGGGGGAGGTCCAAAGAATCCATTGTATTTCTTTCGGAAAAAGCGAGGGGATGCGCAGTATTGAATGTAATGGTGGGCGTATGCCATCGGGGTGCATTACCAGCCATGGGGAACTGATTATCCCGACGGTGGATGGTCTGGCGGTGTTAGACCTGAACAGTATCTCGAAAAACCGGATTCCGCCACCAGTGGTTATTGAGGAGGCGAGAATTGACCGTAAAGAAGTGGTCATTGAAGATGACATACGTATTCCACCGGGGCAGGGGGAATTGGAATTTAAATACACGGCACTTACGTTTGTGAATCCGGATAAGGTTCAGTTCCAATTTAAATTGGAACCCTTTGACCAGGAGTGGAAGGAACCGGTCAAGCGTAGGAATGCCTTTTATACGAATATTCCACCGGGCCGTTATACTTTCCGGGTCAGGGCATGTAATAACGATGGTATTTGGAACAACAAGGGGGCTGCATTTCATTTTTATCTGCAACCTCATTATTACCAGTCCCTTTGGTTTTATGCCCTTGGTTTGCTGGGGGGGGTGATATTGCTGGTCTCTTTTTACAAACTACGGGTCCGTCAAATCAAGCGCCGGGAAATGGAATTGCAAATACTGGTTAAAGAGCGAACGCAAGAGTTGGAACGGATCAACACGATTGCGAAAACGATTAATTCGGAAATCAATTTTGATGATCTTTTGGTGGCTATTTTAAAAGAAACGACTGTTTTTAAAGGTATTGAACGGGTTTCTGCGCTGGTTTATGATCAAGCCACGAACGCGTTTGAATTCAGGGCGTTTGTGGGTGGTAATGTAGAAGAATTAAAGGATATCTTCCTCACACAAGAGGAGGTGAATGAGCGGTATATCTCTGGTTCGGCGGAAATTTACCCGGATATTTTCGACGTAAATCATCCGGCCAGTCGCCCAGGGGCTGAACGATTCCACCACATCGGGATTCCGAAAACAATCATTATTATGAAAATCAGGGTAGACGAGATGGTTTTGGGGTACTTGTTATTCGGCAATATGAGTCGAACGAACGGCATTGATCCGCGCACTATTAAATTAATTGTTAATCTGAAGGATCATATTACTTCAGCCTTTATCAGGAGTAAAATATTACAGGAATTACAACGAAAGAGTGAGGCTGCCGATGCGGCGAACCAATCCAAAAGTATTTTCCTGGCCAAGATGAGCCATGAAATCCGCACGCCGATGAACGGGGTGATTGGTTTTGCGGACTTGTTATTAGAAACGCCGTTGGATGAAGAACAGGCGGATTTTGCACGAACGATTAAACGGAGTGGTGATGCGTTGCTTAATTTGATCAATGAAATTCTGGATTTCTCTAAAATCGAGGCGGGGGAATTGTTTCTGGACCCGGTAGATTTTGACCCGGAAGTGATTGCTTTTGATATTTGCGACTTGATGCATATCCGGGTACGGGATAAAGAGGTGGAAATAATATGTCGTATTGATGAGAATGTGCCAGGATTTATTAAGGGAGATGCGGGGCGGTTTCGCCAAGTACTGGTTAATCTGATGGGTAATGCGGCGAAATTCACGGAATCGGGAGAGATAGAACTGACTTTGCGCACGGTGGAAGAAACGGCGACAGATATCAAACTGATGGCTGCAGTACGGGATACGGGGATCGGCATACCTTTTGAAAAACGGGATGGAATCTTCGATGTATTTCAGCAAGCGGATGTGTCCACGACTCGGAAATACGGGGGCACGGGGTTGGGGCTGGCTATATGCAAACAAATCGCCAGAATGATGGGCGGCGATGTGACTGTGGAAAGCCGGGAAGGAAAAGGCAGCACTTTTTTCTTTACTTCATGGATGGAAAAATCTATCAAAAGAATAGACAAACCGATTGATATGGATGTGCTTTTGGGTAAACGCATTCTGGTGGTGGATGACAACGTGCATAACCTGGATATTCTGGGGCACATGTTAACGAGCGCGGGTATGGAAGTCACGACGCTGGAAAAAAGCGAAGCAGCAGTTCCCACGATGCAGTCGATGATGGCCGTGGGTTTGCCCTTTGAACTGGCAATTCTGGATATCCAAATGCCGGTATTGAGCGGTTACGATTTGGCGAAAATGATCCGGCACCTTGAGCCACCGCTAAACGAGATACCGTTGCTGGCTTATTCTGCTTCCACGCTTCGCCAAGCGAAAGAATTCATCCAATACGGCTTTAATGGCTTTTTATCGAAACCCACGGGCAAACAAAAATTGCTCAACATGTTGCAGCAACTGCTACTCAACGAGGAAAAACAAGATAATAAAAAATTTGAAACGATTCTCACGGAAAACTCGCTACACCTGGACTCAAAATATCGGGTTACGATCTTGTTGGCAGAAGATAACCGCATCAACCAAAAACTGATTGAAAAAGTGCTTTTCAAAGGGGGGTACTTGCTGGATATTGCCAATAATGGCCGTGAAGCAGTGGAGATGTTCTTGGCTGACCCGGAAAAATATAATTTGATTCTTATGGATATCCAGATGCCAGAAATGGATGGTCAGGAAGCCACGCGAATTTTAAGAGAAAAAGGATTTACGGAGATACCTATTATTGCAATCACGGCGGACACGATGAAAGGAGACCGCGAGAAGTTCTTAATGTGCGGGATGAACGACTTTATTTCAAAACCGATTAAACGGGAAATCATCTATAAAATCGTTAAGAAATGGATTACAGTTTAATTTATGGTTTAATTTAGAACCATTTTTTCCGTTTAAATAAATAAGCCATGACCAATGCGCTGACGATCATGATACCCCATATCAGAAAATAACCGAATCTCCATTTCAGTTCGGGCATGACCTCGAAGTTCATGCCGTACACGCCAGCGAAAAAAGTGAGGGGAATAAAGATGGTGGCGATGATGGTGAGCACTTTCATAACCTCGTTGGTTTTATTGCTGATGCTGGAGAGGTAGAGGTCTTGTAAGCCCCAGACCATATCGCGGAAGGTTTCCGCGGTGTCAATGACCTGGATGGTATGGTCGTAAATATCGCTCAAGAAGATATGGGTAGTATCGCGAATCAGAGGTGATTCAGCTTTTAACAGGCCATTGAGCAATTCACGTACTGGCCAGACCGCTCTTCGGAGAAAGAGCATTTCCCGTTTTAGTTTATGAACGATTTGTAATATCTGGGGAGATGGATCGGTGAGCAAGGTTTCTTCCAGTTTCTCGATATCTTCGCCGATGGCTTCTAAAACCACGAAATAGTTATCCACGACCGTATCGATTAGGGAATAGAGCAAGTAATCCGCCCCCATTTTACGACTCCGGCCTTTGCCCAGTCGTATCCGTTCCTGAACGGGTTTAAATATTCCGGATTCGCGTTCTTGGAACATGAGCACATAGTTGTCTCCGAGGATAAAACTGACCTGATCGCTTTTGATCTCTTTTTCATTGGCGTTGTATTCCAGTATTTTAAGAACGACGAAGACATAATCGCCCAGGTCTTCTTGTTTGGGGCGTTGCATGGTATTGAGAATATCTTCCACAATCAGGGAATGGATACCGAACAGGGTGGTGATTGTCGCGACGTGATCGACATCGTGGATACCACTGGCGATATACCAGCACACGCCATCGAAATCTTTGCCTTTTATTATTTCTGCGGGAGAATGGAGGGGTTTATCTTCATATAGGGAAAGGTTATAGCGAATCTGGGTAATCGTGGTAAACTCGCTCTTTTTTTCCCCGACGTGTATCAGACTGCCCGGAGATTGGGCTGTTTTCTTTGATCGTTTCCTGACCGATTTATCCATTTTTCACCTGCCTATTCTTTTAAGAACTTCTATTTTAGACCAACATGCGATAAAATTCAAGTATGGTGGGGTGAAAAAACGATAGTTCAAGTTTGGATTTCCACCCTTTTTTTAGAATTTCCAATGAATTCATTGAAAATCGAACGGTGGGGTTGGTTTTTTAATGAATTCATTGGCAATTGAACGATGGGGTTGGATTTTCAATGAATTCATTGGCAATTGAACGATGGGGTTGGATTTTCAATGAATTCATTGGCAATTGAACGATGGGGTTGGTTTTTTAATGAATTCATTGGC
>CAZCVI010000099.1:0-25628 GCA_964502145.1 uncultured Clostridia bacterium
GTTAATAGGCCGCAGGCCATTACCGCGAAGCGGTTTTGTCCAATTCCCATCATTCCCATAATTCCCAGTGCTCTGCAAGATATATCGTGCCAGCTTCCCTATTATTGACTTTTTCCAGCATCTTCTGTACAATAATATTTTAAGAATAAAAACCATTCAACAAAACAGGGGGATATCATGAAAATGAACATGCTGGGGGTTATAATCATTATCAGCGTTTTTTTGGGGATTTTATTTATAGGGGGAGTGGCCACGTTACCTCTTTATGGGGACCATGAACATAAATACTATCCCGATCCACATCTTATTTCCGTCGAACGTGCCGGGCAAATTGTCCAATATCTTAATTGTGAACGGATCAGCTTAAACTATCCCGGTTTGACCAATCGCTGTGATGTTAATATTGGGCGGGATACAAACGGGAATATCTTGGCTGCTATAACAGGCACACCTGACAACACAGCCAAACGACTATTCCAATCCAATGACGGTGGACGCTCATGGACTTCCATTAGCATGTCCCCCACTCTTGGGTATTATTTCTTGGCCTTTACTGTTTTAAAAAACAACCATCTGCTACTGGCAGTAAAACCTAATCCAAACACTATTACTATGCATCTCTCCACTGACACTGGTAAAACTTGGCAACAGACCACAGCTATTCAATCCACTCCCCACCAATACATTGGCGAGGGGTTCCAGAGCATGACTCAAAAAAAGAACGGTGAAATTCTCTTCCCTATTTGTCTCTATAACGATGACCCGTACAACACCGGTGTTCATGGAAGCATATTCATCTCCAATACTGGCGGTGCTTCCTTTCCTACCTCTTATGCCACTGGTGGATTCTGGATGGAAAGCCATATCTTGGAACTTCAATCTGGCAAACTTCTTATGGCTATCCGGTACCAACGGACCCGTCAAAGCACTGACACCGACCAATCCATTCTTGCATTGGGAGGCAGCATTGATCCGGACGATGATTTCGTGTTCAAGCATATTTTTCTTGCCGATTCTGAGGATGGAGGTATTACCTGGAAGAACTTTCGTCCTATTCGCGATAAGAACAACCACTTTCTCATGAAATACGGTCAATGCCACGGTCAATTGGTTCAAGTAAAAGATGGCCGTGTTGTTCTGCTTCACGATAATCGTTATGAATCAGAAGAACGCGATGTGCGCGCACGCGTCAGTAAAGACAATGGCCAAACCTGGGAATCAGAAACCTATTATATCAGTTTCGGACGCGGTGACCCGGCCAGTGTGGTCTTGGAAGATGACACTATTGTCACAGTAACAGGCAACTGGCGTCATGGACCTACAGGTCCCATTGGCAGTTCCACCGCCCAGGCTATCCGTTGGAAACTTCCCGCCCTCACATCAAATAAATCGATCACCGTTATTTCTCCTACTGCCGCCTCTGTTTGGGCGCAGGGCAGTACTCCCACCATTCGTTGGACCTTTACCGGTTCTATTCCCACCGTTAAAATTGAATTGATAAAGGGTTCTGCCACTCCTACCGTGGTTTCTTCTTGTATTACTAACACCAGTTCTTTTATATGGACTATACCCACCACTATTTCTCCGGCCAGCAATTATAAAATACGTGTCAGTGATTGTGCCAATCTTTCTATCTATGGTGATAGTCCATTATTTACTATTGGCCAACCATCCCTCTTCGTCACTCCCACCCGGCTCACTTTTGGGGCCAGTGGTCAGAGTATAGTTTCTCCCCCGCAAGAAATCCTCATAAATAACACTGGTACAGGAACCCTCAACTGGTCTATTACTCAGGATTGTTCTTGGCTCACTTGCACGCCTACGTCGGGAACAAATAATGCTATTATTACCGTTAGCACCAATCCTGCCGGTTTGGCAGTCGGGACTTATACTGCCACTATCACTATTTCTGCCACCAATGCCATAGGTTCTCCCGCCCAGGTTCCGGTTACATTGAATGTATATAATCCTGGGGCCGCTTCCACTCCTTTTGGATATTTCGATTCTCCGCTTCCTGGTACTTTAGTTGAAGGGAGTGTGCCATTCACCGGGTGGGCGTTGGATAGTATAGGCATCAAGGATGTAAAAATCTATCTTGAAGACAATCAGACGTTGGTATATATTGGAGATGGAGTATTTGTGAATGGAGCTCGGCCCGATGTTGAAAATTCTTTCCCTGGTTACCCGCAAAGCAACAAAGCAGGGTGGGGGTATATGATGCTCACCAATTTTTTACCCCGTGGTAATGGAACCTTTACTTTTTTTGCTATTGCTACTAATTGGCAGGGAGTTCAGGTCACTTTGGATACCCGTACTATTACCGTTGATAATGCTCATGCCACTATTCCTTTTGGCACAATTGACACCCCATCGCAGGGAGGGACCGTATCCGGGCAATCTTTTTATAATTTTGGTTGGGCATTAACTCCGCAGCCTAAAAAAATAGATATTTCCGGTCAAACCATCAATGTATATGTAGATGGCGTGTATCTTGGACATCCCGTTTACAATCAGTATCGTTCTGATATTGCCGAATTATTTCCTACTTATGCTAACAGTGGAGGCGCAGTCGGTTATTTTAAACTGGACACCTCAAAATATCAAAATGGTATACATACCATTCAATGGTCTGCCCGTGATGATGGAAATATTACCGGAGGCATTGGCAGTCGTTATTTCTCTATTCAGAACTCCAGTTCTGTAGCCCCCCAGATGAATACTCATTGTACCACTATGAACCATACCCAAATCCAATCTCTGCCATCCAACACTACAGAAAAAAGAAAAATCAAAGAATTGGAGCGTATAGAAATTTTTCCCGGCAATCACGCCACGTTTATTGATGGTTACATGATCATGGGAAACACTCTCACCTCATTCCCTATTGGTTCCACTATCCAGGCCAGAACTTTTTCTTGGTTTCCAGGTCCTGGGTTTATTGGTCAGTATCAGTTCCTCTTTTTAATTCGTGATCGTAGCGGCGAGATTCAGCGAAAAGACATGATCATAGAGATCACACCGTTTAAAAATAGGAAATAGAGACATCGTGCGCAACGTCTCTACTGGTATATGCAGTAGAATATGGTTATTCTTACGGCTGATAGCAAAGAGGACAATAAAAAAAACAGGAGAGTAAAAATACTCATTTTTAAAAAATGATTTGACTTTTAACAGAGGGTATGTGATAATAGTGCTTCAAAAATTTAATGAAGAAATGCAAAAAGGAGTAGACTCTATATGACATGGGAACATTTAAATTTTGTAACTGAAATGAAATTTATAATTTTTAATTTTAATCGGTATGATGGGTGACTTATTTGGAATACACTCTTTTTTCAACTGAATATGGTAGTCACTATCTCTATAGTGTTAAACGAAATCAGCTACTCCTCTTACATCCAATCTTGCATTTTCTTCTCTCTTTGAAGCAAAAGAACACTGTATTCACAGAATTTATTAAATCAATAAATAAGAGTGGGATAGATATAGATGGTTATGGCAATTGCTCAAAAAAAATACTGCTGTACTATTATGAGAAGATGAAGTTCCTTGATGATCAAGAATTTCTTGAACCAGTTGACACAGAAAAACGAATTAATTACCGCCTAAATGGACAGGATATAAGGTCAGCTCTTGCGAACTCGACCCATCTCACATTTGAAGTTACCGAAAAATGTAATTTACATTGTGATTATTGCATATATGGAAAATATTACGAGGATTATGAACCCCGCGATAAAAGAGACTTACATGTTGAAATTGCACGACGCGTTTTGGAGTACATGTTCCCTTTATGGAATTCTGATTTGAATCTATCCTATAATAATATGTTAATGATTGGTTTTTATGGTGGTGAACCACTTTTAAGGATGCCATTTATAGAAGAAATCGTGCGGTTTGTTAAAATGAACGAAAAATGCAGACAGTACTTTTCATTTTCGTTGACAACCAACGGGCTGCTACTGGACCGCTATATGGATTTTTTGGTTGAAAACAACTTTAAATTGCTCATCAGTCTTGATGGTAACAAAAAGAATAATGAATATCGGTTCAAATCCAATACCGATCTTTTTGAAAAATTGATAACAAATATCACTACCTTAAAAGCAAAATATCCTGAATATTTTGAATCACAGGTCAGTTTTAATGCCGTATTGCACAATAAAAATTCATTTGCTGAGATATACGAATTTTTTAAAACCACATTTGATAAAAATCCAGGGATTTCCACTTTAGCCCCTGTAGGAATAAAGCCTGGGGAAAAAGAAAATTTCTTATCCATCTACAAAAACCTTTATGAGTCTAAAATTGCGGCAGGTAAAAATTCTCTGACTTATGACAAAGACACTCTCTCAGGAGAAATCGCCGATGCGGTTCACTTGTTGCATAAATGCAGCGGTTATGTATTTAAGCGGTATGATGAATTACTAAACCCCGATCAAAATAAAATTTCGATTCCATCGGGTACTTGTATTCCGTTCTCAAAAAAAATATTTATTACTGCCACCGGAAAGATTCTCCCCTGTGAAAGAATTGGCCATCACTATGCACTAGGTACTGTAGACACAAAAAATGTTGAACTCGATTTCGAGAAGATTGCTGAACATTTTAACTGTGAGCTTGATAAAATACAAAAAAGCTGTAACCGTTGCAGTCATATCCAATTTTGTCCAAACTGTATTTACTATATGGATCACGAAAACGAAAAATTAAAATGCGATGATCTTTTAACCCCCATTGATTTTTCGCGGCATTTATCCAGTATATTTTCCTACTTGGAAAAGGAGCCGGGGTTGTATCAAAAAGCAATTACAGGGGTTGTAAGCTTATGAGCCAGTTTTTTTGGTTGTATATCGAGCCATATGTCCATATGGCCAAAGAGCAAAATGATGTACTCTTATATAATCCATTAAACGGGAAGTTACTCCAATTTAAAAAATTTGAAAAGATTGCGAATCTTATACAACGCCTACTTTCTCGGAAAAATTTAAGAGTGATAAGAGTCTCTGGAAATGATCTACTCGATCCTGCCATTTCGTCCTTCTTAAAACAAATTCGCGCCTCTTATTTCGGCGACATTGTAGATACGTCATGTTTCAGGGGGAAGCCGCTTCAAATTTCTCCTATTTTAAGTGTTCAAAGTGATATACATCGAAAAAGCAAAGCAACTGCCTTTGCCTTTGGAATACAATCAATGCAATCGTTGGAAGAATGTACCATATATATAACCAATCAATCCAATCAGAATTCACCTCTATTTGAAAAGGCGTACAGGCAATTTTTATTCCCTTTCAATGAAAACAAAAAAAAGGAATTGGATTACCATGCACTGATAAATCTGCTCAACCAGCTACTGGTATGCCCTTCATGCAGGTTGAACATCATTGGGGGAAATATACTGAATTATTCAAATTTTGAAAATCTATTTGATTTCCTTTATGATATTCCTGCAACAAAATCGTTTTATTTTTGTTCAGCGGATATATTTGGTAATGAAGCAACCATTAAAGCCTATTTTCGAAAAAAGGTTTCAACCAGCAATGGACCTAAAAACATCCAGTTCAAATTCTTTGTTGAACCTTCTTCTTCAAAAAAAGAATTCTCGAATCTTCTTGACTTCTCCATGGAAATCCCGGTTGGAAGTACATTCATCTTTGTTTTAAGAAATAAAGAACAGCTTGCAATGAGTGAGGCACTAATAGAAGAGTTCAAAATCACCAATTTCACATATAAACCCTACTTTGATGGTCAGAATCGCTCTTTTTTTAATAAACATGTTTTTATTAAGAAATCCGATATCGTTAATTCGAAGGTCACTCAAAAAGATATTTTGGCAAAATCAAAAATTAACCCTTCCGAATTTGGGAAACTGATCGTGTTTAACAATGGCGACATCTTTGCCAATCCCAATCAACCACGATTGGGGAATATCAGAAAAAACTCCATTGCTTCAGTCATAAATAAGGAATTATATCACGGTAAAAGCTGGAGGAGTCTGAGAGGAAATGTGGAGCCCTGCAAAAATTGCGTTTTTTGTCTACTTTGTCCTCCTCTGTCACATTATGAATCTATAATGAAAAAAAATGCGTTGTGTCACATCAGAAAAAATAAATATATTAAATATAAGGAGTAACCCATCATGAAATTTATTGTTTCCATCACTATCTTTGCCTTATTGCTTTCACAAGCCGCCCTTTATGGGACCGGTAGTAATAAGCCTTCCCTTAAATCGAAGTATCAATCCGGCACGGTCGAATTGATACCCATCTTGCGAATCAATAACAATTCTTTACCTGAAGATCAGGGTTTGAGTGAGCTCACGGATTTTGCTATCTCCCCTAACAAGTCCATCTTTATACTTGATGGCAATCAAAATAATATAAAAATACTCTCCGAATCGGGAACCTTTTTAAAAAAAATCTGCCAAAAAGGGGCGGGGCCAAATGATTTAGATACTCCATCCCTAATTATCAGCAACGGGTCACAGCTTATTGTCTTAGAAATTATGGGGAATCGCTTCTCGTTTTTCTCACCCACGGGTGATTTTCAAAAAATAGTAAGAGTCCCGTCAGATTTGGTCATAAAAAAAATACAATCTCTCCCCAATGGCCAATTGGTAGTCGAAAGAGAAGTCCCAGGAACATATCGAAACCAAACTGTATATTGCCAGTTGGATTTATATTCGCCGGAAGCCCAGTTCAAAAAAAGCATTTTAAAGGTGCCGGTAAATCGGTATAAAGATGTCGTGCAACCATTCCAGGTAAGAATTAATTTCCCATTTGTCTCCGATGTAGCCTGGAATATTGCACCTTCTGGTAATCTTGTTTATGGTTTTCAGGAACACTATCGCGTATATATCCTGCCTAAAACAGACTTCAGTGGTAAACCTTCCTCCTTTTTTCATCCATCAGAGCGGATAAAGATCACCGCGAGTGATAAAAAAATGGTAGAAGCAACATATCGGATGATGGGTTCCAATGGACTCCAAGATGCGCCGCGGGCATTACTTGATCAAATATCTTATCCCAATTACCGCCCCTCGATTGGTAACATTGTGATTGATTCAGAAAATAATATACTTGTTTTTCCCTGGAAACAAGGCGTGACAGAGAATTATGACTATTTTGACGCCTTTGATGCCTCAGGAAAATTCATCAACCGGGTCAAACTGGCAGCCAAGATAAAAGCTCCCGTTAAAATAATTTTTACACCTGCTAATCATATATGGTTTCTCACCACTGATGATTCAGATGAGCGGACAATTGTTATGAATGAGTTTAAATAGAATCAACAAATCAAAATCGCGTGATACGGAAGAAAATAAAAATAAAATAAGGAGAATAAATACTATGAACAAATTATCATTAGTGAATTTGCAAAAAAATGAGATTAGAGTAAAAGAGCAATTGAAAATCAGAGCTGGCATGGAAGATGCGTGTACTTGTATATGTCCTGCAGCTTCACCCAGCCAAGGTTATACTGAGCTTAAAAAGAAAAAAAGCACTGGAAACTAGGTATTTCATTATTGGGTTTCAGTGATTTGTTAATGCGCCAGGATGGCGCGTCTACGTAGACGCGCCATCCTGGCGCATTATTTTATTCAACTGTTTCCAAAAACTTTAAATTTAAAGAGTTTCTTCCTGTAATAATCCCACATGCGAAGCGCTTTTGGCGGGGTTACCTCCAACTACTTCCGGCAATTAAGTTTTCCTCGGGGATGGCGATGGGTTAGAATCTCTTTTTGCTTGTGCCGGGTGATATGGGTGTAAATCTGCGTGGTGGTAATAGTACTGTGACCCAATAACTGCTGAATATACCGAATATCGACATCCTCCTCCAATAATAAAGTGGCAAACGTATGCCGAAACACATGCGGCGTGACGGTTTTGCTGATATTAAATTGCCGGGCATACTTCTTGACCATAAAACGCACGGATTGCTCGGAAAGGCGATGCCCTAAACGATTGATGAAAAAATAATCATTGGCACTGTCTACGGGATGAAATAACTCCACATACTCATCCAATATGACCAAAATCTCCTGACTACAAAGCTGTATCACTCGCTCCCGACTTCCTTTTCCTTTTACCTGGATATATCTTTGTTCCAAATTCACATTGAACTTTAAAAGCCCACATAACTCGGATACTCGAACCCCAGTAGCAAAAAGCAACTCCATCACGACTATATCACGGACAATGGCCCGGTAATTATACGAATCCTCGGCTTCATATTCCCGCCGAATCCGATAAACCCCTTGCAACAAAACCTGGATATCCCCCAAGGTCATCACCCCAGGAAGCTGCAAGGGTTCCTTGATCTTTATGCGCATCTTACGAAACGGACTGACAGCAATCTGATCCTCAAACTCCAGAAAATTAAATAACGCCTTAAGAGTCGCTACCTTACGCTTCACGGTCTTTATTTTATTCACTGCAAGCAACTGCTGCAGATACGCACGCAACACATACTTGTCTATCTCTCCGAGTTCGCTGGATTTTTTTTGGACAGAAAGATACTCATCAAACTGGAACAAATCCAGCTTGTACGCTTTCAGGGTGTGAGAACTGAGGTTCTTTTCAACCCGACAGTGAAACAAGAAATCATTTATTACTTCATGCAATACAATCATTTAACGGAGTTATTTATTATTTTGTTATCAAGATATCTATTATCCTATTTTTTGCATGAAAAAGCAATTAAAATGTAAAAATAAATCACCCATGCTTTGAAATTAAGTGGGGTGAGGCATTGTACGCTACGCCTATAGGGGAATCTTCCTGGAAACTGGGCAAAATGAAAGTGCAGGTTTCTGGCTTGCACTGGATTCACTATTAAAGCGATTAAACCACGAAAGGACACGAAGAAGAAAAAGAAAAAAAAATAGAAGAGAAAAAGACTAGCCCACGAATTTCACGAATTAACACGAATAGTCGCGAAAAAAGAGGGTATTTTTCTTTTAATTCGTGCCAATTCGTGAAATTAGTGGGCCTCTTTTTTAAAACGTGGCAGGTTTACAATGGTGACCTAGGCAATGGGGACGCAGTCCCCCTTTTTAGGATGGGGATGGGGTGATGGGGCATATAGGAGAGTTCTTGACTGCTGGCGATGAGAGCAGATTCAAAAGCCTCTTCAATGGTCTTGCCGACTCCTAATGCGTGGTAAAATGCGGCGGTGAATACGGCGGCGGTTTTGTTTTTTATTAGGCTGGGTATCCCAATAACATAATCAATATGTTGGCAAATGGCTTGGGCCTGCTCTTCGCTATAGGCAGCACTGAGAATGACACATTCAACTGTATCGGCACATAACTCAAAAGAACCTGCCAATGCATTGGCCGAAATCAACAGGGGAATGCCCAACGATTCCTCGACAAACAACCCGTTGGCCTCACCCTGTCCAATAAAATGGACGATATGGGGTTCATGTTCCAACAACGCGCGCCGCAAATCCCTGAGCTGAGATGTCATATGGGGCTGAATTTCCCAACGATCCTGCTGGTCAGCTAATAATAAACCAGCGGAAATGCTCCGCACTTCTTCAGCGAAATAGTGGGGCGTGACCACATGGGGATTGGCAGAGAGAAAAAGAATCTTCTTCACGGGTTTTTTACGCCTTAAAACTACTTCTGGGATATAACGTGCCTTACCTATCACCATTTCCCGGTAATTTTCGCCGATATTAACCCGGTTGGGACCGCCTATTATTATGGTATCGGATAAATATGTGTCGCTCATGATACGCCTCCTAAACCTGTTGAATTTTTTAAACCATAATGATCAAAAAACCTTTTTTATTGCCGATTTTTTTGTTTACTCAAGATGGATTGTAGGGGAATACACCTTTCCCGGCAATAAAAATAGTCTCGAAATCCTTCAAAATGGTCTACGTGGAAAAAAAGGAGGTTAGGAGAAAAAAAACTGGCGGCTTAATCTTTCCAGGTTTCTTTGATGGCCATTATTTTTTTGATGTGTTGAAAGAAGATCGCCACAATCCGCGGGTCAAGAACGGTCCCGGCTAACTGCTTGATGATTGCCCAGCATTCTTCTTCGGGGAAAGAAGGTTTATACGAACGTTTACTGGATAGGGCATCATACACATCGGCG
This sequence comes from uncultured Clostridia bacterium, assembly GCA_964502145.1. Taxonomy (GTDB): domain Bacteria; phylum Acidobacteriota; class Aminicenantia; order UBA2199; family UBA2199; genus CAZCVI01. The sequence continues at coordinate 10,107 of CAZCVI010000099.1, forward strand.
ACAGCGACGATTCGGGCTTCAATGGGGATGGTTTCCCCTTTTAAACGGTGGGGATAACCGGTACCATCCCAATGTTCATGGTGACAGCCAGCGATTTTGGCGGCAGTATCAAGCAGGGGCGAATGGCTACCATCGAGAATATCTTGTCCGATAGTAGTGTGGTTCTGATACAATACGAGGTCCTCGGCAGGAAGAGGACCGAGCATGGTGCTGCCAATCTGACTGTGCCGATGCATGATCTGCCATTCATGATCATCCAATAAACCGGGTTTAAGAAGGATGTAATCGGGTATGCCGATTTTTCCCAGATCATGCATGGGACTACACTGACGAATCAAGTCCACGGTGTGTGGCGGCAGTCCCAATTCCTGGGCCAGAAGGGCACTGTAAAGCCCAACACGAATGACATGTCTACCGGTTTCATTGTCTTTATATTCGGCGGCTTTGCCGAGGCGGCGGATGATTTCCATGCGGGTGTTATGGAGCTCGGCATTGGCTGCTTCCAACTGCTGGGTGCGGATACGGACCATTTCTTCCAAATGGGTGCTGTAGGCACGGTTCTCTTTGATGAGCTGCGCTCTTTCAAGGGCTTTTACAACGGCATGCTGGAGAATATTGAGGTCATGGACAGGCTTGAGCAGGTAATCCCAGGCTCCCAACTGGAGCGCGGCGACAACATCGCTGAGCACGCCTGTCCCGGAAATAATGATGATAGGCGTATCGGGTTGGACACGGGTGACTGTGGCCAATACTTCCAAACCATCCATCTCGGGCATACGTAAATCGACCATCACAAGATCAGGATGCTCCCGGTGAAATATTTCCAGTCCAATGCGGCCATTTTCTGCTTCTAAAACAGGGTAACCCTGGTCCTCAAGGAAATACCTGAAACTGTCGCGAATGATTTTTTCATCATCAATGGTTAATATCACGGGGGGAGTAGTTATCGGGGGAGTTGTTATCGTGCTGTTCATGGTTTGGTTCCTGTTAGGCGCTGAGGATGTGGTGAATCCTGCGACTAAATTCACCCCGTCGAAAAGGTTTGCGGATAAAATCGGGCAGACTGGTGGTCTTGGGATCGGGTAGGGGCGGGGTGGAATTAAAACCGGAAGTCATGAGCACTTTGACTTTGGGGTCGATTTTTTTGATGGCTTCATAGGCATCCCGGCCATTCATTCTGGGCATCACGATATCCATCAACACGAGATGAATACGAGAACGCTCAGCCTGATACACTTTGACTGCCTCCACACCATCGGCAGCCAATAATACTTCGTAGCCGAGATCGGTTAAAATGGCTTCGGTCATGTTGCGGATAATGGCTTCATCGTCCACCACGAGGATGCAACCGGTGCCATAAACGATTTCCTCTTTTTCCAGGTTCTCTCTTTTGATCTGGGCATCCTGGCTGACGGGCAGATAAATAGTAAAAACGGTGCCAATGTCCACTTCACTGTGCAGGAGAATATCACCCTGGTTGTTACGCACGGCACTGTATACTGAAGCCAAGCCGAGACCAGTGCCTTTGCCGGGTTCCTTGGTGGTAAAAAAGGGTTCGAAGATATGTTCTTGGATATCGCGGCTGATCCCTGTCCCGGTATCAGCCACTTTGACCTCGATGTATGGGCCTGGTTTGAGGGGCGAGGCGGCATTGTTACAATAATTCTGGTCCAGTACGACGTTGCTGGTAGACACGGTGAGTGTTCCACCGTTGGGCATGGCATCCCTGGCATTTATGCCAAGGTTTAAGATAGTGTTTTCGATCTGGGCGGGATCGCCAAAAATAGCGGAACAGGCAGCGGTGAAATTTTTACGGATACGGATGCGTTTGTCCGTGCTGCGCTCCAAGATACGACAGGCTTCATCAGCCAAGCGATGCATATCAACGAAACAGTGATCGGCGGTGGTGCCACGGGAAAAATCGAGGAGCTTTTGGGTCAGTTCGGCAGCCCGATTCCCCGCATCCTGGATCATGGCGGTATATTTCTTCAAATTTTTATTGTCTTTGAGTTTTAAGGCCAAGATATCAGCGGCCCCGATTATACCGGCTAACATATTGTTGAAATCATGGGCCACACCACCGGCCAATTGTCCGATGGCTTCCATTTTTCGGGATTGGCGCAGTTGGTCTTCTAATTTCTGTTGCTCGGTTATGTCCTGGAAGACCAATACAACACCGATGACATCATCCTGTTTATCGCGCATGGGCGAGGTATTCACCGCGATCTTTCGCTGCGTGTTATCTTTGGATATGAGCATGGTTCTTTTGGGCAGGGTGGTTTTTTTCCCGGCGATGAGCAGTGATTTTAGGGGGCTTTCCATGGAATTTGGAGGTTGGGTGTCAGTGATATGGAAGACTTGAGATAAGGGTGAACCAATCGCTTGGGAGGCGTTCCAGCCGGTGAGTTTTTCCGCCACGGGATTGAGGCGGGTGATACGTCCGGCGGAATCGGTGGCAATGACCGCTTCACCGATGGAGTCGAGAGTGATAGCGAGATTTTCCTGGCTCTCTTTGAGTGCCTCGTTGGCATGGGCGGCACGGAGGGCTTCGCTACTGTATGAAGCGAGGATCGCGCCGAGTTCGCGGTCCTGTTCGACAAAGGGCGGGGGTGTTTTGCTGTGCAAGGAGAGTATCCCGGTTATTTTTCCCTCGACATCGGGGAGGGGAAAAATGAGGATGGAATCATTGGCATATCCGGGCCAACCACTGGGATCAAATTGCTGCATGGTACCCTGGTCTTTAACTAAAATGGGTTTTCCTTCTTTTAAGGCGCGGTGCAGCAAGGAATTTTTGGGCAGGGGAAAGGGAATGAACCCGGCAGCGTGGCCGGGATCGAGACAATGAATGAGACGGAGGCCATCTTTTTCCATGAGGTAAAGACTACCGCCGGTAGCGAGCATGTGGCGGCCAAACTCTTCGAGCAACCACGAACCAAAACGATCAAAACGGGAGAGGAGGGAAATATGTTTGGTGGTCTCAACAATATGGCGCAAGCGTTGGTTAATCTGTTGGAGTTCGGTATTGGCCCGTTCCAGTTCTTTGGTGCGGCGTGAGACTTCTTCTTCGAGGTATTGGCGGTGGAGTTGTCGTTCTTGGATGAGGCGGTGGTGTTCGATGCCACGGGTAACAGTATGGAGGAGCACGGAGAGATCGGCGATTGGTTTTTGCAGGAAGTCCCAGGCACCGAGGCGCAGGGCTTCGAGTGCATCGGCCATCATGCCGGTGCCGGAAACAACGACAACTGGGGTGTCTGGGGAGAGGGTTTTTATTTTGGCAAGCACTTCGAGGCCATCCATTTCGGGCATGCGGAGGTCCACGAGCACGAGGTCGGGTAATTCTTTTTTAAAAATATTGATGCCGATTCTGCCGTTTTCTGCGGTTAATACCGTATAATCATAATCTTCCAAGAAGTTCTTGAAGGCATCGCGAATACAACTCTCGTCATCGATGGTGAGGACTTTGGGTGGGGTGGGGTGGGTTTGTTTAGTCATGGCAGGAAGGCTCCTTTGTCGTGAGGTGTTCTACAGCTTCAATAAGAATAAATAAATCGGTGAGGGGTTTGAGAAAGAGGTGTTGGGGTTGAATACCGATGTCTTTTAATTCCTCGGTGAGATGGTAGTTGGAAGAACCGGTATGGATGATGAAGTGCATGGATGGACATAATTGGTGTGCGATTAAGACAAGGGCATCGCCGCTCATCCCGGGTAGCCGGAGGTCAATCACGCCGACATGGAAGGGGATATGTTCCATTAATTCGAGGGCTTCCTCGGCACTGGATGCGGGGGATACATCAAAATCATAGTCCTCAAGGTACGCGGTGAGACTGTTGCGAATGGAGATTTCATCATCTACCACCAGGACACGTATTTTTGAATGGTCTATATGGGGTGTCTGCATTGTATGCCTCCTTTTGTGCCATTAATTTCAAGTGGTTTCATGGTAATTCGCTCTGTTTTATAGGGAGCCGGATAATAAATTTTGCTCCTTGGCCCGGGGTGGAATCGACAGTCAGAGTTCCCTTGTGATTTTCAGTGATAATAAAATATGAAACGGATAAGCCGAGTCCGGTGCCAAAGCCGGGTTCTTTGGTAGTGAAAAAAGGTTCGAAAATTCTTTTTTGCACGGCTTTGTCGATACCTGGGCCATTGTCTTCGATTTCTATGCGCAGGGCGCCACTTTCGGCTTTAATCCGCAGGATAAATTCTGGTCTTTGCGTGGGTGTGGGGGATATTTTATTTGAATCTGTGGGTACACAACCATGGTTTTCTTTCTGGTTCCATTTTTCAGACATGGCTTGGGCGCCGTTTTTTAGGATATTGAGGAACACTTGTTGGATTTTGGTGCCCTCGCACAACACGGTGGGGATATTGGGATCGTATTCCCTGGTGATGTGAATGCAGCGGAAATCGTATTTTTTCTTGAGGTCATAATCGTTGGATACCAGTTCGATAGTGCGGTCAAGGAGGTCAATCATGTTGGCTTTAGTGAATTGGGATTCGCTTTTGCGGCTGAAGTTGAGCATATTGTTGACGATTTTAGCGGCGCGTTGGCCGGATTCGACAATGGATTCTAACATGCTGAATATCTCGCGGCGTTTGAGGTACTCTTCGATAGTGGTCATGGTAGTGCCGCACTCTGAAGCGACCTGGATATTCTTGGGCAGTTGGGCGGTGAGACGGTGGATCATGACCTGCACGTTCTGAAGTATGCCAGCGAGGGGATTATTGATCTCGTGGGCCATGCCTGCGGCCAATCCGCCCACGGATAACATCTTCTCGGATTGAATCATCATCTCTTCCATATGGATGCGTTCGCTAATGTCATCGACACGGATAACTGCTCCTTCAATGCCGTTAGTGATCAACGGAAAAACGGTAACATCAGTAATACGGGTGAAACCGTTTTTTTGCAAGGGGATGTGGAGGTCTTTTTGGGGGGTGCGGGTTTGGATTGCCAGACGCACCTGTGCCATTTCCATTTGTAATTGGGGGAAGAGTTGTTCGAGTTGTTTGCCCGTGGCGTCTTGGCAGCGGATACCGGTTTCATTTTCAGCTTCGCGGTTCCATTGGGTGACGTGGCCGTCGACGTCAACAGCGATTAAAATGGAGGGCATGGAATTGACGATGTTGCCTAATAGGTTGCGCAGTTTGCGGAGGTCTTCCTCTATTTGTTTGCGGTGGGTAATATCAAGGAACATGGCGGCTATCGCATTGGGTTGGGTTTGAAAGGCATACACTTCAAAGGCGCCGGAAATTTTATTTTCCTGGTACTGGATCTGTTCGGTTTGCCAGGGGGAACCGGTAAGGGCGGCGGTGCGGTATTTTTCGGGAACCTCGGTTTGGGTGAGATTAGGGAAGGCTTCCTCAATGGTTTTCCCGATAAATTGCGTGTTATCCACGCCGAGGATTTTATCAGCGGCGGGATTGGCGCCGGTAAATATCAGACGGTTTCCTGGTTCAAGGCGGTACATGTGAATGCCCATGGGTGATGCTTCGACGATTTGGCGGAATTTTTCCTCGCTTTCTATCCAGGCGGCAGTGGTGCGTTTGCGTTCGATTTCGGCGGCGGCGCGGGTGGCGAAGATTAACAGGATGGATTTGGCAAATGAAGCATCAGTAATAGGATTTGTATAAAGAGCCACCATGATCCCGAGCGGATTGTTTTGGGAATCGCGCAGGGGTATCCCGAGATACCCTTCCACTTTCATTTCTTTGAGGAGTGGATCGTGGGGGAAAAGGGCGGCGACTCCGGCGGGATAGGTACATGGATTGAGACCGATTACATTTTGGCAGGGTGTGCCGGCCAGGTCATAGTGGATATTCTCAACGATCGTGCCGTTGGCACAGAGTGACAGGGTTTTGATAGTTTGCTTGTTATTGCCCACTAATTCGCCGATAAAAGTATAATCGGCTCCCAGGATGCGGGCGAATTGAGTGACCAGGGAGTCAAAGAATAAAGCGCCTTGGAGGGGAGATAGTCCGGCGACTATTTCGTTGATGGCTTGGTCGCCGCGTATGCGCGGGGTATTGCTCTGTGACAGTTGGGCAAGCTGTTGGCGCAGGAGGTGTATCTCTTGCAGTAATTGTGGTTTTGATTTTTCTTGATCCTCTTTTTGGAAATGATTGAACTGATTTGTTTGCGTCATTTTTTTCTTTTTTTTCATTTTATTTTTTGTTGATTCCTCGTGATGGGGAGGTGGATGATGAATTTAGTGCCGATGCCGGGAGTGGATTCGACGGTCAATGTGCCACCGTGATTCTTGTGAATAATAAAATAGGAAACAGACAATCCCAACCCGGTGCCTACGCCGACTTCCTTGGTAGTGAAGAAGGGTTCGAAAATCCGTTTGCGAATGTCCTCGGTCATACCGGGTCCGTTATCTTCGACTTGAATAGTAGCCAAGCCATTGTCGTGGGTAACGCGCACAATAAAGAGTGGTTTGGCGGTGGTTTCTACTCTTGGTCTACTGGCCATAGCTTCGGCGCCGTTTTTGAGGAGGTTGAAGAGTACTTGTTGGATTTGGGAGGGTTCGCACCACACTTCGGGTATATCCGGGGGGTATTGGCGATTAATATCGATCTTGCGGAAATCATAATTCTTTTTCAAGCTGTAGTCATTGGAGGCGAGTTCAATAGTTTTATCAATGAGCTGGGTGATATGGCAGGGTACGAACTTGGCTTCGCTTTTGCGACTGAAATTAAGCATGTTCTCGACAATTTTAGCGGCTCGTTGCCCGGATTCGATGACACCATTGATCATGGTCAGGACATCGCGTTTCTCTAAATAAGCGGCGAGGGCTGCCATTGAAAATCCACAATGTTCTGCGGCTTCGCGGTTTTTGTCCAGGGGTACAGTCAGGCGATTGTGAATGACCTGGATGTTTTGCAGGATTCCAGCCAGGGGATTATTGATCTCGTGGGCCATGCCTGCGGCGAGACCACCCACGCTGAGCATTTTTTCCGACTGGATCATCATTTCTTCGAGGCGCACTTGTTCGGTGATGTCATCAATACGAATCACTGCGCCACGAATGCCATCGGAACTCAAGGGATAAATAGTAATATCGGAGAATCGCTGCTGACCGTTCCTGATCTCGGGGATTTTAGTATCCTTTTGGAGTTGTCCAGCCTGGATAGCCAGGTGAATTTTATCCATTTCCCTGGCGATTTGGGGAAACACGTCGGGTAGGGGACGTGTAATGGCTTCTGTTGCACTGACCCCGGTTAGTGTTTCAGCTTCGTGGTTCCATTGCGTGACGATTCCTTGTTGGTCAACCCCGATCAGTACCGAGGGCATGGAGTTAATAATATTGGCGAGTAAATTGCGCAAGCGGTGTAATTCTTCTTCAGCGTGTCTGGGCTCGGTGATGTCGCGAATAGTGCCTTGCAAGAGAATTTTGTCTGGGAATTCCAGGCGTGTTAACAGCACAGTGGCTAAAAATTCTTCGCCATTCATACGTTTATGCAACCATTCAAAAAAATGAGCGCCTTTTTCCATCGCGATATTCATCATCTGGCGGGCTTTCTCTTTGGATGGTGTGCCGTCTGGCTGATATAGCGGTGACAATTGGGCCGGGGTTTTGGAGATAAATTCAGCCTCGTTTTGGCAGCCGAAGAGTTCTACCACAGCCGGGTTGCCGCGCATGAATCCCTCATTGGGGGTGACGATCATAAACGCATCCCGTGAACCGTAATAGATAGTGCGAAAGTGCTCCTCGGTATTTTTTAACGCGGCTATTTCGATTTCCAAGCGGTTTATTTTTGCCAATAAATCAGCTTTGGAGTCATGGTTGTCAATGTCAATGTTAATGTTGATGTCATTGTCGCTCATGCTGAACCTCTATGCGGACCAGTAGCAATAAAAGAGCCTGTTGGTAAGTGATAAAAGTAATTTTATTTGTATCCATGGTTTTTAGTTTCCCGTTGACACAATTACATATTATAAGTAAATAAATTTTTATTTCAATAGACGCGTGAAATATTTTTTAAAATAAATCCCACTCATTTTTTGATACCAAATACATTGTGTAAGACGATAGTCCGCTTGTATAAGGGTGGGGACTATCTTGGGTTTTTGATAAGAAAATTTGTTAGAATGAGCGCATGGGATTGTTTCAAAAAAATTCGCGGGTGTGATTTGTTCCCTGAATTCACCACCAAGTTTCAGAAAAAACTGGACTATCTGGACTAGCTGGACATTCTGGACTTCACAAAACCGTTGATTTTTCCAGCTTGTCCAGTAAGTCCAGTATGTCCAGATAGACCAGCGTGCCACAGTTATCCGTGGCTCTTTTTAAAACTTGGCGGTGGATTTAGGGGTCTTGGACACTTGAAAAATCTACCATCCCGTTATAAAATATAGGCTATATATAATATAGGCTAGAAAAGAAGCAGTAAACGAAGTGATATTAAGAAGAAATGTTTAAGGAAATACATGAAAAAAAATGAAAACGTCTATCAAGAGTTCTTGTATAAACACCATTTGAAGTCGACAAGGCAGCGTAGTTTGATGTTTGAAACTTTTTTTGAAATAAAAGAGCATGTGTCTGCGGAGGAGTTTTGCGCGATCATTAAAAAGATTGATCCCACGGTGGGGCAGGCCACGGTTTATCGGATGCTCAAGTTGCTGGCTGAATCGGGGATTGCGCGCCGCCTGGAAATGGGCGGGGGGTTGGCTGTGTATGAACTGAATGCGGGGAAAGAACACCACGACCACCTGATCTGCGAAACCTGCTTTAAATGTATTGAATTTAACGATGAAGAGATCGAAAAACTGCAAATCCAACTGGCAGAGTCATATGGTTTTGTCTTGAGTGGTCACAAAATGTTCCTCTACGGCATCTGCCCCGATTGCTGTCGCAAAACAGGGGCACCGGGCGCGTGTTAACCTTTGAATCGTTTTAAGCTGAGGGAGTTGGATACGACAGAAACGGAACTGAAAGCCATAGCTGCACCGGCGATGATTGGACTGAGTAGTCCCAGCGCGGCAAAAGGAATGCCAATAGCGTTGTAGAAAAAAGCCCAGAAGAGGTTTTGTTTGATTTTGACCATGGTTCGTTGCGAAAGTAAGATTGCTGTATGGAGTGTTTTGAGGTTGCCGTTCATCAGGATAATATCCCCGGTTTCCATCGCGATATCGGTGCCTGTGCCCATAGCGATGCCGATATCGGCTGCCGCAAGCGCGGGAGCGTCATTGATGCCGTCTCCTACCATGGCGATCAGTTGGCCGTCGGCTTGTAGTTTTTTTATTTCAGCAGCTTTATGTTCGGGAAGCACTTGGGCCATGATACGTTCCTTGGGAATGCCCACTTCGCGGCCAATGGCTTCAGCGGTGCGGGAATTATCGCCAGTGATGAGATAGGTGGTGATACCCATTTTCTGAAGTTTGGCAATCGCTTCAATGGATTCTTCTTTAATTGTATCCGCCACACCGATAATCCCCGCTAATTTTTCGTCAATAGCCACATACATCACTGTTTTGCCTTGTTGTTCCAGTAGCAGAACCTTGGCATGCATAGAAAGAGTATCTATAGCATGTTCGGTCATCAACGCGTGGGTGCCCACCAGAACTCTTTTTCCCTGGATGGTAGCGGAAACCCCTTGTCCAGGTACAGCTTGAAACATGGCGGGTTCAATGAGGGTGAAACCCTCTTTCTGGGCTTTTTTAATGATCGCAATTCCCAGTGGATGTTCGGAATGTTTTTCTGCGCAGGCGGAGAGGGTCAGGAGTTCGGTGGTGTTCAGCAAATCGCCGGGGATCATGTCGGTGACTTCTGGTTGACCTTTGGTAATAGTGCCGGTTTTATCGAAAACAATACCGTTGATTTTATGCGTGGTTTCCAAGCTGCTGGCATTTTTGAAAAGGATACCATTTTCTGCCCCTTTACCCGTTCCTACTAAAATGGCAGTAGGAGTGGCGAGACCAAGCGCACAGGGACAGGCGATAACCAGCACGGAAACTGCGGCAATAATGGCCATACTTGTATTATGGACAATAAACATCCACACTAAAAAGGTAAGCATAGCCACCAAGAGCACAACTGGCACAAAGATACCCGCGACTAAATCGGCAAGGTGCTGGATCGGAGCTTTAGAACCCTGGGCTTCGGCCACCACTTTGATAATATGGGCGAGTACAGTGTCTTTGCCTACTTTGGCAGCCGTAAAAGTTAACGCACCGTTTTTATTGATTGTGCCACCGAACACCGCATTGCCCGGTTGTTTTTCCACCGGGATACTTTCGCCGGTGAGCATGCTTTCGTCCACCGCAGATAGGCCATTAGTGACCCAACCGTCCACGGCGATCTTTTCACCGGGCCGGACCAGGATGGATTCGCCGACCTGAACCTGTTCAATAGCGATATCCAGTTCTTTATTATCTCTGATGACGCGGGCTTGTTTGGGTTGCAGGCCGATTAGTTTTTTAATCGCTTCCGATGATTTGCCTTTGGCAGTCGCTTCGAGTGTTTTGCCCAGTAGAACGAGCGTGATGATGAGCGCAGAAGCTTCGAAGTAGAGTTCCGGGTGGGTGTGGGCCGGGATTTTTTTAAAAAAACCGTTGTAAATGCTGAAAAAATAAGCAGCACTGGTGCCCATGGCAACTAAAAGGTCCATGCCAGGGCTTAAGGCTTTTAAACTGTGAAAGGCTTTTTTATAGAAACGCCAACCAATGATAAATTGCACGGGTGTAGCCAAAACCAATTGAAACCACGGCGTGTGCAACACAGGAACAGGAATTTTTATGAGCATAAAAACCATGCCCAGGAAGAGCGGTAAACTGAGTAAAAGGGAAATAATGAAGGTGCGTTTCAGTGTATAACTTTCGTGGTCGCGGATTTCTTTTTCTTTATTTGCTGTTTCAGGGTCTGTGTTGATGACCCCGTAGCCGCTCGTTTCGATTGTATTGATGATTGTTTGTCTCGGCAGTTGTGTTTCGTCGTATTCCACCATGGCATTTTCCATGGCCAGGTTTACGATCACGTTGTGAATGCCGGAAACTTTTTGCAGATCTTTTTCAATGCGTGCCGAGCACATCGCGCAACTCATGCCCGTGATTCCCAGGGTTATTTTTTTCATTTTGTGTTCCTATTTTATTGCCACTGTGTATGTACTAGAATTATAAGCTAGTGTATAAGATAGTATAGTTTTAACAATAAGTCAAGGTTGTATGGATTCAGCACCAAGTTGATGGGAGTTATGGGAGGTATGGGAATGATGGGAATGATGGGAAGTATGGGAATGATGGGAATTATTTTTGATTATCTCATAATTCTCATAACTCTCATAACTCCCATAATTCCCATAACTCCCATACCTCCCATTAACTTGGTGGTGAACCCAAGTTTCTGTTAGCGTTTGAAATTTATTCTGTATTGTGGTATAAAGGAGGAGATATTCTCGGATATTTCTGTTTTGAGTATGTTTGTATCAGGAGTATGTTTAATGATAATACCGGTTGGGAATGAAAACGACAGTGTGCGCAGGTTACCCTGGGTCACATTTGCAATTATGGCCGTTTGTCTGATCACTCATTTATTTGTCAATGCACAGGTAAATGAAATGGAAAAAGAGTTGGGGAAAGCAGGACAGATTTATATCGAATACTATCTTACCCACCCTTACCTGGAAATGGACCCCCAGATCGCCGCGATATTTTTCAGCGATCCAGCCCAAAAAGCAGAACTGGATCGCTTGGTCCAGATGTATGGCAAAGAAGAACCCTTCCAATATATCAAAGAAGATGAACAAGAAGAGTTAAATGCCTTGGGGAAAAAATTCCTCGACACCCTGAAAACCCATCCCTTGCGGAAATGGGGCTTTACACCCGCGCAAAGATCACTCAAGACCCAGTTTACCAGTATGTTTCTGCATGTCGATTGGTGGCATTTGATTTTTAACATGTTATTTTTGTATATTTCCGCCCCATTTATCGAGGATGCGTGGGGCAGGCCCATGTTTGCCGTATTTTATGTTATAATGGGGCTCGTGTCTGCCCAGGCACACGCGTTTTATTATCCTACTTCCACCGTGCCCCTCGTGGGCGCGTCAGGAGCAGTAGCCGGAGTGATGGGGGCGTTTCTTGTGAGGTTCTGGAATGTTAAGTTAAAGTTCATCTATTTCTTTTCTATTTGGATTCGTGGTACTTTTTCTGCACCCGCTTGGTTGATGCTACCATTATGGGTAATCGAAGAGTTTGTCAGTGCCAAGTTCGCTGATTCTGCCAGTACTTATGGTGGTAGTGGTGGCGGGGTTGCCCATTGGGTTCATGTCTGGGGATTTGTGTTTGGTTTTGTGGTGGCTTTGGTCATCAAGTTCCTCAAAGTCGAAGAAAAATTCATCGCGCCTAAAATATTGGCGGAAACGACGTATGTAAATGAAACACTTTCCACCTACGAGAAAGCCATGGAAACCCTGGCCAGCGGCGAGAAAGAGGAAGCGTATAATATGCTCTTCACTACCGCCAAAAAAGACCCGCGCAACACCGACATTCTGAATGCCTTATGGCCACTGAGTATCGAACTACATAAACCAGAGGAAGTCGCCCCTTTTTTACAACGGCAAGTTGATACATTTGTCAGGAACAGTCAAGCCGAGGCAGCCATGCCCTATTTTTTCCAACTGCGGGAACATATACCTGGGGCACGTTTCTCTTTTATCACCAGTACCATCATGCTGCAACAACTCATCGCAGAAAACAAGTATGTCGAGGCCGAGCAATTTGCGCTTGAGATTGGCGGGGAAGTGAATATGAGTATTGCACCTGGAGTGCTCATTGATTATTGCAATGTGTTGTCCCGCATTGATCTGGAACTCAACCGCACCCATGCGCAAAAGTACATTCAACTCGCCTTAAAACATCCCGATATCCCAGACAGTGCCAAAGAAGACTTAAAAAAGCGCGTATTTGAAAAATCAAGTCGACCCCAGGCCAGTACAGAGATTCTTTCTGCTGGAGGAGCTATGGCTGCCGGAATTGTTGCCGCTGCAGCCAAGGTGATGACCCCCAATGTGGCTGTGCCGCCACCTGTTCCCAACGAGATGACTGCGGGGCCCATGTTTTCGTTGGATCAATTTGACACTCAACCCCCGCCACCGCCCCCGTTTCCCGTGAATTTGCGCGCTATGGACGCCCGCATGCCGCCGCCAATACCCGAAAGTGTTGAAACTATCGTCATACAACCCCCACCGATCCCTGATTTTGCAAAAGCCCAGGCCACCGAAGTTATCCAGCGCGAACCCGTGTTTACTTTGGATTTCAGTACTGTTTCCGCATCGCCCATACCAGAGGCCAGTACCGTAAAAGTGGAGAAACCGCCCGTGTTTGTGCAGCAGAAGATTATCAAACCCACGTATACCGCCCCGTTGGAAATTCTGGATGGTCGGCTTAGTTTGGATGTGGATGGCGTAGGGCAGCGGGCGTTGCCTTTTGCGAAAATAAAGGCAATGGCCGTGGTTAAAATTGCCGCGCCTGGACAGAGCGCTTATTTGTTGATGGATATGTTTCTTGATGAACCCAATACCCTTGCCGCTGCGACTCCGCAGGCTCCTGTTGTCGATGTTCGGTCGTTGCGTATCACCAGTAATCGGTTTAATCCCGTGAAATTAATTCCCAAGGCCAAATCTGCCGGTGAAGCCTTCCGGGTTTTTGCGGCAGGTCTACAAAAACTCAGTAAAGCCTTGCCTTATCCTGACTTGGAAACCGTGCAATTGAAAAAAGTATTGATCTTCCCATCAGTAGAACTCTACGAGGATGGGATATTTACCGCCACTCCCGGAGAAAACAAGTGAGACAGCAGGAATTGAAGTTACAACCCGATAAAAAAATCGCAAAGGTATTCCCTGCCGTTAAAAAGGAAATGGAAAGAATTTTCCAAGCGAAATTAAAAAAGATAATCCTATTTGGTTCCTATTCCAGAGGGGATTATGACAGTGAATCGGATTTAGATGTGATGGTTTTGATTGATGATGCCGCTCCATTGGATTATGATGATTCACTATTAGATGTGGAAGTGGACCTGTCTATTGAGTTTGAAATCGTATTATCCATATTTGTGGAGAATGTCGCGGTATTTGAGGAAGCAAAGCTGTACAAACCATTTTTGAAAGCCATTGCCAAGGAAGGAGTGGAAATTTATGCAGCCTAAGATTAAAGATTTATGTAACTATCGAAGGGAATCCTAAGAATCTATCTGCTTATAAAGGTAGAATCCTGATACGAGAGTGTCTTTCATCCACGGATATCAATGCGCCTGATTCAAGATAATCCTTATATTTTTCCAAGGTCGCCAGAAGAATGGGTTCCAGATGATGGGGTGACACATCCTGTGTTCTGAATTGGAGTATACTTGGCCTGTGTGCTTTGGTTGCTGCCAAGATGGCACCGAAATCTAAATCGTTGGTGATGACCCAAAAGCCATTTTTATCTGCCCACTCAAAAATCTCTCGGTCGGAAGCACTTGGATTGCCGATCATTGACCAGTGAATGGATTCCCATCCTGCATTAGCCATGCGGGCGGCCAATAAAGGAGGTAAATTCATATCAAATAGAAGTTTCATGCCACATGAAAAGGTAACTCAATCTCTTCTGAACGCCAAGCAGCATAGCTCAATGCTTGGTTGATGTCTTCTTCTTCAAGATATGGATACAGTTTCAACACTGCTTTTGGGGAATAGTTGCTGGCCAATAGCCCCACAATTGTTCCTACTGTTACCCGTATGCCACGAATGCAGGGTTTACCACCCATGACATCAGGATTAAAAGTTATTCGATCCATTGCTTTCATTACTTCAGTGCTCCTATTAAGGATAATAAATCAATTTGTCCTGAATGTCAACACAAAAAAGAACCTCCCCACGAATTTCACGAATTGACACGAATTTGACAAAGGAGAGGTACTTGAATTCACCATCAGATTCGTGAAAAAACATGGACGATGTGGACGATATGGACGATATGGACGATGTGGAGCAAAAACAAAAGCATTTTTTTGTCCATATCGTCCATATCGTCCACTTTGTCCATATTGTCCACAACGATTTCAGAAACATGGCTATGGATTCAGGGTTATGCCTATCTTGAAATACTTCGCCTTTTCTTGTACAATAGTATAATGAACATAGATTCACTACCCACTTACCTTGATCTTCCAAACTCTGAAGCTATTCCACTGCTCCCCGATTCCCCTGCACCGGTTCCTACTATTTTACCCGTAAATCACCGATTTAAACGTGGTTGATCTCCAGATTAGGCAATGGTTGGACAAAAAATTTGAACCATTCACTCCCACAAACCATCTATTGCTTATACGTTGCATAGTTACCGTATTTTAAAGAGGTAGAATGTTTTGGAAAAGATGTCCTGCTTGATTTTTTGCGAGTAAATCATCAGGTCAAAGACGTGGCGAAAGCGAATAAAATCGTGCGTGAGATTTAAACCCCACAGAATTGCCCGGCAAAGAGGCGAAACAGGGTGGAAAAATGATGAAACTAGCCGGCAAAGAGGCAAAACTGGGTGGAAAAATG
>CAZCVI010000100.1:0-25535 GCA_964502145.1 uncultured Clostridia bacterium
GAAGATCGAATAATAGCTTTCCTGGTGTAAAACCCCGTATCTCCCGAAATAAACGCAAGCGCTTAGGGAAGATTGTCTGGAAATAAACGAACGGGGGGAACTCACCGCTACAAAATTTATTGTGCTCGATTCTAACTGGAGCGACGGTTGGGATGGTTGGACATAATCTGGGGCGTTTCAGCATTATCTGATAAAAACTCATTCGTTAAACCCGTTGACTTTTGCAATTCATGCATCAAATATCTCCTCAAATTTAGTTATGGTGATATTTTACTCCATCTAAAAGAAAAAAAAGGTGTGGTTCCCTAAGCGCTTACAAAGCAATTTCCTTTAGTATGGATGGGTTGGCGTGAAAAGAAGATGAGTTCTAAGAGAAAAGACCACCTCTTTGGGCGGCATTTGGGCGATAATGGGGTTTACTTTCCAGGAGACTTTGCAACACACGCCCAAATTTTCAGGATAAAAAGGCCAGGGATATTTATTATCGTCCGTGCTGTTCCTTTTCTTGAACGGTTTGGCACAATAATTTTTTGCCCATCCCGGCTATACACCGCGCTATTTACAGCATTCATATGCTCTTAGGGCAAGAGATTCTGTTCAAGGCAATATAAATCGACACCGGACTGTTTTTATCCCGCCAGCGGATTTATGCAGAAATTGGGTTGGCCTCTTCCTGGGTATAATCGTCAATATTCCGCAATTCCGGGGAAAACCCAATACCCAATAAGATAACCTTCTTTCCTTTGCCCAGGTATTGTTCATAATAGCGTTTATCTTTGATTTGTTGTAGCGCTTTTTCGCCGTTGCCCAGTTTGAATTCTATAATATATATGTATAAATCTGTTTTCACAACCATGTCAATGCGTCCGCGACTGGTGGGATGTTCTGGGCTTACTTTGCCCATGGCGGTTTTTAAAACCAAATAGAAAACCAAATGATAGTATTTTTCCGCTTCACTGGTGACCAGGTTATAAGGTATGGCTGCCAGGAACGTTTTCATCTGCTCAATAAAATAGGAGATGTCATTCATGCGCAACGCGTTTTGAATCTCCGAACCCAGATTATTGAATACTTTAGGCGGTTGACCGGCAAATTCTGCCAATAAATGTTTGGTGAAGGCTTGTTCCACCTCGCGGTTGGGGTAAGATAAAAAATAGGCGTCATCTTTCTGTCTCTTGATGGTTAAATACCCAGTCTGAAAAAGCAATAAATCGATATCTATCATGCTGACATCAAAGCTATTAAAAAAAGATTCATCCACCACCAGGGATTCCAGACTCCTCACGTCCACACTTTTCAAACGAGCCATTTTAATCAGCATGGAAGGCGTTCCGGTTGCAAACCAAAAGGATTTAAATTTTTTCTCGGCAAAAAAATGGGTAATAGAGACTGGATTATAAACAAAGGTCTCACCATCCCAGGAATACCCATTATAAAAGTCCTTGAGCTTCATAAACAAGGTTTCCCTGGAGTAATCGGGCACGGTGGTGGAGTATTCCTCAATATAGTCAGCGAAATAGAATTCAATCTCCTCCGAGGTATAACCCAGGAGTTTTATAAAATCACTATTAAAAGTGATATCTGCCAAATGATTCAGATCACTGAAAACAGATAGGCGACTGAAGCGGGAAACTCCGGTCATAAAGAGGAAACGGATATTTCTTTCTTGGCTTTTGAGAAGTCCAAAAAATGGCTTGAGGACACTCCGATGTTCCTCGGCTTTTTCAGGGTTATCCAAGTAATCGGTAATCGGTTTGTCGTATTCGTCAATAAGGATCACAATGGGTTTGTTTTTGGACAGTTTTTGAATGAGGTCCAGAAATAAACCGGGAATACTATTCCCTTCTATTTGCACAGCATTTTCTCTGGCTTGTCTGTGCAACATGTCAGTTAACGCTTGATAAATTCCAGTGGCTTGGGAGAAAACCTCGGAGAAATCCATGTGCAATACGGTATACGTCTCCCACGCAATCTTGTCATAAATCCAGCAATCTTTAAAGAGTTCCTTATTGCCCAGAAAAATCTCCTTCAACGTGGAAACCAGCAGGGATTTCCCAAAACGCCGGGGCCGGGAGAGAAAGAATGCGCCACCCTGGTTAACAATTCTATAGATATATTGGGTCTTATCCACGTAAATGTAATTGCCATTAATTAAATTGGAGAAGGTGGATATGCTGATGGGTAGTTTTTTTCTTTTATTCATACTTGCATACTCCTTACCGAGAGCCATCAACGGAACCCGGTATTTTTAAAGATACCACTGCGATGGGGAAAAGTCAAGGAAAAGAGGCCACAGAATACGCGGATTAATATTACCTATGGCTGCCTGCTAATTACCCATAGCAGGACAAACGCCACCCAACCTGCACTGGATGTATGGCTTTTCTGGTAAAACTTTTGCAAATTTACAAATGGTTCTTGATTTTTACGACACCTTTTGATATAAATAAGGGGTAGCTAATTTCTTTTTTTGTTCCAGGAGTCTGAAATGAAACGATTATTACTTTTTATATTTTTGCTTGCCGTATCGGTGACGCTGGTTCGTAGCCAGGATTATGATATCCGAAAATTGAAATGGGGCATGTCCTTTGACGAGGTTAAAAAAATAGAGGGCCTCGAAACCGAACTATTCAAAGAAGATGATTTATTGGGGATGCGCGTCGATGTTAATTTTGGTTTCGATTACAAGGGGTTGTATGCGGTGATCTATTCGACACGGGGCAGTGAATTTGCCTTCCAAGCAGACGATGTGTTACGCAAAAAATATGGGACGCCAATCATCGGCATGGATTATTCCTTTATCATGCAATCGAAAGATCTTCTGAAACACTACCCGGATGTAGTGATCGCGATATTTGAGAAAGGCGACCTCTCGCTGCTGGAAGATGTCAAAAGCGAGGACGAACGCAAACTGATCGGCAATGTCCTGTCCAAACAAAACATGTGGGCTTACGGCAATACAGTCACTCTCTTGCTGAAGAGTCCCGAAGTCAGCCGCTTGAGCTATTGGTCCAAAACCCATCACGAAGAAAACAAGAAAAAATTCGCAGATTTTATGGTGGAATTAAAAAAATCCCTGCTAAATAAAAAAACAGTCACAGATGACGATTCAGAAAAAATCTAAATGGCTTCCCAGCACTCCCATAATTCCCATTACTAATTGCCATCCATGAAAGTCTTCCCAAAATAAGGCAACAGCTTGAAGGCCTATTTAATTAAACGCCTGCTGCAATTGATTTTTTTATTGGCCGCGGTAGCCACTATCGTGTTTTTCCTGGTGCATTTTATTCCCGGTGATCCGGCTGCTTTTATTCTGGGAGAATTCGCCAGTACCGAAGACATCAATCGTTTACACCACCAACTGAACCTGGACAAACCTCTGGCTTACCAATACATAAAATTCATCAAAAACCTGTCCGATGGAAGCTTGGGGGAATCTCTCTATGACGGACACAGTGTAAGTCAGTCGATATTAGCCGTTCTTCCTTATACTATTTACTTATCTCTCGCTGCCATGTCGCTTGCACTCTTGGTTTCTTTCCCGCTTGGCATATGGGCGGCATGGCGAGAAAATACTTTTAGCGATGCGGCTGTGACTCTTTTCAGTGCTATAGGATTGGCTATTCCTAATTTTTTTCTGGGCCCACTTTTGATTGTTTTATTCTCGGTGAAACTGAAATGGCTGCCCGTTTCAGGTACAGAAGGATTAAAAAGCATCGTGCTACCTGCCCTAACTCTGGCCACCTCGATGTGCGCCCTGTTGACCCGTATTATCAAAACCTCTCTGGCTACGGAACAAAAAAAACCCTATGTGTTGCTGGCACAAGCTAAAGGTCTCTCCTCTTACGAGATTCTGCGCCATTTTCTGTTAAAAAATGCCATGATTCCTATCGTGACCACAGTGGGCTTACAATTGGGAGCGTTACTCACGGGTACAGTGATTACCGAAACAGTATTTTCCCGGCCAGGAATCGGGAGCTTGCTCATGACTGCCATTCATCGCCGTGATTATCCCATGGTGCAGGGAATTGTTGTGTTTATTACTTTTGTTTACCTGCTTTTCAGCTTTTTAGTGGACATGTCCTATTTTTTCCTCGATCCCAGGATAGGATATGAAATAAAAAACAAGCATTATAAACAAACCAATGTTTAACCTCCGCGCCCAAAACCTGCACCTTGTTATCGGTCTCTTTGTACTGGCTATACTCCTGTTGGTTTTCGCGTTCTTTCTGCTGACCCGGCCCTTGTCTATCGAAATAAACATGAACCAGCGCCTGTGCCCTTCTTCTGCCGTTTATCCGCTCGGCACTGATGAATTGGGACGCGATGTGCTTTCCTGTCTTATTTACGGCACTGGCATTTCATTGTTCATCAGTGTGACCGTTGTTTTTTTATCTCTATTGACCGGTGGTTTCTTGGGGCTTGTTTCTGGACTCGCGGGTGGGGTGCTTGATACTCTGATTATGCGCCTTGTGGATATCCTTTTGGCTTTCCCAGGCATTTTGCTCGCTATTGCTTTGGCTGCATTTTTCCACCATGGTTTGTTTATCCTTATCCTGGTGTTGTCTATTACTGGATGGGTAGAATATGCCCGCCTCATCCGGGGCCAAGTACTCAAATACAAGCATAAAGAATTTATTCTCGCGGCCAAAACCTATAACGCCACTTTTTTTCATATCATTTTCCATCACCTTGTGCCCCTGGTGCTGCCATTCATGTTGGTTCAAGCTTCACTCGGTTTTTCCAGTGTTATCCTCGCTGAATCCAGTTTGAATTTTCTGGGCATTGGTTTGGAACCCGGCATTCCTACCCTGGGACAATTGATCGATGCTGGTCGCGATCACTTATTCGATATCCCCAGGCTTTTCCTGTGGCCGGGAGCCGTGCTTTTTCTGATTATTCTGGCTTTCCACTTTATCGGCGAAGGAATACGAAAAATAGTTTCCGCACGCACTGAAACACGTTAGCAAAAAAGAACATTTTTTTCTCCTAAAACTTCAAAATGTGATATAATACAAAGACAATAAAGGAGGTCTACATGACGGTAATGTGGAAAAAAACAATGTTGATTCTTTTGGTCCTATCACTTCCCCAAAATTATATCTTCAGCCAGGGGAAATCGTTCTTATGGAAAATCGAGTATCGGGGAGGAGCCAGTTATTTATTGGGTTCGGTGCATACATTAAAACAGGAACACTACCCGCTAAACGCCACGATCGAAACAGCCTTTACTCAAACCGAAGCCCTGGCTGTAGAGGCAGATATCTCCAGCCCCAATGCCATGGAAGCAGGCATGCAATTGCTCCAAAAAGGGATGTACACGGGCGATGAGAAATTGGAAAAAAACATCTCCCGGAAAACCATGAATCTGCTGCAAAAGAAATTGCAAGAATTGAATATGGAGAACATGGGTTTTTCGCAATTCAAACCCTGGATGGTCGCCATGGTGCTTCTCCAAACTGAACTGGCTAAAATGGGTTTTGATCCCAATCTGGGTATTGATAAATATTTTCTGGACAAAGCAGCCAACAAAAAAGAGGTAGTGGAACTGGAAGGGGTTGAATTTCAAGTGAAACTACTTGAAAGTTTCACCAAAAGCGAAAGCGAGGCATTTCTGCTCTCCACTATCCTTGAAATTGATCAGTTAAAAACCGAATTAGATAAAATGATCGAAGCATGGATGGCTGGAAATATCCACGTTATGGAAGAACTGTTGACTGGCTATGTAAAAAAGAACCCGGAAGTCGAAGCACTTTACCGCAAGATGAATGATGATCGTAACGTGGGTATGGTGCAGAAAATCGAATCCTATCTCAAGTCCGGGAAACGTTATTTTGTCATTGCCGGTGCCGCCCATATGATTGGCAAAAATGGCATTGTGCAAACACTCAAGAATAAGGGTTATACCGTCACCCAACTGTAAACAATTTGTTAAAATGGGAGAATAGACTATGAATTCTAAAGGTATCACGCGCATGGGGTTGATTTTTGGGATTTTTGTATGTATTGCGGCCAGTGGATTTTTTAATGTTCCTAGCACCGCGCAGGAAAATGTCCAGCCGGAAACACCGGAAAAGTACTTTGGCTTTTATCCTGGCACAGACAGGAAAATATTCGCTTATGAAACGCTGCTTAACTACTTCCAGAAGCTGGAAACGACATCACCCCGTATCAAAGTAGAAAAAATCGGCCTGTCTCCGATGGGAAAACCGATGGTTATCGTTTTTATTTCCGCCGCTGAGAATATTAAAAACCTGGCTGCCTTAAAGGAGATTAACCGCAAGCTGGCACTGGACGCGGAACTTTCCGACACGGAGCGCACCGCGTGTTTTGAGCAAGGAAAAGTATTTGTACTGGGCACTCTGTCCATGCATTCGGATGAAATAGCACCTGCCACTGCATCACCCTTGATCGCTTATGATCTGGCTGTTACCCAGGACCCACAGAAATTAAAATGCCTGGAAGATGTTGTTTACATGATGGTGCCCAACCATAATCCAGATGGCATGGACATGGTTGTTGAGCATTACCAGAAATACAAGGGCACCAAATACGAGGGCTGCCCCCTACCCAACGTGTACCATAAATATGTGGGTCACGATAACAACCGCGACTTTGTCACTCTTTCACAAAGCGATACCAAAGCCATTGCCGCCCTATTTAATCTTGATTGGTTCCCCCAGGTCATGGTGGAGAAACACCAGATGGGCTACCGTGGGCCCAGGTACTATGTCCCCATCAATCACGATCCCATTGCCGAGATCATTGATGCTGGCATCTGGAACTGGATCGGCATATTTGGTTCCAACCTGATGAAAGATATGACTGGCGCCGGGTTGGCCGGTGTTTCACAGCATTATTTGTTCGATAATTATTGGACTGGCTCCACCGAGACATGTATCTGGAAAAATGTCATCGGTTTTTTAACCGAGGCTGCCAGTGTCAAAGTCGCGTCCCCTATTTTTATTGAAGCCAATGAACTTACTGTCGAAGGCAAGGGACTTTCCGAGTATAAAAAGAGTGTGAACATGCCCTTACCCTGGCCTGGAGGCTGGTGGCATCTCGCTGATATTGTCCAATACGAGGTGGTCTCCACCCTGTCTATTCTCCAAACCGCTGCCCAGCACCGCGTGGATATCTTGCGCTTTCGGAACGATCTTTGCAAAAAAGAAGTGCTCTCAGGTCACACCCAGCCCCCGTTTTATTATATTTTACCCATAAAGCAACACGATCAAAGCGAATGGGTGGTTCTGGTCAACCTGCTCATAGAACACGGCATCACCGTGTGCCAATTGACCCAAAACACGGTGATCGCAGGTCAAAATTATGCTAAAGGCGACATTGTTGTACCTATGTCGCAACCCTTCCGCCCCTTTATTAAGGAAGTACTGGAACCCCAGGAATACCCATTACGTCATTATACTCCCAATGGCGAAATCATTAAACCCTACGACATCACCACGTGGTCTTTACCCTTACATTTTGGCGTCTCGTCCGTAACCGTGAACCGGAAAGACCAATTACCCACTGATTTCCAAAGTTTACTGCAAAAAATTGACTCTCCGTTTACCCTGTCCACCCCTGCCCCTGAAAATTTCAGCGCCGCGATTCTCACTGTCACCAATAACGAGAGTTATAAGGCCGCTTTTACCGCTATCAAAGAGGGGTTCACCGTGACCCGGCTAAAAAAAGCCGTTGTGTTGAACCAGGTCACGTTTAATCCCGGTAGTTTTATTATTAGTGGCACCGGGAAAAACAACAGCGCATTAAAAAAGTTCTTGAAGGAGTTGTCCGTCACCCCCATCTTTCTGGAGAACACCACCACTCTGGAAACCCAGCCTGTCAAAATACCCAGGATCGCCCTCGTGGAAACGTATTTCCATGATATGGATGCCGGATGGACCCGTTTTGTCCTCGATTCCTACGCCATACCCTTCAAGATCATTCATCCCGGAGAATTTGAAACGCTTGATCTGAGCAAAAACTATGATATGTTGATTTTTCCCGATTCCATCAAAAGTATTCTGTTAGACGGCAAAGACAAAAGCGGCGATGATTATCGTATCAGTGCCTTGCCTCCTGAATTCGCACGGGGAATGGGTGAAAAAGGCTTGGAAAAGGTATTCATTTTCTTGGACAACGGCGGTATGATCCTTTCATGGGGAAATTCCACCGAAATATTTATGGGTATGCAAAAAATGACTCTTCCCAACTTGCCCAAAGAGGAATTCCAATTGCCAGTGAGTAATATTGCCGCAAAAATAGAAAAAAGTGGCTTGTATTGCCCCGGTTCATTGATGAAACTGGACCTCGTGCCCGGGCACCCGCTTACCCTTGGTTTACCCGAACAAATCGGTATTTTTTATCGCGGCAAACACGTGTTTCGCACAATTATCCCCGAACGGGATATGGACCGCCGGGTCATCGGGAAGTTCCCAGAAAAAGATATTCTCCTCAGCGGCTATTGCGAAAACCAGGAAAAAGTAGGCAATCAAAGCGCCCTGGTCTGGCTCAAAAAAAATAAAGGTCAACTGGTGTTGTGTGGATTTTCTCCCATTTTCCGCGCCTCGACCCATGTTTCTTATAAATTGTTGTTCAATACCATCCTGTTGCCCCCCTTGCAGTAAACGCGCTGGAAAATCAGGTTGGCTGGAGATCGTAAACAATGAAAAAAACAAACGCAAATAGTATACCTATCGTATCCGTTGTTCTGGGCTGTCTGTTTCTGTTCGGATTTTTGGCAATGCCATCCTTTTCGTCCGCACCACAACCCGAATCACCCGCACACTATTTCAAATTTATTCCCGGTACAGATGGGATGTTGGTTGATTATGAATCGCTGATTGGCTACCTCGAAAAACTGGCTGCCACTTCTCCCCGCATCAAACTGGAAAAGATCGGTCTTTCTCCGTTGGGCAAACCCATGTATATTGCCTTTATTTCAGCGGCAGAAAATATCAAAAACCTTCCCGGCTTAAAAGAGATCAACCGCAGGCTAGCATTGGATGACACTATCCCTGCTGCGGAACGTGAAGAATTATTCAAGGTTGGCCGCGTATTTGTGCTCGCTTCCCTTTCCATGCATGCCGAGGAAGTAGGGCCATCCCAGGCCGCTGCCCCTATCGCCTATGATCTCGCATTCACTCAGGATCCGCAGAAACTGAAATGGTTGAATGATGTTGTTTACATGATGGTTCCCTGTCACAATCCCGATGGCATGGACATGGTTGTTGAGCATTACCGCAAATACAAGGGCAGTAAATACGAGGGCAGTGGTTTTCCCGGTTTATATCACAAATATGTTGGCCATGACAACAACCGTGATTTTGTCACCCTGTCCCAGCAGGACAACAAGGTGATATCTGCCATTTCCGATTTGAATTGGTTTCCCCAGGTCATGGTGGAGAAGCACCAGATGGGTAAACGCGGCCCCCGTTATTTTGTGCCGCCTTTTGCCGATCCTATTGCCGAGAATATTGATGCGGGAATTTGGAACTGGACCGGTATTTTTGGTGCCAATATGATGAAAGACATGACCGCTGCTGGTTTGGCCGGTGTATCCCAGCACTACTTGTTCGACGATTATTGGCCCGGTTCTACCGAGACCTGTATCTGGAAAAATGTGATTGGACTTCTCACTGAGGCCGCCCCCGTCAAACAAGCCTCGCCAATTTTTATCGAGCCGAACGAACTGATTGTCGAGGGCAAAGGTCTTTCTGAATATAAAAAGAGCGTTAACATGCCGCTACCCTGGCCCGGAGGCTGGTGGCGACTCGGTGACATCCTGCAATATGAGTTCGCTTCTACCATGTCCATCATTAAAACCGCCTCCTGCCATGCTAAGGACATCTTACGCTTCCGCAATGATCTCTGTCGTAAAGAAGTTGAAACCGGTAAAACCCAACCTCCCTTTTACTATCTTTTACCCCTCCGCCAACACGATCAAAGCGAATTGGTTAATCTCGTTAATCTGCTCAAAGAACATGGCATTATTATTTACCAGTTGACAACAGATACCACCGTCGCGGGCCAAAATTATTCTAAAGGAGACATTGTGATCCCAATGGCCCAGCCGTTCCGGCCCTTTATTAAAGAGGTAATGGAAGCGCAACAATACCCGGTGCGCCACTACACCCCGGACGGCCAAGTTATTGAGCCTTACGACATCACTTCCTGGTCATTGCCCCTACACATGGGCGTTTTTGCCGTGGCAATAGAACAGAAAAACCTCGTGCCCGGCGATTTTGATCATCAGTTGAAACGAATAGAGGGTTCTTTTTCATTGTCCGGCTCTGTGCCCGATCATTTTTATGCCGTTCTGTTTCCCGCCTCCCACAATGAGAGTTTTAAAGCTGCTTTTCGCGCTATCAAAGAGGGTTTTGCCGTTTCCCGTCTGGACAAACGTGTTCTCCTGCCAAAGGCCACTTTCAATCCCGGGAGTTTTGTTATTTATAGCAATGAAAAAAACAGCAGTCTGTTAAAATTATTCTTGCAGCAATTGTCTGTTCAGCCTTCTTTCATCTATGAAAGCAAAAAACTCGAAGCTACACCCGTAATAATCCCGCGTATCGCGCTCGTGGAAAGTTATTTCGATGATATGGATGCTGGCTGGACCCGTTTTGTTTTCGATACCTATGGTTTGCCTTTCAAAGTCCTCAACCCCGGTGAATTTGAAGGCACTGATTTTAGCAAGAACTTTGATATTGTTATTTTTCCCGATTCCAGCAAAGATATCTTGATCGACGGCAAGGATAAAGTTCACGATACGTACTATGACAGCGACATGCCCCCCCAATTTACCAGGGGGATCGGTAAAAAAGGGTTTAATAATCTGTTGTTGTTCTTGGACAGTGGCGGTATTATTCTTTCCTGGGGGAACTCCACCGCGTTGTTTATGGGCGACTTGGTATTAGAACGCCCCCAGCAGCCCAAAGAAGAATTTCAATTGCCCGTTGATGATATTTCCGCCACACTCGAAAAAAACGAATTTGATTGCCCCGGTTCCTTGTTAAAATTAGACCTCTTGGAAGGTCACCCGCTCACACTCGGTCTTCCCAAACAGATCGGCGTCTTTTTTCAGGGGAAACGCGCCTTTAGCACCACTATCCCCGACCAAGATATGGACCGCCGCGTGATTGGTAAATTCCCCGAGCAAGATATTCTGTTAAGCGGGTATTGTCAGAAGGTAGAAAAAATCGGCAATCAATGTGGTCTGGTCTGGCTCAAGAAAAATAAGGGTCAATTGGTATTATTTGGCTTCCCTCCCCAATTTCGCGCCTCTATTCCTGCTACGTACAAGCTGTTATTTAATGCGATACTGCTGCCCCCGCTGAAATACTAATTAATTAGAACGTGGTGATGTTACTCCGTTGGCTGTTACTGGAAGGCTGAATAATTTGTAAAGATATTGCCCCGGTTGCACCTGCCAATCGCGGGCTTTTTTCTGTATGGCATTGATTTTATTATTAAAGGCTGTATCTTCGCCGAAAAAATTAAAATAGCTGTGCAGAAAGTAGAGTGCCTCCACATATTCTGGTTCAAGCTCCAGTGCTTTTAGCGCCTGGGTTTTAGCCTGCTCTTTTTGGCCGAAATCCAGGTACACTTTTGCCCGTGTCAGTTTGAGAAAGGGGTTGTGCGGCGCATATTTTTCCGCTGTTTCCAGTAGTGCCATAATCTCTGTTTCCATGGCCGGGTATTTGATATTTTTTTGCATTAAGTCCAGGTACAATTCTGTTTCCAACAGATAGCTATCAATAAAATAAGGCCGTAGCCGCCGCGCTGTTTTCAAGTGATCCACCGCCGAGTAAAAGGCTTCCAGATTTGTCGATTGTTTGAAATAGTGGTACAAGGTCGTCGCCTTAAGATAATACACATCTGTATTCAGCGGGTCCAGGTAACTCGCTTTATTTAACAGATTGTACCCCACCAGTGGATTTGCCGCTTGGCGGGCAGAACGAACATAACCCTCTGCTACCCAGGGTAAAAAATAAGACGCCACAAAAACCATCACCAGTAACGAGATTAAAGAAAATTTATAGTGCCTGGGAAAACTCTTAAAAATGGTCTCTCCTTCCAATAAATTTTTCAACAGGAAGATCAGAATGAAAAAGAAAAAGGTCGTAAACAGAATATTAAATAAAAACGCTTGGAACAAGAGATAAAGGAGCAGTATCTTGGCAATATTAAAAAGCGCGCCAGCAAAAATCTTTCTGATCAAGAAATAAAACAGCACGGACAGAAGCACTATCCCGGCTATACCTGTTTCCGTGATAAGCTGGAGATAGTCATTGTGCGTCTCCCGCGATACTTTATAATAATTCGCCGGGCCGTAGGTTTGCTTGAAATTGTACTTGCCGGAAACCTCGGCAAAATTATCCATGCCCACGCCCACTAATGGATGATCCACCACTATGCGCCCGCACATCTGCCAGATATCCAATCTGTTGAGGGAGTAGGGGTCGGCTTTCAGCGAGTGAAAGACCATCGCCCGGATAGGATTGGGAATGATAAAGGTCAGCACCACAAAAAGCAACATAAATGGAATCCAACGCTTTCTCTTCATAAAAAGCATCAGGGCAGTAAAAATCACCACCCCCAGATAGGCCGCTTTGGACTGGGAAACAAATACACCCCCCCCATTAAGCACAATAAGTGCTAACACAATCCCCGGATGTTTTTCACGCTCATTTTTCAGATAATAATAAAAGAGGATCAGCACTGCCAGACCTGATATGATTCCTTCATGGATACTATTGGCAAAAAAAGTGTATTTCTGACCATGCAACATGAATAACCGGGGAAATATGAAGCTAATGATTTTGACAAGGGAAAAAACCGAGATGATGTAGGTCAAAATCATGTAATGTCCCGCCTCTTTGCGACGGTCATTATAAAACAGGAGAAAATAAGACAGAATCAATAAGAGATCGGAGACAAAAAATAGCGATTTCCGCTGATGATAGGAAAAAAAGAGGGAGAAAATAAACATCAATGCGACCAAAACCAGTGCATAATTAAAGTAAGAAACTCCCGCTGTTTTCATAAAATAAATATTCCTGATGGAAAAAAAGATAACCAATACAGCGGTGCTTAAAAAATATAAAAACGAGTCTTTGTCTGGAAAAAAAAGCATCCAGGTGAGAATCACCAGGAATTCAAAACGATGATTAATGACTCCCAGCCGATACATCAACCGTGCCGAAATAATGCTCATTTTATTTTCCCCTGTTCTGGTGTGTTGCCCGGTTGGAAAGTTTTTATCAGGCTGCCACGGAGAAATGTAAGCCAGGTTTTGTACTCATCCAGCAATTTATTTTTTTGCTGCGCCGCATACGCGAAGTACAGCGCACTCAAATACTGCTTCTTTTGGAACAAGAAGCGTGATTTTAAATAATTCGCAAACGGGGAATCTGGGTTCAACAGTAGGGCGCGATCCAGGTAGAACACCGCTTCTGCCACCCTTTTTCCTTGCTGTGAATCGACTTGCGCCGGGATAGGAAGTGCCGCGTACCCCACCTGGGCTTTGAAATTAAAGGGGTTGAGAGCCATGCTTTTTTTATAAGCCACAATCGCGCCCCCGTATTCTTTCTGACTGCTTAAGAAATCGGCGGAATTGCGTTGACTGTCTGATAGCGTTTCCAACAATAATAACGCGGCTAACAGAAAAAATATCCCAAAGATCACACGGCTATGCCAACGACTAACGGGCGCCATGTTTGGTTCGCTCTCGCGATAAGGATATATCTGTGAAAGAACAACCACAAATGCCACCGCCGCAGAAAAAAAATAAAAACCGATATCAATAAAATTGTATATCAGCAGCACTGTAGCAATGGTAATATAAACGATTTTATTCTGATAGTGGCAGGGTTTCAGTTTTTTCCTGGCCAGGAACAAAAAAATCAGGATCAGTAACGGCAGAAATAAACCGGTCTCCGCTATAAATTGGAGGAAAAAATTGTGGGCATAAATGGAACGCGCTTCATCAGGATAGGTGTAAGCTGCGATTTGAGATTCATAATTCCCCAATCCCACGCCCCAGAAAGGATGGTCGCCAATGATCCGCGTCGCTTGAAGCCAATTGGAAAACCGCAGTTTTACCGGCTCCATTCGTTTCACTTCCGAGATACGCAACGCCACGACAAGCGAAAGAAAAAGCAATAAGACCATGCTGGTAGGAATAAGGTATTTAAGTTTTAATATCCCCGCCAGCAATAAATAGACT
Source organism: uncultured Clostridia bacterium (assembly GCA_964502145.1). GTDB lineage: Bacteria > Acidobacteriota > Aminicenantia > UBA2199 > UBA2199 > CAZCVI01. The sequence continues at coordinate 14,225 of CAZCVI010000100.1, forward strand.
ATCCCACCCACGGTCAGATAAATAATGCCGCCAAAAGATTGGGTGAGCATCAGGTTAAACAATCCGGCAACTAAAATCACCCCCCAGAAGAGCCGCCTTTTAAACGAATTGGCCCCGGGAGGCACGGAAACCAGATAGTGCAACACAAAAAATATCAACACGGCACAAATAATGGCATACAATGTGGGCAGAGAAAAAATGGAGAATATCCGCCCGCCCTCAATTCGTTTGATCATGGCCGCAGAATAAAAATTGTCTTCGGGGGAGACGCGATTTAAATAGATGGGGAAAAGGAGAAATTTTTGCATGATGCCGTAAAAGAAAACAATGCAAGCTATCCCCGCTACAGAGGGACGCAATATCCTTTCCAGATTAAAGCGTCGCAACAGGAGAAAAAGAAAGGCTAAAAAAAGCAAAAAGGCCAGACGACTAAAGAATAAAATCTTAGCCGAACTGACCGCAAAATTTAAGAATAAAAAAAAAGCGGTTGGAACAACTATCCAACCGCTTTTTTCTATCAAGGGATTGAGTTTGAACTACTTGACTTTCGGTCCGTAGGTAAAGTTACCATTGGAGTACACGATATCATTTTCGAAGTGTGCCATCGTGGTAACGGGATAATTGGTGTTAGCCACATCAGGAGCGGTTAAGATACTACGTCTGCCATATGAAATGACTGAGTAATAATCTTGAAACGCTGTTGCAACTACACCGGCTTCATACATAAACGGGCCACCCCATGCATCTTTTGCAGGAAGCACTTTGGTATGGAAAGGAACCAAGTAGGCGCCGACAGGAGCCAGAGGGCCAGTTACACCAGGCGACATATAGTTATCGGTAATATAAGACTCAATGGCCGTGCCGATACTCTTCATATCACCCATGGTTGACTTTTGCTTACCCTTCTGCAGAGCTGTAAGCAAGTTGGGAATCGCGATGGCTGCAACGATACCGATGATGGCTATAACAATCAGTAACTCAATTAGCGTAAAACCTTTTTTGTTCATGTAACCTCCTATTTTTCATTATAATATAAGCATGTTTGATGCCAAACCTGGGAAATCGTGGTTTGATCTAGTTTATTCCATTTCGAGTCTGTTTAAGCACGGGAATAAGGAAAAATATTGTCACCAAAAATGACAAAAATTGTCAAACAAACCGTTTTTGGCTTAATTGATGGTCAAATTTTGGAAATCGTGGGGAACAACGTGGACGATGTGGACAAAATGGACGATATTTACGATGTAGATGAACTACTTTTACTTGGAATTAACGCGGGTCAGTCCGATTTTGGGGTGATGGGGATTTATTTGAGGGATGTGGAGCTTCGGGTTGAATTAATCGTAGTCGCGGTTGGTCATGTCCATATTGGCGAACTTGGTATACTTGTCTTGGAATGCCAACACAATTTTTCCAGTGGGGCCGTTTCGTTGTTTGGCGATAATTAGATCCGCCTCGCCTTTTCGTTCTGTGTCTTTATCGTTTTGTTCTTCGCGGTGGAGAAACATGATTAAGTCCGCGTCCTGTTCGATAGCCCCGCTCTCTTTTAAATCGGAGAGCTGGTATTTGGTGCCCTCTTTTTTACTGCCCCGTTGTTCCGGCGAGCGGTTCAACTGGGCCATTGCTACCACTGGGACCTGGATTTCTTTGGCCAATTCTTTCAGGGAAGCAGAAATAATAGCCACTTCCTGGGCTCTGGAGTCGTTACGGCGGAGTTGTTCACCGGTTACTTTCATCAATTGCAAGTAATCAACAAATACGATATCCAGGCCTTTTTCCCGCCACAGTCTTCTGGCACGGGTTTTCATTTCGATGATGGAAAGCGATGCCGAGTCATCAATATATAGTTTTGATTTTCCCAGTTCCCCGGCTGCCAGTTCCAGGTTGCGCCATTCTTGTTGGTTGAGGTGTTTGCGGCCTGTCATGAGGGAGCTCATGTCAATGGAAGCGCGGAGCGAGAGCAGTCGCATCATGATCTGGTGTTTGGACATTTCAATGGAGAAGAATCCAGCGGCGCACCCTTCCTTGATGACCATGTGTGCGGCGACATTGAGGGCCAGGGCTGTTTTTCCCATCGAGGGTCTGGCCGCGATGACGATGAGGTCACCTTTTTGAAAGCCGCCGGTCATATTATCGAGTTCGTAGAAGCCGGATTTAATGCCGCTACTTTCACCGTGTTTCTGGATTTTTTCGATTTTTTCAACTGTTTCGTCCACGACCTCTTGGGCGGAGGCAAAACCGGAGCGGATTTCGATATCTGCTATTTTAATGATATCTTCTTGTAGGCGGGTGAGAATATCTTTGGTATCGGCGCGGGCTTCGCTGCCGCTTTTCACCACCCCCATGGAAGCCATCATTAATTTGCGTAAAGAGGAGCGATCTTTTACGATCCTGACGTAACTTTCAATGCTGAGGTTATCGGGAACACCGTCGAGCAGGGAGCTGAGGTATTCGTAGCCGCCCACGAATTTTAATTCATGGTTTTTATCGAGTATGCCGGCAACGGTAACGATATCGGCTATATTACCGCTATCTACCAGTTTATTGATCACAGCGGCGATCAGTTTATTGGCGTCGCGGTAAAAATCATCGGAATTTAATTCGGAAAAGACTTCGCTGGCGTATTTGTTGTCCACCAGCATTGCACCCAGGATGGCTTTTTCTGCAAAGCCATCATGGGGCAACACTACTGTGGAATGGAGTTCCGAGTTCTCGGCCACGATTCCGTTTACTTTATTTATTCCAGTTATTCCAAGTGTGGGAACTGAAAACCGGTATTATTCTTTAGGTGGTTCCGGCTCCTGAGCTTGGGGCTGGTCTGGGGTTGTTTCTGTGGTAGGGGCGGCTACAGGTTCTCCGCCTTCGCGCAGGACTTCGATCTTCACTTCTGCTTCGATCTCTTCGATCAGTTTGATAGCGCAGACATGGAGACCCAGTTTTTTGATATGTTCGGGCAGATGAATTTTCTTCCGATCAATATTAAAGCCTTTTTCTTCCAATTTGGCTTGGATTTCCATGGTGGTTACCGAGCCGAACAGAGTATCGCTTTCCCCTGCTTTTTTGGTAATGGTCAGGGTTACCGCTTCCAGTTTTGCTTTGAGTTCTTTGGCGGAAAGTTTTTCCTCTTCTAATTGTTTGAGGGCTTTGATTCTTTTGAATTTCATTACTTCCAGGTTGTGTTTGGTGGGAAGTACTACTTTGTTTCTGGGCAGTAGGTAATTCCGGGCATAACCTGCTTTGACTTCAATAATATCACCCAACCGACCCAAATTATCGATATGTTCGTTCAATATAACTTTCATTTCATCCTCTCTTTGGTTCGACGAATTTTAAGAAAGCCATATGCCTTGCCCGTTTGATTGCTTTGGACAATTGTTTTTGGTGATAGTTACAGGTTCCGGTTACGCGGGCGGGAAGAATCTTGCCTGTTTCCAGGGTGAAGCCTTCCAATTGTTTATAGCCTTTGTAATCGATGAATTTGATTTTATCCTTGCAAAAAATGCAGTATTTTCTGCGGGAAAAATAGAACTTTTTCTGGTACTTGGGTTGGGCAGCACCATTGGTAGGGGGTGTTGGATTAGTCCTCATTGTCTGCCTCCGTATCGTCGTCGAGTCCATCTGCGACTACATCGTCGCGTTCTTCCACTGTCCTTTTTGACATTTTTTCCATACGTTTCCATTTTTTGTTGAGCCGGTTGGCTTTTTTGAGTTTATCGTCTAAGCGCAGGATCACAAATCTCATGACTTTTTCATTGAGTTTTAAGCGTCGTTCGATATCAATAAAGACAGAACCGACTACCTCGACATTAATAAAGACATATATGCCTTCATTGTGTCTTTGGATGGGGTAAGCCAATTTGCGGCGTCCCCATTCGTCGATGTTTTCAATGACGCCATCGGCTTTTTGTACAATTTCGACGATGGAATCAATGATTCGTTTTACATCTTCTTCAGCAACTTCCGGGTTAATAATAAACCCGATGTCATACTTTCTTTTCACATGACCTCCTTGTGGTTTAGTTAGCCTTCCCTTCCGAAGGCAAAGAGTCAATGTCACATTGGTTTATAATATATGTATTGACTGTTTCTTTTACTCCGTTTCTTAATGTCTTAATAACTATTTAGCTGGAGCGGCGGCAGCGGGTGCGGCAGCGGCGGCTTCTTTGTCGGAAACTTCAGCTCTTTCTTTGGCTGTGACGGTACAGATGACGATGTGGGCATCGGTAATCAGGCGTGTTTTTTCGTCTAATATTAGATCTCCAGCTTTAACGGTATTGCCAGCGTGTAATTGGCTGATATCTACCACGTGTTTCGTGGGAATTTCTGTGGGTAGACATTTCACCTTGATTTCACGGGTGATAAATTCAAAGATACCATCTTCCAATTTGGTTCCAATGGACTCGCCTTGGATTTCGATGGGCACATTGACGATGACGGATTTGGACAGGTCGATGCGAATGAAGTCGGCATGAATAATATTATTAGAAAGATAATCATACTGAACTTCTTTCAACATGGCATCCAATTCCATGTCATCTTTTTGAATTTTAATAACTGTATTTTCGCCGGTCTCGGTTTTTAATACGGCTTTAATATCTCCGACTAACAAAGAGATGGGTATGGATGGTTCTGTTCCTCCATAAATAATGGCCGGTATTTTGCCTTCCCTGCGAAGGTTTTTAGCGATCTGTTTTCCTACTCCGTTTCTGGATTCAGCTTTAACCTTGATAATGTTTTCCATGTTTTCCATGTTTCACCTCATATATTTCAAGTTTTATCATTTTTCGTTTAAGTTTATGTTTATGTATTTATATACGTATTTATCTATGTATTTGTCTATCATTGGGTTTATCTTTGGGGTTATCCTTTATCAATAACGAAGAGTTGGGATACGGAGGATTCTTCATGGATGCTATTAATGGCTTGGGCGAAGAGTGCGGCAACGGATAGAATCTCAATTTTTTTACAATCGGCTTTAGAACCGATGAGGGGTACGCTGTCAGATATATACACTTTTTCGAGCGGTGCAGCTTCGATTCGTTCCATGGCTGGGCCGGAGAGAATGCCGTGGGTGCATACGGCGGAGACTTTTCTGGCGCCTTTTTCTTTGAGATTGCGCACGGTTTCAACGAGTGTGCCAGCGGAGTCGATGATATCGTCAACGATGAGACAATCGCGACCTTCGACATCGCCGATAATTTGCATAATTTTGGCTATGCCGGGTTCGGGTCTGCGTTTATAAGCCATGGCCAAGCGGGCTTGGAGGGCTTGGGAGAAGAGTCGGGCGCGTTCTACGCCACCGGCATCGGGAGATACAACCACGAGCTGTTCGGGATTTAAATCGGGCTGGTTTTTAAAGTGATTGATAAAAATGGGCAAGCCCATTAAATTATCAACGGGAACATTAAAGAATCCCTGGATTTGGTTGGCGTGTAGATCAATAGTTAAGAGGCGCGAGAAGCCAGCGGTTTCCAAGAGATCGGCGAGAAGTTTGGCGGAGATGGGAACGCGGGGTCTATCTTTGCGGTCTTGGCGGGCATACGCGTAATAGGGAATGACTGCGGTGATGCGTCTGGCTGAAGCGCGTTTAAAGGCATCGGCCATTAACAGCAATTGCATGATATGGAAATTGATGTCTTGGGTCAATGATTGGATCACGAATACATCGGCACCGCGAACATTCTCACAGCTTTGGAAGCGGATTTCGCCATCAGAGAAGACGCCGCTATTGCAATTTCCTAGATTTTTACCGAGGTGAGTCACAATTTTATTGGCCAATAATTCATTGGATGAACCTGAAAAAATTAGGAACTTATCATCTGAGTTGCAGGGATTATTCATGGTTTTGGTTAGAGGATACAGGGGCGGGAGGATTCGAACCTACGAGTGTCGGCTCCAAAAACCGATGCCTTACCGCTTGGCGACGCCCCTATCCAGTTAAAATAATTGCCTCTGTTCATTGTGCGGGTGGCAACAACACAAGAACCCGGAAACTGACGAGACAGTTCGGCTGGCTGTGACGATAAATCGCGGCTGCTGTCCGGGTATATGCCATATACCGTGGAACCACTGCCGCTCATTAGAACCAAATCATATGCAGAACTGCTCATTTTTTCCTTAATTATTCCCACCTCGGGGAATAATTCACATGTTACTTTTTCAAGGTCGTTTTCCAAAATATTTTTTGCTCTGGAAGTTAAGAACATATCTATTTTACTTTTTCTTGGGCCAGTTGTCAAGTTAAAGTGGGAAAAAATTAATCGCGTGGGAACTTTTAAGGTTGGGATGACGAGATGGACGTCAGTTTCTGCCATGAATAAATCGGGCAGGGGGGTGATTTTTTCGCCAATGCCTTGGGCGAGGACGGTTCCGCCGAAAAGAAAAAATGGCACGTCTGCACCTATTTTAGCAGCAATGGCGATTTTCTGGGGCATGGGGATGTTGAGATTAAAATACAGGTCGAGGAACATGAGAATGAGCGCAGCGTTGCTGCTGCCACCACCGAGACCGGAACCTGCGGGGATTTTTTTTTGGACATGGATATCAAATCCTTGTTTTACGGGGTAATTCTGGTAGATGGTAGCGATGGTTTTATGGATAGTGTTGCGCTGATCCCATTCGATGTTGGGGTTGTCGCCGGTGAGGTGAATCTGTCCGCGGGTATTTTCTTTGATTTGGATGGTATCAAAGAAGTTGATGGTTTGGAAGATGGTTTTTAGATCATGGTAGCCGTCGGTTCTTTTGCCGATGATTTCGAGTCCGAGGTTAATTTTGGCAAAGGAGCGTAATTCTATCATGGGGTACGCGCAGAATTAAGCGGAACGGAGCCAGGGGTTGAGTTTTTTTTCTAAACCGATGGTAGAAGAGGGGGCGGGGCCGTAATCATGGCCGGGCCAAATAATGGTATTATCGGGAAGGGTGAGTAGTTTTTCGCGAATGGAATTCATAAATTGGGTATGGGAAGAAAAAGGAAGATCGGTACGACCAATACCACCCACAAAAAGGGTATCGCCGGTGAACAAGTTGCCTTCACCTAACAAACAAATGCCACCAGGGGTATGACCGGGGGTGTGTACCACAGTGAGGGTTACTTTTCCGATTTTTAGCAGGTCGCCGTCGGAAAGGGTGATATCAGCGGGCGGGAAGGTGTCGAACCCCATTTGTTTGGCCATAGCTTGGGCGGGTGGAGAGGTAAAAATGGCATTGTCGTCTTTATGAATGGCGGTTAATGCGTTGGTAAGGGCTTTCATTTTGGCATTGCCACCGGTATGGTCGGCGTGGCCGTGGGTGTTGACGATATATTTTAAGGTTAAGCCCTGGGTTTTGATTTTAGCGGCCAACATCTCTTCATTGCCTGCCGGATCAATGATCAGGGCTTCTTTGGTCTCGGGACAAGAAATAAGGTAGCAGAATACTGCCATGTTGCCGATGAGAATTTGTTCTATTTTCATGGGTGATGTCTCCTATATGGTTTTTATTGGGTGAATGGGTAACAAATTGCGCTGGACAAACTGGACATGCTGGACATGCTGGACATGCTGGACGAACTGGACAAAAAATAAAGGCTTTGGGGAAGTGTAGATAGGGGGATTGGGTCCTGTTTGCTTTTTTTGACTGTATACGGTATACAATATATATATGGTATCTTTTTTTTGATCATGGTGAGGTTAATTTTTGCAGTGCGTCTGGGCAAATTTCGTGGGTTCCATTGAAGGTAGTGACGCGAGAATTGATGTGCTGGGCGATTAGGAGTTGGGATTGCGTGTGGAGGGATTCTGGTTTTAGATAAGGGTCTTTTGTGCCAGTGACCAAATGAATTTCGAGTTGTTGGAGGCGTGGTATGTTGTTTTCCCAGGGCGGGTCGGCTGGAACATCACCGCCCCAAAGTATCAGGCGGTGGATAGGGCTATTGCCTAAGAGGGACCAACGGTACGCTGTGGCCGTGCCCTGGGAGAAACCTAAAACAGTTATTTTTACATCTTTTTCCGGGAGGGAATGGACGATTTCTGAATATAACTGGTCAAGAAAGGCGATATAGTCGGCGATATCGTCTTCCCGTTCTTCGCGGGTCATCCATGAAGCACCGATGCGTCCTATGCCACCAGCAAGATAGAACCGGTGTAAGGCTTCTGGGGCAATAATAAGACGAGAAGGGCTGTTTAAAGGCGCGAAACTTTCTATGAAATCGGCTGCCAATTGGCCGTACCCGTGACAGACAAACCACAGGTCGCGGATTTCGGGGCTAATTTGGCCTGATAGGTAGTAGCGGGCCGTTTTAAACACGTGGATTGTATTTTTTTTTATTTCCATGCTTTATTTTAGAAAATATTTCAGATAATTGCAAGAGGGAATTAAAAGGAAATCGACAGAAAGAAAAAGGAGCGGCCTGGATTCACCAGCATTCTAAAAAAAAGCCTCGGATAATAGTGGCAAGCTGGACTATCTGGACATACTGGACACTCTGGACCTACTGGACAAAAGGAAAAATTTAAAGGTTTTGTGAAGTCCAGTTAGTCCAGAGTGTCCAGTATGTCCAGATAGTCCAGTAGTTCCTGAAACTTGGCGGTTGATTCAGGATCGGGGATGCTGTTGGCAAAAAGTAAATAATCTGGTACAATCTTAAATTCAGAATTTAAAAAAAAATCAATAAAAATACATATTTAACAGGATAACCGATGCCAAAAGAAAAAAAAGAAAAAATAAAAAAAGAAAAAACCGACCATATCACGCTTTCCTTTGTCAGTTTGGGGTGTTTTAAAAATATTGTGGACACGGAAGTATTGGGCGGCATGCTGGAAAAAAGAAATATTCGCCTGGTTTCACCTTATGAAGACTGTGATTGGATTGTAATTAATACCTGCGGTTTCATCCGGGATGCAAAAGAAGAGAGTATTGATGAAATTTTAGCGGCCCTAGAGAAAAAAGAAAAAGGGGAAACAAAACACGTGGCGGTTTTTGGTTGTTTAACGGAACGGTATTATAAAGACTTAAAAAGCAATTTTAAGGATGCAGATATTATCTGGGGGGTCAATGATCTGGAAGGACTGGCTGAATTGATCGCCACAACTGACGAAAATGCAACGGGAAAGAATAAACCAGCTTATCAAGACAAAGAACTTTTTCTCTACAATGAAACGCATAAACGTATTATTACGACCACGCCCAATGTGACTTTCATTAAAATTTCCGAGGGCTGCAATATGAAATGCAGCTTTTGTGCGATTCCCCAGATTCGCGGGGAATTTCGCTCGCGAACGATTGCTTCGATTCTCAAAGAAGCGGAAAATTATCAGAAAATGGGGTTTTCCGAGATCAATCTGGTGTCGCAGAACTCCACCTATTTTGGGAAAGATAGAAGTAACCACTCGGAGTTGCCGTTGCTTTTAAAAGAGCTTTCCACATTGGGGTTAAAGGCGGTGCGGGTGCTTTATTTGATGCCCGAAGAGGTGACCAATGAGATTATCGAAGGGTTTGCCGTGCCTTCGGTGGTGCCTTATTTTGATTTGCCGTTCCAACATGTTGCAGCACCTATAGTGAAGGCGATGAACCGTGCGGGCGGGGTAGAAAAAAATACGAAATTGATTGCCCAGATCAGAAAAACGTACAAGGACGCTGTGATTCGTTCCTCGTTTATTGTCGGGTTTCCCGGTGAGACCGAGGCGGATTTTAAGGAATTGGTGAATTTTGCCAAAAAGACGGGGATTGAGCGCATCGGGGTTTTTGCTTATTCGGATGAGGAGAATACGGAGGCGTTTAATATCAGTGAGAAGGTAGAACCCTATATTATAGAAGAGCGGCGGGAAAAGTTATTGGATGTTTCGGACCGGAATATTGAGAAGTTCAATAAAAAATTAGTGGCATCCGGTGCTGTTTTGGATTTTTTGCCGTTGGGACCGTGGGATAATAATGGAACGATTGGCCGCATTTTAGCGCAAGCCCCGGATACCGATGGACTGACAAGGATCGAGGTGCCTTTTGTGGAAAATTACAGCAGTGTGCGGATCCGCGTGACTGGATATCAGAACGAATTGCTGTTTGGGGAATTGGCATGAGACGCGTGTGGCTTTTAACCGCGACATTTTTAAATATCGGTCGTATGCCATTTGCGCCAGGGACATTGGCGTCTTTGGTGACCATGTTACTGGTCTTTTTTGTACGCCCCTATTGGGAAGCGTCACCATGGGTGCATATCTTGGCGATTGTCGTGGTGTTTTTCTTGGGTATTCCAGCGGCACTGGAGGCAGAACGGTATTTTAAAAAAGAAGACCCCGGGCAATGTGTCATTGATGAAGTGATGGGGCAGATGATTGCCCTGTTGTTTGTGCCCCATCAGATTGAATTTTATATCGCTGGATTTGTTCTTTTCAGGATTTTTGATATTCTTAAGCCAGTGCCTGTGAGCACATTGGAACGGGTACACGGCGGCTGGGGTGTGATGCTTGACGATGCGGCGGCAGGATTGTATGCCTTGTGTATCATGCAGTTGTGTCTCTATGTTCTGAAATAAGCGCAGCGTTTTTTAGCTTGTTTTTTATCTTTTAGTAGTGGAGTATGGCTGTTTGCTGAATAAATACGCGGCCAGTACCCCGGCAATAGCACTGAACAGGTGCCCTTCCCAGGAAATGACGCTATTAAATGGGAGGATTCCAGTGATCATGGAACCCCCATACAGAAAAACAACCCCCACAGCCAACAAAATGGGCAGAATTTTTTTCGTCATGATGCCAAAAGCAATGAGGAAAGCGGCGATCCCGTAAATCAGACCACTGGCACCAATATGGTTGGCAGAACGCCCCAATACCCAAACCATACTGCCACCAACCAGGACGATGACAGCAATCACTTTAAAAGCAATCTTGTCATAAAAGGAAACGAGTAGTATCCCCAAAACGAGCAGTGGCAAAGTATTACCAATCAAGTGAAACAGACTGGCGTGCAGAAAGGGCGAAGCGATAATACCGATCAAACCACGAGTGGTGCGGGGCAGAATGCCGTGGGAATTCAAATGAAACGGCAGAATCTGATCAATAAAATAAATGACCCATATGATTACGATTAACGCAAAGACTATTTTTATTTTTTCTGACTTCATGGTGTTAATTGTACCATATTTTTACTTGAAGAAACAAGGGGCGGCGTCTGACCTGAATTCACCGCCAAGTTAATGGGAAGTATGGGAATTATGGGAATTATGGGATAAACAGAAATATTCCCATTCCTCCCATAATTCTCATAATTCCCATACTTCCCACTTGCTTTTAACCCTAATTAGACAACTGAGCCTAGTTTTCCCCCTTTTCCTGATGGTCTC
>CAZCVI010000101.1:0-25416 GCA_964502145.1 uncultured Clostridia bacterium
TCTTTTTATTAATGCTTTTCAAGAACATTTTTCAAAAAAAATGGGGGGATGCCAAATACTATACCACCTGAATTCACCGCCAATTCTTTGAGAGTACCATAAAATCAAATGGGAAGAATGAGAAGAATGGGAGGAATGGGAATTTTTTTGTTTATCCCATCATTCCCATTCTTCCCATTAAGTTGGCGGTGAATCCAGGACCAAGAAACCAATTTTCTGGTATAGTATACTATGAAACCTCTGGTTAACCAGGTAGAATTATAAATCTCTTTGACGGAGGACACTGAGAACACAGAGGTTTATTTTTTCTGAATTTCGTAACTTCATAATTTTTAAACTTCATCTATTCCTTAATAGCGCGTTATTGCTGTCTCTGGAGGAATTATGGCAGGAGCGACGAGAACATCTCACCAAAGGAAAAAAATTTTTCTCTTTACATTTCCCTTTTTTTTTTATAGAATCTGTGATTGTTAAAGACGAAAAATAATTATATAACTATTGATATAACTTTATATAACAAAAGAAGTAGAAATTGAATGAAGAAAGGAAAACATGAGCGAGACGTCAAAAACAGGCAATAATTTGGTTATCGTGGAGTCACCGGCCAAGGCTAAGACCATTGAGAAATTTCTCGGTGGCGATTTCCAGGTGGTCTCTTGTTTCGGACATATCCGGGACTTGGTGAAGAAGAATTTTGGCATTGAAAAAGAAAACAACTACGCCCCCCAATACGAGGTATCAGCGGAGAAAAAGAAAGTGGTGGCTGATTTGAAGAAACTGTCCAAAACAGCCTCAATCATCTGGCTGGCATCGGACGAGGACCGCGAAGGCGAGGCAATTGCCTGGCACTTGGCGGAAGAATTAAAACTAAAACCAGAAAATACCCGCCGTATCGTGTTCGACGAAATAACCAAGGATGCGATCCTCCACGCGGTAAAAAATCCGCGCGCCATTGATCAGAATCTGGTCAATGCCCAGCAAGCCCGCCGCATCCTGGACCGATTAGTAGGATTCGAATTGTCGCCCATTCTCTGGCGCAAAGTCCGACCTTCCCTCTCAGCAGGCCGCGTGCAATCGGTGGCAGTACGCCTTATCGTGGAACGGGAACGCGAAATTCAAGATTTTAAATCCACTGCTTCTTATCGAGTCGGGGCTCTTTTCAAAGTGCTCACTGACAGTAAAAAAGAAGTGCAATTGCGCGCCGAACTATCACGCCGTTTAGCCACCCAGAATAAAGTGCTGGAGTTTCTGGAAAAATGCAAGGGCGCCGAATACAAGATCAGCGATGTAGTCACCAAACCTGCCAAAAAAACTCCGGCACCCCCTTTCACTACCTCCACCTTACAACAAGAAGCCAGTCGCAAGCTGGGATTTTCGGTGGCCCAGACCATGCGGGTCGCACAAAAATTGTACGAAGAAGGACGTATCACCTATATGCGTACAGATTCGGTTCACCTGTCAGAACTGGCCATAAATTCAGCCAAAACAGAAATCACAAAAACCTATGGCCCCCAATACGCGCAACCGCGTCGCTATCAAACAAAAACCAAGGGAGCACAGGAAGCTCACGAAGCGATTCGCCCAACTTACATGAATGAATCGCAAATCCCGGGCGCTTCCCAGGAAAAACGATTGTATGAATTGATCTGGAAACGTGCCATCGCTTCCCAAATGAGCGATGCCCTGCTGGAAAAAACAACCGTGACCATTGATATTTCCACCACGGAAGAAAAGTTTGTCGCGAAAGGCGAGGTGATTAAGTTCGACGGTTTCCTCAAAGTTTACCTGGAGTCCACGGACGTGGAAAGAGATGAGGAGGGTGAGGAGAGTAGTCGCTCGATATTGCCTCCGATTCATGTGGATGACCGTTTGGAAGCCAAGGTCATTGAAGCAGAAGAACGATTCACGCAACGTCCGGCCCGTTATACGGAGGCCAGTCTGGTAAAAAAATTGGAAGAATTGGGCATTGGGCGACCTTCTACTTATGCGCCCACCATCTCCACTATCCAGCAACGGGAATACGTGGTCAAAGAAGAACGTCCGGGCACACCGCGCCAATACAAGGTGATCACTTTGCAGGGCATGACGATTACCCAGGCGGTGCAAACAGAAATCACGGGCGCGGAAAAGAACAAACTGTTCCCTACCGACATCGGCATGGTGGTCACTGATTTCCTGGTGCAGCATTTTGATACCATCCTGGCCTATAATTTCACCGCTTCCGTGGAAAAGGAGTTCGATGAAATTGCCGAGGGCAAGTTAATCTGGTATGTCATGATCGATAATTTTTATCAACCTTTCCATAACAAGGTGGTTCATACCACGGAAACCTCGGAACGTAACACGGGAACCCGCCATTTGGGCGAAGACCCCAAGACAGGCAAAGCGGTATACGTGCGCATTGGCAAATATGGCCCGATGGCCCAGTTGGGAGAAAGTATCCCGGCGGGCGCGGACAAAACGGTGCCACCACCAGAAAAACCAAAATTCGCCAAATTGCAAAAAGATCAACGGATAGAAACGATTACTCTGGAAGACGCATTGGTTTTATTCCGCTTACCGCGCACGCTGGGACAATGGGATGGTCACGATGTGATCGTGGCCGTGGGCCGGTTTGGACCCTATGTGCTTCATAATGCAGCTTTTTATAGCTTGAAAAAGGATGTGGATGACCCGCATACCATCCTTTTGGATCGCGCCATTCAATTAATCGCGGAAAAAAAGGAAGCGGATAAAAATAAAATTATCAAAGTGTTTGCGGAAAAAGAAGACCTACGCGTGTTAAATGGCAGGTTTGGCCCGTACATTTCCTATCAGAAAGAAAATTACAAGATTCCCAAGACCAGCGACCCGTTGAATCTCACCCTGGAAGAGTGCCTGGATATTATCGAAAAAGGCAAGACTAAACCGAAAGGAAAAGTCCCCCGCACCAAAACTACCAGCACACCCAAAGCCACCACCAAAACATCTAAAACCACAAAAAAAGCCACAAAAACCACTTGAGTTTTCTGTACTTGCCAAAACGGGTGAGCAAGACTGCTCACCCCAGTTTCTTTATTCCGTCCAGTATGTCCAGATTGTCCAGTTAGTCCAGATTGTCCAGTTAGTCATCGTGCGTCGCACGATTTGCCACGCCAGTCATCGCTAGCGTAATAACTTCCTAGCAAAGCCTTTTAAGGCAGACAAAAGATCCTCAAAGGGGTCGTCCGTCGTGCCGCCCCGGGTGGCGAATCCACCGAATCCACCCATGCCCCCGGGAAATCGAGCCCCGCCCTCGCCGTATGGGTTGTCTCTGCCAAAGCCACCGCCTTGCAAGCTTCTATTGATGGCTTCGTCTTGTTCTTTTATTTTTAGCATTTCCTTTTCTTTTTCTTGCGCGTGAAGTTTCCCGCCCGCTTTGGTCCATTCCATCAATTGGCGCAGTTCGCCGCCGTCGAGCCACACCCCGTGTTGTTTGCAGGTATCCACGATCACCCCGCTCTGGGTGCCGTAGTTGCTACGGTTCATTAATTTTCGACAGACCGGGCATTTAATATAGGTCACCGGATAATCCTGGCTACGTTTGGATAGTTTCAGTACCTGTAACTGCGTGTAATCAATATAGTAGACGTTAGACACTGATTTATCAATCAGCGCGTCCAGTTCCCCCGGGTCAAAAAATAGGCCCATGCATTCCAGGCACCGTTCGATCAGAAATTTTTCCCCTACTTTGATATCCACCGTTTGCATCGGTTTATCGCAACGGGGGCAGATGCGTTCTGTTTCCGGTGTTTCTACCGTGTATTGGTGTATCACATGTAAATCTACATCCTGCCGGGTCTTGCAATACATGCATTCCACGGTATGGGCGGGCAATGCCGCGCCACAATTTTTACAATTCGCCATAACTTACCTCACCCTGATATTGTAAAAAAAATACGGGATGAAAGCAATAGCCCAACCACTCTCTTTTCTATTTTTTAATATTTTTACTGTCTTAAAACCAGGGGGATTAACAAAAAAATCAAAAAAATAACAATTTCTAAAAAAAATAATCCAATAGATATTGTAATGAACGCGATTTTTTTCTAAAATAGGACTATGAAAAAAGAAGATCTTGCTAATAAAGGTGTTTTAATGAACAGTGCCCAGGAGAAAAAAGACCGTATCGCCCAGTGGGCCTTTGATACCCGGTCGATTCTGGGCCGTTTCCATCTCTGGTTGGAAGACGTGGAAGTGGAATGGATTCGCGGTAAAGCCACAAAGGAGTTTACCAGCGATATTTCTTTTCTGGAAGGCGACATGGAACGTTTGTTTGCTATGACCGGTGCGGTTACCGCGCTGGGCACGCAATTATTCGGTCGTTTTGGCGAAGGTGCGGGCCAGGGCAAAGAGGGATTGAACCAGGTAAAAAAGGACGCGGATGCTATTTCCGCCTATGCCATGAGTGAAAGTCTCTGGTATCTATCGCGCCAGCTCCCGGAGAAACATGCGATCATGGTATGTTTGGGCGAGGGACTGATGCCCAAGGGCGGTGAGACGCCGGAAATGGGTTCCAATCCGCAACTGGGATTCGGTCGCGTTTATGCCCGCCCCCAGGTGGCCAAATGGTTGGACCAACGCGTGGTCAAATTACTCAACGATAAGAAATATGGCTGGAAGGAGTTTTACAAGGAAATAAAACAGGAGGGTATCACGGTCTGGGGCGCGGCTATCGACACCTTGGAAAATACCTCCCGTTTTGCCAAAGGAAGCGATACCGGCGCCATGACCATCCTTCACATCTTCGATCAACCACTGCAAATCTCCTCGCCTTACGAGGGGTACATCGGCAATTTATTTCTACCTAAAGCAGTGGTGAATCATGCCGCCAATCAATCCACCCTGATCAATTTCAGGACACCACGGCACAAAGTGCTGGAAGCGATTGAAGGGACTTATCCCGGGATTCGCCGCGAAAATATTCACGTGTGGACCTTGCGCGGCAAGAGCCGGGTAGACCGAATTTCAGCGCTATGGGAAGAGTGGGAGAAGCTGGGAGTTCACCTGCCGGATGACGAGTGGGTACTGCCTACCACCGGCATTAAAGTATTCACCGAATCCGGGACTTATGCCCCTACCTATCGCATCGGCACCTGGAAAGATGAGGCGGACCAAACCCATCTGTTCCTCTGCGACGGTTATGCCGCATCCGCAGAAGCATTACAAGCAGCCAGCTTGGCACCCATGTTCAACCTCGAAGCGTACCTGGCAGTGTTCACCTCCAAATTCAAACTTCCCTATTTCCGGGAACAGTTCATCATGGAAATCAATCCCAAGGCGGAGGATTACCGGCAACAGTTAGAAAAAGTGGTGGGCCACGCCGTGGATGATGAGACCTCGGAGGACTACCGGCAAATGATCCAGAATGCCATAGAGGCGCGTATCCCGGTGGACAAACCATCTATTCAGGCGGACGACTTCTTCCCGGAAAAGTCATGGGAAGTCCTGGCTATTTCGAGTTATATGAGACCAGACCCCTATTCTGGCGCTCCCGGTGTCAAAGAGATTGCGCCCGGCGTGTATAAAGTAGTGGTACGTCTGGCTGGTTCACAGGGCGACAAGCGGCTAACCTTTACCTTAAAATTAATGGAATCCTTCCAGGCCAGTCGCTTTGTATTTAACCCCTTGCTCAACCGGTTTATGGGTGGCGAAGATTATCCCGGACGCGCTGTTCGGATATCTGACTCCGGTCGTATCCGCAACGAAATCCAGACCCTTTGTTCCGAGGCATTGGAATTCTTTGGCGAAGAACGGATCACCATCCACTTCAATAAAATTTCACCGGATGTCATCTCGCCCAAAAACCAGGTCATTCTCAGAGAAATTCTCGAATGGTACAAACTGCATCATCCCATCTGGTTTTCCTGGCTGGAAATCGATTAAAAAGAAAATTAATAATCGCCAATAGCGGGCTGAAGTTGAGGAGGGCACTACTGGGTGCCTCCTCAACTTCGGCCTCTATCGCCGCGTAACCTGTTCCTTTAAGCGGAGTACTTTCTTTTTACATTTATTAATCCCTGTTGTTTTAACGTGTTTTATCTTATTTTTTGTGTTTGGGGGCAGTGGATTACATTATTTTACATTATTTTTTTTCCAGCGCGAATTTCACCACCACCGTAAATTTAATCTTCTGTTTTTTCTCGTTTTTGAGATAGGACTCGTATTTCCATTGTTTAACCGCGCCGATAGCCGCATCGTTGAGTTCAGGAATCCCATCAATGACCACCGCGTCTGTTACATTGCCATCCCTATCTACCACCACTTCCAGCACCACTGTGCCCTGAACATGCTTTATTTTCGCTTCCACCGGATATTGGGGGAGCACCTTTTTAATCACCTTCGGGGCCTGCGCGTTAGATATAGGCATGGCTTCGTCATCATTGTCCAAATTAAACTTAATTGTTATCGTGAAAGTAACCTCCTTTTTTTTGCCATTGACAATACAGGGTTCATACTTCCACTGTTTAATCGCATCCAGGGCTGCTGGTATTAATAGTGGGGGGCCACTTACCACTTCTGTGTTTTTGACATTACCATCAATGTCTGTCGTTGCATTGATCACCACTGTACCGCTCACATGTTTCTTTACAGCTTCTGCCGGGAAAATCGGGTCCACTTTTTGAATCAAGCGGGGTTTGGGTAATTCAGGGGGATGGGGTGCGTGCGCAGGCCACGCAGATGCATTAGGAGCATTCGGTACTTTTGGCATTTTCGGTGTATTCGGAGCAGCAGGTGATGGCGGAGCAGGGGGCGCGGACGGGAAATCCTCCCCGCGATGAAAGGAAAGAAAATATATTTTCCCACCGTTATCTTCAAAACCCAATGCGGTTGTCTTTTGCTTGGGCAGAATAATGGTGCTGTTCAATAAGGAACGGGGGGGCGTCATGTCTTCCAAAACTTCCACGCGAAAACGATTTGGCTGGCCACCCAACTTGCTCATCTGTACTAAAAGCTTGCGCCCATTGAGCACAATCACCTGGAAGGGTGTTTTGTCACGGCCCTCACCCAAAACCAGAAGAGCGTCTGTCATCAATTTAACATCCGCCATATTAAAAACCCGTTTTAATACCTCGATCTCCTTCCCCTCATCGACCTCGGCAAACACGTCCTTGTCAGTCAGGGGTTTCAAATAATACGACGTGATAATCTTCCCGGGTTCGCTGTTACTTTCACGGAACCCTTCATACAACCGCAACCGGGCCGCCACATCACCGGGAGCGGCGTGAAGCAAGGAAGGGGTTATGAAGAAACCAAACCAAATTAAACCCAACACGATGACCATCGTAAAGATTTTTTTCATTGTACTTCTCCTTTTTTTTATTGGTTATATTTTATTGTTTCTATTCTATTTGAAACATCATTTAATTTTTTACTTTTTCAACCCAAACAATCGTCATATTAACATCCTTGGGGTTTACCATGAGCGTTGTGGCCGGTTCGTTCTCCACGAAACTATCCTGCACCGACACCTCGTCCGTTTTGGCCAGTAGGGTCGGGGCGGGTTTGGAATGTTGGAAAACCATATACACCGTCAGCAACACTACCGCCAGCAGAATGGTCGCCGCAATCAGGCGGACGCCGTTGTAGAAGCGATTTCGTTGCCCACCTTGCTGTTGTATAAGCGGTTTGGCTGGTTCCAGTTTTTGCAAGGCTGCCATAAAAGCATGCTCCAATTCCTGCGGAACCTTCTCTTCCAGAACCCGGACCCGTTCAACAATCAAATGATCAATAGGATCGTTTATATTTTTCATCGTTGGACCTCCACTATTTTTTTTATGGTGGTGCGGGCCTGATGCAGGATGAATTTCACCCCGGGCCGACTCATGCCGCAAATGGCCGAGATTTCCGCCACCGAAAACTCATTATAATAATATAGAAAGAAAACTTCGCGCTGCCGCGGCTTCAACCCCGTGGCCAGCCGGTATATCTCCCGCACCTGCCCCGCTATAGCGGCATGCTCTTCCGGTATTGCCAGATCGCCCGTTTCTTCTAATGAAACCATACGGCGGGCCGCACCCAGCTTGCCACAAAAAAAACTTTTGACCAGGTTATGGGCAATAGTAAAAATCCAGGTTTTAAAACTGTGCTCCTGATCATAGGAATAAAAATAACGGAATCCTTTCAACAGGGTCTCTTGAAAGAGATCATCGGCCTCGGGAATATAATTCAGGGCTTTGCGGATGAAATTATACAGGTGAAGTTTCACGGGTTGTAGATTTTTGAGGAAAAGGTCCTGGGCGACCTCCCGTTCCAATTCTGCGGGACGCGGCACCGTGGACCGAATTCTTCCGGTCACTTCGTCTGTCTGAAACATATTCGCGGTCATTGTTTTTCCGTTCATACCTTTTATACCACGAAAACAGTAAATTGGATAGAAAATATTTTTTTCTTCCTTCATTTTTTTCCTCTTTCTTTTTCAGAGTTTTTGGTATATAATACTCCAATGGATGCAAAAACAAACATTCAAGAGGAAAAACTCTTTAATATTTTGAATCCCAAGAGTGCCAATAAGGAGTTCAAAATTACCTTGCGATTTCAAAAGAATTTGTCCAAAAATTACCAGGAGGCAGTCATACTGGCCAAAAAGAACCGGTTTTTCATGGAAGAAGGCGCTGGCGATTTTTATAAAATCTATGTCAGCTTCTACCCGGACGACGTGGAAGAATTATACCAGCTTTTCGAATTGATCAAAGAGCAGGAAACCACCCGGATTTATCTGAACAACAAATTGATCCCTTATATCCAAGATTTATGGCTTTTCTTGATGTGGTTTTACAGGATAAAGTGACTGGCATGGAAACAAAAATGGAAACGGACATGATGGTTGACTTGAAGACAAACTTGGCAATGATTGTTTTAACAAAACGCATGACTTTTAGGAAATATTCTATTATAAATTTGATTTTAGAGGAGGAATAGATGAAGAAGAACGTATCTTCAATATTAGTGGTGTTTGTAGTACTCGTGTTTGTGGCTAATTTTTCGGCCTGCGAAAAGTTCAAGGTCTCCAATCTGAAGGCGAACTACCAATTGAAAAAAGCCAATGGTTACTATATGGAAGAAAAGTATAAAAAAGCGGTCGAGTGTTATGAAGAGGCGCTTTCATTTAATCCGGAGATGAAGTTCATCTACCTGTACCTGGGCACCAGTTATAGTTCCATTTATCGGCCAGGGAAAGATGATGATCCCCGCAACAAAACCTACGCAGAGAAGGGTATTCAGTACCTGAAAATGGCGGAACAAAATGAACCGGAAAATGAAACAGTGGTCTTGGCTTTAGGCGATCTGTACGACAAACTCGGCAATATTGAAGAAGCAGAGAAATGCTATCTGAAAATATTGTCGAAAAAAGCCGACGACCCCAAATCCTATTACACGCTGGCTAATTTTTACTCCAAAAATAACAAGATTGATTCTGCCGATGCCATGTATCTCAAACGCATTGAGTTGAATCCACAGGACGCCGAAGGGTATCATTATTACGTGGGTTTCTTACAGGATCAACGTCGTTGGAGTGATGCGGTGACCAACCATGAAAAACGGCTTTATGCATTGTTAGACCCTTCTATTGTGATGACGATTCGCGAAGTGGGCACGTTGAAACAGGATGCCGAGAGTATCACCAAAATCGAATCCTTAATCGCCACCTACCAGAAAAATACCAAGGTCGATAAGGCAGAAAAACAACGGCTGATTGACGAGGCCAAACAGAAATTGGAAGGAAAACTTTCACTGGATGCCACCAACAAAAAAATCGCCGAATTGCAAGCCCAGATTCAAGAAAGAATCACCAAAGCGGAAACCACTATCCAGGGATTTGATGAAAAAAAGAAACAGGAAATTGCCGAAGCCTATTACTCTATTGGTAATGTCTGTTGGAACTGGAGTTACCAATCCCCCGAGGATGTGATGTCTGCCCAGGAACGGGACCCAATCATTGAGAAAGGTATGAGAACTCTCCAAAAGGCCATTGATATCTTGCCCGATTATGCCAACCCCTATTCTTATATGGGCTTGCTCTGGCGAGAAAAAATCAAAATCAATGCAGCCAAGAAAGATGAGTACGTGAAGAAGAACGAAGAGTATAACAAAAAGTTCATCAATATTTACCAACGTGTTCAGAAGAGCGAAGCATATCGTAAAGAATTGGAAGACATCGGTAAAGAAGAAAAGTAATACTGTTGTATTAATGCCTTCGGGCAACAAACATAGGAGCTAGGCTACAACAGGTCGATTGAATCGTCAGTGTTGTACGCCTGGCTCTTTTTTGTTCGTCTCCCCCCAAGCCCATATCAGCCAGAGTATTTTTCTGCACCATTGACAGTTTGAGGAGAAGTGAGGAGTTTTTTGGACTCTGATGAGCAAATAGGGGGAAGATGAGGTCTTGGGTCAGGCTGATTGATGAATAAGAGGGGTATCATGAATTCACCAACAAGTTTCAGAAAAAATTGGACTATCTGGACTTACTGGACTTCACAAAACCGGTGATTTTTCAAGCTTGTCCAGTATGTCCAACCCTTTTTAAAACTTGGTGGTGGATTTAACACGTCATTAGGGATTGCTAAAAAAAAGAAAATTATTTACAATAGTACCATGTGTTGTATAAATCAAAAGATTACACTTTTTCTGGGCTTCCGAATCAGTCCAGTGCCGCCCAGTTCACCCATTACGGAGGATAAACGAATGATACTATTGAAAAACACTGCTAAAAATATATATGACAGGCGGCTGACTCGTTGCAGGCGAGACTACTGCTTGTTACTGGTCACGATGATCATGGTTAGTCTTCTGTTCCCGATACACATGGCACGGGCGGCGGAAAAAAAACCGCTCACGCTCCAAGATATCATGAAATTCAAGGAAATCCACAGCCCGGCTATTTCGGAACAAGGCGATTGGGTCTATTATGCGACAAAACCAGACCGGGGCAATGGGGAAACAATCACGGTGTCGCTGCTCTCACAAAAATCCTATACAATCCCCCAAGGATCAAGCCCAGTGATGACAAAAAATGGAAAATGGCTGGCTACTACACTACTCCCTGATTTCGCGGCACTGGAAAAGGAAGAAAACACGAAAAAAGGCAAAGATTCAAAACTGAAGAACGGAATGGCTCTACTGGATACGACGACGGGAAAGATTATCCAGGTGGAAAAGGTTAAATCGTTCGCCTTTTCGGATGATTCAGAATGGCTGTTTTATACGCTTTTTGCGGAAGAAAAAAAGGCAGAGAGCAAAAAAGAAGACATCCAAAAAGAACCTGAGCAAGAAGAACCAAAAACAGAGACTTATCAGGTAGTATTACGCCGCTTGACTGATGGACATGAGTTCCCCATGACGGGTTTGGTTAATATAATGTTCGACCCCGCCTCGCGGTTCCTCGCTTATTCTGTTTTGGACGAGGAAAACGGAACTTTAAATGGTCTGTATGTCCGGGATTTAAAGAAAGACGATGCCAGGGTTAAAAAAATCCACGGTCAACCTCTGGACCGTTATAGTAATTTGGCCTGGAGCAAAACAAAATCACGTCTGGCTTTTATTTATCATAAAAAAAAGGAGCCAACCAAGACGAGTGAGGGCGAGAAAACGAAACCGAACAAGATATTCTCTTCAACGCTGGAAATCTGGGAAGGCCAAAAAGACAAAGTGCATACTCCGATTGCCAAACAACAGATGCCAGTGGGTTGGTTACTACCGGCAGACAATGAATTAAGCTGGAGTGAAGACGAGGATCGCCTGTTCTTCGGTTTAAAACCGGCTGTGGAATATTTATGGAGTCAACCGGAACCAAAAGCAGAGGAAAAACAAGATATTTACGATATCCCAAGCCTGTTGGAAAATCGGGGGGTTGATGTATGGCACTGGTTAGACCCTTATATTAATACGCAGCAAAAAATGGAATGGGAAAAGTTCACGAAACGAATATACACGGCGATTTATTTCTTCAATGAAGGTCGCTATCTGCAATTGGCCACGGCAGACCTGCCTGAAACGAACCGGGTGGAAAACCCGGATTACACGCTGGGCTTTTCCGATCTGCCCTATCGCCGCGATCTTACCTGGGACGGTCGCTACAAGGACGTATATTATATTAACATGTGGAACGGCGCCCGTAAAAAAATACTGACGCGCTACGCCTATGACGTCGCACTCTCTTTTTATGGGCGCTTTATTGTTTATTATCTGGATAAACACTGGTACTTGTTTGATATTCGCAATAATACCACACGCAACCTGACTGCGGAAATTCCGACACCTTTTTACAATGAAAATCACGATTCTCCCAGTGCTGTTCCCGGCTATGGCATGGCTGGCTGGACAGAAAACGATCGCGCGGTGTTGATATATGATAAATACGATATCTGGGAATTCTCGACAACGTCCACATCGGCTATATGTTTGACGGGGAACCTGGGACGAAAGAACAAACTGATTTTCCGGGTCACCAAAACAGACCCACAACAAAAATTTATTAAATCAGGGGCGAGTTTGCTGCTATCGGCTTACTCGGATACAGAAAAATACACGGCGTTTTATGGGGGTCACGAGGGAAAAATAGGGGCCGAACCATTGCTCTTTATGCCAGATCGCTCCTATAGGTTCTTGATGAAAGCAAAACAAGGGGATCACATCCTTTTTACCCGTGAAAATTTCCAGGAGTTTCCAGATCTCTGGGTATGTGGCAGCGATTTTAAAACCCCAAGGCAAATATCTTACACCAACCCGCAGCAACAGGATTTCTTGTGGGGCAAAGCGGAATTGATTGAATGGCTTAGTTTTGATGGCAAACCCTTGCAGGGGGTGGTAATTAAACCGGAAAATTATGAGCCAGCGAAACGTTACCCGGTGTTGGTGTATTATTACGAATCGTTCAGCCAGGAACTTTACCGCTACAATCAGGTTGTGATCAATCATCGTCCCTGTTTTCCCTATTATACGGGCAATGGTTATGTTTTATTTTTACCTGATATTCAGTTTGAAGTTGGGCGGCCTGGTTTTTCTGCGGCCAAGTGTTTGGTTCCTGGTGTGCAGAGGTTGATTGATTTGGGTATTGCTGATGGCAAACGAATCGGATTGCATGGGCATTCTTGGAGTGGGTATCAGACTGCTTTTATTATTACACAGAGCGATATTTTTGCGGCTGCGATTGCGGGCGCACCGGTGGCCAATATGACGAGTGCATATAATGGTATTCGTTTGGAGAATGGAGTGGCCCGGCAGTTTCAATATGAAAAAGAACAGAGCCGCATCGGTTTGGGATTGGTGGAGGCGCCCTTGCTTTATTTGGAAAACTCACCTATATTTTATGCTGATCGCATTCATACACCGTTGTTGATTGAGTTTGGCGATAAAGATGGCGCTGTGCCCTGGCAACAGGGGATAGAATTGTATCTGACGATGAGACGTTTGAATAAAAATTGTATCTTTTTGCAATACAATGACGAACCGCATCACCTGAAAAAGTATCCGAACAAACTGGATTATACTATAAAAATGAAGGAGTACCTGGACCATTATCTGAAAGGCGAACCGGCCCCAAAATGGATGACGGAAGGTGTCCCCTTTCGCAAGAAATAAGGGCATGAGGCAGGAATACCCGAATAGAAGTCATATTAAGGAGTAGTCATGAATACAAAAATTGATTTAAAAGATAAGATTCGCAATGGCATAGATAGTTATTCCCGGATCCAAAAAAAACTGGCTTATTTCCTGGTGGAAAATTGGAATGAAATTCCCTTGATGTCCATTGAACCAATAGCCAAGGAAACGGGGGTTAGTACGGCCACTATTACCCGCTTTTTCAGAAGATTCAATTTTAAAGGATTCTATGATTTTAAAGAAAGCATCAAGGGTGAGCTCAAAGAGACGGTCAATCCGATGAAACGGTTTAAAGTACTCAGAACCAACCTGAATGCCCGGGACTCGTTGGTGCAGGTTGCCAAGCAGGACATTAAAAACATCAACAAGTTGCTCTCCACTATTAAAGAAGATTCCTTCCGCGAGATGGTGCGCATGGTGGAGAAAGCGGATCGCGTTTATGCGTTTGGCACGAATGTTTCTTCTATATTGGCGCATATGACCGCCTATCTTTTTAACCAGATTGGCAAAGAGACCCACTGCCTTGATGAGGGTCCATTTACTGTTGAAGAAAAGATATTACAATTGCGCAAAGAGGATTTATTGATCTTTTTTTCCTTTTATCCCTACTCCCGTTCGACCATTGAATTCGCCCGCTTGGTTAAGTTTCACGGTTTGCCAATGATCAGTGTTTCTGATAATGCGCACTCCCCTATTTCTGAATTTGCCTCCATGGTATTGGCTATTCCCAGGGAAAACATCCTGTTCACCACTTCCACCGCCGCGTTTTCCGTGTTGATTAATGCCATTGCCACGGAATTGGCTTTAAAAAATAAAACAGCACTGATGCAGAAGATTGAAGCGGCAGATGAAAGCCTCAAAGGCTTCTATTTTTTCAGTTAACCTTTAATTTGTCCATCAATGCTTTGGCTTTCTGCGAATAAGGGCTGAACATTTCCGCCAGATTCTCCAGCAACACCAGAGCTTGGCTTTTTTTATCCAAACGCAATAATGCGATTGCTTTATAATACACGGCCTCGTCATAATAGGCGGGGTTCATCACAGTAATAATCGTATCAAACCCTGTTACCGCCTCTTCTGGTTGGTCGGTAAAAAGCAAACAGATGCTCTGGAAAAAAGTAAGCTGTACATTTGTGTTATCCCCTGCAATTTGATTCATAAGACGCAGTGCTTGCCCATATTTTTTTTGATTGTAATAAGCCATTGCCTCGTCAAATTTAAGTTCCCTTTCCCTGTGATTACTATCCAGACCCGCGCGGGTTTCCATCTTCATGTAGAGTGGAGCGGGAATATCAGAGATTTCAATCAGGTCTCGCCTCTGCGCCCGCGAAGTGATTGTCCAGAGGGAAATTAATGTTACCAGCACCATCGCAGCCAAGGACAGCATTGGTTTCCAATGGAGTTGCCACCAGAGTTGCAAAGTCTGGTTCGTGCTCCCAGTCACAATATGTATTTCTTTTGCATGTAAGCGCTCCGCTATTTGTAATTCGCTAAAACACCCATCGCATGCAAAATAATGCTCTTCAAAAGTCTCTTGTTCTGCTGTAGAGAGTTCTCCCCTAAGATAGCGGTCAATCTGGGCAGTAAATTCCTTGCATATCATATGGAGCCTCTTTTGAAATCTGTTGTTTAAATCCGTGTTCACATAAATAATATATCTTTACGCTTTAAAATCTCACTTTTGATTTTTTTTAATGCTCTTTCTTTTCTCACGCTTACATAGTGTTTCGTTTTTTTGAGCAACGCTGCCACGTCGCCGATGTCATTCTCTTTTAAATAAAACTCTTTAAGAATAATGCGGTCTACTTCTGGCAGTTTCGCCACGTGTGATTGGATAATATCATTCAGTGTTTTATTACTTAGCCGGTTCTCTTCTTCAAAGTCATAGGTCAGCTCCATTTGTTCTTCCCCTTTTTTTTGAATATTGCCCGCCCGTTTTTGGTTATAGAAAAAATTAAACATCACCCGTTTGGCAATCCCGAAGATAAAAGGGGCGATAAAATGATCTGCGGTGATCTTGTTTTTCTCAAGCCCGGCAAAAAAAGAGGCAAAAACCTCTTGTACGAGATCGTCGTAACTATCCTGGCCCCGGATGCGCATGCGGAAGTACACAAATAATCGACCATTGAATTTTTTAATCAATTCCTGCTGGGCTGCCCGCTCCTTTGCTGCTAAACGTTCGAATAGTGGCGCCTGGTTGTTCATTGTGCTGTTCATTGTGCTTGCGCCTGCACCATTTTGAGCAAACGGTTGTTGGAAAAATTTGTTTCCGGGAAAACCTTCAACAGATTTATTTCGACGGCCACTTCCAGGGCATTGGGAACCCTGAAGTTGGTACGAAAAAGAGTGTCGCCCTGTTTTTTAAAAAGCGTTGTCGCCATGTATTTCACTTTGTATTCCGCCCGTTTGACATTATTGATATAGATGATCAGGAAAACTTTCTCCAGCAGTTCCGGTGTCAGTTTCACCTCAATATTGGTCTTATTTTCCAAGAGAATATGAATAAACCCGTCTGTTTCCACGCGAATATCTTTAACTGCAAAATCGACGTCAGTCACTGCCATTAATTCGCCTGCCAGTATACAACAACCCATTAACACAACAACCCACACACCCAAAAGATTATTTCTGCTCATGTTCTATCCATAATGGAACTGCTTCATTGATGATGTTAATATATAACATAAAAAAAATTATTTCAAGGAAAAACAAATTTTTAATGTAAACCTTTTTCAGGAAGCCATCGTTTGCTATTATGACAGACAAAATGAAACAAGCAAAATGAAACAGAAACAAGTAAAATACGACGCATGACAGAAGCTAAAAAAAATAAGGAGACCATCTATGCCGACCTTGCACACTTTGAAAAAGAGCGCGCACTTATTCGCCGGGCTAAACAGGGCGACAGACCTGCCTTTACCGAGCTTATTACTCGCTATCAAAAACAAGTATTTCGGTTGGCTTACGGTTTTTTCCAGAACAAGGACGATGCCATGGAAATCGTGCAAGAAACGTTTCTCCGCATGTACCAAAAATTGGCCGGGTTCGATGAAAGTAATAATGAGAACCAGTTCAGTGGCTGGGTCAATCGTATCGCGTACAACCTGTGCATTGATTTTTATCGAAAATTCAAGAGGAAAAAAGCTGACATGAAAGACATCTATCAATTTGAAGAAGAGAGTCGTGTGGTTTCCCATTTTCCCGAGGATCAGCTTGACCGCCAGAATTTCCGGCACCATCTAAAAAAGTCCGTGTTGTCTCTACCGAGGAAACAGAAAATGATTTTTGTCTTAAAACATTATAGCGGCTATAAACACCATGAAATATCGACGATGTTAAACCTGTCCGTGGGAACGATTAAATCGATGTACCATCGTGCAGTGCAAACGCTAAAAGTGTCCCTGGTGAAAGCAGAAACACCGGTCGATATTCACGGGAAAAAATGTGCGGTGACATCATGAGCAGATTAAAAGAACAAAAAATCGCGCGCCACAACGCGGTAGATGATACGCTTTGGCTGGCCCGACTTGAAAAAGATGCCGAAACATTGGCACAAGAATGTCAAGCAGTAATGGATACGATTGATTGGGAACAAAACGCCACGGATATCACACAGCAGATTCCTTTTAAGAAATCATTTACCCTTCTTTCTGGTGGCGCAGTCCGGTTTACTTGGTATCGTGCTGCCGCAGCCGTGTTCCTTGTCTTTTCGCTCGGTATTGCTGCCGGTTACCTCTTGTTTCGCGCCCCTGCCGCCCCGATAGCACGGATCGTCGTGCAAAATGAACCTGGAGTGAAGGTTTCATTGGCGCGCATGGAAAATAATATGGCGAAACGCGAGATCATTCAATACTTCCAACAAAGCCAGATGGTGCTCACTGATTTGTTGGAATCCTGTGATACCCGATCCGCTTTTTCCTGGAAGAATCATTTGGACATGAAACGCGTGCAAACGCTGTTGACCAAGAGCCGCTATTTCTCCCAGGATTTAAAGAACCCTAACAACCACGATTTGTTGAGTTCAAAGGAACTGGTGCGGAAAATTGAATGGCTGCTTTTCGAGATATTAATGAATGAAAATGAAGGCTCTTGTATAAAATTGCAAAAGCTGCAAGATTATATCCGCCAAGAACGATTGTTGTTTAAAATCCATCTGGCGGGCAAAGAGTTGTTAACCAGTGAGGTTTAAAATGAAAATACTATCCAAAATAAATACCTTAAAAGGTGAACGGTGTGTGCTGTTCTTCTTATTATTCTCTTTCTTCTTCGTGATTGGTCAGGGCAGTGTTCATGCCCAGAGCGAGAAGGAGATATTTGACCGTGCCCGGTTGGCATTGTTTGATCGGCAGTGGGACGAGGCTTTTTCCCAGTTGGAACGATTGACTCGGACTTATCCCAATACTACCTATCAGGCCCAAGCCCAGTTTTACAAGGGAAAGTGCCAGCAGGAGAAGAACAATCCAGCTAAAGCCCTGGAATATTACAATGCCTTTTTACTTGTTTCCGACAATCCCAGTTTAAAAGAGGAAGCATTGATTGCCATAATTGATTTAAATTTTCAGCTCTATAGTCGTGGGCAGAAAGGAGCTATAGAGAAGATTATGAATTTATTGCAGCGCTCAATGCGGACCGTGCAATATTATGCTGCTTTTAAGCTCAGTTATGCCAGGGATAAAGTGATTGCTGCCAAGGCTGTGCCCATGTTAAAACAAATGGTGCGCGAAGAGTCAGATGCCGCGCTCGTAGACCGGGCAAAAATTGCCCTGATGCGCATTGGTCCCCAATATGTTAAAGCACTATCCCGTTCCAAGAACCTTGATAATGCGATGTTGTTCATCCGCGTTTATGATAAGAAAAATAAGCGCGAAACGTTCTCGTTCACTATTCCTTTTGCGTTGGCGAATCTCGCTTTGGATGCCATACCCGATGAAGATAAGAAAAAACTGCAAAAGGGTGGCTACAGCATGGATAAACTGCTGCAAACAGTGATCAACACCCAAAATCTTATCAAAATCGACGAGGATGATGTCATCTTTGAAATCGGTATAAAATAATACGAATAAAATAAAACAAAATGAAAAAAACAATGGAGGAAGTATGAAAAAAAACGTAGTGTTAGTAATGGTATTGGCTGTAGTGTTATTGGTCACAGTGCAACTGGTACGGGGAACGTCGTCGGATGATTACAAAGTCATTAAGAATGCCGTTAGGGCACATGATTCATCGGGTGATGTCGCTTGGTTCAGATTGGAAGTCACGGATAAAAAAAGTGACAAAGCATCTGTAAAAATTAAGATTCCCATTGCCCTAGTTGATTTAGTCGCTGATTCAATCGGCGAAGACATTAAAATCAAGGATGATAAGGGTGATAAATGTGATCTTGATTTGAAAAAGCTCATTAAAGTCCTCAAGAGCAGTGGACCAATGACATTGATTGAAGTGGATGATGCGGATGCCCTGGTCAAGATATGGTTTGAGTAAGTCACGGCGTTGAATCCGGGAAAAGGGGGCCAGCGAGGCTTAAGCTCTGCCTGAGAAATTGCCGCGCAGGCCCTCCCGGTACAAAAATGAATGATGCTAATGAAATTACAGTAGCTATATTATCATAGTCCAACCGATTTTGCAAATGATTGCGATAAAAAAGAAGACCACAGATTACACAGATTTAAATGATTGACACAGATTAAAAGATGGTTATGACAAAAAGAAAAAAACCAATCTGTGTAATCATTTAAATCTGTGTAATCTGTGGTCCTTTTTTTTTTCATCTATTACCTATGGGTGAACAGTTACAAATATCCAATGCATTACTGGGAGTTCTGGGAGTAATGGGAATTCTGGGAATTATGGGATAAACAGAATTATTCCCATCACTCCCATCACTCCCAGAATTCCCATAATTCCCATAATTCCCAGAATTCCCATTCTTCCCATAACTCCCACAAAAAAAATATTTCTGCGCATTTTTTATTGACATCCCTCTTTTAATATGCTAAATATGAGCCATACTTAAATTAAGAGGAGGAAAAACATGTCTTATCCGCGAAAAATATCCCGGCCATCAACGCGAAGGCTGCGTGTTTTTACATTTGACCCCAGTATCCAGCAAAGCCTTGAAACCGAGGTTCTGAATTCTGTGGTCGTCGAAGTTCCCTGGGAGGATCACCCTTTTGAAAAAGACAAAGATGGTCCCGCTCCCGGTCCCATTGGGGAGTACTTAGAAGTTATTGATTATGATCCTGACAGCCGTTGTTTTTATGAGCCTGTGGATTTAAACAATCCCTATTTAATTGCCCAGGATGGATTAACACCTTCCGATGGAGACCCCCAGTTTCATCAGCAGATGGTGTACGCTGTCTCCATGAAAACCATCAAGAATTTTGAACGGGCCTTAGGTCGCCCTATATTCTGGTCGCCCCGGTATTATACTACAGTCAAGAAAGATGAATCAGATTTTGTTAAACGGTTGCGTCTCTATCCCCATGCCATGCGGGCCAAAAATGCGTATTACAGCCCCGACCGGAAGGCTATCCTGTTTGGCTATTTTAATGCTGTTCAATGCGGGGCCAGTGGCGATCATTTACCTGGAGGGATCGTGTTTACTTGTCTTTCCCACGATATTATCGTGCATGAATTAAGTCATGCACTCCTCGATGGAATGCATCGCCGTTATATAGAACCCAGTAATTATGATACATTAGCTCTTCACGAAGCATTTGCCGATATTGTCGCATTGTTCCAACATTTTTCTTTTCCCGAAGCCGTCAAACATCAGATTAGTAAAACCCGGGGGAATTTGGCGACCGCCAATTATCTGGCAATATTGGCCATCGAATTTGGCAAAGCCACGGGAAAATCCGGGGCGTTACGGAGTGCTATTGGCAAACCTGCCAATCCACTTGACTTGGAGAAAGCGTTTGAATGCCATGAGCGCGGTGCTATCCTGGTGGCTGCTATATTCGACGCATTCTTGGCCATATATCGTTCCCGTACACTCGATCTGATCCGAATTGCCACCGGTGGCTCTGGAATTCTTAGAGGTGGAGCATTGCACCCTGATCTTATCAACCGTTTGGCTTCAGAAGCCTCAAAATCAGCAGATCATATCCTCACCATATGTATTCGCGCACTCGATTACTTGCCGCCTGTAGATGTTAATTTTGGCGATTATTTACGCGCTTTGATTACTGCCGATTACGATATGGTTCCTGATGATCCCCATAACTATCGCGTTGCTTTTATTGAATCTTTCCGCCGCCATGGTATTTTCCCCCATGATGTACGCAGCATGTCAGAGAATAGTCTCTTGTGGCAGGACCCCCTCTTTGAAATCGGTGCGCTACCCTTTTGCAAAGACCTTGAAGAAGATGTAAAAAAGTGGGGCGCTTCGCATTCGCGGGAAGAACTTTACTCCCAGATGAAAAAAACGATGGGTAAAATTCACGAAATAGTCAAAAACTCCAAACATTTTGAACAAATAGACTTTACCGGTCTGGATATTAAAAATAAAACATTTGAAGTACACTCTATTCGTCCTATTCGCCGGGTTGGACCGGGCGGGCATTTATTAATGGACCTTTTAGTAGAAATCACCCAATGGCGACCGGGATTTAAAACTGAAGGTTTACAACCTTTGAATGCTACAAAGCAAAATAGTGATTTCAAGTTTCGCGGTGGCTGCACTTTAATTATCGACATAGAAACTTTCAAGGTTCGCTACTGCATTTCCAAAAACATCAAGGATGAGAACCGCTACCGCCAACAACAAATGTATCACTTCAACTCACCCGAATCCCAGTCCTTGTGGGCCACCTATTTTGACGATCCCATTCGGAGAAGTAAAATAAATCCCTTTGCCCGCATGCATGAATTCACAAAAGAAATGGAGGTGAACAAATGAGTCCACAAATGAATGCAGAAAAGGATAGTGTTAAAATAAGAATGTATTGCCAGGGATTGGGAGATTGTTTCCTGTTGGCTTTTAATGGCGAGGACAACAAACCTAGGTACATGCTCATTGATTGTGGCGTCCTTCAGAAGACTAAGAACGATAAGATTATAATGAAAGAAGTAGCTGAAAACATCAAAGAGGCCACCGGCGGTCATATTCATGTGCTGGTTATTTCCCATGAACATTGGGACCACATCAGCGGATTCGAGCAAGCCGAAACAGTTTTCAAGGATATTATGATCGATCAAGTTTGGTTTGGCTGGACCGAGAATCCCGACGATAACAATGCCCAGGTTCTACGAGCGCAAAAAGATAAACTGTTAAACGCATTACGTATGATAGTCGAGAATAAGGATAAAGACTCCCGTTTAAAGTTTGCCGAAGGATTGGAAGGCTTGTTGGGTTTTCATGGCGAGTTATCCGATACTACAGGCAGGCAAACTTCTGCCGGGATCATGGAGATGGTGCGTGGCTGGGGAGAGAAAAAGCCCAGCTACTTTTCCCCTGGGAATTCACCCCACCAGATGCCAGGAGTCGCAGAGGTCCGGTTCTTTGTTTTAGGCCCACCAGAAAGCACCCAGATGCTAAAACGAAGCAAACCCAGGACTGGGGAAGTATATTTGACCGACTTGGATAGTGATTATCTTGATATCTTTGCGCAAAAGGTTTTCCATATGCTTGACCCAGACTTAAAAGGAGTCACAGAGAGCGATACCACTGCGGCGCAAAAAATAAATCCGTTTGATCAACGTTATATGATCGTTCCCCAGACCGAGGAAGCAAAACCAATAGATGAGTTTGTGAATAACAACTATAATAATATAAAGTATCAGTGGCGGAATATAGACAATCTATGGCTGGAAGCTTCCGAAGATTTAGCCCTTCATCTTGATTCCAATACCAATAATACCAGTTTAGTTTTGGCTATCGAATTAATCGGCACTGGAAAAGTACTTTTATTTCCCGGTGATGCGCAGGTAGGCAATTGGTTAAGCTGGGAAGGTTTGACTTGGCAAGTCGATAATAAAACAGTAACCAGTCAAGAATTATTGAGTCGAACCGTGTTGTATAAAGTCGGTCATCATGGCAGTCACAATGCTACCTTGCGCGAGAAAGGGTTGGAGCTGATGACCCATTCCGAATTAACCGCCATGATTCCAGTGAACGAGGACATGGCCAAGCAACAGACCCCGATTTGGAAGATGCCTTTTGAACCATTGTACCAACGTCTCAAAGAGTTATGTAAAGGCCGGATTATCAGAGCCGATACTGATGTGCCCACCCACAAACCAGCAGATATCAGCCAGGAACTCTGGGACAATTTTAAAGCCCAGGCCAAAAAAACCAACCTGTATTGCGAATACACTGTTAAATAATAATAATCCAAGCGGACCTTTTTTTAATAGTATGGTGGATTTAGCGTAGACTAAATCCACCGCCACATTTCAGAAAAAACTGGACTAGCTGGACTAGCTGGACATTCTGGACCAACTGGACTTTCCAAAACCTTTGCATTTTGTCCAGCTTGTCCAGTAAGTCCAGTGCGTCCAGAAAGTCCAGCGTGCCATTATTACCCTTGGTGCTTTTTAAAAATAGCCGTGAATCCAGGGTATTCATTAATACTTGACTTTTAGTGCTTTTTAAAATATACTGACTCCTTATTTTTATTAGAATAAGCAAATAAAAAAATGGAGGATTCACTAACATGAAAACGAAAGAATCAAGCAAGAAATTGCACATCAACAAAACCACCATCGCCGCGTTGAACAATCAAGAGAAAGCCGAGATTAAAGGCGGAGTATGGTATTCTGTCCAAGCTTTTTGCTGGTCCGATGAGCCCCGTTTTTGCACATCCAAAACCTGTGACAATTAGTAAGCATTCCGTTTTAAATTAAAGTAAGTTATTTTGACTCCCGGGGTATTCCCAGGGAACACCCCGGGTTATTTATCTCCTGATTTCCTATTGACCAATAATCCATATTCCAGTAAAATGCTGTTTTACGCCAATTAACTTAAAAGGAAAATACTAGTATGACTGAAACAAAAATTGCATTAACCAATGGTTTGCTTTCCCCGGATACCATCAAAGACCTTTTTCCCGTTAAAAAGAACTATCTGTATTTTAATTTTGCCGCTGACGGGCCATTACCTGTTCCTTCCCGTGATGCCATGATTGAATCTTTAAACGAATCCTCCGAAATAGGCTTGATTGTCGTGCCCAAGCAGGTCGCCATCTATGAAAATGTCCGTCACGAACTCGGCACCCTGTTCCAATCCAAACCCGAGAATTTCGCGTTTACAAAAAATACTTCCGAAGGCGTATTATTGGCCCTGTTAGCCATGGATATCCAGCCGGAAGAAAATTACATCGTCGCTTCCGATGCCTTTCCCACTACCATTCGCATGATGGAAAATAACTGCAAAGGCAGTATGCGTTCCGTAAAAATTAATGCCCCTATTCCATTAGTAGATCAAATAACCGCCATTTGCGATAATAAAACACGGGCCATTGTTTTGGATTGGGTGCATTTTTTTACCGGCAAGCTCATTGATGTCGCTGGGATAGTGCAATTCGCACGGGAACGAGGTATTTTTACCGTGATTGATGGCATTCAAGGTGCCGGAGCCTTAGAACTGGGTTTGGATCGGAGTGGTATTGATTTTTTTGTCACAGCAGCCCATAAATGGTTGTTATCACCCCAGGGTAGCGGGTTTATTTATGTTTCCCCTTCCGTGTGGGAACGAACCCGACGCAAATCGTTTGGTTGGCTTGGGTATGATTGGTGTGATTTCTCTAACTTTGATATTCAACCCCAACTCCGCCCCGGTGCCACCGTCATGGAATATGGCACCCGTTCTTACTTTGCCGCTGTTGGTCTTTATGAATCGCTCAAACTGTTCAACCGCATTGGCATCAAAAATATCGAAACCCATAACCAAACCCTGCGAACACTCTTCGTGGAAAACATTCTAACCCTGGGTTATGAAACAAAACAATCATTGACTGTGAAAGCGGCTTCGATTATTCCTTTTCGTGCTCCAGACAGCGACCCCCGCGAGCTGTTGCAACACTTGCAGCAAAAAAACGTGGTACTCAGTGTGCGGAACGGGTATATTCGTTCCGCCTTTCACTTCATTAATCATCTGGAAGAAGTTCAGGCCTTGTTGGAAATGCTAAAGAATCGTTAATACCCTTGCATCACTTCATATAGTTCTTGGACAGCCGGCGTTATTTCTTCGTTTCGAATATGCCATTTGTTCAGCATGCCTTTCACTGACATGTGAAGCAGTTCAAACGCTTCCCGAACCCGTTTGAGGTGTGGTTTTAATTCTTCCGGGGCATTGTCTTCACCACCCGAACGGCCAAAATACGGGTATTTATTGACCATTTCATCTACTTTTGGCTTGATCGCTTTATATTTTGGGATAAATTCGCCAATAGCCATGATTATCCCATCTGCATCTTTCACAATATTAACTGATGTGCTCAAGTTATTGAGTACATTGCATATTTCTTTCATGATTTGAATATCCCCATCATAGGGACTTGCTTTTGAGCAGGCAGAAAATCCTGCGATCCACAGTATCATTAGTAGTATTACACCCAGTTGTTTCATTAGTATTCCTCCATTCAATGGATATACCATATCCAGGATTGTAAGTCAACCTGTGAAAATATCCATAGATTCACCACCACTTTAATGGGAAGTCTGGGAATTATGGGAATTATGGGAATCATGGGAAATAGGCGAGGTATGGGAGTTATTTTTGTTCATCCCATAGTTCCCATTACTCCCATACTTCCCATAATGATTTAGAGTTTTCGCGTCGCGAAGCCAACTTCC
>CAZCVI010000102.1:0-25127 GCA_964502145.1 uncultured Clostridia bacterium
TGGATTGCAGTGGGGGAGCCTCAAAAATCAAAATTTTTCAAAATTAGAATTGCTGTTGAACCGCTCTTGCTTTCCCCTGTAGAAGAGGCCGGCAAGTTAAAAGTGTATTTCGTTTCTGATCGTTTGGAACCTATCACTGGCAATTTGTGCTTGTCTCTTCTTGATATGACAGGGAAAATACTCTGGCAGCGTGATATCCCATTAACCATAGCCGCCAATTCGAGTAAATCGGTCTTTGAAATAGAAAAAAAATCCCTGTGTTCCGGTTTAGATAAGTCAAAGCTAGTGTTGCATGCTGAATTTAAAAAAGAGCACGCGATGTTAGCGACTGCTCTGTATTATTTTGTGCCGCCCAAGGACTTGACCCTTTCTGAACCCACCATTCATCGTGAAGTGAAGTGTTTGGAGTTCCTCGGTGTTAAAATGCTAGGGCTTACCCTTTTGTCTGATCGGTTAGTCAAGTCCGTTTATTTAACTGTGGAGGGAGAGAGTGGTTCTTTCAGCGACAATTTTTTTGATTTATTGCCTGGCAGGTCAGTTACCGTGTTGTTTAACGGTTCGTGTATAGAGGAGACGTTCAATAAGAAACTGCAATTGGCCACGTTGAACCAAAAAAAGTAGCTTTTAAGCTTCCAGTTTCATTGCCTAAAGTGATGCTGAAGGTGGGCTGGATAGTTGCATCAGAACAAAAAAAAGGTCAGCAGGCATCGGCAGTAAGTCGATAATTGAGGCGTGGGTAGACGCGGCGCCTTAGCGCTTTTTTATTAACTCCGGGCACAAGAAGTTAATCTTCACCCCTAGCTTTTCAAATGCTTCTTTAAAATCCCACCAATCGGAATCCGAAGCGTTGCAGATAATCGCATCAAATTTACTTTTAACCGCAACAGCCACAAATTTTCTATCCGATAAATCGAATTTCGCCAAACTTTTATCTGGCGGGAATTCTAAAAATTCCCGTGCCCCATCTTCGGTTATTTCAACCTGTTCACAAAAGGATTCATTCCATTGATTATGCCAGAACCATTTAGCAAAGGCATCGCCAAATCCGGGCTGACCGGATCGGTTGACGTGTGCAAAATACTCCTTAAAAATCAAGCCCAATAAATCAATGGAAAGATGCTTGCCACACTCTTTAATGTCATTGAGAAAACACACGCAGGCATGAACTTCTTTAAAATCGGCATTTTCACATTTATCATTGGCCACGATCAACACGTTTGTATCAATGATATAACTATCCATTTTTTCTTATTTTTCTATTAAATACAGCCTGGGATATCGCGGCCAATTCAGCCATCTCATCGCCAAAAAAACCATGCGGCCAATTTAAAATATTTCCATATAAATCCATTTCCAATTTTTTAAGAACAGACTCCCCCTGATTCACCTCGGAAAAATACAGCGCCGCGGAATCATTGCCGAATTTCTCTTCAGCAATACGCCGTTGCAGTCGTCTTAATAGATGTTCGCTGTGACTCTCCAAAATAATCTGGATATTTTTCTTTTCAATGGCATCAATAAAAACATCCGCCAACCCGGCTTGAACTTTGGGATGCAAATGAATTTCCGGCTGTTCAATGATCAACGTGGAACCTTCAGGCACATAATAACACAGGGTAATGACTGGCAATATTTGCGATACCCCGAATCCCACGTCCGTTATTTTCACCTCCGGGCTTTGGGCAGACATTTTTAGCAGTACCTGATATAAATTCCCCGCATCGAAAATTTGCTGCACACGGAACGTATCGATTAACCCCAACTCTTTTAACCAATAGGCCACGTATTCTTCAACGGATAAACTTTTTTTGCCTCTTCCCTGTCCCCTGGATATTTTTTGATTTTTCCCCTTGGCGCCCAGCATTGCATCGATCACCTGTTCACCCCGTCTGCCCATATCCGCGGGTTGTTTGCCCGCCCAGGAGTACTGTCTCTTGGGATAATCACGCAACGGTCCTAAATAATAAACACCGGCGAAAAGTTCCTCGAATTTTAATTGCAAATCAGATAAAAAACCTGCATTAGTATAATACGCCTTGACTTGGTCGGGAAATCCATAGAATTTAATCGGAACGGGCAAATTCCATGCTCGTCCTTTGGACCGATTAAATTCAAATCCCTTCTTTTTTCCCTTCATGGGTTCTGTGGACAAACTGTATTCGCATTTTTCCGATTTCTTTTTTTTCATTTGGAATTTGGATTTGTCGAAGATATATGAAAAACCATCCACCACCAGGTTCCCCTGAAGAGATTGTTTTATTGTAGATTTAAAAGAGATTTCTTTTCCTTCAAATAAGGGGACGTTTTTTTTCTCCGGGTTGGATATTTTAAACGATTTATCGAGGTCCCAATCTATCTCGAAATCCAGAGCCTCGTCGGTGTTATGATTAAAGATAATATCTTTAAATGTACCCAGTTCCAGGAGAGATCTTTCGTTCCCTAGATCAAGCACTTGAGTTCTATCGGAGGATTCAACCGTTTGTTTCATTAATAGTAAAAGCTGAAGCAAGCTTGTTTTTCCAGAGCTGTTGGTCCCAAAGAATCCAGTCAATTTCGAGAAACGGATATCGTTTGTCGAACGCCACGATTTAAAATGAGTGATCTTCAATTTTGTAATCATTATATCCTACCTTACTTACTCTGGCGGATAGTATAACATTTCATATTATAATAGTCAAGGGAATAGTTTGAGTGGTCCCACCAAGAAAAAATTTTTATTTAACGTCGAGTAGGAAGACAAGCAGCCCAGTTTAAGCTTCGTCATAGTCTGTTTCCGGGTTTCCCTTTATGTGTCTCATAATGAGCATGCCATGCATTACTACTTATCCTCCCCTCTTGGAAGCGTACAAAAGGCTTTCTCTTTTTGGCTGCGGCGTTTCCTATGGTAAAACGTCTAAATGACATGCAGTTGATCTTTTCTTCTGCCAGTTGTAGATGGAAATAGCCTAACCGTTCACCAGGATTCGGTTATCTCTTATCTTCATTCTCAGGAACTTCAGCAACCATTCATGGTTTACATGGTAAAAGAAGCCTCGTATTTCGGCCTCCAGGACATTGTTCACACGCTGTTGCCGTATCGTTGCTCCAAGTACTCGCACACAGCCTGTGGACTCCGTCAGGGGCGATACCCGTGGCTGCAATTCTCAAATTCCGTTTCGTATGTTGGTTCTAATACTCGTTTCACAATATCCTCGACGATCTTGTCCTCGAAGCAACAGAAACCCAGGGACATTTTTTATCGCTTCCTGGCTTGGGTAAACCACAGATTAAACTGCAAGCAGAAGAATAAAATAATGCGGCAGTATGCTGAGTCTACATATTCACTGTAACCGGATAAAAGACTTTTTTCACAAAATCAGGTAAGGTGCATCGAAATACACCATTTCTAAAATCTACATTTTTGTTAATCATTAAGAGGTTAAAGATCATAATGAGTATAAAAAAAATTTTATGTATGCCTCATATTGAGACACACCAAAATACTAATTTTTCTACAGCATAAATCGTTATCTATTGAGATTTTTAAAGGCTATTTCCATTTTGCATTGTTGAATAACACAAAATATTGTGCGCTGAAATGAGGCATCCTTGCAGAAAATGAAAGACGGAAAATTGACAGACAAACCTGGAAACCATTTATAATAAGTATTTTAGAGGTAAAGTTTAACTTTGGCATTCTTCTTGCTTATATATAAATGTCAGATTAAGATCACGGAATCTGT
Source organism: uncultured Clostridia bacterium (assembly GCA_964502145.1). Lineage (GTDB taxonomy): Bacteria > Acidobacteriota > Aminicenantia > UBA2199 > UBA2199 > CAZCVI01. The sequence goes on from CAZCVI010000102.1 coordinate 3,723, forward strand.
TCTTGACTTGGCTGAAATAAACAAAAAAATTAACGAATAGGAGAATTAAAAATGACAAAGTCAATCCGAGTTAAAGGCGTAACGAAATTGGACAAGCTCAATTTGGGAAACATCTTGGCTGGAGGTTCATGTGCAGAAAATGTCGGCGGTGGTACGATCATGATGTGCGGTTCACTTAATCCTTCGGCAGCGACACAGGCAGCCATTATTATTAGTGTAGAGACTTACCTTAGCAAGTAGTCATCGTACAATAATTTAATAATTTTGTCTGAACTTCCAATTCAAGATGAATCATGAGGTAAACGCGATGTACCAAATGGACAAAGCAAATACGACTTCGACCTCTGGCTGGCAATCTTTGCGGTTGCCAGCCGCTTTTTTTAAAGCCAATGAGACATTTTACATTTTTGACATTAATCATGTGAATTTTCTCGAGGTCACAAAAATTATTTTTGACGTTGCTTCGTTCATTCAGCAATCGCCAAAAGACTGCCATCAACTGGCCGCAGCTTTACCCGAGTATTCCGTCGAGGATATCCGCGATGCCTTATGTGAAATCGAAGAAATACAACGTCAAAGCTTTCTTAAGCCAATGTCCTTTCAACGCAATAATCGTTATTCGCTTGATGAAATCAAAAAAAATTTGACCACCAATCTGGAAGGACTATATTTGAATATAACATCAAAATGCAATTTATCCTGTTCATATTGCATTTTTGGCGGGAAATATGAGAATCAACCCTCTTTGGATCAGCAAGAAATGAGTTGGGATGTGGCGCAAAAAGCAATAGATTTTTTCTTTTCCAATGCTCGCCAAGAAGGTCGCTTACGCGTTGATTTTTTTGGGGGAGAACCATTAATGGCTTTTCCTTTAATGAAACGCATCACCGAAAGCTTGGAAGAGAAAACGGCTCAGCGAAAGCAGGAATTGTTAATTTCCATTTCTTCAAATGGAACTCTTCTAAACGATCAGATAATCGATTTTCTCATTAAACATAACGTTCTTTATCAAATTAGCATCGATGGGGATAAAGAGATACATGACTTGAATAGAAAATTCAAGACAAGTGACATTGGAACGTTTGATACCATCTTAAAAAATCTTCAACGAATTTTTGATAAAAATGAAGAGTATTTTAAAAAAATGGTTAGGTTAAAGGCCGTCATTACAACAGAATCACTGGATATAGGTGGAATTAGTTTTTTTGAGATTCCATTGATTAAGATTTTAAAGGAAAGAAGGAGTTGTTCAATTCTAAATAAGAGTCCTCAATACGATCTTGAGAAAGACCAAGATTTTTTTTTAAGGATTGACAAATTAGCACAATCACTTCTTCAAAAAAAGGATACTTCAACCGTAGAGGAACTTTTGGAGGGTCTTAACTATAAGAAAAAAAATTTGTTCTATCTGACACTTTACAATTTTTTTCAAGTGCAGGTAGTGAACGCCTCATTTGGTTTAGATCAGACCATTCCATTTTTAAAAGACTGTCTGATTGGGATTCAAGGATGCGTGAATATCGATGGTGGTATTTCAATTTGTTATAATTCAAAAACGTTTATCATTGGTGATGTTCTTAAAAATACGTGGTACTTTGATAAAATCGAGGAATTCCATAAAAAAAGATATGGCATTCCTGATTGTAAAAACTGTTTTATCCAGCGTTTTTGTTACTTGTGCTATGAAAAATTAAACGGAAACAACGACCAATTCGATGCCTCTGTAAAAAAATACTGTGAATTCAATCGCCATTATTATCGTACCATTTTTGATTATATGCTGAAAATTGTGGGAAATAATCCCAATCTTTGGAATGAAATCCAAATAATTATTGAGACTGAACAAAAACTCTTAAACCCAAACTTGAATGAGACCCCAACTAGTTTTAAAGAGGGGGATAACGAATTTTCTAATGCTGAATCCAATTAACGATAACTCTCTATGATTAGGCAAGCTAACAATCCCATACTATGCGATTGTTCACAAATCTTTCATAGCATAAATGGTAGGAATCGCCCTGAGTAACTTAAAAATATAGAGATGAAAGCAACAAGAATATTTACTGTGTGCCGAAACAAGGCAGAATACGTTTATCTTGAAATGGCTGATAATAGACAATTTAGCGCAATTCAAAGCATCTAGATATTTTAGAATGTATCGAAACAAGTCTCCGTTATTGCCTTTATGCCGCAAAACAAGTCATTTCCTGCCAATCAACCTGCTGTTGTAAACTCGTGGAAACCTCGAAACCTTTTATTAAAGGTGATTTTGGAATATTCTCAGGGTCATGGCACAAAAAATGCTTTGTTATACTGAGGTGATTATGAAAAACCAAAAACGAGGTGATAACATGAGCAAGAACATCAATTCAGCAGTCTTTAAAACATTGTCGGTTGTTTTTATCCTTTTAACTTTTACCCTGAATGTCTTTCCCAAACTGATTGCCAATTACTCGGAAGTGACATTCCAAGATCAGGAAAAGTCCCAGGTACGCATGGCAGTGATGGAAGCAGCAGGCGATTTCTTAAAATCCCAGTCGGATGTACTCCTCCTTCTGAACAAAATCGAATTGGAAGAAATTTACGGAGTCCAATTCTCCGAACTACGTGATTTGCTATCAAACGCAATTGCCAAAATGGAAAACACAAAAATAAAATATGCCGAGCTGGTTAATATTTCGGCAACTGCTCCTTATAACCAAACCATTATTGATAAATTGAGAGATTTCGATTATACGACATTCCAAAAAACCAACCGGCTTAACAGTGTTGTAAACAGGCAAGTCCAGGAATATTTGAGCGCTGGCAATGTTCATGGTATTTATACCACACTCCTTGCCAATACTGAAGGAATTCTGGACAAGTTAATTGTCATCCAAGCAGCCCTGGACGCAGATACCATTCCAGCCAATGCGGACTTGTGGCGCCTCAATCAATCCTATGCAGAAACCTTGCTCTTCGGTCAATATACCGCCGAAGTTTTTTACCAGATCGCTGGTAAATAACGGTAATCTAGTATAAAATGATCTATTGAAAATATGAAACCATTCATAACAACGTATAGCCTGGAACTGAAGCGAGTGCTAACTCTAAAAGCCATTGCCCTGTTCTTAATCATTTCCCTGCTGGCCCTCTATCTGGTTCAAACCGGCATCAACACTTACAAAAGTACCATTGAAAATAAGAAAACATTCCAGGCTTTCGAGCGTTTGAAAGTACAGCAATATGTCAATTACAGCCAGTACGGGACCTATGGCTTTCGTATTATGTTTCTGTCCTCGCCGTTGAGTATCTATTTTGTCAATTCCAGTGCCATCTCGGAATTAACCGCCAATGTGGATTCAGGCGAACGGTTGAACATCTACAATTCCTTTAAAGGCAAAGCATTGTTCGGGGAAAAATCTGGCGGATTTAAAGATTTCTCCGGCATCATGATGCTATTGGGCAGCTTGTTGATTCTCTACCTGGGATACGAAGCCTTCATCCATAAAGACTACCTGCGCTTTATGTCCGGGTTTGTCGATTATAAAGGACTCTTCCTCGCAATTGTACTGGCGCGGGTTCTTGTATTCACTGTCTTTTTTATGCTGAATGCAGCAATCTCCCTGCTCTTGCTGGACCTCAACGGTATCGGCTTGTCACCAGACGAATGGCTTCACGGTGCTGTTTATCTAGGGATTTTAATGCTTCTGATGTTGTTCTTTCTAATCTTGGGCACAGTTGCAGGCACATTTAAATCCAATTTTGGCGGCTTTATGCTGGTGATTTTTTCGTGGTTTCTCTTCATCTTCCTGGTTCCAGGCGCGGTGAATTCGTTCATCTCTCAAAAAGCAGATAATATCATCCCCGATTATCAATTGGAACTGCAAAAGCTAAAAAATTTAATGGATTTCGAGCGCCGTTCGGCTAGGGAAATCGGCCCTACCAACAAAAGCAATATAACAGAAGTTAAAAGAATGGTGGAAGAGTATCTGGCCAAAGATAAAGGGTTTAAAGAAATCCAGGCTCTGGAAGAACGTTTAGAAAAAGAAATGAGTCAAAATATATACCGGTTCCAAACGCTCTCATCTTTTTTCCCTTCGACCTTTTATCTCTCTGTTGGCAATGAAATCAGCGGGAAAGGGTATGAGAATTTTATCCGCTTCTTTGATTATATCCGGGAACTTAAAATGCAATTTGTAAAATTCTACATTGATCACCGGTACAATCCCCACGTTTCACTTAATGCTCCCGGCGGTGTGGCCTCTTTTATTAAGAAAAATGAGAACCTGTTCTTTGCCAAAAGCTTGATTCCCCCAAATATGTTCATAGGAACCCTGATCCTGTTGGTGTATATTTTGGCTCTTTTAGTGCTCTCATACCGCAGATTCAAAAAATCACTACAACAATGATAAAATTAACCGATCTTTCCCTGAAAAAAAAAATACCCGCCATCAGCCACTTTAATCTCCACGTGGCGGACGGTGAATCTTACGCGTTACTTTCCTCTGGGGACAAAGCAGTGGATCATCTGATAAATATTTTTTCCGGATTGGAACGGGAATTCAAAGGCACAGTTGAAATCGATCATATGAATATTCTTTCAGCTCTTGATTGTTGCCGCAAGCAATTGGTCTTTCTAAGTGGGGGTCCGCAATGGCCTCACAATATGAAAACTGGGCATATGATATCCTTCTTCAAAAAAAGAATGGCGATTCCAGACGATGAATTCGAGGAACTCTATATCAAATTAGACCTGCAACATATTGGCCGCAAAAAGATTTGCGATCTAGAAGAAGTAGAGTGGCGGCGTATTCTATTTACGCTTACGCAACTCAAGAAGAGCAAGAATTATCTTATCCGCGATTTTGCCAAAGGTATGCCCCTCGATTTTAATTTAGAGTTTAAAAAGAACCTCCAGCGTCTGAAAAAAGAGGGTTGTTCGATTCTCTATTTCAGTGACGATGTATTCTTCGCCCCAGAAATCGCTGATCGTATTGGTTTCATGAAAAAAGGGAAACTGCTGTTAGAATTAAAAGCAGAAAAAATGAAACGCATGAGCCTAAAAGAACTCTATTTCGAATTCCTATCCGAGGGGTGACCGTAACTGTTCAGGCTAGAGGTTCTGGGACTACAATCAGAGCGGATTAAAAAAAAGACCCACACGAATTACACGAATTTACCCCACTGCCTCCTGGCAAAGGGCATTATTGTTGATAGTGTCGATGATATATATAATGGTATTGGCTTCTTGGCTGTTAAACATGCCGTGCAAACCACGGGTATGGAGATCAGTAAAAGGCTGTCCCATGAGTTTTTCTTTTTCCATGTAGCCATTGCGGGTGAGGTAATTCAAAATCAATTGAATGAAAGTAATCTGATCGGCATTAAAAGCGGGATTGGCGATAAATTGCGAGAACGCGGCTTTTACAGCCTCGGGATTTAAACCGACGACACTGCGGATAAACTGACCCAATGGCTGCTCACTGCCATACACCTGCACAAAAACCTGGCGATCGGAAAAAGGGGTATCGACAAACAACAACCGCTCCAACTCGGACAAATCCATGGCAGTGATGGGGTAATTCTGTCTTAACTTGTAAATAGTCATGTGGTTCTGGTTGTCGCGGATGTATTTTTCCATTTTCTCGTGGTAATTCTCCATATCGAACTGGGTAGCGAAGAGAAGCGTGATTTCTTCCCCAGGTCCGATTTGGTCCTCGAAGTTTGTATAGACGGGTTTTTGTTTCTCTCGTTCAATGAACTTGATTAAATCGCGTAACTCATGGCGCACTTCTTCCAATTGCCACAAGGTGGGGGGAAACCGGGAAGCTTTCACCTCTGACTTCACGGATACGGGCCATACGGGCTTTAACTGCTGGAATGGTGCCGAGCTTCTCCAAACCTTTGGCTAAATCTTGCAAGCGGTTCATGCCCGCTGCTGGCACGACTTTTTTTTCCAGCAGGGAGAGTTGCAGGTTGAGAATCAACAAATCGAACCAACGGGCGAATTCATCGGGATCGGTGGGACTCATCAGAGGGGCTAATTCGGCTTGAATATCGGTGACATCGCCGATTTCTAATTGGTCCCAGCGGGGGCGTTGGGAATATTTCTCGACGTATTGGCGGTGGGGGCGCACGAAAAAGCTGCGGGGGTCCAATTCTTCGACGTGACGTTGCAATGTGTCGGCTAAAAAAGTGAATAAGCGGCGATTGCCGGGGTCTTCACCGGGTAAAACGGGAGACAATTGGTGCGCCAAGAGGACGCGAGCCCTGAATATTTTCTGGGTTAAGGACTCGATACGACCGGGGGTAATTCCTTCGGGATAGGCATCAAAAAAAGCAAAATTATCGCAAAAATCAAAGATACGGAAGTTCTCTTTATGCAAACCAGGACCAAAAAGATCAAGACAGGTGCGGGTGCCACGCCCGATCATCTGCCAAAACTTGGCCTTGGAACGAACGGTCTTAAAGAACACGAGATTAACAATCTCATGGATATCAATCCCGGTATCCAACATATCCACACTAATGGCGATTTGGGGTTCCCTGGCGGGGGTGGAAAAATCATCCAGCGTGGTTTGGGAATAATCGGTGGCAAAATTATATATTGTTCATTAGAAGCAATTTGTTAAGCCCAGTAATTTGTTATCACTCGTTAAATTTTACTGGCATCCCATCCCAGGTTCTTCCTTCCAATAATCTCCCAGCTTTCTTTTTATTGATTCCACCCCATTGCTTAAAAAAGAACGGCACATTTTGTTCAATACATTGCTCTTTTATTTGTATTACCCATTCTTTTTCCATTAATCTGGAACCTGGCCCTGACTCTCCTCCTACAATTACCCAATCAATATTCTCTAATTCAAGAAATGGAAGCGGCCCAAGCAATGGTTCTAATGACAAAAATCTAATGAACGCAGGTACCTGTCTGAGATCATCAATCCTAAATTTTGTCGCTTCATTCTCTACGCTGACGCCCATCCATATATTTTTTGGCCAATCAAGCTTTGGTGCTATCTCTTTCAAACGAGTAGATCGTTTGGTGAGAATTTGAAATTGATGCCAGCAAGCTTTTTTCATAATATCAAAAATTCTTAATATAAAAGAATCCGGTATTTGTTCATGAAACAAGTCACTCATTGAATTGACAAATATGGTCTGAGGTTTTTTCCAACTCAGGGGGTATTCAAGAACATGCTCATGAAGAGTGACCTGAAATCCATTGGCATAATTTAGCTGTCCCATCATTTGCAATCTTTTTGCCATGCGCTCGGCATAACAATTTTTACACCCCAAGCTTATTTTTGTGCATCCAGTAACAGGATTCCAAGTTGATTCCGTCCATTCAATTTTACTTAATGCCATTTTATTTCCTACACTGGGAAAGTCACTATAATATCATCACCAAATGTACCTTTTCGCGGTGGTTTTTTCTTAGGAGAAATCGCCTTAATGGAGCCAGCATCGTTAAGCTCACGCAAGACATCTTTGTAGTTTTTCTTAATGTAAGGCGTGTCCACATTGTGCTTTTCATATATTTCTTGCATAGTGAGTTCAACTCCCCTAAATTTATTTAACAAACTATCTTTTAGATCATCTAATGGACGATAAAGCTGAAACAGAAGTGTTTGCTGGGGCAAAAAATCTGCTGGATTGTATTCGAATGAAGGAACACCTTGCGCGTCGCTTGAACTCTCACGTGACATAATATCCTTCATGATTTCATATCCACGAAAATGCTTGCTCACAAAAATAAGATGATGGCTAGTTCTTTTACCTTGGTCATTCTTGAATCTGAAAGGCAAAACATATCTCGAACCGTATGTTCTCAGTGCCTGACAAAGCTCTTCAACAATAAGCAACTCTCTCTTGTGCCTTTTTACATTTTAATCTCTGTCCCAACGAAATTGCCCGTTCTTTCCCAAACAGTGCTTGCATGTGTTCTTGTAATGCATTATTATTTACTCCCATGTTGATACGATTGTAATTGAAAAAGAAAATGGCGTCACAACCCCAGTCTTTTAATACAGAATTTACCAACCGAAGAGAAAGTCCTTTATAACCCCATGGATCAACAAAAAAAAAGGTAGGAATAAGATTCCTATTTTCAAACATCTTAACAATTTCTTCACCGACTTCTTGATTATATACCTTTGGAGGATATTTCAAGGTTTCAATTCCTGAAATTTCTCTAATGGTATTTTGTAAGGAATTTGAGTTATTTTCGTCTTTATCATTAAATATGGCAACCAATCGTTCTCGCAAATCCGGTTTTTCAATAGCGTTGGTTAATATTCTTAAGGGTGTCGAGTGCGTACCATCTTTATAACGCCCTGGGCCTGCAAAAAGATCAATATAAGCAATTTTTTGCGTGTGCTGGGGAAATTGTTTCTGAGTGCTAATGATGACATTCGCCCATACATCAAAGTATTTCGCGACAATGGTTGATTTTACCAGCGATTGTTCTTTCTGTTCTTCAAAAAAACTATTATCAATCATTTTCCACCTTCATTCCAATCATTCAGTTTCCGTCATTAAAAGGGCTATGCAATTTGTATAATCTCAAAGGCAAATTCAGTTTTCTTCTGTGTAAAAACAGTCTTTGCATCTTGCGTGGTAGCGAAATTTATTTTTATTCATTTTATAATAATAATAGAAGATGAGGTGATTGTCAAGGAATAATCATTAATTTATTAGGTATTGAAGATATTTTAAAAAAATAACCTCCTTAAAGCTGGAACCTCTATATTTATACCCATCTACAATTAACGAAAGAGCTAACAAATCACACCACTATGTCTATTATTGGTAAGCATCTGATTTTTATGCGGAGGTAGATTCGATAAAGCATTTGATGCAATGCAATACATTCCATTCTTGCGGATTTCCTCCACCGACACCAAAAAAGATTGCTCCGTGCGACTCCGCGTCGCTCCCCTTTCAAGTTCATCCCAGCGGGCCAAAATATCCGGGTACTTTTCCCGCAGATACTCGGCAGCCTCCACCAGGAACCCGGAGGTGCCAGACGCGGGGTCGCAGATGATATCATCGGGTTGCGGGCGCACCATTTCCACCATCATGCGGATAATGTGTCGCGGCGTGCGGAACTGGCCGTTCTGCCCGGCACTGGCAATCTTGGCCAGCAAATACTCGTACAAATCACCCTTGATGTCCCGTTTATCCATGGGCAAGGCGTCTATTTTCGTCACCACCTTTTCCAACAACTGCGGCGTGGGAATGATAAACACGGCATCTTTCATAAACACGGAATAGGCACTGTCTATTTCCGTATGAAGTTCTTTAATAAAAGGAAAAACATGGTTGACCATATTGTCAAACATCTCGCGGGCTTCATAATCCTTGAACTTTTTCCAGCGCAGATGGGGTTTGTCTGCGGGGAACACGGATTTTTCAATGGCCGTGCCGTTCATTATGGCGGTTAATTCGCGGTTGGTATGGATGTCGTCGAGACGTTTGATAAAGAGCAGATAGGTGATCTGTTCGATCACGGAAAGGGGATTGGAAATACCGCCAGACCAGAAATAATCCCAAATCCGATCAATTTTCGAGCGTAGGTCGCCTGTAATCATGGTTGCTTCTCCTAAAGAAATTGTTCACATGGGTTACTATACCAGAAAACAGGGCAAAGAGCAAGGAAGTATAAGTGGACCCAGCGTATCTATTCAGTTTTTCCCAACATCAAACTAAATTCACCAGTCAAAAGTCGAAAAACAAAAATGATGGTTCTCATTTTGAATCTTTCCATTTTTATTTTAAATCCTTCCGTTCTCGTTCTGGACCCCACGATTCTACAAAATAGGTCGGCGGTTCTACAAAAAACCCTGGCCGTTCTACAAAAAACCCCGGCGGTTCACCTTCTGACCCCGGCGGTTCACCTTCTGACCCCGGCGGTTCACCTTCTGACCCCGGACGTTCACCTTCTGACCTCGGCCGTTCACCTTCTGACCCCGGAGCGCCGGGGTATTTGTGAGTATTTTGGGGTTTGAAACCCGAAACCCAGGGTTAAAAACCCCTATTCACAGCTCCCACCCGTATTAAATCAATAATAATGCTACTATTATGTAACTTTTCGCCGCAGACACTGTTGTTTTAACCACACAGCGCAGCAGATAGATTCATCTCGCCTATGATTCTTTTTACTCTCGGCGTACCTAAGGCCCCACCTTCATTCTTAAATGCTCATATTTAAATCTTACATGCCGAAAACGGTAATCTGGGTTTCTTGATAGGGTAATGTTTTTTTGAATATCTTTTTTTGCCATGATATTTTTTTTGCCTTGTTGATGACCAATAAAAACCCTTCTGTGGCGTTGCATTTATCCATGTACTGGTAGGTTTGTGCCATACCGGTTTGAATCGTTGTTTCCAGTTTCCCATACAGGAGTTTTAATTCGATGACCGCCCGTTGCATGGTGTTTTGATACGGCCAGAGTACCAGTATATCGGTTCGTTGTCGTCCCAGGCCGTATTCCCGTTCAACCCGTCCGCCACCGTTGACAATACGTTGCAAAAAAGCTTGCAGTAATAATTGGGGGCCGGCTTCCTGATATTGAAACCCATCGACCCAGCTCTCGAAATTCATTCTAAAGAAATCCTGGAAGTTTGTTAATAGTTTATCCATGTCCAGAGAACTATCTTCTTTTTTGTACCACGACGATTCCTGGTTAATGGTGAGTTGGGTGCTATAGGTGAGAGTTCTGGGGATGAGTTCCTGGTATATGCGGTTGGCAATGCGAATTTCCCCGTCTTTTTTTATCAATCCCAGGTCCACCACATAATCCACTTCTTCCTCAAGCATGGATTTTGATTTGGGAGCTCCCACTAATATCGGTTCGATGACACGCCGGACGCGCTCTTCTTTCAGTTTATCAGACAATTGGTCCAGATGGGTGACGCGGCGGAGAATGAGATTCTCTTTGGCTTGATTGATCATGGCCACGGTAATCGCCGTGCAACGGTCCTTGCCTGCTGCCATTTTGAAACAGGTTTCATAGGCCAGTGCATTAACCAGCCAGGGTTGTCCTTCGGTGAGCTCGCCGATGAGCGGGAATATTTCTTTATGGAAGGGTTGTCCGGTTTCAGTCGTATGTTGGGTATACAATTCCTCTATTTCTGGCCCGGTAAAATTGCCCAGACGCAGGGATTCTGATTTGATATTAAACGCACTGCCACCGGTAACCACGGTCTTCTCTTGGTCCGAATGAATGCGGTAATCCCTGACATCACGAACGCCACACAAGATAATACTCTGGGGGAAAAACCTGGGCCGTTTTGGATATTCACTGCGTAACTGCCGCAACACTGAAATTAATGTATCACCCACCAAACTATCAATCTCATCAATAAACAGGACCACCGGTTTCTCATTATTTTGGCACCATAGACTTAATGCTGCTTTTAACGCGCCAAAGGCGCCGGTTTCGTCTAAGATTTGCTTGCCATTATCTTTGAAAAACGGGTCGTTCAGGTAATAGGTCGCGTCCGATGCCAAGGAATTGAGTATCTCTCTCATGCCATCAAAGACATTTTCCCTGGCTGCCTGGGCGCTTTCAATATTGGTGTAGAGGCATTTGTATGTTCCCTGCTGGTTCAGGTACTCTGTTAATGCCAAGAGGTAAGACGTTTTCCCTGTTTGTCGCGGCGCATGGACTACAAAATATTTCTCCTGCTGGATGAGAGATAAAATTTCGTCCAGATTAATCCGGTGTAAGGGATCGATACAATAGTTCTTCTCCGGTCTGATGGGCCCGGCTGTATTAAAAAAACGTGCCATTTTCATTGTCTTCACCTAATTTGATTATATACCAAAATTCAAGCAAAGTAAAATCCAGTTTTTAGCGGCATGGCCGGCTGTCCCCATTATCCAATCGACTGGATAGAGACCTCTTTCCCTAAAAAGGCAATGGCCAATTTCTTAATACGGGTAACACCCCGCTCTTTCAGTTCTATTTCGTACTTTTTCTCTTCGATTTGGGCCAGAGCGGATTTCAGAGCTGATTCCACTGTTTCTTTGGCGTCTGGATCCACCGATTTGAATTCGATGACGTAACCTATTTTGGCAAGGTCTTTGGGGATAATCATAATATCATATCTCCCGTAACCCGATTCCCGGTTGGATTTAACTTCATGGGTATTGGTAATCCAAATCAAAAGACCCGCTACCAGCGCGTGATACACTTTCTCTGGTTCATTACCGAAATCGTAGTAACTAAAAACCGCCAGCACAATTTGTTTCAACATTTTCTCGAAGAGTGCGATATCGCCTTCTATCAATGCTTTGAGCATGATTTCCAGTTTCTTGTTTTCGATCTTATCTGAAAAATAGCGATTAATAATGTTGATATAGGTGACCTTTACCTCTTTATTGGGAATGGAGAGTGTATAATGCATTTTCCCTGAAAAATCATCTTGCCTTTTGTCCGTCTGTTTCAGGTATCCCCCCATCAAAAGGAACCCCCATAATGACTCCTCATCGGTAGCGATATTTTTAAGCACGATGTTCTCATCAATGATTTTTTCGATGGACTCACCGCGAACCAGTTGTTCCAATTCTTCCCGCAGTTCCAAGCCCCCCTTGGAGAGCAAAGAATCCACGATCTGATTGTCAGAAGTATTGATCCAATAAGGTATCAATTCTTTTTCCTTGCTACGGAGGAAATTAATAATAGACCAGGGATTATAAATGACATTGCTGCCGAAACGATAGCCATTATACCACGACTGCACTTGATCGAACATTTCTAACACCCCAAAATCTTCCAACATGGTTTTGACTTCCGTTTCAGTAAACCCAAAGTCGTTGCAAAAATCTTCCGCCAACAACGTATACACGCCAGGATTATTGAAACCGGAAAAGATGGATTCCTTGGCAATACGCATGATGCCGGTAACCACGCCTTTTTCAAGATATTGATCGGTGTCTTTTAAACCTCCACCCAGAAAATTGCGCATAAAAGAAATGATTTTTTCATAATAATCAAAAGTATACCCGGCATGAACCGGGGCATCGTATTCATCGACCAAAATAACCACACGGCGATTGTAAAATCGGCTTAAGAAAATAAGAAGTTTCTGCAAACTGTTGGCGTAGTTGCCCTCATTACCTTCCAAGTTAATAATTTTTTTAAAATAAACTTGCTCCGCTGCTTTCAACACCGGGCTTGCCAATAGGTAATCATGGGTCAGATAGATGTCTTGGATTAGTTCTTTTATTTTATCCCAGCAGGATTTCCATGTTTGCTCTTTGATGCTCCTGAAAGATATAAATATAACCGGGTATTTTCCCATTTTAGCCAGATACTCTGGCCCGGCTTGCGATATCGCCAGCCCAGTGAATAGATTTTTATTCTCATTAACCGGGGTTCCTGTTTTCGTGACTGGAGCGGGTTCATCTGCATCCATAGACCATAAGGCTGGGCAACAATCGAAAAAATATCCCAGCATGGAAATATTGAGGGTTTTGCCGAAACGACGGGGACGGGGAAGAAGGAGGATTTTATCGCTACTTTCCAAAACCTCTTTGATAAACAAGGTCTTATCGACGTAATAATAATCCCCAGTAATCATAGCTTTAAAGTCCGAAATACCAATGGGCAATTTTCTATTTTTCATTTATCTTCACCTGTGGCAATTATACCACAGATAAAAATGAGTGACAATAATGGATATAAACCCTGGATTCACAGGCAAGTTTTAAAAAGAGCCACTGATAACCGTGGCACGCTGGACTTACTGGACTTACTGGACTTACTGGACAAGCTTGAAAAATAAACGGTTTTGTGAAGTCCAGTATGTCCAGAATGTCCAGTATGTCCAGATAGTCCAGTTTTTTCAGAAATTTGGCAGTGAATCCAGGTGGACCCCAGGGGCTTGACAATTGCAGGGTGAAGGCGTACACTTATAATCACAATGGGTTCAATACAAAATGATAGCAGGATAAAAAATACAAAGAGAAGGTGAACGGCTATGAAAGAATTATCCAGACGACAGCAACAAATCGCCAATGCAGCCCTGGAGATTATTTCTTCACAGGGAATTCAGAAATTAACCATCAAAACCCTGGCGGAAAAAATTTGTTTGACTGAAGGAGCTATATATCGCCACTTCACCAGCAAAGAAGAAATTCTGGAAGCCATAGCCGATCTTTTTAAGGCCGGTTCCACTGAAATCCTCAACCTTATACTCGCTTCCAATGCCTCGGGTTTGGAAAAGCTCAAAGCTTTTTTTCTGGGTCGATGCCAACAGTTTAGCAAGAGCCCCGGTTTAACAGTGGTGATGTTCGCCGAAAATATCTTCAAAACATCGGAAAACCTCTCCATTGAAAAACGCAGCCTCGAAACCATTCAATCCCATCAACAATTACTGGTGCTCTCCATTCGCCAAGGCCAGAAAACAGGCGAAATTGTGCCCAATATTGAACCAAACCACCTTTTTGTTATTGTCATGGGCGCGCTACGCCTGCTCATCACCCGTTGGCGCGGTGCCAATTTCACCTTTAACCTGGAAGAAGAAGGCCAAAAACTCTGGGACTCGCTCCACAAATTAATCGCAACCGGAACTATTCACCACCCATAAATACACCGCCAAGTTTCAGAAAAGACTGGACTATCTGGACTTTCTGGACTATCTGGACATTCTGGACTTCACAAAACCTTTGATTTTTCCAGATAGTCCAGTAAGTCCAGAATGTCCAGTAAGTCCAGATAGTCCAGTCATTTCCAACACTTGTGGGATTTATTTTTATTCAAAAATGGTGTATAATCTCAACTTAAAAAGTGCCCCAGCAAAAATATAAAATGAGGTAGTAAAGAATGAATAATAATACAGCCCACAAAAAAGACTTAAAAGCAGAACTAATTGGTTTATTTCTCCTCTTAACCCTCTGCATTTCACTCTCGGCCCAAACCCAGGTCAACAGAGACACCCGCGGGGCCAAAACCACCGCTCCGAGCACGAAACGTCAAGTTATTATTTTAAAAGGCGATGACCTCCTGCCCTCGCCAACATGGCAACGATTTACCAATTATATCGAAACCAAAAACCTCAAGGCAAGTCTTGGCCTGGTGTGCGAAAATCTTTATGATGACACGCTTACGAACTGGATAAAAACATTGCTGCCAAAAAATAATTTTGAAATATGGAATCATGGTTTCGCCCA
The DNA here is from genome assembly GCA_964502145.1 of uncultured Clostridia bacterium. Classification (GTDB taxonomy): domain Bacteria; phylum Acidobacteriota; class Aminicenantia; order UBA2199; family UBA2199; genus CAZCVI01. Next base: position 18,883 of record CAZCVI010000102.1, read on the forward strand.
CTTCTGCATTGATGGCAATAACCCCGGCGAATTTAACGGTAGCACCTATGAAGAGCAATTGTATTATTTAAAAGAGTCGCAACGATTATATAAAGAAAAACTGGGTGTCACTTGCCTTGTTTTTGGCACCCCATGCAACCAAAAAGATAATAATACCACCCGGGCCCTGCTGGATATAGACGAGATTGATGTGTGGTACTATGGCCGAACCGATACCAATAAATTGGAAATGACCCGCGTGGGTAATATCGAAATTCCCACAGGTGAACCGAACTATGAAGATTTCACCCAGAAATACGCCCAGGACAACCTGGCTAAATACGACTATTTACTCTTGCAACTCCATCCCGGTTGGTGGAATGATAATAACTGGGATAATTTTGAAAAAATTATTGCTTTCCTTAAAGAGAAAAACGTGGTATTCATGAACCCCTCGGAATATTATCAAGCGATTACCGATACGTTCACCGTGACCACTACTGCTGACGGTGGCCCCGGTTCTTTGCGCGACGCCATCAAGCAGGCGAACAGCAATGTGGAAAAAAACGCGGTGATTATTTTACCGGCTGGAATCTATTCCCTAACAGGCGCGGTGGATGAAAATAACAACCTGGGTGGCGACCTGGATATCATGAGCAATATCATTATCCGTGGAGTTGGCGCTTCTGCCACGATTATTGATGGTAGTGGCAATGATCGCGTGTTTCATGTCATGGATGGACGGGTTACGCTTACTGGTATGACGATTCGCAACGGACTTGCCCACTATGGCGGCGGGTGTTGTGTCGAAGGCGGGGATGTGGCGATTACCCACTGCACTATGACCGGCAACAGGGTTAACGGGTCCGGTGGCGGTGCTATTTATGCGCAAAACGCCTCCATCACGATTTCGGGTTGTACTATTACCAATAATTCCGGCACGACCCCCCATTTATCCAAAGGCGGGGGGATATGGATTAATTTTAATAACTGGCACTTTGTGGATGTCAGGAACTGCCTGATCTCCGGCAACACTGCCAATACAAATTCTCTGGGCCAGGGCCAAGGCGGCGGTCTTTATGTGCAAGGGCCCTACCTGAACTATCAATCGCATATTTTTAACAACACCTTCAAAAACAATAAAGCCGCGTCTGGCGGGAAAGGGGAAGGCGGCGGATTGTACATCCAACAAGCCAAGGACCTATGGTTGGATCGGAACCACTTCGAAGCAAACCAAGCCTCGGAAAACGGCCAGGGCAGCGGTGGCGCCGTGGCAGTGGAAGACTGGACCAATTTAATCATCATGGGTAATCGCTTCACTGGAAACGGCGCGGGTCTGGCTGGTAGCGGATTGTTTCTGGACAAAACGTCCAAATCAGGGAAGATCAATTGCACCATGATAAACAACACGTTGGTGAATAATTCACTGGTAAAAAACGGCGCCCCAGGCGAGGGGATTTATGTGGGGCATAACGTGGTCTTGAACCTGACCAACAACCTGATCTCCGGCCACAGCAAAGGCATAAGAACCGAACCCCTTGGCACCTCCACCATCGCAGCCGACACCAATCTGTTTTATAATAGCAGCGATCCCGTGACCGGAACCCATGCCATTTTACTCCCCCCGGCCCTCGACGCCCATTTCAAACCTACACCGAACTCCCCGGCTATAGATGCTGGAAAAACAATGAGCACCGTGATTAAAGATTTGGCAGGAACCGTTTTCCCACTCGGGAACGGCTACGACATCGGCTGTTATGAGAGCACTCCCAGCACCGGGTACCCCGGCTTCTCTTTGGACCAGACTACTTTGAATTATTATAGAAAAGGCATTGATTTTATTGATTCCCATACCATCCAACTCACCAAAACAGGTGCAGGAACATTAAACTGGAAAGTCGAACTGAACTGTTCCTGGTTAAAAGCCTCTCCCACCAGCGGCCAAAATTCCGGGGCGATCACAATTAACACCAATTCCAACGGTTTACCCCTTGGGCTTAGCACCGCGACCGTCACGATCCGTGATCCCAATAACCCCGCTTCCACCAAGATCGTGGATATCAACCTCATCTTGTATGCCCAGGGTTCTTCAGAGCCTCCATTTGGCAGTTTCGATACCCCTATTCACGAAACCAGCAATGTGAGTGGTTCTATTCCCGTTACCGGCTGGGCCCTTGATGAAAACAGGGTCACGCGGGTAGAAATTTGTTATGAACCGGCTCCGGGAAATCCATTGCAATATATTGGTGATGCGGTATTTGTAGAAGGTGCCCGTCCGGACGTGGCCCTAAAATATCCCACCTATCCCAATAATACCAGGGCGGGATGGGGGTACATGTTGTTGACCAATATGCTGCCCGGTGGTGGCAATGGTGTTTACCCATTATATGTCAGAATAACCGATATCGAGGGCAATGTCGTGGTGCTGGGCCCCCGGACCATCACGGTAGACAACCTTCATGCTACAAAACCCTTTGGTGCCATTGACACACCGGCCCAAGGCGGCTCTGTTTCGGGAAAAACATTTGTAAATTTTGGCTGGGCACTCACCCCGCAGCCCAATATTATCAATACCGATGGTTCAACCATCAAAGTCTGGGTCGATAGCGTTAATCTTGGTTCCCCCATCTACAATATATATAGAGAAGACATTGCCACGCTTTTCCCCGATTATGCCAACAGTGGCGCTGCTATTGGATACTTTAAACTGGATACCACGGCGTATACCGATGGCGTTCATACTATTCAATGGACCGTAACCGACAGCGCCGGGAACTCCGACGGCATAGGAAGCCGGTATTTTACTATTGCCAATAACCAGTACCGTGCCGCACAAGTGCCCCGCCATGATTTCGTCAACCCCGCGCAGCTCCCCCTTGATACCCGCTGTTCCGTTTATCTTAAGCAGGGATTTAGCGAGATGTTTGGCGCCCAGGAATTATTGCCGGACAACCAGGGAATTCTCCAGGTTCGTATTAAAGAACTGGAACATATCCAATTGCATATTGGGAAAGATGTTTCCCTGAGCCAGGGATATATGATTGACAACCATGGCTTTAAGCCTTTGCCCGTTGGTGCCACCCTGGATATCCATGCTGGCACCTTTTACTGGACCCCTGGCCCCGGGTTTATCGGTTCTTACCCCCTTGTTTTTGTTGTTACTGACCCAGCCGGTCAAACATATAAAAAACGCGTTACCATCATTATTGAACCGAAGTATTTGCCATAAGAACTATTCTGGCGTTAAGAAATTCTCGTAAATGTTTCTTGACGCCAGGAAACCTCCTGCGCCCACCGCCACGGGTAACCGTGGCAGGCTGGACTATCTGGACATACTGGACTTACTGGACAAGCTGGAAAAATTAAAGGTTTTGTGAAGTCCAGAATGTCCAGTATGTCCAGATAGTCCAGATAGTCCAGTTTTTTCTGAAACTTGGCGGTGAATCCAGGGTATCTTCTACTAATTATTGTTATTCCTTTTGCATTTAAGTAAAAAATGAATTAAAATAAATAGCAATGGAAATATTCAATATTGATTTGACTGAAACCTTTGAATCATGGTATTTTACCGTGGATTCACGCGACCATACCGAATACTTGTACACAAAACGTGCGGGCCTGCAACAGCGCAGACTGGAAGACAAACGGATGATCCGCACGATCGAACTAAACAGCAGCCTGGATGCCAAGCCATTGATTTATGGCAAAGTCACGGCGGCCTCGCTAAAAAATCGGGTTAAAACTCTCGACTTTCACCCGGCGAAAATCCTCCGCGAAAATGAGCGGATACTCACTAGCTTGCGCCAACTGGACCCCATTGAATGGCAGATTATCTTCCGCGCCAACCACACCGGACGCATCCTGTTTAAACGAGAGTGCAAAGAAAAAAAGTCCCATTTTTACTATTACAGCATCCTGGTAAAATTAAGACTGAAAGACCAACGCGACTTTATCGAAATCGGCGAAGGTTCGGTTCACGCATTAAAATTCAATCAAGACGGACTGTGTACGCGCTTAAAAAAAGTCGTTGAAAACCACCGGCACAGTAAAAAAATGGATTTCGCGCACAAGGTTCCGGTAATCCTAAACTCCGGCGATGGCGGCATCTTGTTTCACGAGCTACTGGGACACGCCCTGGAAGCCGATTATGTGTACAGGAAACAATCCCCCATTACCATCCAGGATCTAGGAAAACAAGTCATCTCGGAAAATGTGACGCTCTTAACTCAATATAACGAGGATTCTTTTTTCAAGGAAATAATCTGCGATGATGATGGCGAAACGATCCAATCACCCGTACTGGTAGAAAACGGCGTGTTGCGCCATTTTATCGCGGACTCCTTTTACCAGGAAAAGCTGGGTTTGCCGCAATGTGGCCATTCGCGTCTGGAAGATTTTTCCACACCGCCCATGCCCCGCATGTACGGTTTATACGTGAAACCCGGCCCCTATCACCCGGAAGAATTAATCGCCTCAACTCCGCTTGGCGTGTATGCGGGTGAATTTGGCGAGGGCAAAGTCCATTTTAATAAAAATCTCTTTTATTTTAATATCCGCGACTCCCATTTGATTGAGAACGGCAGACTCTCCACTCCGCTGGGTAGCATCGTGGTACAGGGCAATATCCTGGAAGTGCTGAATTCAGTCGCCATGGTGGCCAATGATTTCCGCTTCGATAAAGGGATCAGTTATTGTTCCAAAAATGGTCAAACCATCAATGTCCGGGTGGGACAACCCACGGTGAAAATCAACAACCTCACCATCACCCCGTACATGGGAGTTCAATAATCATGGCCAACATCACGCACCAGGTGCTGGACGAAGGTCTCAAATGCGGTTTTTCGATTGTGGAAGCCTTTGAAGAAAAAATTGCCGGTGAAGAATACGACTATCACCCGGCAGAAGAAACCACCTTTCACACCCAAGACATCCACCGCACCGTGGTTCGTTCTTTTTGGGATACCGGCGATCCGGTGGGCATACGCCTTTCCAACCCCACCCCGGAAACCATCAAATCCGCGTTTAACACTGTTTATTCGACCTACTTGCCAGACCGCAAGGAAAATTACGGGCGAATGTTACCTGTAGGGGTCAAAAAAATGAAACTGGGCATTTATGACGAGAACGTGGCCGCAGTGAATTATAAAGCCTTTGACCACTTGATTGAACGTATAGATGAAATGATGACCGCCCATCCTTTTCGCGGTTTAAGCCTCCAGAAAGTGCGGTTGTCAAAAATTTTGAAAAAAGTATATATTGCCAATACCAATGGCCTGGATGGCAAATACATCAAAACACTGTTTAAATTGCAACTTGGCTTAGCCATGGGGGAAAATCTCATTGATGTCCATCAGGGCCGGATTTATTTCCAGCAACTCGATCCCCTCCGCCTTATTTCACGGGGGCTCAACCTGCTCTTCTCCCTTACCGAAAATAGCATCACTGTCCCTGCGGGTAAAGATATCTACCTGATCTTGGCACCCGAGGTATCCGCCCAGATTTTAAAGGAATTTTCCCACTATTTTAAGAGTAACGTTGACCTCGATCTCATGGATATCCAGTACCCCGCTATTTTGAATATTGTGGATGACCATCTCATGGATGGTCAAGCTGCTTCCGTTCCATTCGATGACGAGGGCAATCAACGGCAAAGTGGCGAGAAGTACTTGATCCGCAAAGGTGTTTTCTCCCGTGTCATCCAAGATATCGCCACCGCTTTTGAACACAAAGGGAAATCCACCGGCAATGGCTTTCGCAAAAAAAGAACCCCTTTCCCCACGGTTGGCTTTTCCAATCTGTATATCAAACCCACTGTGCTACCACTAAAAAATCTTCGCGACGATGCCGGGGAAGGGATCGTGGTAGCGCTGGTGAAATTAAAAGATATCAATAACCGGGGTTATCTCTTTTCCGCTTATGGATACCGCTTCAAAAACCACCAGATGATGGAACCGGTTCATTTTTATTTCAGAACCACGTTGCGTTCCTACCTTTTGAATATATTAAAAATTTCCAAAGAGATTAAATTTTTCCACAGCCACTATACTATCGGCTCTCCCTATATCCTGGTGAAAGCCGCTGGCAAACCCGATTCTGTTCTGGAAATATAGAAATCAAGCCCGTAACGGTTCACTCATTAGAAGATTATGGGACTACCTGAATTCACCGTCAACTTAATGGGAAGAATGGGAATTATGAGAATTATGGGAATAATGGGAATTGGACAAAACCGCTTCGCGGTAATGGCCTGCGGCCTATTAACAATT
>CAZCVI010000103.1:0-24674 GCA_964502145.1 uncultured Clostridia bacterium
ACAAGGGACAATGATGAGTGATTTTCAGTCGTCGATGACCGATGGCGGACAATTTTGTCCGACAAGGGACAATGATGAGTGATTTTCAGTCGTCGATGACCGATGGCGGACAATTTTGTCCAACCAGGGACAATGATGAGTGATTTTTACTTGTCCAAGACCATCCAGCTTCGGCAGAGAGTGATTTTAATGGAATCGTCACTTATGGAAAGAGCCTATTGGTTTTAACACCTCCCGATTATGCCCAATTCATATTGGAAGAATTAACCAAAATGGAATTCCAACATCCTGAAACTGGTGATAAAATGTTTTATTCTCTCGTATAATGTTCGTGATGAAAAGCGCCAACACGGTTTCCACCAAGATCAGGAAGTCTGAAGTTATTTTAAAAACCGAGGGAGACCACCTCTGCTATTAAAACAAAGGTAATTTTTCGACCTATCCAGAAACGGCAAAAGGAAAGCAGAAATTAAGGACCAAGCCCGGTGAATGTTTCCCGACCTCCGAAGGTTTGCATTATTCCCAAACTTTTGATAAAATAGATATAATCATAAATAGAACAAGGAGCCATACATGAGACGATTTTTTTCCTACGGGTCCATTAATCCCAAGCTGCATTATTACGCCCCCAGGCAAGAATTAATAAAACGGGCGTATACCCAATTGATGGGCGAGGACGATGCGGAAGGCGGTCACTATATCACCGTTTGGGCACCCCGGCAAACGGGTAAAACATGGGTCATGCAGCAAATCCTTTTTTTACTGCAAGAAGACCCGCGCTTTAATGTCCTTAAAATCAATCTGGAAATCCTTAAAACTGAAACAAAGGTGGAAACCATTATCAATGTCATCGCCCGCAAAATCGGCGAAGGACTGGGGAAAGAAATCACGGATATCACCAATCAAGATGTTTTCCAAGAAATATTTAAAAAAAACCTGATGGATAAACCCCTCATTCTGATTCTGGATGAATTTGATGCTCTGGCTGAACAAGGCATAAATGCGATAGTCAGCGCCTTTAGAAACATTCATTTCAGCCGCATGGAAGAAAAAGATAAATCAACGGACCAAAAAACCTATCTCCTCCACGCGGTGGCATTAATCGGGGTGCGTAGCGTCCTGGGCATAGAAAATGAAAAAGGTTCCCCCTTTAACGTGCAACGTAGCGTTCATATTAAGAATCTCTCCTTTGAAGAAGTTCAGGGTATGTTCCAATGGTACGAAAAAGAGAGCGGTCAAAGCATTCTACCCGCAGTTATAAAAAAACTTTACGACGAAACCAAAGGACAACCCGGTTTAATTGGCTGGCTGGGTGAACTTCTTACCGAGGGCGTCGAGGGATTCCCCAATGATACATCCAAAACCATGGATATGGATTATTTTAACACCATCTACCAAGCCGCCATGTTTGTTTTGCCCAGCAACAACATCCTGAACCTCATCAGCAAAGCCAAAAAACTACCTTACCGGGATACGGTTATCAAATTGTTTAAAACCGATACACCCATGCTGTTCAAATTTGACAAGGAAGAGATCAACTACCTCTATATGAACGGCATCATCGAACCAGAACCTGTTTCGCCAGAACAGAGTTACGTCAAATTTGCTTCCCCCTTGGTGCAGCGGCGGCTATTTAATTATTTCTCCAGCGACCTTTTTGATGATATGGGTCAATTGGTGGAAAATGTTTTCACTGCGCCAGATTTTATCTTCCCTGACCGGATTGATATTCCTGTCATTTTAAAACTCTATCAAAACTATTTAACCCTGAATAAAAGCTGGTTATTCAAGAATGCACCCAGACGGGATGATCTTCGTATTTATGAAGCCGTGTTTCATTTTAACCTGTACGCCTATCTCAGCGAATTGTTGCGGGATGAAGATGCGACTATTTACCCTGAATTCCCCACCGGCAATGGTAAGATCGACCTTCTCATTGAATACAGGATAGATAAACATATTACCACTTACGGTATTGAATTAAAGAGCTTCACCAAAAAAACGAAATACCGTTTGGCATTAGAGCAAACGGCCCATTACGGTCATCAATTGGGATTGCGGGAAATCTATATGGTTTCTTTCATTGAAATGATTGATGAAGCCAACCTGAAGAAATATGAATCTCCCTTTGTAGAACCCATCTCAGGCGTGACGGTTTATCCGAGGATCATCCAAACAGGGCATATATAAGGCATTGACTCTGAACTGGATAATAAAATGAAAGAGTGGGCCATAGACTTATGCCCTTTAACCTTTTGACAATATCGGCATTAGTGTGATGGTATTGGCGGATTTATATTCAAAAATTTTTAATCGTTTAAAAGAGAAATTTTAGAGAACTTCAATGACGTATCAATAGAAATTCATTTATCCTGGTTTGATATGTGTGGGGTTCTTTTGAAAAGGCCGTCTCTGGATTTTATTTTTTTGCTTTCCGAGTTTTACGAACAATATCCAACGCATTTTCTTCCAACATACGTTGCTCCCGTGCAAGCTCCGCACGAAATTCTTCCTCACTGGGGAGAACGAGTTTATACTTTGTAGCAAAGAGGTGCTCGTTCTCCTGCAAGACGGAAAAACGCACCACGGATGCGTCTTTGCGAGCACAAAGAATGATTCCAACAGTGGGATTGTCTTCTGGGCCACGACGCTGGGCATCATACATCCGCACATACATGTCCATCTGTCCAATATCCTGATGGGTTAATTCGTGAGTTTTCAGGTCAAACAGAACAAAACACTTGAGCAGATAATTATAAAAAACAAGGTCGATATAAAAATCTTTTGTTTCGGTACTGATACGCTGTTGTCGGGCTACAAATGCAAAACCTTTTCCCAATTCCAGCAGAAAGCTTTGCAGGTTTTCGATCAATGCCTCTTCCAGCTTTGATTCCAGTAATTTTCCGGTATTGGGTAGTCCCAGGAATTCCAGAAGCACGGGATCGCGAACAAAATCACGGGGTGTCAGCTCTTGCTCGGCCAATTTTTCCACAGCCTCTTGTTTCACAGCTTGACGATCCTTACTAGCCAAAAGCCTTTCATAATATAGTGTGTTGATCTGACGTTCCAATGCCCGGGTGCTCCAGTTTTGACCCACAGCCTCATTCATATACCACTGTCGGGCAGTTGCATCTTCTACTCTCACTAAAATACGGTAGTGTGTCCAACTCAATTCGTGACGCAGTGCGTCACAATTTGGAAAAGCCTGGTAAAACAATCTCATATAGCGCAAATTGGATACATCAAACCCTTTCCCATATTCTGTCGCAAGGGTTTCTGCCAATTCCGCCAGTAATCGTGATTTATAGGTGGCCCGGATTGCCCCATCCTGCTCGAATTCAACAATATGCTGCCCCAACTTCCAGCAGGTTTTTACCTGCACGACGTCTACCGCACGTAAGCATTGCTGACGGGAAGTGGTGATAACTGTTTTTAATTTATCGAGAAGGTCTCCGATATCTTTTGCGTATAGTTGCGCTAATTGGGCTGATTTTTTAACAGGTTTCATAACTTCATATTCTCCATTTTTAATATCAACGCTTTAGTAAACAACGATTTTGCCTCAAGGGTTTGGCTCCATATGATCTCATTGATGAATCCATTATCACCCTTTGGCTGTTGCGGTTTGCACAAGCAAGGAATTAAATTTATTAAGTATAAGTTTTTTCCGCTCTTTGATGAAATCCTCAAAACGGTCAAGTTTCCACAAGGCAGGATCGGAAGGGATCAAATGCTTATCTAAATACTCTTCATCTTTGTCGGCAAACCATATATCGGGCAGTGTGTCTCTTTTCCCTCCGGCACCGTTTTCTTCACGGGTAAGAAGCATACAGTTAGCAAGCTGGTTGCGATCACTATCACGATATTTTATGAGGTCTTTTCGGCCAGTGTCTGGATTTGCTGTTTTAACTCTGCGAAGCTCACTTTGTGGAAAAATATGATCCACTTGAGGAAGGCTGGAGTTATAAGCAGGCGTGTGGTTAAAATCACGATACCAGAGGTTAAATAGCAAGTGGACTGTATTTGATCCATAACCCATTTGCCAGAGACGCTCCTCGGTTAATTCTAGGCTACGGTTCTGGGTACGAATCACACCAAATATTTCCTCGATGTTGAACTCTTTTAATTCAGCTAGCTTTTTAACAAGACCATCAAGCAAATTGTCTGGGTGTCCGCTGAAAGCTCCAGTAAGCGAGCAACGTAAAAGATAGTTGTCACTATTTTTTGCATTCCTCCAAGCATCGGGAAAATGGAATCGGATATAAATTATTGGAATCAGCACCAAATAAGATGGGAGCGCTTTTTCGCACTGGATGAAGGTCTTGCATCGTACAAAATCTAAAATATCTTGGATGGCTTTCGCGATTTCATCCCATTTTAATTCGATTTCCTCGCGCACCCCTGCCTTGCGAAACTTTGCTACCTCATAGCGTGCCCCATGTCCCAAAAGTACGAGGCAAGTCTTCAAAACAAAATCTCGGTCAAAGGCAAATCCGCTCTTATTAAGTGACTCTAAAAGGACTTCCATCTTTTTATCTGCCACATCCCAACTTGCGTTAAGCAGAGAGAATAGAAGGTCAGACTTTCCAAGCTTCGTCCCACCTGAATTGGCACGAATAAAAACCTCCACAACATCGTCTTCAGTATAATGAGTTGGATTTTCTATACTGTCCAACTCCTGGTACATTACAACGTCATCCATTTTAAACGTCTTATCAATCAGATCAATATGTTCATTTAATTTATCCTCTTCAGCATCAGTCAGAGAGCGTCCGACCAATTTTTTTACATCATGGAGCACTTCGCGTTTGTTTTTTTGAGTAATAACAAGATCTTTGAATTTCACCATGGGAAATGCGATTGCAGTGGGTTCAATGAACTTAAATTTGTATTTTACATCATCGGGAAGTGCAATTTCGCCACTCAGAATATCAAAACAGAGTTCCTTACCTTCAAAACTACCATGAAGTCCTATAAAAAGGCTCTGTAAACGTTGTTGGCCATCAAGGACAAGACATTTTTTTTTATTGTCAACCGGTATATAGAAATCACTAAGCCGGAGTGTATTCTTCCAGTTATTAATAAATTCTCGACGCCGAATTTCACTTTTGGTCTTCCAGATCAACAGGGTACTAATCGGATATTCACGTAGAATGGAGTCGAACAACCTGCAAATTTGTTCCTCGCTCCAGATAAAAGGACGTTGTATGTTGGGCAGCCAAAACCCACCCTCTTCATCAGGGTTGTTGAGAAAGCTTACGATTTTTCTGATAGTTTGTTTTTGATTCCACATGGGATTCTCCTTTTCTAAATCTTTTACGTGCTTTTGAGTGTTACGGCTAATCCATTGATATCAAAATGGATTTCCGAACTGACATTGAATAGCCTTTTTTTAGGTCTGAACGATATGTAATGGAATACCTCAGAGGAGCTAAGTGTAACTGCAAAGTTCATTTCATACCCCCAAATTTTGATCGGGAAATTTCCACAATGCAAACTGGTTAATCATCACAGATATATATTTATTATTGTTCATATAGAGATTATATGAAAGATTGAGTTATTGTCAATAGAAGGTTGTAAATCACTCTTGAGAAATCGGTAAAAAAATTGCTTGAAATCGTAGGATACTGAAATCAAAAGTTTTCCCATGATAATAGTAAGGGCAGCCATCGTTTATGCAGCAGAACTGTCCAAAGAAAGAATCATTTCAATACCTGCTTAAATCCCTAAAAAATATATCAATGGAGACAACCCATTTACCTGCTATGGCAAAAAAAATGTTTCCAATCCATGTATTGACAGTTAAGCCAATTCATATTATATTATACTCAGGAGTTTTGAACATGAGATTATCTGAAGATATTAAACCGCTTACCTATGTGGAAACGCACTCTGCTGCTTTGATAAAGGAATTGAACACCAATAAACGCCCCATCGTGATCACCCAGGATGGCACAGCAAAAGCTGTGCTATTGGATATCGACAGCTATGAAAAACAAAAGAATACTCTGCTCATGCTAAAATTGGTGGCACAGGGAGAACATGAGATCAAAAATGGCCTATTCGTGGAGCAAGGAGAATTCTTTAAAAAAATGGACAAACAGCTTGGGCTATAATGAAATATAGAGTTTATTGGACCCAAGGGGCGGTTGCCGATCTGGAAGAAATCGTGGCCTACATGTCAAAGGTGCGCGTATCCACTGCCAAATCAATCTATCAGAAAATCAAATTAAAATGCAACCAATTAAATATCTCTCCTGAAAGATGCCGATTGGTTCCAGAGCTACAGCGCGATGGGCTTAAGAACTATAGAGAAATAATTCTGGCTCCTTATAGAGTTGTCTTCAAACTGGCCGAATCGAAGGTTTACATCATCGCGGTTATTGATGGCAGAAGAGATATTGAAGCTATCATCTTTAACAAATTATTACGGGATTAAGAAAGAGGAACACTGCATCCATATAATCCATGGGACTGCGCTTAAGTGGCCAAGTTATTTTAAAAGCAACGGGAGGTGCTACCTACACTTATAAAAAGCAACCTTTATAGGGGTAATCTGGTGTTTTTGGATTTCAAGTTACCCATGATGGCAGGACGCAACCATTAGGGATAGATATTTCTTTTTTCAAAAGGAATTCGGGGAGACAAAAAGGTAAAAATTCAGCGGCTGAGTATTTTAAAAACAGCGGGAGACCGTCTCTATTATTAAGAAGATCACTACTTGAGTCTGGACGGCGAACCGAAATTGAGGCAGGAAATTAACCGAAAAGATCGGCGTGAGAACCGGTTCGAACCAGTATTAGTTCTTGGTAAACCTGATCTATTCTATATATTAAAAGCCAATCTGGCTCAATATGGCACTCCATATGATCGCGCCAATTTCCAGATAATAGATGTGGACGATAGTTTTGAGCCAATTTCTCTTCCCCTTCCAGTTTTTTAATGACCTCTTTGAGTTTCGCCATATCTTTTGACCCGGATTTGGCCAATCGTTTCACATCCTTTTGAAACCCACCTTCAACACGTATTTTTAACATTTAAATGCCCAGGTCTTCGAACAACTCCTCGCTGTTTTCATAGGGAATCAAATTTTTCCTGTACCTGGAATTTTGGAGGGCTTCCAATGTCTCTTGATTTGGAATCTTCACATCGAAAGGCATCCCCTTTTCCGCCAATACCTGACGATAGAACATATTTATCGCGCTGGAATGATTCAATCCCAATTTATTAAAAATTTTACCGGCCTCTTCTTTTAAGGCTTTTTCAGTACGAATCGTCAATGTGACACCTATTTGCGACATGTCGGCCTCCTGTTGTCTCATGCGAATATATCTATTATATAATATATAATTCATACCTTGTCAATCCATTTTTTTATTTTTATTCCCTCAAGCGGGAAGCTTGGGCGACATTCGCAGATTGCCCTAACCGATGTCTAATTTTTATTTTCGACACTCCGCAACCCGGATTTTAACCTCACTCACCCCACTCTACCCACCATGGGCCAAATGGAAGACTCCTACCTGGGTATTGTCGGGAATAATAAAATGGTCGTAATCCTCTTCAAACACGAGGTTGTTGTCCACGGTAACGGTGATCAACCCATAGGTGTAATTCATCTTCTCCAATAGACGGGTCACGGTCATATTTTCAACCCAATCTACTTTATCACGATTGTTAACAATGATCATAATCTTTTTCTTAACCACCGGAAACGGGCGGTTGCAAGGTGATATGCTGTCCTTCACTGGGAAAATAATCCAAACGTTGCATTTTCCCATCGGTATACACAAAAGCAACATTGGCTGGACTGACATTGATATCGGTAAGAATCTCATGGATATTTTTGCCAGCCTCTACTTCGACTTTGCGGGTATAAAAATCCACGTCCGGCTTTAACATGTCTCGCAACATACCACCTGCTTTTAAATAAATAACCACGTTGTTATCCTCCTACTGACAACCTACACTATATATAATATATAATTTTTGAATTACTGTCTACTTTTTTAAAATATGGGGTTTATAACAACCCAACTGGACTTACTGGACGATCTGGACTTACTGGACAGACTGGACAATCACGTTAAACAGTGAAATGTCCAGTCTGTCCTGTCTTTTATTTTTGTTAGAAGGCTTTGGGTTTGTACTTCTCGCCGCGAACAGCAGGAATACCATTGGGCAAGGGCTCACCTAACAGTCCGAGTTTTTGCAGACTCTTCACACAATCACCGAGACCTAAATCTTCCAAAAGAGCTTGCGTCGGATTACCATTGTTGTCCCAACCACGGGCTTCATAATAATCGTCCAATAACTGCTCCACCTGTTCCTTGGAAACACCTTTACCTTTACCTGGACCGGTGGGAATCTTATCTTCCCAACTGCGTGCAGGGGGATAATCATAGGTACGACCATTACCGGGATTCCGTTCGAGATAGTGGCAACGGTTGAGGTTCCAGATTTTCTCGGAAGTTTTTAAGGCTTCATCAAAGGTGACGTTCCAACCGGTAATCTGATTGAAGGTTTCCACGGTCTCTTCAGGAGTAATATCGAGTTCACCCCAGAATAAACGGCATATACACCACACATCGAACAACGGGCGGATATGTTGGAGATACACGACGATCTTGGCACGGTTCTCGGTAGTCTCACGACCTTCGGCCATATCCACGGTGATGGTCCAAGCACGATTGTGATGGGCGCCAATATCGGCGGTCATATATCCAAGCAACATACCGGGTGCCCAACGGCCATCATAACCGGACATTTCCTGACCTTTGACCTGCATGGCAAACTTCTCGGAACCTTTACCAATTTTCTCAGACGCCTGCTTGGTGCCATCAGCAAACCAATTGCCAATACCACGACGATGGGCGACCATGTCGAGGAAATGTTCGACATCATCAATGGAACCCCACTTCAAGGTGTGACCCTCAAGGTCTTGCTCGGTAATAAAACCACGCTCAAAACACTCCATGGCAAAAGCAACGACTCCTCCACCGGACATGGTGTCCATGCCAAGATTGTCCATCATCCAATTGACATACGCGACATGATTGATGTCTTTCATACCAATATTGGGACCACATAAGGAACCAGTTTCATATTCGGGACCTTCAAGATACACGGTGGGTTTGCCAGGAATGACTGCCTTGGTATACTTGCCACAATTCATCCAACAACCAAAACAGGCCTTGTCTGAAATAAGACAATGATCAACTAATTGATCCCCGTCAATCTTATCAATATCATCGTAATAAGTGGTCTGAAAATTATGGGTGGGAATAACACCATTGTCATTGGCCCAACGAATGAAAAAAGCGGTACCATATTTTTGCCACGGTTCCATGTTGGGGTGGTGCTGGGTGCGTAAGATGATATCGGTCACGGTTTTGGTCAGAGCAGGTAAATCATGAACAGAAATAGAACGATTGCCACGCACGGCCAGAGCTTTGATTTTTTTGGCAGCCATCACCGTACCTTGTCCAGTTCTGCCTGCTTGACGTCCGAAATCGTGGGTAATACAAGAGAACAGAATGCCATTCTCAGCAGCGGGTCCGATAGTGGCGATTTCGAATTCCTCGCCCAAATCTTTTTTCATCTTGGCTTCGCAATCAAGGGAACCCATGCCCCAATAATTGGCAGCATCCCGTAATTCGATGGTATCGTTATCCACGTACAGGTACACGGGTTTGGCGGCAATACCGGAGAAGACGATCATATCATAACCGGCAAATTTAATGGCTGGACCGAGATGTCCACCCATGTTGGAATCACCATGTCCATTGGTGAGGGGACTGACGGAACCAAATTCAACCTTGGAACCGGCAGGGGTGAAACAGCCACTCATGACACCAGCAGTGACAATAAATATATTGTCGGGACCGAGCGGGTCAGCATCGCGGGGGACTTCATCATAAAGCATCTTGGCAATCACACCGCGTCCACCATACCAACGGCGAAATAATTCGCGGTCGGTAGGTACACGTTTGATCTCACCGGTGGTGAGGTTAATACGTAGGGTAGTTCCAGCCAATCCGTTATTGGTTGCCATTTTGAACCTCCTCTTCTTTTCCTTTGGGCGCGGCCCCGGCTTTGTCCCAAGGAACAATCGCACCGGTGTTGCACAACTGGGTACACTTCAAACAGAAATTGCAGATAATGACATGATCAAGATCAGGATGCTGAAAGATCACATGAACGGGACAAGCACTGACGCACGTGCCACAGTTGGTACATTTACTCTTGTCAACAATAGAAGCGCCAAGCTCGTTTTTATGAATAGCATTTTCGGGACACACTTCAATACAGGTTCCGCATTGGGTACACACGACGGGCCGGAACGTGCCAGGAATAGGAAACTTGGCTTCTACCCGCAGAGCGGCTTTTTTGGGATTGATTTCATTAAAATGATCAATAGCACAAATCTGCATACAGAGACGGCAGCCAGTGCAATTGTCTTTATGGACGCGTATTCTCATTTAATCCTCCTGGTGATCCTTGATGATGGCTACCAGTTCTGGCAGGTCGATACCCAGTTCTTTGAGCCGTGAGATTTTGGGAACACCATTTTTGGTCCAGCCACGGCGCTTGTATGCGGCATCGGTGACTTTAGTGTACTGATTGAAGCGGTACTCCCTGGTAATTTTCATTTTCTCCTCGGTGGTTTTGCCCTCGGGGTCAATACCAATGAGTTCTTTCATTTGTTTATCATACCGTTCCGCACGGGACTCGTATTCGACTTTGGTCACAGGACCCATGGCGCGGTACGGGGGAATATCATATTCACGGGTACCATAACCCAAATACAAATTTAATATCCGTTGGAAATTATGAACCCTGGCACTCTGTGCCAACATCTTTTCCTCGGTCATGGGCGTGCCGGTCATGCCTTCATAATACTTGAAATAATCCTCAACATGTTCGGGAACTTTCGCGGCTTGTTGAGGGGGATAGGTTTTATTATTGGCAGGCACGACATCGTTCCAAATGATCTTGCACTGTCCAAGCAAACCAAACCAAGTGCGCCACAAAGGGAAATAATAAAGGGCTTCGGCTTTATCTTCAAAGGTAGGAATCTGGTTGTTTACCATATCCATGAAGATTAACCACGCTTCATCATGCTGCGGTCCTTTATTGGCGAGAGTATAACCGGCTTGCTGGGCAAGAGATTCCTTGCTGACATACTCGGAATATTCGAGACCCTTGGCTTCCATACCAATATCACGGAGGAAGTTGGGGTCAGCCCCATATTCCCTGGCCCATTTTTCTTTTAACCAGCGAATACCCTGGCCTACATCAACACCGAACCCTTCACCACGGGCCATTTCATGCATACATTCCAAAACCTCATTGGTGGCTCCGAAATTTAATACTTTCCCGCCGGTATGTGCGGTGGTGATCACACCATTCTCAAAACATTCCATGACAAAAGCCATACAGGTAGACATGGAAATGGTATCAATGCCATAGGTATCACAATAGAAGTTAAATTCCACGAGGAAATCCATATCAAAGCATCCCATGGTAGCGGAACCAGCGGCAGTCTCGTACTCGGGACCATCCACGGTGACCTTGGAACCTTTATAAGGACCGGTTCGCAACTCGAAGTTATCAACGGCCTTAGCACAGGCCATAGAACAGCCTTTCCAACAGCCATCGGGCATGTCCTGGGTGAAATATTTCTCCTTGAGTAACTTCTTGCCGATTCTCCAGGTCTCGGGATGAGACCCGTACTGGTGGTTCTTCACCGGTAAGAGATCGTAAGCGTCCATGACATCGACGATATTGGCAGTGCCGAGCGCGCGCATCTCATTTTGCCCGGTGTCCAGAGTGGCCATCTCGGCATTAATACGCATCCCAAAATCGCGGATCAACTTGGGATTAGCGGGATGATTCATATCATCAATAATTTCAATGGCCCCGGTAGGACATACATAAGCACAAGACGTACAACCAATACAATGGGGGTCCACCTCGCCAAAAGGCATGGTAAGATGACGGGTAATGCCACGCCCGGCAAAATCAAGGATACGTTCCTGCACGAACTCCTTGCACGCGGCCACACAACGACCACACAAAACACAAGCCTTGGGATTCTCATCCGTTAACTCGCTCTTGAATTTGGCCGCATCAGTGACGCCACATAACTTGGCAATAGCCTTAATAGCGGGAACATTCGGCCACCGTCCCAAATACATCTCAGCTAAGACACGACGATGCTTTTGAACCTTCTCAGTATGGGTTTCTACTTTGATATCCTCGCGTATCGGATAATTACACGCTGTGACCATTTTCTTTTTACCGCCCACTTCCACCTCGCAGACACACAACCGGCAACTGCCGGAAGGTGGGAGGTCTTTATGGTTGCAGAGAGTGGGTACAACAATCTTTTCCTGCTGCAACGCTTTTAACAAAAAAGTCCCTTTGATGACAGTGACTCTTTGATCATTGATGGTTATTTCTATTTTTTCAATTTTTTTGACCGCCATGGTTAGTTTACCTCCACCGCGTTAAATTTACAGACTTCGAAACAGATACCGCACTTGATGCAGAGGGCTGCGTCGATGACATGTTTTTTTTGTTTTTCACCCGTGATCGCTTTAACCGGGCACTGCAACGCGCAGGCACGACACCCCGTGCATTGATCATTGATACTATATTGAATTAAAGGCTTACATACACCACCACGACACTTTTTCTGATGGATATGTTCCTCGTATTCTTCGCGGAAGTAGTTCAGCGTGGTGAGTACCGGATTCGGGCCGGTTCCACCCATTTGACAGAGACTCGTATCAATAATGGTCTGCGAGGTTTCTTCCAAGAAGGTGATATCCTCTGGTTTGCCCTGACCATTACAAATGCGACGCAACGTTTGTGCCAGAGCATAAAGTCCTTCGCGACAGGGGGTACATTTGCCGCAGGATTCAGCGGCTAAGAACTCAAGGAAATTGCGTGCCACATCCACCATGCAGGCATGATCATCCATGACGATCATACTGCCAGAACCCATCATGGCACCGACTTCTTTAAGAGAATCATAATCTACTTTGGTGTCAATCAGACGTGCGGGAACACAACCACCGGAAGGACCACCAATTTGCACGGCTTTTAATGCGTGACCATGGGGAATACCACCGCCCATGTCATACACGATCTCAGACAGGGTGGTGCCCAAAGATACTTCTACCAGACCGGTGTTGTTGACATCTCCCACGAGTGAAAACACCTTGGTGCCACCGTGATTGGCAGCAAACCAAGCGCTACCTTTCTCAATAATCGCGGGGATATTACACCAGGTCTCCACATTATTAAGGATAGTTGGTTTATGACGGAACCCATCCTCAGTTTGATGAATATACTTGGGTTGCGGTTCTCCCGCACGACCGGACATCGCAGTCATGATGGCAGTCGATTCACCGCACAGAAAAGAACTTTCACCACGATGAAATGTTATATCAAAAGAGAATCCAGAACCGAGGATATTTTCCCCCAGCAGACCGTATTCCCGTGCCGCTGCCACAGCTTTTTCCAAGCGAGTGGTTGCGACTTTGTACTCCCGGCGAATAGTAATGAACCCTTCTTTAGCACCCACTGCAAACGCACCAATTAACATGCCTTCTAACAAGGCGTGGGGATCCGCTTCAATGATACTCCGTTCCGTATAGGCACCGGTGGCATTACACACCACGTAAATTTCAGATGCCGCAGCAACACGCGCCTTGTAACCCGCTTGCCATTTAAGACCGGTAGGGAACCCACCACCACCACGACCCCGTAAACCGGATTGAATGACTTCATTGATGACTGCTTCAGGTTGGTTCTGCAACAATACCTTTTGCAAAGCGGAATAGCCACCCAGAGCAATATAAAAATCAATGCTCTCTGGGTCCAGCAAGCCTTTGTGACGAAACACGATGGGCTGTTGTTTCCCAAAGAAATGAATTTGCTGTTTCGTAGGGCAAGTTTGTCCTGTTTTGGCGTCTTTCACCATCAGTTCTTCGACAGGTTTACCACCCATAAGATGCGATTCAATGATCTTGGCAATATCTTTTTCTTTTAATTTATGATAAAAGATGCCTTCCGGTTGCACCACCATGATTGGTCCAGCCGCGCAGAAGCCATTACACCCAGTAGGCACAGCCATATAATCTTGTTCCAAGCCTTTTTCTTTAAGAGCTTGCCTGGTTTTTTCCAGTATATCTAAGCCTTTCACTGCCGCGCAACCGGAACCAGTACAGATCATTAACAATCCCTTGTAAGCCGCCAGTTTGTTCTTTTCCCGGGCCGCTATTTCGGTTAATTCTTCGTTTGTTATTGAATGTTTAGTCATATCTCTTACCTCTTGCCTAATTGTTGGGAGCAGTGACAGGCGCTGCTTTTTTGCTGGCATTTTTAATAAGCCGGACCACATCCTTTGTGCCCAGGTTCCCCAGCAGTTCTTCACCCATTTTGACTACCGGTGCAATACTACACGCACCGAGGCAGGCTACCGCTTCCAGAGTGAACTTCTTATCCGTTGTTGTCTGGCCACTCTGGATATCCAGTTCCCGTTCAAATGCATCCAGAATCTTTGACGCACCTTTCACATTACATGCAGTGCCCATGCATACCTGGATGATCGTTTCGCCTTTCTGTTCCAAGCTGAAAGTTTTGTAGAACGTCGCAATATGGTAAAGATAAGATTTCGGCACACCCGTTTTAATCAGAACGCGGTCCATGGCCGTCGTGGAAATATGGCGGAAGCGGTCTTGGATGTCTTGTAAGATTTCAATGGCAAATTCCGGGTCATTGCCCCATTTCTCAATGATCGCATCCAGTTCAGTGATCTCGCTACAGCATTGCACCGATATTTTTTGCGGCGTGACCAAGTGGGCCATTTTATTCTCTTCTACCCGCCAAGCTGGTGTGATGTCCCTGTTTTTGATTACCAGAGCTTTCAATTTTTTGTTTCTGAACACCGTGCCAATACCCCCGCGTCCGGCTTGTTTGAAACGCGGTAAGTTGCGGCGCCAATCCCAGAACGAGAAATTCAACAAACCCATGCGGGAGTGTTCTGCCGCACGTCCAGCCGATACCACCGAGATATTGCGTTTGTCTAAATCGTTACTCGCGAACATCTCCGTCAGTTCTTCAGCCAGAATGTGGGAGTCGATGCTTTCTTGCGGTGCTGTTTCGATAGTCACTTGTTTTTTTACAGCGTCTATATATATAATAGACTCTTGTTTGGCTTTGCCAACCAGAACCAGCGCATCAAAGCCAGCAAATTTCAGGAAGGGACCGAAGTACCCCCCCACATTGCAATCCATTATCGAGTGTGTGCTGGGTGACACGGAGGTCACCAGGGTTTTACCGGAACCAGGGAAAGAGGTCGTGCCTCCCAAAGGCCCGGGGGAAAAACAAATGGGGTTTTCGGGGCTGTCCCATTTGGTGTCCTTGGTGATCTCTTGAAAGAGCAACCACAAATCGAAACCTTTACCGCCCACCCACAGGTCTTTCATTTGTTGGGTCACCGGTTGTATAGTAATCTCATTTTTATCCAGGTCGATTCGCAGGAACCTGTCCGAGTAGCCTCTGTACAGTTCTTTGATTTCAAAGGGAAACTGACAAATCACCTGATGGGCACTTCGCATTTGTGCTATTTTTTCTGCCGACATCTATTTATCCTCCAACATAAGATTTAGTAGTATTCATTGCTAAATGTGCAATGATGATATTATATTTATTTTAGAATTATTGTATAGCCTCTTCCAGGGTAATTTCAATTTTCTTTTTCTCGTTCGGGAGTTTGTCTAGAGATTCCACCAGACCCCCAATCACGTTTTCAAATACCCGTGAGACGAACGCATTCAAGGGAATTTCAGTCCCGTTTACCTTTAAAACAACTTTACTCATGATACACCTCCATAAAGTGGGCGATATCTTCTATATTTTCATAATTCAAATTTGGTATCAAGTCAGTGACTGGTTTATCCGTGACAATGGCTGCCAGTTGGTTGAAGGGGAATTTGGGAGCCTCATTGTGGCGGCTATCGAACACTTCGATTTTGGGGATGGTGGGGTTGCGCAGACCTTCCAGCAATAAGAAATCGCAATTTTCACTCGTCACTTCTCGCTCCAATTGGGCAAAAATCTCTTCAGCGGATGATATTTTTCGCATGGTTAATAGTTCATTGTGGCTGGCCAAGTATACGATTGGCGCCCCCGCTTCCAGGAACTTGAAAGTGTCCTTGGCTGACGGTTGCAAATCATATTGATGGGGAGCACTTTTCACCGCTACCACACGTTTGCCTTGCTGGCTAAAGTGGGTAATCAAACGGGTCATTAAAGTCGTTTTCCCGCTGCCGGACCAACCAGTAATAGAAAATGTTTTCATAATACTTAATAATAGTATATTAGGCGGTTTTAGTCAACCGTCAAATCTAGTAAACCACGAAGGCACGAAGGACACGAAGAAGAAAAAGAAGAAAAAAGAGGAACTGGGCACCGGGCAAGGGCGAACACAAGGTTTGCCCTTGCCCGGTGCCCTTGGATTTCATTGGATGCATTGTGGGTCAAAAGGCGTGCGGGGTAGGGGTTCCGCCTATTTTTGTGTTCATCCCGCATGATTTGATACAGCCTACTTATCTTTGCCCTAACTTTTCGGGTGAGTCTCTTAGAATAAGCGGAGAAATTAGATGTTAATGACTATATTTGCTATCAAGGGAGAATTCCCCTTTAAGAATCGAAACCAAAAATTCGTCGGGTGTTTGTACCGGTATCCCATCCGTTTTAAAATCTTTTTTATTCCTTGTGATAATCAAATCGATTTTATCTCTTTGGCAAGCCAGAATTTGAACGGCATCTTCAAAATCCTTTATGTCGGAGGCAATGGCTTCAAGAATCGAGTTTTTATCAATAATGATAACCTCAAAAGCCTTCAACAATGATTTTAAGTGGACCAAGATGGTGTCCCTCGCCATCCCGGATTTTTTGCAGATATAGAATAAATCCGTCAAGGATGAACCGGAAATATGGGGTATTAAATCATTTTTTAAGCATTTTAAAACAGCTTTTTGAGAATTGTTAAAAAGCGGCTCCCGCTTAAGAAAGATATCTAGGATAACATTGGTATCTATGAATACTTTATAAGCCATATTTTTCGTTTAATCTCATTTCTCGAATATCTTTTGTGGTCAAATCCGTGGGGATTCCCAGATCTTTCAAAATACCGCTGCAATTCTGAAGGAAATTTTCCATATTTTTCACGCGTTCTTTTTTCTCTTCCGAAGGTGTCTCTTTATTGATAATGTCAACCATGACTCTTTTATTGTTGAATCGTTCATACCTTTCCGGCAGCTTTATATGCCCATTTTTTACAGTGGTTTCAAAGTGTATTATTTGCATGATTGGTTACCTCCATCTTTAATATAACGAACTTCAACCCAAAAGTCAACAGAAATAGAAAACAATTTTCCAGGAAAAAAGGGTTCGGCCTACTCTTTGTGTTCGACCTTGCCCGGCGCCCAATTCTTTCAATGTAGCCAAAGTGTCCCGCTTGAAAGGCATGGTGTTGTAGAGACGTTGCGCGCAACGTCTCTACTTAACAGACAAAAAAACGCAAGCAGGATGCTTGCACTGCATTAAAACGAGTTTCTTGGAAACGAATTTTTAACGGATAAAATTGACAAATCAGTGATTCTAAGCTATATTATAAAGGACGAAGGAGGCTATAATGCTGACCATTGAAAAAAAGTATATTGTGGATGAGAATAACAACCGCTTGGCAGTTGAAATTGATTATAAGACCTTCCAGAATATTGAAGAAATCCTTGAGGATTATGCCCTATATCAATTAATCCAAGAGACCGACGATTCAGAATCACTGGACGCAACCGAAGCAAAAACATATTATCAGCAACTCTTGGGTAAAAATGGAGATCAAGTATAAAAAGCAATTTTTAAAGGATTTGGCCTCTTTACCGGAATCTTATCGAACCACAGTAGAGGCATTGGTTTTTGAAACTCTTCCCAATATGACCCTATTTGGAATTATGCAACGAATCGCCAAATTAAAAGGAAAAAAAGGTTTTTATAAAATAAGGGTAGGAGATTACCGTATCGGGGTGTTTTTAGAAAATGAATTCCTGGAATTCAAGCGGGTGCTACATCGAAAAGAAATATACCGATATTTCCCATAATTGATTAACCACTGTTGTAGAAATTGAGGGTGGTTCTTGACGTTTTGACTTTTCAAGGACTGTGGGAGGCAAAAGTGTTCGCCCTTACTCGGTGCGCAGAGGTTTGCCCTAACTCTTAAAGAGCGAGTTTCTTGGAAAGAGACGAGGCAGCGGGAAAAACCTATTATATGTTATCCATTCCCAATAAAGAGGTAAGGTCCACCTATACCGATATAATTGACCGCTATTTCGCTACTAAAATAGAAAACAAAAAACTTGCGGTCATGCTCAAGGAACTGATTAAAAGTGACATTCATCTGTTCGAGAAAATGTTGCAAACCATTGTGCTGGTGGTATTCAGTTACCATGATTTCGGTAATGAACCAGAGAAAGTCTACCATGCCCTGGTAGCTGGTTTATTAATCTGGATTTCCAATACCCATGAAGTTAAATCCAATTGTGAATCAGGCTACGGCAGATATGATATTATGATTATTCCCAATAACCCGGTCTAAATCGGCTATGTCATCGAATTCAAATCGGTGGACATGGATGGCAACGAGACCGTGGAATCAGCCAAAAAAGCAGCCATAGCGCAAATTGGAGCGAAACAATACGAAACAGAATTGCTCACCCGGAGTATTATTCATATCAAAAAATTAGCCATTACCTTTTTAGGTAAAGAGGTTTCTGTAAAAGAGTCAAAGACCAATTCGTCGATTATTGAGATAGGCTAATGGTTCATTGATAATCTTTGGAGGGGCACGGTGTGCCTTTCCTTTCAGTGCAGGGGCGCCTCACGTTTTTCATTTTCTATTAAACAAACGTATTGAGTAGTAGAATAACTTTGTCCAGATTCGTCACTATCGATATACCCAGTTGGCCCGCCGTTTTGGCTGCTTCTTTGAGGCCTTTGGCGCTTAATTGCCACCATTCCTGTCGTGGTTTTTTGCTCAAAGCTTCAGTAGTGAAGGTTTGTAAGTCTTTGACCACTGTTTCCGCTTCGTCTTTCTCCATTTTTTCCACCATCTGGTTGACCGCCTCGGTAAGGTCTTGCAACATGTTCTTTAAATCAGGGGAAACGGCACTGGCCCCGATCTTGTTAAAACTATCGCGTATTATCCCGGCCACGGTAAAATCACCGTGTATGGTCGCATTATCTCCAAATAAAATATTTTGATTGGACATTTTGTTTACCTCCTTTTTGGTATTCATATACACTGTGCTGTTGTAAATATTATGACCTATATTATCAAGTGAAAAAGGCTGCATTCGTTCGGCTTCGCTTTCAATGCCATCCAGTAGTTGTTTAATGGCGAATTCTTTTCTAAGTTTTCCACTGGTATAATCAGATTTTCCCATCTCTTCATAACCGATCAATTCCTGATAATCCACCAGTTCATTGGGGTAGTCCGGTAGCGGCACCAGCTCGGAAACTGTCAGTTTTTGAAAGGAGTCGTTTATTTCGCAGATGGTGTTGCGGATAATGGTAAAATACTCTCGCTTTCGTTCCCCCGTGACCCATACGGTTATTTTCTGGTCCCTTCTATCTGCTTTGATCAGGGCGGTGGTGTGATAATAAGGTTCTTGTAACACCACGCCGGTACGCCACTGCAAATTTTGGTGGATATCGCGCTGCCGGTTCACGATGAAACGGGGCATAATGCTATTGGGTAAAAAGTCATATTTAAAAACAAATTTTAAAGCAACATCATAATCAAAATCAAAAACCTTTTCTTCCACCTGGAGTAAATCAGGAATAAGCAGGTGGTTCTCATCCAATGAATAACATAGCCGGAATTTTTTCATCAAGTTAATGATATAGCCATGTTTATCCAGAGGGCAATGATACGGGGCGGTGGTTTCTTTATTTAATATCTGCCCGAGGAGATCAATGTTTAAAACGCCGTTACTGGCGGCGAGAATCGGGGAATTGATGATTTTGTACACCGCACTGGTGGCCCACTTGGGTTGTAATATATGGGTATCACGCAATTCCAATGTTTTGAAATTCAGGATCACGCCCAGATCATTTAAGTATTCCAGCAAGGTGTCTTGGCTGGACGAGTCGGTAATGTTTTGCTCTGAACAGATTTGGAGGTATTCCTGATAGGAGATAAAATGATTCGTCATATTTTCCAAAGTGGTTTTGACATTAAACCAAGAGAGGGGCCAGAAAGATTGGTGCAGCTCGATGAGGAACAAATGGTCTTCGAGAGACTTTTTAAAGGAATCTATGCCTTCCCCGGTGTTACAAGATAGGCGGCAGAACGCTTTGATATTGGGATATTTGTCCTGAAGGAATTTGCGGTTAACTTCAAAGCTGGGGTTTTGATCGATTTTATTAATAACCACAATAATGGGGGAAAAGCCGCCGAAGATTTCGATATGTTTGAGCCAGTATTCGGGGTCCTCATCCTTTCTACCATCTATTACGACGATATACAGGCTACGTTTGGAAAGGAAGAACTGGTGGGTAGCATGCATAATCTCTTGGCCACCAAAATCCCAGAGGCGGGTGGTTATTTCCAGGTTCTCTTTTCTTACTGGGAGAAGTGTGATATTAATGCCATCGGTTTGGGGTTCATGTATATTAAATGAATTGGTTAAGAGTCGGTTAGCCAGTGATGTTTTTCCCGCACCACCATCTCCCACTATGAGTATTTTAACCTCGTTGAGTTTTTTTTCTGCGCCTTTTTTTAAGGATTGAAAATAATTCTTCATGGCGTCCACCCCCTGCCTGACAATTTCCGGCGGGAGATTTTTTGTGGGATTGCCTTTAATGTCGAAATCAAAGAGATGATCTAGGTCCGCAAGGAACGAGACGTCCGTTAAGTTATTCCGATTCAAAGCCACAGAGGTTAATCCCTGCAACTCCCGGAGAAATGAGACATCGGTTAAGCTATTCCAGCTCAAATCGACCGAAGTTAATCCCTGCAACTCCCGGAGAAACGAGACATCGGTTAAGTTATTCCGACTCAAACCCACTGAGGTTAATCCCCGCAACTCCCGGAGAAACGAGACATCGGTTAATTGAGGATTCCCACTTAAATCCACGGAGGTTAATCCCCGCAACTCCCGGAGAAACGAGACATCGGTTAAGTTATTCCAGCTCAAATCGACCGAGGTTAATCCCTGCAACTCCCGGAGAAACGAGACATCGGTTAAGTGATTATAACCCAAATTCACCGAGGTTAATCCCCGCAACTCCCGGAGAAACGAGACATCGGTTAAGTTATTCCAACTCAGATCCACCGAGGTTAATCCCCGCAACTCCCGGAGAAACGAGACATCGGATAAATTATTCCGATTCAGATCCACCGAGGTTAATCCCTTCAACCCCCGGAGAAACGAGACATCGGATAAATTATTCCGATTCAAATCCACCGAGGTTAATTCCTGCAACTCCTTGAGGAAGGAAAAATCTTGAAGATCTGCATTATAGCTAATATTCAAAAAGGTTATATTTTTATTCTGGCGGAGAAAAGGGATATCCTTCGGTTTCAATTGACTGGAATTCAGGTTCAATCGGCTTACACGATGTAGCCTTCCTATATACTCCAGGGCGGGTCTTATAAAAAGAGATTCCAGACGTAATCCGGTGACCATGCCTGTGCCGTCCTTGGAATACCCACGTTTGATATCAGACGAATATATTCTCTTTTTCTCAATATCATCCGGTTTCAGCTTCACCAATGGAACTTGCAGTATCTTCTCCATCTCCTTAATGATCTCATTATCTGTCATAAAAACCTCCCTGTTTCTTCGATATTCCATTGTGCGATAAAATGCAGTAAAAGTCAAGGACAAGAGTCTTGGAGCAGCAATTCTCCTTTGGGAAATGGGGATAGCCTATTTCCCTTTAAAAATAGTTTGTGCTTCTACTTTGATTGCGGTATAATCAAACATACTGGAGGCTGGTAACCTATGGACGAAATAATCGCGATGCAACGGGTGGGGAAATTCCTCGCTACCTGGGTGGCGGAAATCAGTGTAAACAATGCCATCGATTTTTACGATATCAACCGCGTCGCGGAAAATGTCGCTGCCGAACTCCTAAACCTCTTGTATAACTACGATCTCCATAACCTAAACGACCCGCATAAACAATTTCCTGCCGTGGATCTGGGGGATGATAACCAGCATATCGCCTTTCAAATCACCTCTGAGAATACCCTTGATAAAATTAAAAATAGTCTTGAGAAGTTTTTTGCCGGGCCGAATGAACGTTTTTACAACGGCATTCGTTTTCTGATTCTCACCCACACTAAAAAAAAGAAATACCCCACCACTCTTCAAAAAGAGTATCCAAGCTTTCAGCCAGAACGGGACATCCTAACCGTTAATGATTTAATGGTGGAAATTAAAATAATATATAGTGCCCACCCAGATCAATTTCAAAAAATCCTTCAATACCTGGAGGATAAGTTCGGAGAACATGGCAGTAGGAGTTGTATTAAAACTCTCCTGAAGGGTTCCCAGGAATACTATACCAAATTACGCGGCCCCAATGGCCGCTTTAAAAACCTGAGCATCTCGGAACAAATCTTACCGCATACCAAAACCCTTTGGCTGGACACGCGGGTGGCCATCACTCACCCCAAAACAGAGACCAGTAAAGAGACCACCCGGGTGGCGGACGCGCTGGCTTGCTTATGGTCCCAGGATATCCGCCATGCGGTCATTCTGGGGGCCGGCGGCATGGGTAAAACCGTCAGCTTGTTGTTGTGGTGGCAGCAATTACTGGAGCACCGGGATATAAACAGTCCCGTGCCGATTTATATTGCCCTCAACGAATTCAACCAAATCCCGGAATCCCACCGGCACGACTTTATTTTAACCTATATTCGCAAGAACTATGCGGATGAACACACCACCCTCAACCACCTCGAAAAAACCCTGGCTTTGGTTACCGCCCCCGGTTCCGATGGTTCCCACGCGCCGGGTTTCCTGCTGCTGATGGACGGTTTTAACGAGATTACGGTGGAAAAAGGGCCATTGTTGCTGGAATTAAAACACTTGCAGGAGTGTTGTCCCCATATCCAACTGGTGTTGACCAGTCGTTATGATATGCGGGCGGTGTGCAATTGGAGCGATTGGTCGCTGGTGCAGATGTTGCCCTTGACAGACGAACAAGTCGATCAGTATTTGGCACCGGGGCAACCGCTGCCACAGACCTTGCGCCAATTGCTGCAAAATCCCATGATGTTAACCTTGTATGCGGCCACCTGCGAAGTGCAGAAGAATTTTGCCACTTCCCCGTTATGCCATTTTAAGCCACGGGTGGAAACGACGGCTGAATTGTTATGGAATTTTATCGAGGCACAGGTGGCGAAACTGCCGGAACGGGTGGGACAGGATGAGAAGGAGGTGGCCTATTATACCTTCCTGTTGCGTTTTCTCCTGCCGGCGTTGGGATTGGCCATGGAAAAAGCGGGTTTATTCGATTTTACCCGCGCTCAATGGCACGATGTGCTGGATAACATATGCCGGGAGTTTGCTCCCGCTGATTTTTATCTCACCTTCCCTGAATTTGTGAAATATCGGAAGAATTTACCTTTAGGGGGCTGTGCCGATGCCATTGATGGTTTGGCAAGGGTGGTGGAATTAACGGAGAATTTAACCCATACCCTTTCCATGGTGGTGGAGGAGGAGGGTGCCTTTCGGTTCCTGCACCAGAATTTCAGGGACTTTTTTGCTGCGGTGGGAATATTAAACCAGGTGCAGATTTCGCTTCAAAAACAGGAGATACCCTTGGTATTAAAAGAACGGAACCTGGATTTTTTCGTCCGTCGTATGATAGGGGAACTGGAAGGGGAGTTTCGCCACAGACCCTATCTTAAGCCGGGAATGGGTTGGTGTATGGAGAGGAATCCACAGGGTTTTTTGTCCAAGGTTTTGGAGTTATGCCGGGGGCAATTGGGGGAAAAGGATCGGGAAAAGGTGGGCTATGCGGTGTGGAACATCGTGACCATAATAAAAGAGGTGCGGGGGGAGTTGAGCGGGATGGATTTGTCTGGGCTGGATCTCACGGGATTGACATTAAATGGGGTGCGGTGCAGTCGGTATTATAAAAACGCGTATCTAGCGGCAGTGTTTGATGGGGCGCGGCTCCATGAACAGAATCTTTTGCCCCGGGGGCATATGGATGCGGTAACCAGCGCGGTGTATAGCCCGGATGGGCGAAAAATCCTGTCCGCTTCTTGGGATAAGACCATCAAAGAGTGGGACCAGGGAACCGGTGTCTGTGTGTTAACCCTGGCCGGGCATACGGATTATGTAACCAGCGCGGTGTATAGCCCGGATGGACAAAAAATCCTGTCCGCTTCTTGGGATCACACCATCAAAGAGTGGGACGGGGGAACCGGTGTCTGTGTGTTAACCCTGGACGGGCATACCCATTGGGTAGCCAGCGCGGTGTATAGCCCGGATGGACAAAAAATCCTGTCTGCTTCTTGGGATCACACCATCAAAGAGTGGGACCGGGGAACCGGTGTCTGTGTGTTAACCCTG
>CAZCVI010000104.1:0-24523 GCA_964502145.1 uncultured Clostridia bacterium
AATTAAGTTTTAGCGTCGGCTTCGCGAACAGGTGTAGTTCAATTTTTTTGTGGAAGTTGGCTTCGCGACGCGAAAACTCTAAATCATTATGGGAAGTATGGGATAAAAAGAAATATTCCCATTCCTCCCATAATTCCCATACTTCCCATACTTCCCATAATTCCCAGAATTCCCATTAACTTGGCAATGAATCCAGATTCGCCGCAATAGTTGCTTTAAACTGCATTTTCTTATACAATCATCCATGAAACTATTTGCAAAAAGTTTGCGTCTCAACTGTCTAGCTTGGGCATGAGTATCATGTCTAAAAGAAAATAGAAGCGTAGCAAATTGAATAAACAATTTGCAAATGGAGGAAATAAATGAAAAAGATTGGATGGATTGCAGGTGTGAGTTTTTTAGCCGGGGCGCTGTTTTTTGCCCTGTTTTTTGGATACTTTCAACCGTCAACTGGGACGGGTAACGAAAAGAATGGCTCGGAAATGGTGTTACGACAGCCAGTAGCAGAAGCCGATACCATGGACTTCCAGTCCAAAGGTTTGAACTTTGCGCCATTGGTAAAAAAGGTCAGAGCCGCCGTTGTCAAAGTGCTGGCCGACTCGGTCCGGGAAAGCCAGGGCGATTTGTTCGAACAGTTCTTTAATCGTCGCCCCCAACGGGAACGGGTCCCTGGCGTAGGAGCTGGTTTTTTGATCAGCGCCGATGGCTATATCATCACCAATAATCATGTAGTAAAAGACGCGATTAAAGTCACTGTAAAAACCATTGAAGGTACAGAATATACGGCCCGCATCGTGGGCACAGACCCCCGCACAGACCTGGCACTGTTAAAAGTAAAAGGAGAAAACCTGCCCTTTATCAAACTGGGCGATTCCAATAAAGTCGAGGTAGGCGAATGGGTTATTGCTATCGGAAACCCACTGAACCAAGATTTAACCGTTACCGCAGGAATCATTTCAGCTAAAGGCAGACAATTAGGAGTCGCCGAATACGAGGACTTCTTACAGACCGATGCAGCGATTAACATGGGTAATTCCGGTGGGCCATTAATCAATATGGAAGGTCGCGTGATTGGTATTAATTCCGCTATTCTCGCTCCTGCTGGCGGGAATATTGGTATCGGATTTGCCATTCCTTCCAGCATGGCGGAAAAAGTGGTTCGCGATCTACAGGAAAAAGGACGGGTAGTGCGCGGTTATATGGGCGTCGGTGTCGACTACATGAGCGAAGCCGATGCCAAGGATTTTGATTTACCTGTGGCCGGTGTTCTGGTGACGCGCATTGAAGAAGATTCCCCGGCTGCGGTTGGCGGTTTAAAGAAATATGACCTGATCGTGGCCGTGAATGGCCAACCCGTTGAAAAAACAGTGGATGTTTCCATTAAAGTCGCTGAATCCAGACCAGGAGATATCGTGACGTTAACAGTATATCGTAAACAAGAGAAAATGACACTCAAGATAAAAGTAGCGGAATCTCCTGATACCCTGACTTATACTTCCAAAATGGAAGGAAAAGACAGCCGGAGTTTTGATCTGGGCATGATCCTGGTGGAAAACAGCAAGACAATAGCCAGGGAGAATAACCTGCGCACGTCCACGGGCCTGTTTGTGAAACGGGTCAATCCCAGCGGCGCGGCAGCAGAAAACGGCATTCAAGATGGCGATGTGATTCTGGAAGCCAACCGCAAAGAGATCAGTACAGTAGAACAATTCCGCCGCATCGTGGCCGGGAAAGACCCGGGCACAGTGATCATGTTGTTTGTTAATCGAAATGGCGATGAAGGCATGATTCGTTTCAGGTTGCCCGAATGATATTCTATAAATCAGTCGCTTCAGGCAATGATTTTCTGCATGTCGATACGCGGGAATTCCAGGCCTATGTCAAAGCAATAACAGCCAATGCCGGGGTAACACCCGGCAAAGGCTCGTTAGTAGAACGCCTGTGCCGCAGACATACCGGTGCAGGCGCCGATGGTCTGGTGTATTATACTATAACCCCGTCTGCGGTAAAGTTCGAGATTTTTAACCAGGACGGCAACGAGGCGGAACTATCCGGTAACGGCATGGGTGGTTTGGCCGCGTTGATGTTTTACCTGGAACTGTTTTTAGACCGCGTGACGTTGGATACCCGGGTGGGACGCCGAACCCATACACTACTGTCACGCCACGGCAATTGCTTTCGTATCAATATCGAGATTGGGCCCCCGGATTTTGCCGCCACCCATTTTTTCCCCTTCTTGGAAAAAGATAAAGATAAATATAAACTGGAATACCAATACAATGGACTGACTTTTTATCCGGTTTCCGTGGGCAATCCCCACGTGGTGGTTATTCCGGCGAAACACATGGAAGATAACGAGCTGGAAATGCTGGGACGCCAATTGGAAAGCGCGGAGATATTCCCGCATAAAACCAATGTGGAATTTGTAATGGCGGCAGGTCAGGGACCGGTTTGTTATGAAACTGGCGCGAATGTGCGCCTCTTTTTTTACGAACGCGGCGTGGGTCGAACCTTGGCCTCTTCCACGGGTAGCGCGGCTGTGTTTGCGGTGCTGCAAAAATTGGGGAAACTGACAGACAGGCTAATCATAACGGGACAAAATCAAGGCGAAAAAGTTATCATATCAGGGAAAGAAAATATTTATATTGAAAACTCGGTGGAAATAGTGTATAAAGGAGTATTAGAGATTTAAATCACTCCAAATTTTAAAGCAACATCAAAGGCGCAAGGAAAAATGAAAAAAAAATCGGTACTATTTCTAATCATCCTAACAGCGTTTCAATTGGCTTTAATCGGCGATACCCTGTATACTACGGATCGTAAGTCGTATGAAGGGAAGATCGTGGCTTTCAAGTATGACACTATCTATTTTAACGTGTACAAGTTCGATAAGGTTTTTACTACCATGCGGTTCCCCATGAACGAAATCTGGAAAATCGAATTGAATAAACCCAAAAAAGCGGGCTTGGGTTCTTCCTTTGAAGTGGAACAAGATTACAATAAATTAAGGAAAGGAAAACGAAGCAAAGTTCTGACTCTCAACTCTGCGACAGCCTGGCTTGATACAGGAATTGATGTTAAAGTCCGTCAAGGTTTTCTTTTTTCTGCCACCGGTTCGATTTATATTGATCCCAGGTCCATGGTCTACCAGAACGGCGAAGAGTACCTCAATTGGAATAAGCAAAAACCTTTACCCAATCAACCCACTGGCGCGATCATCGGCAAAGTAGGACAAAAAGGAAAACCTTTTTATATCGGAAATAATCAGATGCCCTATCAAGTAGTTGAAGCGGGGCGTTTATTTATCGGTATCAATGATTTCGACTTCAAAGACAACACCGGCCAGTTTTCGGTCACACTCTATTATTAAAGGGATTTAAAAGACCCCCACGAATTACTCGAATTAACACGAATTAAAGAAACACCCATTAAAAAAGGACATTTTTTTTAGTGTTCATTCGTGGAAATTCGTGTAATTCGTGGGCCACTTTTTTTTTCTTTAATCCATGGATTCCTTCTGTAGTTTTCTGATACGCCCCTGATATTTATTCTTTCACGGAGTCTAGATACAGCGTATCAGGGCAGATATCTTGCTCATGGGGCCAAACCACGGTTCCGTCCAAAACGTTTACCTGTTTGAAATAACCGAAATCCTTCAGTTCACGAAAAACCCCAAAATTTAAGAGACCGGAACAATCGTATTGTTTTCGTTCGCCGTTGGTGAATACCAGTCTCAGTTTGTAGTCATTGGTGGGTATCACTTCAGTAATTCTTGGATTCATGTTTCACCTCAAAGGTTCAATCTTATAGGGTTGCTCTCCTGATACCGTAAGCTCCCAATTGGCAACCAGTTCTTCTTTGTGCAATAGAACATTAAAATTGATGGCATTTATTTACTCCACTATTAAAATATAACATAATCACCTTTTTTTTTCAACCGGAAAGCAGAACGCACATGAAAAAACCAGGACAGGCCGGAAAATCCCTTTTCTTTTTCTTTAATCTGTGTTAATCTTTTTAATCTGAGTAATCTGTGGACTTATTTTAAACGGGCAGAGCAGCGGAGACCATCATGATGCGGCATGTTACCCTGAGATTGGATTTAACCGAGATAGAACGGGATAGCTTAAACACCTATTACGAGGAGGTGGTCCAACACCTGGAACAGCACGAACCCTTGAGTATCCAGGTATTGGAAAAACTCAAAGTGGCCTTAACCGACGTGGTCACTCATTCATCAGAATGGCAAAAGATATTACAGCAGGTCCATCACAGTGGCGACTATTTCTGTTTACGCCTGATGCATGAGGACAATCTCCTGTTAAACCTGCCGTGGTCCATGGCCGTGGATCCCATTTCCGGCCAAGCACTGGGAACCCTACACAAGCTCTACATGGGCAAATCCGTGATGGATTATTATGTAGACAAGGAACCAGACCACCCGCTGGCGCCCGCGCCATTAAAAGTATTGGTGATGGTTTCCGCCCCAGAAGATGAGGAGAACCTGCGGCAGGACAGTTGGAAACATAGACTTTCCTATGAAGCGGAGGAACTGGCCATCCTGGAGCAAAGCCTGGCCATTAGAAGGGAGATCGATGATCAAAGTGGCATCATCCCCACCCTCCACAATATGGCACAAATTGCGTTTCAAAATAAAGACATGGAAAAATACTTTGCCTATGAAACCGAAGCCTACCAAATCGTCACCGCTATCAACGATGCCATGGGTATTTATGCTCTGGGCCAATATCTGGGATTTTTCTTGGCGCAAGCAGGCGACAAGGAACAGGGGTTGGCAATGCTTTACCGCAGCCTAAAAATCGACCAAAGCGCGGGCTTCCCGGATGTGGGAGATGTGGAAGAGGCTATTAAAGAAATCGAAAATGGGGAAAAACAGTAGGAAGTAGGAAGAAAAAAGCATGAAAAAAAAGAATTTACAATCAACAGGGGAGAGTAAACAAGAAATAAAGGAGATTGACATCACTACCGATTTATACCACTCCATAAAAGTTATTATTGACAACGCTCGACAGGGTGTTCAAAAGGCAGTTAATACAGCCATGGTGGATGCATACTGGCATATTGGCCGCCTGATTGTTCAAGATGAACAAAAGGGCGAAAATCGCGCCGAATACGGTAAATTGCTGATTGAAGGTGTGGCGCAAAAACTAACAAGGGAATTCGGAAAAGGATTCTCTGCTCAACATCTATGGAATATGCGTCAGTTTTATCAGAAATTCTCTGCCCTGCAAAAAGAACTATCTGTTAATAATGAAACCTCAATTCTCTCCACACTGCGGAGAGAATTGAGTTGGTCCCATTATAAGATTCTGATGAGAGTGGAGAATCCCCTGTCTTGTATATGGTATATGAACGAGTCTGCCAACCAAAACTGGTCCACCAGAGCTTTAGAACGACAGATCAATTCCCTCTATTATGAACGACTTTTAATAAGCCATGATAAAAAACCAGTCTTTCAGGAAGCGCAGGAAAAAACCTCGGCACTCCAGCAGACCCCTGCTGATTTTCTAAAAAATCCCTATGTCCTTGAATTCTTAAATATCAATGATAAAAGCAGTTATCGTGAATCTGAACTGGAACAGGCAATTATCAACAAAATCCAGGAGTTCCTCTTGGAATTAGGCAAAGGCTTTGCTTTTGTCGCTCGCCAAAAACGGATTTCCACCGAGACCAAAGAGTTTTATGTGGACCTTGTTTTTTATAACTATATCCTGAAATGCTTTGTCCTAATAGACCTTAAAACAGGCGAATTGACTCACCAAGATGTGGGGCAGATGGAAATGTATGTGCGCATGTTCGATGATTTGCAGAAAGGCAAAGATGACAATCCTACGGTAGGGCTTATTCTTTGCACTGAAAAAGACAAAGCCATTGTAAAATATTCTGTTTTAAACGAATACAAACAGCTCTTTGCTTCAAAATACATGCTCTATCTGCCCACCGAAGTTGAACTGGCCAGAGAACTGGAACGGGAGAAACGAATGATCGAAGAAACATGGGCAATGGACGGGAAACCACCCACAAAAGGGGAAAAATAGTGTGCCCAACAAAAGGATTTATCCACAGATGACACAGCTTTAGACGGATTTACTCGGATGGAAAAAGATTTTTTGCCCACGAATTACACGAATTGACACGAATTAAAAAAACACCCATTAAAAAAGGACATTTTTTTTTGTGTTCATTCGTGAAAATTCGTGTAATTCGTGGGCCACTCTTTTTTAATATCCCGATCTCAGATCATTTCATTGGTAATATGCCGCCAATCGGTAAAAACGGGGTCCAATCCTTTTTGTTTCAACATGTCCGTAATCTCCACCACGGAGCGGCTGTCCATCACTTCAAACTGGGGGTCCTTGGCGTCACCACTACTATAACCACCGACGTTGGTTTTAGAGGCAGCAGAAATTTTTGTGACGCCCAACATCACAGCATGGTCGCGAAAAGTTCCCTGTTCGCGCGTGGATAAATTGATCCCCACGCGGGGAAATAAAATACGGGCCAGACAAATCAATTTGATTAACATCAGGTCAGATACCTGTACATAATCCAAAGGTGAAGGGGTGATAGGGATAATACGGGGAAAAGAAAGGGAATACTCGACACCGGGATAATTTTTCTCCAGCCACTGGAGATGATTAAAAAGATTAAAAATATCCGCAGCAGTCTCGGACAATCCGAGCAAAACCCCCAGACTAATAGCACGAATCCCAGACCGGGCAATCCGTTCCGGCGTGGCATAACGATAATCATAATCTGCCTTTTTCCCTTTGGGATGCAGGAACTTATAGCGTTCTTTATCGTAAGTTTCCTGATAAACAGTAACGCCATCCACGCCGGCCAAAAACAATTCGCGGTACTCCGCTTCTTCCAGCGGGTAAATTTCCAGGCTGATGCTGGGAAA
This sequence comes from uncultured Clostridia bacterium, assembly GCA_964502145.1. Taxonomy (GTDB): domain Bacteria; phylum Acidobacteriota; class Aminicenantia; order UBA2199; family UBA2199; genus CAZCVI01. The sequence goes on from CAZCVI010000104.1 coordinate 6,926, forward strand.
ATACTGGCTGGCTTGTAGCACGGCTTCTTTGATATAGGATACCGGTGTTTTGGTTCTGGATTCACCGGTTAAAAGCAGGATATTGCGAATTCCCATGGCCGCGATTTTTTCCATTTCCGCGCGCATCTCTGGGCCGTCCAGTTTTTTTCGTGCCACTGGGCGATCATGCTGAAAACCACAATAGAGGCAATAATTATCGCAATAATTGGCCAGATACAGCGGCGCATAAATCGACATAGCGCGACCAAAGTATTGGCGTGTTGTGGTCTGGGCGTGTTGCGCCAAATGTTCAATAAACCGGGGCTCGTTATTCTCCAGAACTTCTTTTATGTATGACAACAATATCATTTGTTTTCAAATAAGAAGCCAGTTAACGGTGAGGAAGCAATAGCTGTTTCGGTTGCTGCTCTAAATTTGCCCAGAAAAGCCAAACGTCCTGCGGCCACTGCCATAGAAAAGGCTTGGGTCATAGCCATCGGATTCTCTGCCGCAGCGACTGCCGTATTAGCTAACACTGCTGCCGCGCCCATTTCCATGGCTTCTGCGGCCTGGGAAGGACGACCAATGCCCGCATCCACAACAATCGGAATATCAATTTCAGCGATTAGTATTTCAATAAACCGCCGGGCTTGTAAACCCTGACCACTGCCAATCAAAGAACCCAATGGCATGACTGCGGCAGCTCCAGCAGCTTGAAGAGCACGGGCAACATACAGATCAGGAAACATATAAGGCAATACCACAAATCCCTCTGCTACTAATATCTCGGTGGCTTTTATGGTTTCATAATTATCGGGTAACAAATATTTGCTGTCATTGATGACCTCGATCTTCACCCAATTTATGCCGGAACCTTCTTTGGCTAAACGTGCGATACGCACGGCTTCCTTGGCATTTCTGGCCCCCGAAGTATTCACCATCACAATGGTATTCTGCGGAACAAATTCCAAGATATTCTCGCCCTGCTGGGTGATATCGACGCGCCGCATTGCCACGGTTACCAAATCCACGGCGCCTGCTTGCAGACACGCTTTCATTTCGGCGTTACTTTTAAATTTCCCCGTGCCCAGGAAAAAACGGTTCTTTATTTCACGACCACCGATGATTAGCGGGTGATCTATGGCTGCACCTGCCGTATTCATATTATTATTCATAGTATTATTCATATTATTATTCATTTAACCGCCTCCCACCATGCTAATCAGTTCGATCACATCGCCCTCGGTTACAGTGTACTGTGCCCAGCGCTCGCGGTGGATAATCTTTTCGTTTACCTCGGCAATCAGTCCATGGTCATTTTTAACCATTCTTTTAACCATTGTTTCCAGATAGGGAATCGCGTCGTCATCCCATTCTTTTTCGCTGCCGTTCACGCGAATATTTATTTTCATTTTTAAACGTCTCCTATGTTAATAAGCTTGTTTTTAAACGTGATCATTTAAAGACCCAGATAACGGGTATAAACCGCCTTGGCCACACCACCGTCGCCAGTGCCTTTAATCAACGCCCGGCCATCGTGGTAAACGGTGATTTGTTTACCCTCGGCATTAAAGCGTAACAAGTAATCATTGGCAATAGATACCCGCACGACTTTTTCCAGGTTCTGAGCCAGTTTTAATAAATCCAGAACCGTGTCCCGGGGCGGGATAATTTGCACGGAATTCTGACACAGCGCCACGACCAGATCGCGATTGGGATTGTTTAGAAACGTGAAATCACGTTTCCCGCAACACGTGCAATGCGGGTTTTTCTCCACAGTCACGCTGTTGAACCGTTGTTCCCACACATCGTAGATAATTAATTTTCGTGGCGTTTCTGTTTGGTGCAGCAGTATTTTTATTCCTTCCGTGCATTGCATAGCGCCGATAATTGCTGGGATGGTATTGATCACTCCGGCGATTTCGCAACTGGTCATCGCCTCAACCGGCGGCACCTCCGGCAATAAACAACGGAAACATGGACCTTCTGGCATCACGCTCATCACCATCCCTTCCGTGCGAATAACGCCCCCGTACACCCAGGGAATACCATGTTTGATACAGGCATCGTTCACCAACATGCGGGTGGGAATATTATCCGTGGCATCAATCACCAGATGGAAGCCGGTGATCATTTCTTCGATATTGCCGTTGTGTAAATCTTTCAGCCACGGTTCAATGGTGACCTGGGAATTGATTTGGCGTAGTTTGTTGGTAGCCGCTTCCACTTTCGCCAGCCCCACATCTGTCTCATCGAACAGAGTTTGTCGTTGCAGGTTGTTCAGTTCCACCACATCCCGATCAATCACCCGTAAATGGCCAATGCCAGCGCGGACTAAAAAACTGGTAATATGCGTGCCCAATGCACCACAGCCAATAACCGCGACTTTACTGGCGGATAATTTCTCTTGTCCAACCAAACCAATTTGAGCCAGAACCGTTTGTCTGGAATATCTATCTATCATATTGCACCGTCACTTTTTTTATGTTTAATACCGATTCACAGTAAATTCATTTTAACAGCGGTTAAGTTAAAAGTCAACCGCTGCTTTTTTGCCTCTTGAATCAGGTAGGATATTCAGGTATAATAGATTTTCTATGCATGGCAATTGCAGTTTGATTATGGATGTGTTCATGACCCAAATAAAAAATACCAATCAAAACCCAACACCCACCAAGGAACTGGTGATTTTCCCCGCTTATAATATGGGGCACAGCGAGTTGTTCCATTTTATTAAAAGTTTAGCCGATAAAGAGTTGCTGGAACGAGTGTTGATTATTTGTTCCATGGATTTTTTCGCCTCCTTTCCCATTCATGTTCCCTATTATATCGCCGATGATTTTGACGCCCTGCCCCGCTTGGTGAAAAAAATCGAGGAATGGCAGAAACGGTACCACTTTATTTTTAAAAGTGTTCTGGCTATTGACGAGGAACTGCATTTTCAAATGTCCAAGACTATTTCCGAATATTTTTTATTGCCTTTTTACGATGATTATACCTGTTACCTCGGTTCCAACAAGTATTTATTAAAACGTTCTTTCCTCACCTATGGCGTCCCCACCGGTGATTTTGCCCTTATTTCTCACCCTCAAAATCCTGAAATCCAGCAGGTCGGTTTTCCCAATGTCTTAAAAGTTATTTCTGGCACCCAGAGCGAGTACATCTTTTTTAATGAAAACCAGGCGCAATTAATCCAAAACTTCTCCCGTCTCCAAGAAGCTGTTTTAGCCACTGGCGAAGACCCTCGGTTTCGGCAACACAGTTTTATCCACAACAACGAGAAAATCAGCTTCAACCCCAGAGAACAATTCCTGCTGGAAGCCTTCGTACCGGGTGACGAATACAGTTGTGATTTTATTATAGATGGTGAAGATATCCGGTTGGTGCGTGTCGTTAAAAAAATCACGGGCCCTTACCTTGGATTTTTTAGTGGTTATCAATTATTAAATGACGCCAGTTTAATTGAATACAACCTGGACAAAAAAAAGCTCCTGGATATTTGTCGCCAGATCAAACAATCGCTATGGGCCAAAACCGGCGTGTGTATGGTTGATTTCAAATATCACCACAGCCAATTCACTGTCTTGGAAGCTTCCATTCGTCCCGGTTTAAGTGCTTTTAACCATCTCATGTATGAAGTTTATGGTTTCACTTCCCTCGCTCTCGCCGCCATGCAACGAATGGGCGTCCACGTGCCCCTGTCACTTCCTACCGAAACCGGTGCCATTGTGTACCTCTTCTCGCCGCCAGAACATAGCCACGCGAAGATGGATATAAAAGAACTTAAAAAACAAGCGAAAAAATTCCATATCATCCACATCCATACCTACGAAGAAGAAGTCGGCGAAGTGAAAGACGCGGAAGTAAACCGCTCGGTTTTATTAAAAGGCTATGCGGTCATCAAAACAAATAAACTGGAAAACCTTTCCCAATTGGCCCAAGAGATCAACGGGTTGGTCAGGTACAAGAAACAATTATAAACGGGAGTTACGACATGAAACAGATAAAAGACGAATTACAATCCATATTAGCCACTCCTTTAGACCCGACCACGCCGGATTTTTTTCATCCTTTGCTGGAACAAATTGACGCGCCATTATTAGTAGAGAGTGCCGTTACCTTCGGCACGCCCCATTATTTGCTCGATCTTGATCGTTTAAAGGAGCGTGCTTCCTGTTTTATTCACACCATGCGCCAGCACCTGCCCAACAGCCATTTTTTCTATGCTTTCAAATGCAACGACCTCCCCTACCTCATCAAAACCTTAAAAGAAACCGGTTTTCAAGCCGATGTAGCGAGTTTATTCGAATTAAAACTGGCGCTTAAACTCGGTTTTGAGCGGATCGTGTTCAACAGTCCCGGCAAAACCAATGAAGAATTAACCCTGGCCATTAACGAGAAAAAACGGGTCTCAATTAACCTGGACAACCCGGAGGAACTGGAACGAATGCTAATTTTAGCAGCAGAACTCAGTCCGCACCGTAAGGTTCCGGTTGGGTTTCGTTTAAACAGTGAATTATCTGTGGGTGGCACAAAAAAGTGGTCTAAGTTTGGGTTTGATTTGGAGCAATTAAAAGAGGCAGTTTTGCGGGTGGAAGAGAGTGCCCATCTTCAGTGGACTGGTTTGCATTTTCATGCCAGTTTTAATAAGACCCCCGATAAATACGTGGAGAACATCAAGGTGATTGGTCAATTTTTATCTTATCATTTTGGTGCCAAACAATTGAGTAAGCTCCGATATTTTGATATTGGTGGTGGTTTTTACCCGGAGCACCAAGCCATTCTTCATAAAGGAGAGGACCAGGGTATGTTAGTGGATATGCTCTTAGAACGCGGCATGGACAAAACCCGACTCTCTCACCAGTACCCTTTCGACCCTTATGCGTTTCGTATAACGCCAGTGGAACCATTGCAGAATTTTGCACTAGCGATTGGAGAAACTCTTAAGCAGCATATATTGCCATTTAATCCAGACATGGCGATTTATTTTGAGCCTGGGCGATTTATAGTGACGCCGTCGACGACTATTTTGTTGCGTGTGATGGCAGTAAAAAAAGAGTCAGTGATAGTGGATGGGGGGATCAATATGCTGGGTGATTATAAATTTGCCGAGTATTCTTTTGCTCCCTTATTGAATGTCACGCATCCTTCTGAGCAGTTGGTTCGCAAAACGATTTATGGTTCTCTGTGTGATCCTCATGATATTTGGGGGTATTCGTATTATGGAGAAGATTTGCAAGTGGGTGATGTTCTCGCTGTGCCGCAGCAGGGAGCATATACTTTTTCCTCCGCGTGGCGGTTCATTAAAGCCATTCCCGCTTATATTGCAGTAACCAATCGTCAGTTTATCATCGCCCGCGAAGCGGAAACCTTTGAAAACAGGTATGCGGGTTGTAAAATGGGGTAAAAATAAATTCCAAACAATGGGAATTTACCGTGAAGAGGTAAAAATGTTCTTGACAGGGATTTTGAATACCGTATCAAGGAAGATGTCTACCGTATCAAGGACAATGTTTACCGTATCAGGGAACTTTCACTCCTTATTAAGGACAAAACATACCGCGATAAGGACAAAACATACCGCAAAGCGGAGAATTTCTACCGCAATGAGGAGAAAATCTACCGTGAAGCGGAGAAATCATACCGCATTAAGAACAAATTCTCCGTAACAAGGACAAAACCTTCCTTATTGAGAACATTTTTCTTGCCATTCAAGTAAATAGAGGAAGAGAATGTTTCTGAACCGTGATGCGTGGGATTATGGGATGACCGGGATGGGGAGTACCAGAGAGTGGGGATAAATTCTTGAAGTTTTCGGTGTTGACTGGGAGTTATTGCCAATCATCTTGGTCATCCTTTCATCCCACGCATCACGGTTCTGAAACAATTCCTGACTGAAGCCAGGTGGAGATGGTTTTTGATACCCGCATGTGATCAACGGCTAAAACTTTAAAAACCAGTTGATAAGGGACATAAACTTATCGATTTTCCCAACAACAACTCCCAGCAGTATAGTGGGGGGAAGAACGAACGGTACCACAACGGTTAAAAGAGAAATCTTCAAAACAATAATCATTATGTGAGACATTTTTTCCTCCTTGCCGAACTCAAACTCTGAGTTCCAATTTTCTTCGCATTTCATTTCATTCTTTTCAAAGAACCTTTAACAACCACAAGATTATAAAGCAAGCATCTTGCCAAGATCCACTTTTAGAAAAAAGAAAAATAACATCCATTAGACTACCGCCGAAACCCTTACTGGATAATCATTTCTAAAAATTTTAAGCAAATAAAAAAATTGCGTCGACGATTATCCACGACTAAAAATGGCCAATTCCAAAACTTTTATGGCCAACGTACAAAAAATTACCCAAAAAGGAGGGAATCTTCTCTTGGAGAATTTTTGTATGGGCTTGGCCAAGTTTTACATGAGTTTGGCCAATTTTTGCGACCCATTTTGACGTACAATCAGGCAAAAAATTCTGAAAAGCCAAGAATAATTACTGGTTATAGTGTCAACATGTTGTTCCCCATAAATGGCCGATTGACAAATACTACAAAAGATTCACAAGTAAAGAAAACGGCATAAATATTGCTTAGAATATTTATGAATACCAATGGAGGTATTATCAGAACATGGGACTTTATGCGGTTGTGTTTATTCTTGTACAGGCAAATCGAGGGTTATGAATGCCAAAAGGACCAGTCCAATCCGCAAAACTGATGGAAATAATTAAAAAGATTTTACTGGAGATGCTATGAACGGGGAATCAAATGATTAACAGAATATTAGACTCGGCGGAAACCGCCGATGTGAAAATAAAAGTATCAGCAAGGAGTCAAAGAATATGAAATCTTTAAAAACAACAATAACGGGCAACTTTTTTCCCGGCGTGCTTATCGCCCTCATTATTTTTGTGATAAGCTCATTCGTCTATGCCAAGGAGGAAGGCAATCGGATTCGCTTTAAACATCTTTCCATTGAGGATGGATTGTCAGAAGTGGCAGTCTGGTGTATAACTCAAGATAGTAGAGGGTTTATGTGGTTCGGTACCCAGGATGGGCTAAATCGGTACGATGGATACCAATTCAAGATTTATAAAAATATACAAGGTGACAAGAAATCCCTGTCTGACAATTTTATCCTTTGCCTTCATAAAGACCAAGATGGCTTTTTATGGATAGGCACCAAGGCTGGAGGAGTAAATAAATTTGATCCCAATACCGAAGAGTTTACTCGTTATCCATTTGAATCACTGGGTGGCAAAAAATTTAATACCGATGATGTCAAAGTCATCTTCAAAGATACATCCAAGGTCCTTTGGGTGGGAACAGAGGGGGGTGGACTGAAACAATTGGCTCAAAAGACTGGAAACATTATTTCCTACACGAATGTACCCAAGAACTTCGGGAATATCATCAATACTATTTATGAAGATACGGCGAGAATTCTCTGGGTGGGTACAGAGACAGGCTTGTATCAGCTTGATCGAAACAAAGGGGAATTCCAGCAATACAAATCCAATGAAACCAATTCCGCGAGCTTTTCCTGTGCAAATGTAACAGCCATTGGCGAGGATCACCATAAAAACTTGTGGATTGGCACCAATGGCACGGGGCTTTTTAAATTGGATCAAAAAACCGGAAGGTCTGTTTCTTATGCAAAAGACCAGACAAAGCCTTATGATCTGCCAAGTAATAACATCAAATGTCTATATTCTGACCATAATAATATACTATGGGTTGGAACAGAGTTGGGAGTGAGTATACTGGAACCTGGGTCAGGGCATTTTATTCATTATAAACATAAACCAAACGACCGTTTAAGTCTGGGTGACGGGGAGTCTCTATCCATATTCGAAAATCAAGAAGGAATAATCTGGATCGGGGCTTATGGTGATGGTGTAAATATCTATGACCCATCTTTTAACCAGTTTCAACTATATCGGAGTGAAAGTGGTAACCCTAAAAGCTTAAGCGGCAATTCAACTTGGGCGATACTCGAAGATAGAGAAAAGATTCTTTGGATTGGTATATATCAAAAAGGATTAAATCGTGTAAATCGCAAAACTGGGGAATACAGGATTTATTTACCAGAAAAAGATGTCCGTTGCATTATTGAAGACTACGAAAAAAAAATATTATGGATTGGCACCAAAGGACATGGTTTGATTGCTTTCGATTCCCAAAAATGCGAACCGATTCCAGAGAAAGAAGCTGGCACCAGCGGTTTAAATGATACCGAAGTGACGTCCCTATTTCAAGCACGTTCCGGGGACTTGTGGATTGGTACAAGGCAGGGCGGACTGAATAAATTCAACCCTAAAACCAAAATGTTTTCCTCTTTCACCCATGATGGTCAAGAGTCGAAAAGTCTCAGTCACAATTTTGTCAGGGCTATACTGGAAGATACAAAAGGTAGACTTTGGATTGGAACAGAAGGTGGCGGGTTAAATCAATTGGCAAATGGGATATTTATCCACTATCTGCATGAGGAAAAGAGGGATGATAGTTTAAGCCACAATCGCATTAAAGCCATCCACGAAGATAAAAACCATACACTCTGGATTGGAACAGAGGGCGGCGGGATAAATAAACTTGTTGACTCAGAGCATGGTATCTTCAAATCTTACCGTGAAAAAGATGGCCTTTCCAGCGACACCGTTTACGGTATTCTTGAAGATAAGCAAAATAATCTCTGGTTGAGTACCAATCGAGGATTATCCCGCTTCAACCCAACAATAGAAAAATTTAAAAACTACAATGATAAGGATGGATTGCAAGGCAATGAATTTAATACCGGTGCATTTTTTAAAAACAAGAATACCGGCGAAATGTTCTTCGGTGGGGATAAAGGCTTTAATGCTTTTTTTTCTTGGAATATTAAAAAAGACAAATTTGAGCCTCCAATAGTAATTACCGAGTTCCATGTTCTTAATAAACCAATTTTTTATAATTCAAATGCAACAGGTTCTTCCCCAAACACCAAAACGCTTCCCAAACCCCTTTCATACAAGGAGGACATGATCTCTTTTGAATTTGCTGCCTTACAATATTCCAATACCAGCAAGAATAAATATCAATACCAATTGGAAGGCTTTGATGAGAAGCCGATCAATGGCGAAGCAAAAAATCGGCGGGCCACATACACCAACCTTCCAGCAGGAAAATATACCTTCAGGGTGTGGGGCTGCAATAAAGATGGGCAATGGAGCCCACGCAGAACATCAATAGAACTAAGAATTCTACCTGCTCCCTGGTTTACATGGTGGGCTTTTTGCCTTTACTTTATGGTGCTGGTCACAATAGTGTTCTGGTATGTGAGGTATCAACAGAAAAAAATTGCATATGAACATGAGGCGAATGAACGACTGGAAAAAAGGGTGAAGCTACGGACCCAGGAATTAGATAAAAAAAAAGAGGCGTTGGAACAAATCAATCAAATCGTGCAGTCCATTAATGCAGAAATGAATTTCAACGAACTGCTCTATAAAATCTTAAGTGTCACAAAAATGATTAAGGGTTCAGATGTAGCTTCTGCCCTAGTCTGGGACACAGAGATTAAAAAGTTTGTCTTTCAAGCTGTTTGTGATTGCGAGCCCAAGGAATTTGAAGCCTTAAAAAAATTGCAGTTCACCGAGGAAGATGCTGAAAAACGCTATGTCCATGGTTCGGAAAAAATTGATGATGACATTTTTATGGCTAAACACGTGAGCCAACGTTTTCTATCGGATAAAATCGAATCCTTCTGCATTCCCAAAGCCATGTTGATCACTCGCATCAGGATTGAAGGTAAAACCCTAGCCTATTTTATCTTTGACAATATGCAAAACGAAAACGCATTTGATGACCAAGACAGGCTCTTGATGCAAAATTTAAAAGAGCATTTTGTCGCTGCTTTCAAAAAAACCATTCTTATCTCGCAACTGGAGAAAAGAAACTCGGAATTGGAAAAAATCCAAGACCAATTGATCCAAGCTGAAAAATTGTCCAGTTTGGGTACAATGTTGGCAGGAGTCGCCCATGAACTTAACAATCCTGCTGCCGCTATCCTTTTGAATTCAGAATATTTCTACAAAGAATGGGCTCACATCGAAGGTCTTTTGGATGAGCAATATAAAATCAATAACGAGATCTACATTGGAGGGCTACCCTATGCTGAAGCCAAAGAGGAGATATCTAAATTAATAATCGGACTCATCAAAAGCGCCGAACATATCCAGAATGTGGTTAAAGAATTAAAAGAATATTCGGGAAAAACAAGCTCTTTAGACCGGAATCCCGTGGATATCAATAAGGTCATCCAATCGGCCATTATTTTAACGCGCAATAAAATTAAAAAATCCACTCATAAATTCATCTTTCAACCAGGAGATGGATTACCGGAAATCTTGGGCAGCACGTCAAGATTGGCACAAGTGATGGTTAACCTCATTCAAAATGCCTGCGATGCACTTGCGGACGATAGCAAAGGAATCTATATCAAAACATCCTATAATAGGAAAGATGGTGAAATCATTGTTCAGGTCACGGATGAAGGCGAAGGGATTGAAGAAAAAAACCTGAAATCCATTACCGATCCTTTCTTCACCACCAAACGAAGCATTGGTGGCACAGGACTTGGGCTGTCCATTTCAGCCAAAATTATCCAAGATCATCAAGGCCAAATGATTTTTAATTCAACACCGGGAAAAGGTACGACTGTTATTATCCAGTTACCCGTAACTCGTACCAAAGAAAAAGTCCACTCAAACTACTGAGGAAGCAGTATCATGAAGACAAGTTCAACCATATATGATAAATTAACAAATTGCCAGCTAGTCAAACACAACTCACTATTTTGCCATGTGAAAAAAATAAAATTGTTGAGTTTCAGTTCTAAAGGGAGTATAATTTTTGGAGGAGGAAATTATGAACTTTAATACCAGAGGGTATAGGAAGGGGAAAACAGCGGCAGTGGCGATGCTTGTTTTCTGTATTTTGAGCGCCTGTCTTTTTGCACAAAGTGATAAAATTCGTTTTAAACATCTTTCTGGAGTAGATGGGTTGTCCCAGGAAGTGGTCAGTTGTATTATTCAAGACAAAAAAGGGTTTATGTGGTTTGCCACTCAGGATGGGTTAAATCGGTACGATGGCCTAAAATTTAAAATCTATAAAAATGATCCCAAAGATGAATCTGCAATATCTGACAAGCGTATCTTATGCATTTATGAAGATCATGAAGGCATTCTCTGGATAGGGACAAAGGATGGTGGATTGAATAGATTTTACCGGGAAAAAGATAGTTTCAAAAATTTTAAGGATTACCCAAAGGCTGCACTTATATTGGGTGATTATGATGTACAAACAATTTGCGAAGGCCCAAATGGTGTTTTGTGGATTGGAACTTATGGCGGCGGGTTGCTCAGATTGGATAAAAAGGGTTCTACTCCTGAATTCAAGGGTTATACAACCCAAGATGGTCTGCTGAGTGATAATAATATTAATGTCATAATCAATGGTCAGAATAATGTATTATGGATTGGAACACAAAAAGGTCTGGATTCCTTTGATCAGAATACAGGGGAATTTTCTCACTATGAAATTGAGGCGTCTCCAAAAAAAAGTTCGAGAAATGAAGTAACAGCTATTTGTGAAGTTCTGGGACAGTTTTGGATTGGGACTCGGAGTGGCGGATTATATACATTCAGCACTAAAAAAGGCTTTTCTCTCCAAAATCAAAATAAGCCCACCGATTCAATGGAAAATCCTATCCGTTGTCTTTATAAAGACAGAAACGAGATGTTGTGGGTTGGCACTCAAAAAAAGCTGATTCAAATAAATCCTCAAAATGGCGACTCCATTGAATTTGAGAATAATAACTTAGACAGCTATAGTTTAAATAATAACGAGGTTTTGTCAATTTGGCAAGATCAATCCGGTATCATTTGGTTTGGCACCTATGGGGGTGGTTTGAATATCTACGATCCAGGATTCCAAGTTTTTAAACTCTATACCAAGGAAAAAAATAAACTTAGCCATAATATCATCTGGTCAATCCTTGTGGATATGAAAAAAAGACTTTGGATTGGGACATATAACGGAGGATTAAACTTGCTTGATCGAAAAACCGGAAAAATAACTCCTTTTTTGGAAAAAGAGGATGTTCGTTGCATACATGAAGACAAAAACACCGGGCTATTGTGGATCGGTACGCATGGCAATGGCTTAATAAAATTTGACCCAGAAACCGGGGCACTAGAAAAAATCACTAAGGGGTTGAGTGATGGAAAAGTTATATGTATCTATCAACAACCCAATTCCGATGAAATGTGGCTTGGAACATACGATAGAGGATTAAATCATTATAACCTGAAAACCGGCGTATTTAAAGCTTACAACTATAAAAACGACGATCCTGAAAGTATCAGTAATGATAGAGTCAGGGTTATCCTGAAAGATAAGGATGGAATACTCTGGATCGGAACAGAAGGTGGTGGGTTGAATCGATTTATTCCTGAAACAGGTAAATTTAAACGCTATTTACCCGAGAAAAAGAATCCCAATGGCTTGAGTCACAATCGAGTTAGGTCTATCTATCAAGATCGATTGAATAGAATCTGGATCGGAACGGAAGGCGGGGGGTTGAATCTCCTTGTTGATAAAGATAAGGGATATTTTAAATCCTATGGGCTATTAAACACCTATGTGCCCAATGATACTATTTATGGAATACTGGAAGATAATGCGGATAATCTCTGGATGAGTACCAACAGCGGTTTATTTAAAGTTTCCATTACAAAAGACAAAAAAAATGCTGAGGAAATTTCCATTAAAAATTATGATTTTCAAGATGGTTTGCAGAGTAATGAGTTCAATACCGGGGCCTTCTTCAAAAATAAGGAAACCGAGGAGATGTTTTTTGGAGGCCCCAAGGGCTTTAATTCCTTCTTCCCTAAAGAGATTACAGAAGACCAAAATAAGCCACCCATTATCTTTACCGATTTCCTTTTAAATAATATCCCCCAGAAAATTCACTCAAAAGATGAAAAGTCCCCTTTGGAAAAGGTGATCGACGAAACCAAATCCTTAACTCTAACATACAATCAGAGCATGATTACCCTTGAATTTGCGGCTCTGACCTATGCCAATCCGAATAAAAATAAATACAAATATCAATTAGTAGACTATGATTATCAATTAGTAGACTATGATAAAATATGGCTTGAAACCGATGCTAAAAATAACCGTGCCACCTATACCAACCTTTCGGCAGGTGAATATATATTCAAGGTCAAAGGCTTTAATAAAGATGGTGTATGGAGCGAAAAAGAAGCATCCATAAAATTAATCATCCTGCCACCACCTTGGAAGACATGGTGGGCTTACCTTCTATACTTTTTAGTATTGGCTACGATCGTATTTCGATTTGTGCGGGCAAAAAAAACTCTGGCAAAAAAAGTGAAAGAACGGACAAAGTTTCTGGAAAACATCGACAATATTGTCAAATCGATTAATGCCGAAATGCGATTTAAAGACCTTCTGCAGAAAATTTTAAAAGAAACACTAGTCATAAAAGGAGTGAAGAAAGCTTCTGCCCTGGTCTGGGACCCGGAATTTAAACGATATTTTTTTAAAGCCACAGTGGGTTATGATCTCAATGAATTGAAGCAGATTGATTTCTCAGAGGAAGAAGCGGAAGCTCGCTATATAGAAGGGACTGAAAAAATTGATCAGGATATTTTTATAGTCCGAGATGCCAGCAAACAACCGCATTTCGATAAAATAGCGGATACTATCCGGTCAAAATCCATGCTGACCATGCGAATATGTTTTGAAAATAAACCTCAAGCCTATTTCGTTTTTGGGAATAGAGACCAAAAAAATGCTTTTTTTGACCAGGATATTAAACTGTTACAAAAGTTAAAAGATCATATCGTGGAAGCATTTAAAAAGACCCAGTTAATCCAGCAATTGCAGGAGAAAAACAATGAGTTGAAAGAAATTTCGGACCAATTAATCCAGGCAGAAAAACTGTCCAGTATGGGAACCTTGTTGGCTGGTATCGCCCATGAACTCTCCAACCCTGCCGGTACCATCCTAATGAATGCCGAATGGTTCTCCAAAGCTTGGAAAGACATTTCTTCCTTTTTAGATCAATATGATGCCAATAAGAAGTTGGTAATCGCCAACCTTCCTTATTTTGAATCCAAGACTGAAATCGATAACCTCATCCCTGGCCTGCTGGATAGTTCATTACGCATAAAAAATATGTTGGAAGATTTAAAAAATATCTCCCGTAAAGAAGATGGCACAAATCGAGAATCAGTCCGAATAAATGGGGTTATCCAGTTTGCTTTCCGTTTAACTCAGAATATGATAAAAAAATCCACGCAGAATTTTTTAATGGAGCTTGGTGATAATATCCCGGAATTCATGGGAAATTCTCAACATTTGAGCCAGGTATTTGTGAATCTGATTCTCAATGCCTGTGATGCCTTACCGGATAATACTCGTGGTATTTCAATATCCACAAATTACAATCCAAAAACCAATGATATCCTGGTCCAAGTAAAAGATGAAGGTGAAGGGATAAGTCAACAAAATTTAGACAAAATCAAAGACCCTTTTTTTACCACAAGACGAAACACGGGGGGCATGGGCCTCGGTCTATCCATTTCCCAAAAAATTATCCAAGATGAACACCACGGTCGTATAGATTTCGATTCCACACTTGGCAAAGGAACCACGGTTTCCGTGTCCTTACCCACCCAGCCATTTAAAGAAAAAAATAATCAATAAAATTTCACGGAGGTGATATGATGAGTAATAATGAAGAAAAAGTGTTTTCCGATTATCCCATATTGTTAGTGGATGACGAGGAACATTTTTTGCATAGTATGTTTATGACATTAAAATCAGCCGGTATATCCAATGTTGAAAAATGCCAGGATAGCCGGAAAGTAATTTCCCTGCTTAAAGAGAAGCGGTTTTCTCTCATTCTTTTGGATATTTTGATGCCTTACCTTCAGGGTGATGAATTGCTACCCCAAATACTGGAAGAACAACCCGATGTGAAAGTTATTATGCTGACAGCGGTTAAAGAAGTTGAGACTGCGGTAGAATGTTTGAGTATTGGCGCCTTTGATTATTTGGTTAAACCGATTAAATCTTCAGAATTAATTGAAAAAGTAAAAAATGCCTTGGAGAAATGAGACTATGACGAATGATAAAAGAAATCCAATAGACCCAGTATTGATTGTAGACGACGATAAACCATTTACGGAGTTAATCGAAAGGGATTTAAATTTAAAATCTATAAATCATGTCAAAGTTTGCCAGGATGGAAGTGCATTGAACTCGAAAGAGGAGATTGATAAATATTCTTTTATCCTGCTGAATATTTCCATGCCTTCCATTAAAGGAAAAGAGGCTGCAATTAAAATTCTTGAGGAGCATCCCAAAATTCCGGTTATCTTTATATCAACAGATGGAAGCTTGAATGATGCTGTAAAATACATGAAGCAGGGAGCACTTTACTATTATATCAAAAAAAAGATTGATCATTCCAAGTTGATTGATCAAATTTGTCAGGGAGTCAGGTTATATGAAAGTATCAAGCCGATCATCACTGTAAGCAAAAAAATGAGACTCATTTTTTCTGAAATTGGAAGAATCGCTCCAACAAATGTACATGTTTTTATAAGAGGGGGAACCGGTGTGGGTAAGGAACTTGTCGCCGAAGCAATTCATAATATGAGCCATAGAAAAATAACAGGTGAATATGTAAGGGTGAATATTGCTTGTTTTGATAGAAATCTTTTTGCAAATGAAATATTTGGACACACAAAGGGTGCTTATACTACAGCAGGAGCTAGTCACGATGGATTTTTAAAAAAAGCAAATACAGGTACTCTCTTTTTGGATGAAATAGGTGATCTGGAATCTGAATCCCAGACAAAGTTGCTACGGTTGCTTGAAGATGGAACATATTTTAGATTAGGATCTACCGAAGAAGTTAAATCAGATTCTCGGATTATTGTTGCAACCAATAAAAACATTGAGGAGGATATGAGACTTGAAAAATTCCGGGCTGATTTTTTTCAGCGATTGAAAAAATTTACCATCACGATTCCACCCTTAAGAGAACGAAAAGAGGATATTCCATTGTTGGTTGACCATTTCATTAAAAAAACCTCTATAAAGCATAATTTGAATAAACCAATTCCAGATAAAGAATTCATTCAGTCACTTATTTGCCATGATTTTAAAGGGAATATCCGTGAATTAGAGGGTTTGATTGAAGGCCTTGTTATTCGATTTCATTGTTTAGAAAAACTGACATCTGAAATGCTTGAAGAATACCTTGAGAAAGGGTTTGTAAAGACCGATCCCACTTTCATTCAAGACCAAATCCAGCCCGATACCCAAGTGAGTAATCCAGAGCTGGGTATCCCAACTTTTATTGAAGTGGAAGCCAGTTACTATCAGGAATTGCTCAGCCGTACAGATGGAGATCAAACCAAAGCGGCAAAGATGGCTGATTTGGAAAGAAGAACCTTCAATAATAGATTGAAAGCCATAGAAGGTAAACTGCAGGAGAAGGGAAAGAATTTCAACGGCATACTTCCGTTGACCGAATTGGTGAAGCAATTCCCTCCCAAGAATGGGAATATTAAAAATTGAAAAAGAATGGAGAGAAACAGAACAAAAGCAATTTAGGAAAGGTGCTTGACTTTTTTCTAAGATAATTTCTCCAGAAACAGCCCACTCTGCATAGCCTTGCAGAATTCAGGGGCACATCTCTGCCTCAAAAAACCTGCCGTTCGAGTGAACCCACCCATTTTATTCCATCCACAAGTCTATAGGCCAAGATTTTCTTTTGATGGAAAACCCTTGTACAATTATTGGCCGATTAAAATAAGGTCTTTCTCTAAAAATCATTATATACCAGCATTTATGGGTTAATTTAGGGTTGGCATTGAATATGCTTTATATAAGATGAGGCAAAAGGAGGTACAAAATGGTTGAAGAGTTGATTAAATGGTTACGAAAAAGCAGGACATATATATTAACAGACAACAATGCGGATAGGATTCCCATGGTTATGATTTAATAATTCAGCACATAAAAAAAAGGAGGAACATAAAATGACAAAAAAATCTAGGTTAAGTTCGATGAGTAAGTTTTTTACACTGTTCATGGTTTGCGCGTTTCTTTTTTTCTCGGCATCCATTTTTGCGGATGAACCCGTTAAAACGAAGAAGGAGACAGCAACAAAAGAGCCAAATGGATGTGGGCCCAGAGGATTTGGTTTATTGGTACCTGATAAAATTCTGAATAATGACGCAAAAAATGCCTGTGACAAGCATGATAAATGCTATTCAGACCTATCAAAAACTAAAAGTGAATGCGACAACCAGTTTGCCAAAGATTTAAAAGATAATTGTAGTGACAAAAAAGGTATCAGTCGCTCTACCTGTGAGTTGGGCGGAGAACTGTATTCCAACGCTGTAAAAAACCCAATAGGACAATATATATACGACACAAGGCAAAAAGAAGCGAAGGATAAAGAGGCGGCTGCACAAGATAAGGCAAAAGCGGACGCTGATAGGGCTGCACAAGATAAGGCAAAAGCGG
>CAZCVI010000105.1:0-24432 GCA_964502145.1 uncultured Clostridia bacterium
CCTGGCGGTTGAGTTTTGTTTGTGAATCGAGAGCAATAAAACCTGGCGGTTGAGTATTTTTTTTGGAATCGAGGGCAGCAAAACCCGGTCATTGAGTGATTTATGCCGCATTGATGGGCGATGGATTAAAATAATGCGACAGGGATGTCGCGTCTACAATAGCCTAAACCAAAAAGCGGATAGAAATCAAGAACTTATTGCGATATCGTGCAGTGAGGCTGTGCCAAAAAACTGAATAGATACTCCCCCACTTGTTTACAAAAAAAGCGAGTTGTGATACAATGTTTTTTTTATGAAGAGTGCGGGTTATCCAATAACATGGATTCATATACCAACCAAGACACCACCCCCTTCTCAAAAAAAAAGAGTCACATGATCCATAAAAACAAATATTAACCCAAAGGAGTGGCCCCATGAATGATACACCCGAGATTTATGAAGCACATCACGATTTGTCGGCTTGTAATACCGCATTTCTTGATTTTGTTAAAAAGAACCCCACCTGCTTGGAACGCGCGCACTTTAATAAGATTCTATTGGATAAACGCTTCCCTTACTTCAAGTCCCAGCCCTGGCCGATCTTTGTCAGTTCCAAGCGGAAAAAGGAAATGTCTGACATCGCTATAAAAATTAGTGACTTAATCAAGACAATCATCCCCCGCCTTTTTTCCTATGACGTGCAAAAAATTAGCAGCTATTTCGAGATCGCCCCGGATGTCACCAAAAGGCTCCTCTTCGGTGCAACCGATGACCATATCAAAAACCTCTTGGGCCGCGGTGATTTTATCATCACTCCGGCCAAAGAATTTAAATGCCTGGAGTTTAACATGCAAGCCAACCTCGGCGGCTGGCAATTGGATATTCTTGAACCAATGTACGCGGAAATACCTGTCATTGCCAAATTTTTAAAAGAATACAACCCCATCATTCATAAAAGTCAGTTTTTCGCCCTCTTATTTGATCATGTACTGGATGTATTCCTGAAAAATAATCCCCGCGCCGGTCACCCAGGTAGTGGCATAGATGAAATTAACATGGCAATTGGCTATCCTGATCCTTTTTTAGAATTCCCGACAGACATCGTCGGGCCTATACAGAAAAATTATGTCGACGTTTTGAAACAGAAAAATCCCTCCCTGAAAGGTGATATCTTCATCACTGCTCTTAGCTCGATGAAACTGATGCAAAATTACCTGATGCTCAAAAACCGAAAAATTAACATCCTGGTTGAAATGATAAACGGTCCCACGCCATTTTTATTCATGCAGGTTGTAAAAGATGGCCGTCTCGCGATGTACAATGGCCCTATTACCCGGCTCATGTCGAACAAATTTAATCTATCATTCCTCTCCGAAAATCAAGATTCCGATATTTTCACACCCGAAGAACAGGCACTCATAAAAAAATATATCCCCTGGACACGCAAAATTGTGAATACCGATATTCCATTTCTACTTTCCAATCAAAAAACCCTGGTTTTAAAATCAGCCGAAGGGCTGGGTGGCGAAGAAGTTTTCCTTGGCTGCACCACATCCACCTGGGAGTGGGAACAACAAATAAAAAAAGCCATGGCAGATAAAAGGTGGATCGTCCAAGAATATATCGAGTCCGCATGTTACTTATTCCAAAATGGGGCCTCCGATTGCTTGCCCCACCATGTCATCTGGGGGATATTTGTGTTTGGAGCCACCCCGGCTGGTGGTTTTATCCGTATGATGCCAGAACAAGAAATGCATGGTGCTATCAACACCCACACGGGCGCAGAAAGAACTATTATCATCGAAGTGGAGGAGCCTTAATTACGACTGGTGCTCCCCCATTCATTTCAGCGAAATTCGTCGCCCGGTTATTTTTGAACAAAAGGAAGATATAGTAAACCTAGAGGAGTAACGCCCATGATTATTACTGAAGAAATTTATGCATACCAGCGTGATTTGTCCCAATGCAGTGTGGCATTTCTTGAATTTGCTAAAAATAATCCGGCCTGCATTGATCGGGCCAATTTTAATCCCATATTATTGACTGAGAAATTCACTTATTACAAGTCCGATCCCTGGCCTACTTTTGTGAGTTCCAAGCGCATAAAGGAGATGACTGACATTGCTATCCAGATTAGCGACTTGATCAAGTCCATTATCCCCCGTTTTTTTTCCTTTGACATTCAGAAAATAAGCAGCTATTTTGAGATTCCCCCGGATGTAACCAAAAGGCTGTTGTACGGTGTAGACGCTGAATATTTAAAAAAATTATTGGGACGCGGTGATTTTGTTCTCAGCGCCAACAAAGAATTTAAATGCCTTGAATTTAACATGAAATCCAATCTGGGCGGCTGGCAATTGGACATCTTGGAACCGATATACCTGGGCATGCCCCCCACTGCCCAATTTATACAAGAATACCAGCCCAAAATAATAAAAAGCCATTTTTTCTCCCTTTTCTTTGGACATATACTGGATGTAATAATTAAAAAAAATCCCAACGCGGGCAAACCGGGTGGCATACCAGAAGTGAACATGGCTGTTGCTTATGCAGATCAACCTCCCAGTGAGGCGGTTGAGCCTTTACAGAATGCCTATAAAGAGGTCTTGAAACAAAAATATCCGGCGCTAAAAGGAGATTTGTTCGTGTGTAATCTCAGTGCTCTCAAAATTTCAGGCAAGTTCCTCGTGTATAAAGATCGAAAGGTTAATACTTTATTGGAAATGGCAAATGGGGTCATCCCATTTTTATTTCAGCAGGTTGTAAAAGATGGCAATCTCTCCCTGTACAACGGTCCAGTCTGTCGATTCATGTCAAATAAGTTCAATTTGTCATTCCTCTGGGAAAATCAAGATTCCCCTCTGCTCAGCCCGGCAGAACAGGCGGTGATCAAAAAGCATGTTCCTTGGACACGCAAAATCAATGCGGCAGACATTCCCTATTATTATGCGCAGCGGGAAAAATTGGTATTAAAAGCCTCGGAAGGATTGGCTGGTGATGAGGTATTTATTGGCAAAAATACACCGCAAGCGGAATGGGAACAAAAGGTGCAAGCAGCTGTGGAAAAGAAAAGTTGGGTGGTTCAGGAATATATCCGCTCGGCTTGTTACTTATATCAGAAAGGCGCCAACTCGTGTTTGCCTCATCATGTGATATGGGGGCTTTTTGTGTTGGGTTCGACGCCAGCGGGTGGTTTTTTGCGCATGATGCCGGAAAAAGATATTAAGGGTGTCATCAACGCCCATCAAGGCGCTGAAGTGAGCAGCATCGTTGAAGTGGATGAATCTTAACCTTTCTGTCTCTCCAGAATATAAATTCCCTCATCTGGACTTCCCAACGCTTTTACTATATCTAAGGACTCAACCATTCGTCACTAATCCAGCAGGCTTACAATGGTGACATAGGAGATGGGGACGCAGTCCCCCCCCGCCTAATAGAGGAAGTCGGAGTAGGGGTAGCGGGTGATATGGATTTTTTTGATGATTTCGTAAAGGCGTTCGCGAAAGGGATTGATATTGGTTTTTGCAGTGGCGGAGATATAAAAGGGCACATCTGCTCCAGGTACTACTGGTGGGGCTAAGAAAGTAGAATGAATTTCTGTTTCTGCTTCAGTTAAAAGATCAATCTTGTTGAATACTTGTATGATTGGTTTTTGAGCTACGCCAATTTCCGCCAAGGTTCGGTTTACTACTTCTATCTGTGCTTCAAAATTCGGATGTGAGGCATCAATAATATGCAATAATAAATCCGATTCGCGCACCTCATCCAAGGTCGCTTTGAATGATTCCACCAGACAATGGGGTAACTTATGAATAAATCCAACTGTATCTGCCAATAAAAAAGGCAGGTTTTGAAACACCACTTTTCGTACCGTGGTATCGACTGTGGCAAATAATTTGTTCTCTGCTAGTACCCCTGCTTTACTTAACAGATTGAGCAGGGTTGATTTCCCTGAATTCGTATATCCTACCAACGACACCCGTACCAATTTCCCGCGGCTTGAACGTTGCACACTTTTTTGTTTGTCGATCAGAATTAATTCCTTTTTCAGGCGCGCAATACGATCGCGAATCACCCGGCGGTCTGTTTCTATTTTCTGTTCTCCAGGTCCTCTGACGCCGATCCCGCCTTGTTGGCGTCCCAGATATGTTCTCATTCCTTTTAAGCGGGGCAGGAAATATTCGTACTGGGCTAATTCTACCTGAATTCGGGCATGGGTCGTTTTCGCTCGTGCTGCAAAAATATCCAGTATCAATCGGGTCCGGTCCAGAACCTTACAGGCTGTTTTGCTCTCAATATTATTTAATTGGGAGGGTGATAATTCGTCATCGAAAATAATCATATCAATATCATTTTCTTTGACATAGGTTTCAATTTCTTCCAGCATGCCTTTGCCAACCATTGTGGCCGGGTGAATTTTCTCTACCCGTTGAATAAATTGTTTATCAGGGATTGCGCCCGCTGTTTCGGCCAGGAAAGCCAGTTCATTTAAATGGGATTCTGCTTCTTCCCGACTGGCAGGTTTGATCACTACGCCAACAAATATCGCTCGTTCAGGCTTAATAGCCGTTTCAAATTCGTTCATTTTCATCCTTTATTGTACACCAGAACACTATCGGAGTGCAAATTATTTTTTTAACCACTTTCGCGAATTATCACGAAATTAAAAGAAGACCACAGATTACACAGATTTTAATGATTGACACAGATTAAAAGATGACTATGACAAAAAGAAAGAAACCAATCTGCGTAATCATTTTAATCTGTGTAATCTGTGGTCTTCTTTTTCTTTCATCTATTGCCTATGCCCTGGAAATGGATCTTCATTCAAACAACACTTGTTGCCTGATCACGGATGAGGCGGACAGGTGGGTATTAAAACGGAAGTTAAAAAACGACATGCCCACTATTCTCACCAACCTGAAACCCTACAAGGAAAGTATAGAGGGTATCGCGGTGGAAGCCACATATAACTGGTACTGGATAGTGGATGGACTGATGAGGGCAGACTATAAAATCAATCTGGCTCATCCACTGATCGCTATTCCAACCCAATGACTCTTGGCTGCTTTGCCAGTGGCGGGCACATAGATATTCTTGAAAGGTTAGAAGGCAAATGCCCATAAACCCGGCTCCTTTTCAAGAAACAAACCACTCCCATTTTGCAAATGAATTAAAAAATCAGTGATCTTATTTTCCGCTAAGCCTACCGACCGCAAATGGGGAGTCATGACAGCCAATGCATTTTCAGTGGGAATAGAGCGTCGTTCTGATTCTCCATCGCTGGTCATCATATGGGCAGCCAGGGGTTGTAGTGCTATGCGTTTTTGCGTGGCAGTCAGGGAATCCTTAATGCCCCTGGCTTGTCGCCAATACCCTAAGAGTACATCGCGGATTTCATTGTACAGTTCCACCCGACGCCCAGGCAATGCGCCTCGGTAATTGTGAACCATGGCCACCATGGTTAACAAAAGCGGGTTTACAGTTAAGGCAGATAAACCGGGAGTTGCCTGCAAACGAGACAAAATATCCTCCGCTTGCCATTGCGCGTCTTGTCTTACGCCTGCATCATCTTTCCCGAAAGAATTGATCTTATTGGCCAAATACCAATTATGCACGAATCGTCGCGTTTGTTCTGCATTAAAGGGCAATACTTCCAAGACATGGGCCTGGCTCAACGGTGCATCCTTATACCCGCCGGGCTGCGAAGTCACCAAGAATAAACAACGGGGATAAATCCGTATTTGTTCATTTACCCAGGCGGACACCTTTTCTCGTGTTTCTTTGTCCGCCACTTCATCCAGACCATCCAACAATACCATACACTTGCCAGCTTCCAAATGACGGCGAAACCATTGGGGCGGTGGTAACAAGTGGGGAAAGTTCTTTTCATTGCTAAAATGGTTTTGCGCCAGTTCCGCCAGATTGGGAGGGTTGGTGGCAATGAGCTGGGCGTGTTGTCTTAGAAATAAAAATAGCGGCGAAAAAGCTTTTAAACCCAAGCGGTTTTGTTTATTGGCCGCCAGTATCAGGGCAATATGCTGCAGCAGGGTTGTTTTGCCACATCCTGGCGCACCGATGATGGCCAGGGCCGTGGTTTCTTGCGTTTTCATGCGCTTTAGAAACTCCCAGATGGGTACACTGCCCGCCACATCTTTGAAGACCGTGGGGTTTATACCGGCTTGCTGGACATGACCGGGAGCAATGCGTAGTTCGACAAATACTTTTTCCACTTCCAGCGTGTAGGTGCCGGTGGTTTTTAAACCCCGCACGTTAAAGACACGGTGATCATATAACACCTGCTTATTATACCGTCTGCGGAAGGCGGAAAAACAATTGAGAAATGCGGTCTTGACCCATTCGGCGGTTTTGTTTATGGCCTCAGGTTTCAATTCTTTCCACACATCGGAACTGAAAGTAAGAATAATTAATACGATTTCATACCCAATAAAAAGAATGAGTGCCCACCAAACATTTTTTGCAAGGTTTTTGATTAATGCTACCTCAGCTCCCACCAGAGGGATTTGCGCCAACAAAGCCACAATAATTTTCTTCATAATTAATTGCCCCCAAACTCCATCTGCTGGCATGGTAACACAAAAACCAAAAGGAAGCAAGGGGGAATAGACCTGGATTCACCGCCAATTCTTTGAGAGTACCATAAAATCAAGTGGGAGGAATGGGAATTATGGGAAGAATGGGAGGAATGGGAATTTTTTTGTTTATCCCATAATTCTCATCATTCTCATCATTCCCATCATTCCCATTCTTCCCATTAAGTTGGCGGTGAATCGAGGGATAGCGGTTGACTTATCAGGGGGGAGGTCATATAATATTTATTCTATGAATAATAAAGAGACTATCAGAGAGTACAATCTACCAGATGCGGTATTATTAACCGACTTCACCACAGATTATCGCTGTATGATCTGGGAACCTGATTTTACTGCTATCATTTTGGGACAAAGCAACGGTCTTGAAGATTCGGTTTATACTGACCGTGCGGAAACGGATGGCGTGCCTGTATTCAAACGCCCGAGCGGTGGCGAAACGGTGCTGCTTTCACCTCATACTATCGCCATTTCGATTCTCAAACGGGGTGACGCGCTCCGGTCTCCACGGCTCTATTTTAATTATTACAATGAAAAAATTATGGCTGCCTTAGAGTCTCTGGGCGTAAAGAATCTCTCTTCCAAGGGGATTTCTGATATTTGTTTAAACAATAAAAAGATCCTGGGCTCTGCTATTTATCGAAACAAGGATATTGTACTGTATCACGCTGTACTGAACCGGGCTGAATCGACGGACACCATGGAACGGTACCTGAAACACCCACTACGGGAACCTGATTACCGGATGGGGCGAACACACGGCGACTTTGTCACTTCCCTGAATGCAATGGGGTATTCGCTCCCCGCTACTAAGATAAAGGAGTCACTACAGTATTATTTAAGAGTTTTCCAATCATAAGGAGTTAAATCATGGATATAAAAACCATTGTCGGTTTTATCTTTGGCATGGGGCTGATGGCCAATGCGGGTTTGTTTGTCATCCAGGCCATTAAAATTGTAAAAGCGAAAAGCGCCAAGGGCGTTTCAATATTTACTTTTGCCGGGTTCTCGGTGTTACAAATCACCGGTATCTTGCACGGTATTTTTCAGCAGGATATGTACTTGTTAGCGGGTATGATTGCAAGCTTACTGGCCTGCGGCACGGTGACTGCCCTGGCTGTTATTTATAGGGAAAAATAAACCGCTCCCTTCCGCTTACTCCGCTTACTTGGCGAACCGCTCCCACCACAAGTTGAAAAGGATCATGCTCCACAACCGGTGGGCATGGTCTTGTTTGCTGGTCAGGTGTTCGTTGATCATCTGGCGAATGTACTCATAATTAAAATAACCCGCCTCTTTCACCCGCTTTTCCGAGAGATATTCCATCATTAAATCTTTGAGATCGGTTTTTAACCAATTTTTAATGGGTATAGAAAACCCCTCTTTACGACGATAAATGATTTCATCGGGTAAAATACCTTCCATGGCTTTTTTGAAGAACCACTTGGTAGTGGAACCGTTTAATTTATAGCTTGAAGGCAACGAGAAAGCAAAGTCGACCATCTTGTAATCCAACAATGGCACCCGCGCTTCCAAAGATGTGGCCATACTCATGCGGTCGACTTTCACCAGGATGTTGTCTACCATATACGTTTTGAAATCGAGGTACAAGTCCTGGTTAATACCGGTATAGCTCTGGCTGATGTTGAAGTACGCGCCAAAAGGGCGGCGCTGGTTCAATGGTTTTAAATACTCCGGGTTGAAAAAATCGGCAGAATAGAGATGTTGTTTCTGGAGATTGGATAAAAAGATCATCCAGCGGAAATGACGGTTTTCATGGGAACTTTGCAACCCCTCGCTAAACCGCTTGGCTCGGTTAACAAATCCCTTTTTTAACTCCGAGGGCGTGAATAGATGGGTGCCGTTGGACAGGAATTTATGAAAAGGCCGACACAACGGAAAATCAATGAACCGGGCTAACTTCTGGGCAATGTAATGTTCATAACCACCGAATATTTCATCACCACCATCCCCGGAAAGAGCAACAGTAACCTGTTCCCGGGCCATTTTTGAAACCAAGTACGTGGGGAAATTGGAGAAATCACCGAGCGGTTCATCCAGGAAATCAGCTAAAAACAACACCAATTCGGCGATATTGGGAGAGAGGGTGCGCGTGTTATGATCGGTGCCAAATTGTTGGGCTACCTTATTGGAATAGGCCAACTCGCTATAGGACTTCTCTTCAAAACCAATGGAAAAGGTTTTTATTTTGCGCTCGGACAGTCCAGCCATGGTGGCTACAATCGCACTGGAATCTATACCACCGGAAAGAAACGCACCTAAAGGCACATCAGAGATCATGCGTAACTTAACCGATTCGCGTAACAAGGCAAGAAACTCCTCTTTTAACAGGTTAAAGTCCGGCGTTTTATTCTGGCGGATGTCTGGTACACCGGCACTGGCCACATCCCAGTATTTTTCGATTTGGGGTTGATTCATGCCTTTTTCGTACACCAGGATATGCCCGGCTGGTAATTTACGGATATGTTTGAAAATGGAATAGGGCGCTGGGATATATTCCAAGGTAGCAAACCAATCCAACGCCACAGGATCGATGTCACGCGGGATACCGGGGAACTTCAGGATGGCTTTGATCTCAGAACCGAAGATTAGGTTTTTATTTCCCGGTTTTTGGCAATAATAGAGCGGTTTTTTGCCGACATGATCGCGGGCCAAGATCAAACGTTCATTGATGCGGTCGTAAATACCGAGGGCAAACATGCCTCTCAACTTGGTGACAAACTGTGTGCCATAGGCTTCGTATAGGTTTACGATAACCTCGGTATCACACTTGGTTCTGAAAGTGAAGCCTTTGGCCAACAAATCGTCCCGTAACTCTTGGAAATTATAGACTTCGCCATTATAGGTGATCCAATTATTCCGGGAATGGGAGGATAATGGCTGATGACCGGTGGTCAGGTCGATGATACTGAGTCGTCGTGCGGCGAGACCAACATGATTATTGGTAAAATAGCCGTCGTCATCTGGTCCGCGATGAATAATCTGGTCATTCATCGCTTTGAGTACGTGTTGATCCGCCTCGATTTCGTTTTGATAATACCCGCATATACCGCACATTTAATATACTACTCCTATATGAACCTGAACACCCAGGGACCGTTTGTCTGGATTCTCAGGAATCTCTGCATAACCGTTCCGATAGCGATCGCTTTTGACTTTGATGTGGTAGATGTATTGGCCTTTGACTTTTAAACCCTTGATTTGCTTAAATATGGCGATATATGGTTTTTCCTTGTCCAATATGGCACGTTTCCGCTTATGTTCGATGCCAAAGGTAACGGGATTGGACGCCACACCGCTGCGCAACTCGACGCGGAACTCTTTTACGGCTTGGGGAGCGGCTAAAAACAATTCCAACGACAGGTCTGCAATGGTCCAGAAATATTCGCCTTCAATGGCATGATAATTGTCATTGATAAAATAAATCTGATAGGTTCTGTCGCCGTCATGGATCACGCGACCAAAAGCCCGCGGGTTTTCATTGGTAGGTAACGACAGGTACTGGGTCTTTTCCGGTGGGAAGAGTCGGATAGGGAATGATAACCCGGCATACCGGGGCGTGGTGGAGTAATAATGACCGTCCAAATAAATACCGGATAAAAAAACGAGCGCGACTATTGCGGGAACAAACGCGTACTTAAAAATGCGGTTCTTAAAGCCAAGGAAAAAAAAGAGGGGAAAGATATTAAAAAAATAGCGGTTACCCACGCTGCCACTGCCACCGAAATAATTGTCCGCGGCCAATTGGGTAAACACGAGGATAGCGGTGATGATAGCGGCCAAGACAAACCAGTCATCAGGTACTTTACGCTGGAAAAAGAAAAGCACCAATACAAAAAAAGCAGGCACAAAATAAATGAACATCCCGGTAAAACGCCCGAAAAAATAATAAAACAAATTGATGGCTGCCATATGCGGCGAGTTATCGTATTTTTTCCAGAACCCGTCAAAACTCATATCTGAACCACGATAAAAAGCATCTTGGGGTGGTTCCTGTGTTTCATAGGGGTAGCCTGCAATAAAGGAGCGCCGCTCACCACCCTGAAATAAACTATAATTTAATTGCCCGGTTTGCAGAAATAAAAACGCAGCCAACCCGGAAAAAATCAGCACGGACACAAGCGACAACAAGATAAAACGCCGCCACTCTTTACGATACAGCAGGATAGCATAAATAATGGCAATTGCAGCGGCATTCCATGGCTTGGAAAAAACGGAAAAGCTGAAAAATATCCCGGACAGATAAAAAAGCCAGCGCCGTTGGAAGGGATAAAAAAAGAAAAACAAACCGCCAAACATCACGAAAAAATTAAACAGATCAGCAGTCATCCACCAGATATAAATGGGGGTGATACTGGCGAGGATAAATGTCAGGGCAAAAGCGAAACTTTTTTGGGGGGGGTGGTAGTGTTTTAACAGATAATAGGCCATCAACAAGCAAAAGAAGAGCATCAAACCATTGCACAGCAGAATACCGCGAAAAGAAAATAACCGGTAAAAGGGAGCTGCAATGAGGGGATAAGCAAAAGACTTGGCAAAATAATAACGATCATTGGCCAACTTTTTAAGAAAAAAGCCGACAGGACCTGGCGGAAAATCAAATTTTATCCGTAACAGGTCCTTGCGCTCGTAACGAATATCATAGTCATAAGCCAAGCTCTGGATGATTGAAAAATAACCGGACTCATCAGAGAAAAAACCCTTGTTCTGCCGCCTGGGAAGATCGGTGGCAAAGGAGAAAAAGATGATGAACAAAAGCAACAGCGTAAAAAATAGCTTGATACCTTTTTCCACTATGCCACTACTTCCTTTTAAACGGCTTTAAGGGTTGTTTACGGGAAACACTATTTTCACGAACCATTTAAAAACTGGCAACTGCTTTGGCCTCATCTTCAAAGGTGTCAAAAACAGTCAGTAGTTTGGTTACGGACAACAGGTCTCTCACTTTATTGGTCAGGTTGACGATTTTAACCGAGCCGCCATCTTTTTTGATGGAAGTATAAGACCGGACCACTTCGCCCAAACCGGTGGAATCAAGGTACGGAACTTCGCCAAAATTTAACAGGACCTTGGTCTCTTTTTCTTTGATACAGCTATTTATTGTTTCTCTCAGTTCATCGATACCATCACCGATGAGGATTTTACCTTTTAAATCAATGATCAACACATCCCCTACTTTTCTTTTTTCAATCTTCATTTTTCTTACTCCTTCACTTTTCGTTTAGTGTATTCGTCTTTAAAGAATATACGTTAAAGAATATTTATAACACAACCGCAAGAAATTTTCAATGTTTGCTTATTTTATTTGTATTTTCTTAAGTACATCCAAGCAAATAATTCGCCATGCAAGGGGCGACCGTTAACCCACACGGTACGCCCCCATGTTTTGGCGACTATATATAATAACCGATTTAATAACCGGGCAGACTTACATTCCCATGGGTGTGGCTTTCTTTTCACCCATTTTCTTTTGCAGTTTTTCTGCCAGGGCTTCGGTAATGCTTAATTTCAAGACTACGCTTTCATCATTGGCAGTCAAGTTAACATTGTTGAGCAGTTCCACGACATCGGGTCCGCCCATGGCACCCATGGCTTTAAAGCCATTGAGAACGGTCACGATCTGTTCATTGGCGGCTTTATTTTTAGAAACGAGAATCATTTCCCCCATAAACGTACCAGAAGAATAATCAAAATTACCAATAAGCGCTTCTGCTTTGGTAAAATCAAATTTCATCATGGGGTTATCAGACACTTTCCTGGCTTCGACGGGAATTTCGAAAACAAAAGCCGCCATGGCGTCGCTTTTGAATTTTTTGAAATGGGGAATCATGGCCTCATTGGTCATGATGCTCTTTCCTGTTCCCTTGGATAGGTCGATCACCTGTTTTAAATCTTCTGGTTTCCCAGCAGCAAGGGTTTTGTCATTGATAAATGCAAACGCTTTATCCTTGCCTTTGGAGTCAGCAAATTTATACATGCTAATTGTATTATAGACTTCCTCTGTATAGCGGGCACCCTGCGAATTAATAAAATTCATGATGGTGTCCTTTTTGTAGTTCACCTGGATCACGATCAGCACGTCGGCATCGCCGGACATGCTCATTTTACCCGTGAAGGCCATAGCCACGGCAATGATATCCGTTTTCGGATTCACGCCTGTTTTCTGCACGAAATCACTATAACTTTCAAACATTTCCGGTTCAGGCGTTACTTCTGGAACTGTCTCTGCCGGTGTTTCGCTCGGGGTTGTTTCGCCTTCTGCGACTTCACCTTCTGCGGCTGCACCTTCTGTGGTGGCTGGTTCTACTCCTTCTGCCGGGGTAGCCTCGCCTTCTGGAGCTGCATTTTCTACTCCTTCAACCGGGGCCGGGGCTGGGACTTCTGCTTCTAGCTTGGCCGCCGCTTTCTGTGCTTCCATCTCTTTGACCATTTTATCGAAAGAGGGCAAACCCGCGATTTTTTTAAAATTAATCGCCACAACACCGGTGGAATTGGCTGGTAAAAGGGCGAATAATTCGGCTGTAACTCCGGTAACACCGGACTTTTTCTTACATCCGCCAACCAAAACCATCATGGAAAATAACACCAACGTAACCGTTATAATCGATACTGTTTTTCTCATTTTTGAAACCTCCAATTTATTCTACGCTCATTCAGCCAAAAGGTTCACGCTCCGGCTGTACGTTAACATTCTATAGTATCATATTTACAAGTAAATAACCATAACCACAAAAAAAATTATGCCCCCGCCCGCATTTTTTCCATTCCTCCCAGAGCACCTTTTACCCTTGACAAGACGTCCTATTCTCAATTAGAATAGAAGTATGGACACAAAAAATACAAAACAAAAAAGTCGGCAGGCAAAAAATGCAATCCCGTTAAAAGCGGTTATTCTAGCGGCAGGAATGTCCAAGCGGATGAAATCAGCGCACTCTAAAATAGTACATCGTATTCTGGGCAAAGAGATCATCAACTTTTTATTGGACAGCTTAATAGAAGCAGGCTTCAATGAAACGGATATTATTATAGTCTGCGGGAAAAACATTCACGAAATACAGGCGGTGGTCAAACGGCAGGTTCATTATGCGATCCAAGAAAAACAACTGGGCACAGGGGATGCGTTGCTCAGTGCGAGGGAATATATCAAGGATTTCACGGGTCATTTATTGGTGACGGTGGGCGATAATCCCTATATTACGGCGGATGAATTAAAAAAGGTAGTGGCGACGCATAAAGAAACGGGTTCGGCATGCACCTTTATCTCGGCTATTTTCCCGCAAACGCCGCCACCTTATGGGCGGGTTATGCGCAACAGTGACGGCGAGGTGATTGGGGTGGTGGAAGAAATAGATGCGACACCAGAGCAACTGCACATTCGCGAAGTGAATTCCTCTATCTACATGTTTGACAACGAGACAGTGTTCCCGCTATTATTAAAAATTCAGAACCACAATAGCAAAGGGGAATATTATCTGACGGATATTATTCAATTATTAAAAGAGGGAAACCATGGGGTGGACGCGGTGGTGGCGGGGGATTATTATATTTCGATTGGTATCAACAATCGCTGGGAACTGGGGGAAGCGCAAGAAAAATTTAACGCGGCCCGCTTGTTCCATTTTGCCATGGAAACGGGAGTGACTATTCTACAACCGGCGACTGTGACGATTGAATACGATGTTGAGATCGGGAACGACACGGTGATTTATCCCTCCACCTATATTGCCGCGGGCACACGCATTGGCAAGAATTGTCAGATCGGACCATTTGTTTATCTAAAAGATACGACGATTAAAGATAATGAAACGGTTCGCTTTGAGAAACGGGAAGGGTAAAGATACGGGCATGAAAATCAGGAGTTCGGCACCCGGTCGTATTTGTCTTTTTG
Organism: uncultured Clostridia bacterium; assembly: GCA_964502145.1. Classification (GTDB taxonomy): domain Bacteria; phylum Acidobacteriota; class Aminicenantia; order UBA2199; family UBA2199; genus CAZCVI01. The sequence goes on from CAZCVI010000105.1 coordinate 14,500, forward strand.
GTGAGCATCAGGATTACCTGGGTTTTCCTGTTATTGCAGCCGCTATAAGCTTGCGCATGACTATTAATGGTGTGGTGTCGCCCACGTTAAAGGATCAACTGCTGTTGGAACTGCCAGATATCGGGGCCACGCTGGAATTTGTTTCCTCAGATATCCAGTATGCACACGCCAAGGATTATTTAAGGAGTGTGGTTAAGGTATTGCAGAAAAAAGAGTTGTATGTTCCTCAATCCATTCGCGCTTGTTTCCGTGGTACTGTTCCGATTCAATCTGGTACATCTTCTTCAGCCGCTCTTTCTGTGGCGTGGACGGGTTTTCTATTATTGGCGGCGCAAGTGGCCGGGCTTGACACTACTGCTTTTCTCAATCATCCGGCAACTATGGCGGAACTGGCCTATGAAGCGGAAGTTGTTGAGTTCAACGAGAGTGGTGGACGTATGGACCAGTACAGTTCGGCTTTTGGTGGCATTATCTATCTTGATTTCTATAAAAAAATGACGGCTACACCATTGCCTCTGTCGTCGAAAATCAAAGAGTTTGTACTGGGTGATTCGGGCCAGCCCAAAGACACGCAAAAGACATTAAAACGAGTGCGTGCTGCCCAGGAAGAAGGATTTGCCCAGTTGGCTCATTTTCTACCCGGTAAAGAGAGTGTTTCCATTGCTTATGAAGAGGCGGAACCGTTCTTTCCTAAAATCGCGGGGGAGCTACTGCCGTATTTAAAAGCGGCCTTACGCAACCACCAAATCACTGACCAAGCTAAAAAGGAACTGCTGCAATCGACCCCCAACGTCCATCACTTGTCCGACTTGCTGAACGACCATCAAAACCAATTGCGGGATGGTCTGGGTATTTCCACGGCGAAGATTGACGCCATGATTGATGCTTCTTTAAAAGCGGGTGCTCTGGCTGGGAAAATTAATGGTTCGGGTGATGGTGGTTGCATGTTTGCATTCTGTCCGGGCAAACAAATGGAGGTGGCTGAAGCAATTACAAGGTGCGGTGGCACGCCTTATATAATCGAAATCGGCAAGGGATTAGAAGTGGTGAAGCTGCAATAAAAGAGATCATCGCTCAAGGAAAATAACATTGAAAATAAAACAAGTCACGTTAACGACGCTTAAACGGTCTGAACAGTTCCGACTCTCCTGCCCGGTCAAACCGGAACTGTACGCTGAATTAAAAACTAAATTGTTTGGTATGCCCCTCATTATTACGAACCCGCAGGATGAAATTGTTTTTGGTATTGATTATTATATGTTTCTAAAAGAAACTGCGGCCACGGTAACGGATGTGATTGAATTGGAACTCTCCCATAAAGAAGGATTGCTGCTCAATTACAATATGAAGGATAAATTCACGGGGGTGAATCTTTACGAAAAGCTATTGTTTGTCAAAAAGATACTGCCCCTGGCGAATCGGGAAGAGATTTACGGTCAAACGAATCTGGATATCACGATTGACAAGGAACTGGAAAAAAAACTGGACCGAATGTTAGCAGAAGAGTTTCAAGCTGTTTTAGCTGCCGAGCAAGTCACTTTAAAAACTGCTTTACAGCTCTGTAATTTTGATGTTGAAGACCGTCGCGTCCTGCTAACGCTTTTCGCAACGTTTCCTTTTACGAGTAGCCAGCAATTAAGGGTATTGGAGATGGTAGAAGAGGTTTTGTTCAGGGACAAGTGTGGGATAGCGGAAGTTTTTGAAAAAATTCATTTGGCGGGGTTCCTAGAAACTGAAAAGCCACAAAAAGCAATCATTGAAGCCTTATTCCGTTTCCGCAATCCACTATATACCGAAACCGAAGCGCACTGGCAAACAGAAATCAAAAAATTAGCGCTACCCGCTCACATGCAAATTACCCACGCGCCTTTCTTTGAAAAGCAGCAGATGGAATTAACCATCCGTTTAAATACCCCCGAAGAACTCAAAAAATTTCTTACCAAAATCACCATATCCCCTTCCTAATCCTTCTCCCATAATTCCCATACTCCCCATAATTCCCATAATTCCCACATTCTTCTCCCATTCTTTTAAATTATTACCGGTACATTCACCTTTCTCCTTTTCAGTTGCATTCACCCACAAATTCCTTTAAAATAATACCATGGATAAAATAAAAGTCGTGCATATCATCACCAAACTGGAATTGGGCGGTGCCCAGGTTAATACGATTTATACCTATGAGCACCTTGACGCCTCCTGTTTTGAACCCTGGTTGATTTGTGGTCCGGGTGGTATTCTTACGGAGGGGATCGTTAAAAAAGAGAATCTGGTGATCTTAAACTATCTTAAACGTGCCATCAACCCTTTTAACGATTTAAAAGCCTACTTCCACATGCGCAAGCTGCTACGACAAATCAAACCGGATATTGTTCATACCCATTCATCCAAGGCTGGCATCATCGGGCGTCTTGCTGCTTTTGCCGCTGGCGTGCCAGTCATTATTCATTCCGTTCATGGTTTTTCCTTTTCGCCCTTCCAATCCTTCCTCAAGCGAAACATCTATATTGCCGCAGAAAAATTCGTCGCCAGTCGTACCACCCATTTTATCTTCGTTTCCAAAGATGATATCCAAATCGCCCGGGAGAAAAAATTAATTGCGGACAACTTCTCGCTCATCCGTAGCGGTTTCCCTTTTCCCAAATTTCTGGAAAAAGGAACGGATACCGAGCTTCTGCGGGAAAAGTATCATCTGGCACCTACAGATTTTGTGTGCGGTGTGATTGCCCCGTTTAAAGCGCAAAAGGGTCTTTTTCATCTTATTGAGATTGCGGCCCGTGTGATTGGCGCTTTGGCAGGGAAAAGGGAGGTACGATTTCTTATTACCGGTGATGGCTCACTTCGGCCCGCGATTGAAGCCAAATTAAAAGAAAAAAATATTTACGACTATTTCCGCCTGCCTGGATTTATACTGGATATAGAAAAAACCATTGCTATTTTCGATCTTGGTATTTCCACTGCCCTGTGGGAGGGATTACCTCAAAGTCTGGTGCAACTGCGACTCAAAAAGAAAGCCATTGTGGCCTCCGATATTCCTGGTAATCGGGAAGTGGTACAAAACAATCAAAATGGATTCCTTGTTCAGGTCGACGATTATCTAACCTTTTCCCAGAAAGTGATTACGCTCATTGAAAATGAAGTCTTACGCACTGAAATGGCCAATTTTGCCAGCGAGGATTTCTCCGCGTGGAATGCGGACTTCATGGTCAAAGAACAAGAAAGCCTCTATCGCCGTCTCCAAAAATAAATAAAAGTAAATGCGCCTCTAAGAGAACAGTGTGGAAGGCAAAAACTGGTTGAATCGTTTATTGGTGGTGATAAACCGAATGGTGCGCGGCAAGTATTTTTTATACGCCATGTTTCCCCTGACGTGCAACTGGTAGCCAAAAGTTCCCAGTGCCTTGATGTTTCGTTGCAAAGCCGTTAAATTGAGCAGGTCCTCATCAACAAGTATCTCTTTTTTCGTCAAACACCCCAACAGGAACTCGCGCTGTTCTTGCAAGTCCAGATAGGAATCAAAGGCAAAAGAGGCCAAGTCGTAATAAGGGGAAGCGATGAGTGAATCCTGGAAATCCACGAGGTAGATTTTATCTTTATGAAACAGCATGTTCCGGGAATGGAAGTCGCGATGCGCGAAGGTATCTATGGGAACAATAAGGTCGACCATAGCATGCAATCGCATCCGTAACGCTTCAGCTCCGGCTGGAGTTTGCGCGACTGGCAAGAAATTCTGGGCGAAATGAGTGACAAAAAAATCCATCTCCCACTTCAGCCGCGCCGTATCCAGCACTGAAGCCGTGCGCTCCCGGGGAATACTTTTTAATCTCAATAACATATCCGCCACTTCCCGCAGGATCACCCTTTTTTGACCATCCCGATTTTTTAACGCGGAAAAGACTTTTTGAATAGAATTATTGCCCAGATCTTCCAACAGCAAGATACGGTGATCCAAGCGGTCTATAATGGCAGGCACATGAAGCCCGTATTCCCCGTAAGTTTTGGTCATGCGGATAATTTTATCGATTTCTGCTTCCGCTGCTTGGGGGTATACCATGGCCACCATTGTGTTTTTGTCCATTGTGAGTCGGAAGAATCCCCGGTTGGAAGCTTCGCCCTGTATTTTACGAATCCCTGTAAAAGGAATATGGTGTTGTTTTAAGGTCATATTAAGATAATTTTTCATGGTTATATTTTAGAAGATAATACTCTTGGAATCAAGGGGGTAAACTGCTTTTTTTGCGATTGCAGAGAGTAAACCTTCTGTATTTTTCTTGCGTAATACAGTATATATGGTAAAATTCAGGAGTATAAATAAATATAAATAAATAAATATAAAGGAGAAAGTTGATGCAGAAGAGTTTTAAATTTTCGGTTTTGGTATTAGGCTTGGTGCTTTTTTTGGTTGTTCCTGCCAGAGCGGTGAAAACGGACAGCGAACCCAAAGCTATAGATCCCGCCAATATGGACCTCACAGTACGCCCTGGCGATGATTTTTATCAATATGCCAATGGCAATTGGTTGAAAAACAACCCTGTACCAGAAGAATATAGTCGTTGGGGCAGCTTCGAAGTGTTGGAAGAGAAAAACTTGCTTAATTTGCAAACAATAATGGAAAACGCCAGCCATAACAAGAACGCCCCGGAAGGCAGCAATACACGAAAAGTGGGCGACTTTTACACGATGGGCATGGATGAAGCGAAAATCGAGGCTGACGGCAGCAAACCATTGGAATTTCTGTTCAACCAGATTGAAGGAATCAAGGATAAAAAGGAATTTCATAAAACGGTGGCTTACTTTCATACGCTTGGAATCAATTCCCTTTTTACTCTATACGATGACCAGGATCCCGGGAACAGTGAAATAGTCATTGCCTGGCTGGGTCAGGGCGGATTGGGATTACGAGACCGGGATTATTACACGGATGATAATGAACGGAGTAAAAATATCCGCCAAGAGTATGTGTTACATATGACCAAGATGTTCCAATTGTTGCAGGATACCCCGGAATTGGCGGCAAAAAATGCGGCTACAGTTATGGCGCTTGAAACACGGTTGGCTAAAGCCTCCATGACACGCTTGCAAATGCGCGATCCTAAAGCAACCTATAACCTGAAAACCCTCAAAGAACTGAATGAGATGTCCCCGGATTTTGATTTCGCGGCCTATTTCAAAGAGATCGGCTTGGAAAACCCCGGCAATCTCAATGTGGAGCAACCTCTTTTTTTCCAAGAAATAAGTAAACTGATCGCTGAGGAAAGTCTGGATCATTTAAAAACCTATTTGCGCTGGAATGTGATCCGCGATTCAGCACGATTTCTCAGTGCCGCTTTTGTGAATGAGAGCTTTCACTTTAACAGCGAGATCATGGCTGGAACCAAAAAAATGCAGCCCCGCTGGAAACGTATTATTGGTGCCACCAACGGCGCATTGGGCGAAGCTGTGGGCCAGATTTACGTGGAGAAATATTTCCCACCAGAAGCAAAAAAACGGGCGTATGATCTGGTCATGAACCTGAAAAAAGTATTTGGCGAACGGATTAAAAAATTAGAATGGATGAGCGAAGCAACGAAAATAAAAGCATTGGAAAAACTGGCTGCTTTTAAAGTCAAAATTGGCTACCCGGATAAGTGGATTGATTATTCTCCGCTGGAGATTAAAAGGGATAGTTATGTCAAGAATGTCCACCGCGCCAGACATTTTAATTTTCAACTTCAAGTCGAACGGATTGGCAAAGCACCGGACCGGATGCTGTGGGGTATGACACCACAAACAGTAAATGCTTTTTATAGTTCGCAAATGAACGAGATTATCTTTCCCGCCGCTATTTTGCAGCCCCCTTTCTTTGATTTTTTGGCCGATGATGCCATTAATTATGGGGGTATTGGTGGCGCGATTGGCCATGAAATGACCCACGGTTTTGATGATCAAGGCCAGCAATTTGATAAGGACGGCAATTTGAAAAACTGGTGGACTCCAGAAGACAGCACAAAATTCAAAACACTGGCAGAACTGCTTGTCGCTGATTTCAACCGCTACGTGGTAGTAGAAGACCTTCATGTGAATGGTCAATTAACACTGGGTGAAAATATTGCCGATCTGGGTGGTTTGAGTATCGCCTATGATGGATTAATGCAAACATTAGATGAGACTTCCGCCACGAAAAAAATTGACGGTTTTACGCCAGCACAACGGTTCTTCCTGGCTTGGGCTCAGGTGTGGCGGTGCAATACTCGGAAAGAATTTTTGCAGTTGCAAGTTAAAACAGACCCACACACACCTGCCAAATTCAGAGTGCTCGGCCCCCTGGTTCATCTACCAGCTTTCTACAAAGCCTTCAACATCCAACCCACCGACTCCTCCTACAAACCCGAAACCACCCGCCTAAAAATCTGGTAGGGGGGGGCTGCGCCCCCATTTACTAGGTCACCATTGTAGGCGTGCCAAGTGGGTGACGGATGGTTGAGTTCTTTGAGTTGGAAAAGAAAGGGGCCCGGTAAAAATATTGGGCCCCTTTCGTGGGGATTAAATGTGATTATTTAATACCGATAATATTCGGGTTTGTACGGGCCATCGGGGGAAATACCAAGATACTCGGCTTGCTGGGAAGTAAGACGGGTAACATGGGCACTCAAACGACTCAAATGTAAACGGGCGACTTCCTCATCCAAGATTTTGGGTAAGGTGTAGACTTTTAATTCGTGCTTTTTGGTGGCCAATTCGATCTGGGCCAAGGATTGATTGGTAAAACTGGCACTCATGACAAAACTGGGATGACCAGTGGCGCAACCCAAGTTTACCAAACGACCTTCAGCCAGAATAATGACCGAACAACCGGATTCCATCAGCCATTTATCAACTTGCGGCTTAATGTTTTCCTTTTTACATTTGGGATTGGTGTGCAGGTAATTCATGTCAATTTCATTGTCAAAGTGACCGATGTTGCACACAATAGCACCATCTTTCATTTTTTCCATATGGGCCCCAGTGATAACCCTGTAATTACCCGTGGCGGTGACAAAAATATCCGCTTCGCCGACGATTTCTTCCAAGGTGACTACTTTATATCCTTCCATGGCCGCTTGCAGAGCACAAATAGGATCGATTTCAGTGACGTAAATCTGGGTGCCAGAACCTTTTAAGGACTGCACACTGCCTTTACCCACGTCGCCGTAACCGCACACCACGACTTTTTTACCCGCTAACATGATGTCTGTGGCACGACGGATACCGTCTACCAATGATTCCCGGCAACCATACAGATTGTCAAATTTGGATTTGGTGACCGAGTCATTCACATTAATGGCCGGGAACAATAATTTACCTTCACTGGCCAACTGGTACAACCGATGCACACCCGTCGTCGTTTCTTCAGAAACACCTTTGATTTTGGCGGCCATTTTCGTCCAGAATTGGCGGTCTTTCACATAGATCATTTTGAGGCGGTCTATCAAGATACGGAATTCTTCTACCTCGTATTTTTTTTCCAACAGGGAGGGGTCTTTTTCTACTTTTACACCCTCGTGGATCATCATCGTGGCATCGCCACCATCATCCACGATCAAATCGGGTCCAGAACCATCGGGCCAAACCAGGGCCTGCTCTAAACACCACCAATACTCTTCCAGAGTCTCGCCTTTCCAGGCAAAAACGGCGGCTGTGCCTTTTTTAGCAATCGCCGCAGCCGCATGATCCTGGGTAGAAAAGATATTACAAGAAGACCAACGAATATCCGCGCCCAAGTCATACAGGGTGTCAATCAACATGGCGGTTTGAATCGTCATGTGCAAACTGCCAGTCACACGCAAGCCTTTTAATGGTTTTGTCACACCATATTTTTCGCGAACAGCCATTAAACCGGGCATCTCGTTTTCCGCGAGAACCATCTCTTTTATACCCCATTCTGCCAGGGCAATATCTCTGACCTTGTTTTTTAACGTTAAATCCAATTCTAATGGTAATTTACTCATCGTGCTCTCCTTTTTTTGAATTAATATCGCAAACCCATGCCAATGGCGCGACTGACCCCGCCATTTTTGCAGTGCATACCACATCAATAATAATTAGCGGTCGTCGCATTTCATGACGCTGAGTTAATGCTTTTCTATTTATATTTTTCAGTTTTTTTGCAAGTGTAAACAGTCTCATATTTATTACCTTTTTACCGATGTGATAATAAACCCTTTTAAATTCTTTTTCAAGTCGAAATAGCTGGTTTTTTTAATATAAAATCCACAGTGGCCCAACCATCGTTCCAGTTCATCCGTGGAAAAGCCTAGCCAGCGGTCGCCATACCGTTCGCGCATGATTTCTTGATTGTGCTGTTGCAAGTCAACGATGATGAAGGGGGTGTCTTTTTTTAATACCCGGTGCGCTTCTTTGATTGCTTTGATGGGTTCTGGCAGGTGGTGGAGCACCATATTTATGACTGCCAGATCCGCTTCCCCGTCCCGCAGAGGCAGGTGTTCCAATTGCCCCAAACGCAGTTGAATGTGATCGCCATCGTCAGCAAAGCGGCGGCAAGCCGTTTCCAACATGCGGGGTGATTTATCCACGCCGATCAAGTCATTGGCCTTTGTTTTTAAAGCTTCTAACAAATCACCCGTGCCACAGCCCATGTCCACGATTGTCCCGGAAACAGGCAGAATATCCAAGATGAAATTGTTTAAAGGGATATCACCGAAGATTTCCCGTTTCAGCTTTTCCCAATCTTCCGCAATCGCATCGAAGAAGAGGGTCGCTTCTTCCGAACGTCGTTCCAGCAAACGTACAGCGTTTTCCAGGTCTTTGGCGTAGGTACTTTCAAGTTGGAACAAATACGTGATTGATTCGATAAAATCGTGGGCTTCTCCCTGGTTAACGGCTGAATAAAAGGTCCACAACCCATCGCGCCGGAACGTTAACAAGCCAGTGTCCACCAAAATCTTCAAGTGCCGGGAAATCCGCGACTGCCCCATGCCCATGATGGACACAATCTCATTTACATTTAACTCGTAATGCAAAAAAAGATGCACCAATCGCAACCGGGTGTCATCAGCCAACGCTTTAAAATAAGAAACAATCTTCATGTATATAACTATATCAGGATATCTTGATATAGTCAAGCAAAAAAAAGATTTCATCATCCTTTTTAAAAGGTGCCACAGATAACAGTGGCAAGCTGGACTATCTGGACGAGCTGGACTATCTGGACAAGCTGGACTTACTGGACAAACTGGAAAAATTAAAGGTTTTGTGAAGTCCAGTATGTCCAGATAGTCCAGCATGTCCAGTATGTCCAGATGTCCCGTCTTTTTTGGTATCTATTCAGTTTTTTGGACAGCACTATCCTTCCCCGCCAAAAAATCTCTCCCCAAAACCATAACCTCTTCGTGTCCGAAAAGCAAAATCGCGCCAGCGGCAAAAAGCGTTGGGCGCAAACCAATGATTTCAACATCCCCTCATCGAAACCCCGGCCTATTTGCGCCACATTTGCTGCAATTTGTTAAATGTAGTATCAAGAAAAAGGGGGATTCAGTTCCAGAACCTGACGGTTTTAACTAATAGTTGACTGTTCACCTTATTTTGTAGAACCGTCACCATATTTTGCTCTCCGTTCACCTTCCAACCCCGGCGGTTCACCATATTTTACTCAACCGTCACCCTTTTAGGCGGCCGTTCACCTTCCAAACCTCTCCGTTCAGCCTTTTTTGTAGAATCGTGAGCAATAAAACCCGGCGGTTGAGTATTTTTTGTGGAATCGAGGGCTTTAAAACCTAGCGGGTGAATTTCTTTTTTAGAATCGAGAGCAATAAACCTGGCGGATGGGTGTTTTTTGGACTTAGGTCATCCTTCAACCCGGCCAGTGAGTGATTTAGTGTTATCATTGATAAGTAAAGGGATGAACTAAACCGCTCCGCGGTAACGCTGTCGCGTTGAGGTCCCTTTTTTATCGCC
>CAZCVI010000106.1:0-23866 GCA_964502145.1 uncultured Clostridia bacterium
CCGGCAAAGAGGCAAAACTGGGTGGAAAAATGATGAGTCAGTCTGGCAAAGAGGCAAAACCGAGTGGAAAAATGATGAGTCAGTCTGGCAAAGAGGCAAAACTGAGTGGAAAAATGATGAATCAGTCTGGCAAAGAGGCAAAACTGAGTGGAAAAGAGATGAATCGGTCTGGCAAAGAGGCATAGCTGAAACAAAGTAAAAGAGTGGCCCACGAATTTCACGAATTTACACGAAAAAAAACGTTTCTTTTCCGTTAAATCGTGGCTTTTGTTTTTGCGGTTGTTTCTGGCGGAGGAAAAGAAGTTATAATACTATTAAAGCCAGGAGGAAAAATGCAGACAGACAGTATAAAACAGGAGGTGCGCCATCCTGGCGCATTAATAAGCGGCGAAAACATGGTCTTGGATACCATTTCTCCCACTTGATTTTATGGTACTCTCAAAGAACTCGCGGTGAATTAAGGCCCCCAGTTTCTTCTTGACTTTTCCCCGGTATTCTTTTACACTTATGGTGTGGAGGAATCATGACTACTTTTATGGAAAGCCTGTTCTGCAAAATACTTGCCACTTGGTCGGCCAAAATGGGCGCAAATATATGGCAAGACTTATCCTCCCCAGACCCTATGAAAGAGGTGCTGGACAAAACATACCACACTTTTAAAGAACATGTCCCGCAAGACGATAATATCCTCGCTCCCCTGTTCGAGGAATTCTTTACCCATGATCTCACCATCATTCATTTAGAAAAAATATTTACCGGCCAGGGTGAACAGGTGGATTTTACCAAGCTGGAAGAAATCTTTGCCTGGATCGGTGCGAACCGCAACATTGAACTGGGTGATTTTAATGTATATCTCCTCTTCTCGCAAATGATGCGCGAACTGGAAACCCAGACCCAACAGCACCCCGCATTCCACAAGATTTTTCAGGTCGGATATGCCCAACGGATGGTCGAACTTTTGGAAAAACGCGGCACGGAACCCAACTACTCCTATGCCCGCCTTAAATATGTGCAGCACTTACAACGTTTTTATAATAAATTGCCCTTCTCCGGCATCCCCGATTTAAAAGAGAAACAAGAGATTCCCCTGCCCCAGATTTTTGTCATGCAACGCGCATGTGAAAGTGTGCCCGTGGATACGTATGAGCGCTTATACCAGGAAAAACTTAGCGCCGGCGACGAAACCTTTACCGGCCATGAACACCAAATGCGCCGTTGGCACTTTTCCCAAAAAGAAAGCAGGGGCGAAGCCGTGAAGTTTGACCAGATTTTAAAAGAGAGTGGCAACCGCCGCTTTGTCATCCTGGGGAAACCCGGTTCGGGGAAATCATCGTTGTTGAAATTCCTGCTGTTGCAAGAGGCAGAAAGACTGTTAGCCAATCCCCGTGAAATAGAGCATCTGTGTCTGCCCATCCTGGTGGAAATCCGTAAGTTCGAAAATGCCTTAAAGAAGACCACCCAGGCCGATTACAACCTATTGGATTACCTGTATGATGCCATGCGCCAACATTTTCACCTCTCCTTACCGCCGCGATTCTTTGAAACGTGGTTGGAGATCGGGCGGGCCGTGGTGTTGTTTGATGGTTTGGATGAAGTCGCCGCCGAATCGCGGCGTGAGGGGATACGGCAGATGATCGCTTCCTTTGTGGCCGGTTATCATCCCGGCAATACCGTGATTGTGACGTCCCGCATTACCGGGTACAATCGCGCGCAGTTTTCCACCACCGAGTACCGGCATTTTACCCTCGAAGATTTTAATGATGAAGAGATAAAGAGTTTTATAGAGAAGTGGTATGGCAGTCGTTTGCTCAGTGCGGCGGAGGTGGTCTCGAAAGTCACAGACTTACAAGCCGCGTTGGCGAAAAAGCCGCGCATCAAAGAGTTGGCGCGCAATCCGTTGTTGTTAACGATTATTGGCATCATTCACCGTTACGAGGCGCAATTGCCGGAAGATCGGTTATTGCTGTACGATAAAGCCACCGAATCTTTATTATACACCTGGGACAATGTTAAAGAGCTGATTGATGAGAAATTTAAACCGGACGCCAAGCGGCGTTTTCTTGAGAAAGTGGCGTTTCACTTGCAGTCGCAGGAGAAAGGCGAGGAAGCGGGCACCGTGATCCGGCGTCACGAGGTTTATCAAATTTTGTTCCCGGAGTTTACGCGGATTTTTCGTTGCGAGGAGTGGCAAGCCAGGGGTTTGGTGGATGAGTTTTTGGATATCATACGGTCGCGGGCCGGTGTGTTAACCGAGCAGGCGCCGGATCAATTCGGGTTTGTGCATAAGACCTTTCAGGAGTATTTTGCGGCGCGCTGTATTGCCAATGAAGCGTTATTAAAATTTAATCTGCAAATAATTATTGATTATGTGGATAGGTTTATCGACAATGCCTTTTGGCATGAGACCCTGTTGTTGGCGATTCGGGCGTTGCCCAATGAGCAGGCATTAAAGGTTCTGGAACATATTTTGCAACGGGACCGGTTAGGGATTGAAGCTGATTTTTATCACAATCACTACTTTGTGATGAAGTTTATCGCGGAGCAAGGGCAGTGGCTGGAGAACCCGGAATTTGTGGAAACACAGATCAATGATTTTTTTAATTTCTCATGGAATGATGGAAAAGATAGAAGTTATTACTCTGATAAAACCTGGAACAGATTTAAAGAGTGGGTGAGTACGGTGACGGATCCGCTGGTAGTATCTTTAATTAGCGAAAGACTATTGCCCGTGGCAGAAGATAAGGCGAACGATGGCTATCTACGCCTTAACTTTGCCTCTGCCTTGGGGAACCTGGGGGTAAAAGACAAAGCCGTGGAACTATTATTAACAATGGCCCAAGATAAGGCCAATGATGTCATACTCCGCCTTTCCTGCGCCTCTACCTTGGGCAACTTGGGGGTAAAAGACAAAGCTGTGGAAATAATATTGACAATGGCCCAAAATCAGGCAAATGACGTCTCTCTCCGCCGCGAATGCGCCTCTGCCTTGGGGAAACTGGGAGTAAAAGACAAAGCCGTGGTGGAGTTTTTATTGACAATGGCCCAAGATTTGGACAATGACGTCTGGCTCCGCCTTGACTACGCCTCTGCCTTGGGGGACCTGGGGGTAAAAGACAAAGCCGTGGAAATATTATTGGAAATGGCCCAAGATTTGGCCAATAACGTCTGGCTCCGCTTCTCCTGCGCCGAAGCCTTGGGGGACCTGGGGGTAAAAGACATAGCCGTGGTGGAGTTTTTATTGACAATGGCCCAAGATTTGGCCAATGGCGACGATATCTACTACCACTGCGCCTTAGCCTTGGGGAAGCTGGGGGTAAAAGAAAAAGCTGTGGAAATATTATTGAAAATGGCCCAAGATTTGGCCAATCACTTCTCTATCCGCCGCAACTGCGCCGAAGCCTTGGGGAACCTGGGGGTAAAAGACAAAGCCGTGGTGGAGTTTTTATTGACAATGGCCCAAGATTTGGCCAATGACGTTGATCTCCGCCTCGCCTGTGCCTCTGCCTTGGGGAACCTGGGGGGGAAAAACAAAGCCGTGGCAATTCTGATTGACCTTTACTTGGCGCAACCGGATAAAATGGAATATGAAACACGCAGGATTTACGAATCTTTGTGGGAGCTGACAGCGCTAAAAGATGGAAGCTAGCGAAAAGATGGAATTTAAGAAGTTAGGAGGGTAAGAAGGTAGGAAAAAGTAGGGGTTGGGTTGTCTCTTTCTTTCGATTCTTGATAGTCAAATAGTTGACAAATGAAATAAATGAATATATATTATTAGAGAGGTGCATCTTGGAAACTGTAGAAATCAATACATTGGTTAAAAACAACATGGTTCGCGTACCTGCGGCATTCAATAATAGACAGGTAAAAATTTTAATCATCGACTGGGACGAACAAAAAAAACAGAAAGCCGTCCCAATCACCAGGAAAATAAATTTTAAGATCGATGACTCTCTTGAAGATGTGATTCCTTTTGCAGACATCATTGACACGAAACAATTCGTGGACAAAATACGGGAGAACCAGTGGCAATAATTCTCGGCATTGTGGACTGTCCCCAAATATCCCAAAAACGGGTATTCTAGGTTGTGAAGACTTTTTTTAAATGATGGAAAGCTTGAATTGATCTGGAATATTCTGTATAATCCTGATGGATGTGCGCCAGTTTAGGACCGCACACGGGTAAAAAAATGATTACTTTGATTGAAGCTAAAAACTTTCGTTGCTTGCGGGATATGGTGCAGCCCTTGGATGCCTTTCAAGTCTTGGTGGGCCCCAATGCCAGTGGCAAAACCACGTTCTTGGATGTGATTGAATTCATAGGACAACTGGTGTCCCGTGGCCTGGAAGAAACCATCAGTGAACGGACCCAAAATTTTAATGATTTAATCTGGGGAAGAGGCAATGGCGGTTTTCAACTTGCCATTGAAGCCACTATACCAAACGACCGCCGTGCTTTGATATATAAAAATGTGGATACCATCCGTTATGAAGTCCGCTTGGAGATGGACCCGGAAGCACAAGAATTTGGCATAAAAAAGGAAACTCTTGTCTTAAAAAGCACCGCTTTTGCTTCAAATGCCAGTCAAGAGGAGTTAACAGTAATTAAAAATATTGCCCATGGCTTTGTGCAATTTAATTCTGAAGTCGCTCACAATACAATAAAGTCCTTTCCGCCTGCCTTTAATATTGGACGACTCAAAACAGGCTTAGGTAATTTACCAGAAGATGAAACCATGTACCCCGCTACCACTTGGCTCAAAAAGCTGCTCAAGGAAGGGGTACAGAAAATCATGCTAAACAGTCTGGCCATGCGCAAGGCCAGTCCTCCGGGAAAAGGTACGGGATTCAAACCGGATGGCTCCAATTTACCCTGGGTGATTCACCATCTCCAACAAAAACACCCGGAACTCTTCGCCGATTGGATCGCGCATCTGCAAACGGCTCTGCCAGAGATTGTAAACATCAAAACCATCGAACGTTTGGACGATAGACATCGGTATCTGGTATTATGTTATCACGGGGGGCTTGAAGTTCCGTCGTGGATGGCTTCTGATGGTACCCTGCGTCTCTTGGCGCTCACGTTGCCCGCCTATATGCCCGGTTTAACCGGCATATTTTTGATCGAAGAACCGGAAAACGGTATTCATCCCAGAGCGGTGGAAACGATCTATCAATCTCTTTCATCGGTATATGATGCGCAGGTGCTTTTAGCCACCCATTCTCCCGTTATTCTCAGTCTGGTAAAACCCTCCCAAGTGTTATGTTTCACCAGAACTCCAGAAGGGGAAACCAAAATTATCAATGGAAAAAACCATCCCAATTTAAAAGAATGGAAAGGGGAAACCAACTTGGGCGTACTCTTTGCCGGTGGTGTGCTGGGATGAATGAGATGACGTATGATATGGATATGGTGGTTTTGAGCGCGGATAAAAATATGGATTATTCCATGAAGGGGATTATGGAAAGGTCAACATCGCTGGGAATCAGAAAGATTAATGCTGAATTTTACGATCACCCGCAACATGATCCCGGATGTCTTCGGGAGGGCCATAATTTCCTACGCCCATTTATTAATAAGTGCCATTATGCTCTGGTCGTGTTAACAATTTACTATTTACTGGACTGTCCCCAATGTCAAAAGAACCTCCCCACAAATTTCACGAATTGACACGAATTTGACAAAAGAAAGGTACTTGGACTTTCCAAAACCTTTGAATTTTGTCCAGCTTGTCCACTAAGTCCATATTGTCCAGTAAGTCCATATCGTCCACAACGATTTCAGAAACTTGGCGGTGAATCCAGGTCTATTGCGCATTGATCTCCTTGTCGTTTATCCTCATAATAGAGAATACTAAACCTGCCACGGCTGCCAAACCCACTAACCAAAAGCCAATGTCATATCCCATACTGACTCCCGCAGTCGTGTTTTTTGTGAATTCGCCATTCCACTTGATCATCAGAAGAATCATTGCACCCACTGCCACACCAGCCGCCAAAGTGGCTAAAATAGCCATGATTCGTTCCTTTGAGATACTGAACAATATCCCCAGCACCAACGCAATCAACGCGACGATTGCCCGGGTTTCGGCAGGAACAACTTTTATATTACTGCTGCCCCCCATGTTCGGATTAAATTCAAAACCAGTGGCCAACTGTACTCCAGTAAACGACGCAATCTTCTGACCACCACACGACACCTGCACAAACGGCAACAAAAAACACAATACGCCCACTACAAACGGGGCAATCCGAATCCCAACTGATTTCTGCTTCATTCCTACTACTCCTTCTATTATTAAAAGAACTAATGTGCCTTGACACTCTCTTTGACCTGCCTGACATGATCATCAAAGGTCGGAATATCCTCTTTCAAAAATACTCCGAGATAAATGGGCGCGGTACTATCTGCCAATACTAACCCCTTGGAACGATCTGCCCGATCATGCTCCTCGGGCAACGGCTGCACAACATCCCTGACACTCTGATACGTGATGGTCTTGTTAAACTCGACACACGGCGATAATAAATGGATAAACGAAAACCCCTTGTGCGCGATACCCTGGGTAATGACATGGGCAACCTCCTCGCGGTCGCGCGAAAATACCCGCGCTACAAACGTGGCCCCATACGCCAACGCCAATGTGGCAGGATTCAACGGACGGGCAATGTTTCCATACGGCGACGTGCCACTCTTCATGCCCATGGGCGAAGTAGGGGAGGCCTGACCCTTGGTTAATCCATAAATACTATTGTCCAACAACAAATACGTCAGATTAAAGTTGTTCCGCGCCGCATGAGGAAAATGACCCCCACCAATCCCCACACCATCTCCATCACCACCCACTACAACTACTGTTAATGCGGGATTGGCAATCTTGACGCCGGTTGCCAAGGGAATGGCGCGGCCATGCAACCCATGCAACCCAAAACCCTTGATAAAAAAAGGAAAACGCCCGGAACACCCTATCCCTGACACCACTACAAAATTCTGCGGCGGTATCTTTAAACGCTCCACGGCTTCATACAACCCATGCAATCCCGTAAAATGCCCGCAACCCGGACACCACGTCGGCAAATTATCACGCCACTCCTTGGTGTTGGCTTCCTTCGCTTTATTTAATCCATCTATAACAGAACGCTTACTTAACAAGTTCATTGTGCGCCTCCAAAATCTTCTGGGCAATCTTTTTGGGACTGACCGGGTCCACCGATGGAATATGTATCTCTATTGGTCGAATACCATACCGGGACTTCAATAACGCGGCATACTGCCCCTGAAAATTCATCTCAGGAACGATAATGGTTTTACACGAATCAAAAAAAACCTGGAAAGAATTTTGATCCTGGGGATTGACCATGATTGATTTGATCAATTTCGATTTCACACCCTGTTGGCGGGCAATAGCCATGCCTTCTACTATCGCCCCAATGGTCGAACCCCACCCGGCAATACCAATCTGGGCGTCAATATCGCCCACTACATCGGCGGGAGGTAAATCCAACACCATGCTTGCAAACTTGCGGAAACGCTTGGCATTCATCATGCTGTGTACCTCGGCTTCATAATTGGGATTGCCTTTTACCGAATGTTCCAAACCGGTAATGGTATAAAATGCACCTACCTCTCCAGGCACAATCAAAGGAGAAACACCATCATCGGTGATCAAATAACGCTGATAATTCTCCAATTGCGCCGCCGTGGGTTTTTTGCGCGTGTTGCGCTGACGGTCGATGTGTTCCACGATATCGGCTGTTTCAATGCGCTGACCCAAAAAGAGATCGCTGAGAAAAATAACGGGGGTTTGATACTTCTCGGCCAGATCAAACGCCAGTTGAATCCCAGCATAACACTCCTCGGAATTGGACGGGGCCATGACAACACGGGGAGAATCTCCTGCACCACCATATAAAGCGAGATTCAAATCACCCTGCTCGACTTTGGTTGGCAAACCGGTAGACGGCCCGCCACGTTGCACATTTACAATGACAGTGGGAATCTCAGCCATTACGGCCAGATTTAACATCTCGGTCATTAACGCTAAACCAGGACCAGAGGTGGCAGTCATGGCACGTTTCCCGGCAAAACCAGCGCCTACGATAGCGGAAACAGCGGCAATCTCATCTTCGACCTGGATGGTCCAGCCATCATGCTTGGGTAACTCTTTGGCCGCTATCTCCATGATCTTGGTAGCCGGGGTGATGGGATAACCGGCAAAAAAACTCAGGCCGCAATCCAACGCGCCCTTACAAAGCGCATCATTACCACTGATTAATTTCTTCGCGGCCAAACCCACGGGAAAATCAAAACGATGGTTCAGTGGATAATGTTCCTTGCAATAGTCGTACCCCAATTGAAAGGCTTTATGATTGATCTGTACGACCCGCTGCTCTTTTTTTCCGAACAAACGTTGAATTTCAGCGCTGAATATTTCCACTGGTAACGAGTAGATATAACTCATCGCGCCCATGGCCACGATATTCTTGCCCTGGTTGTTGCCCGTAGCTTCATTGGCCAGTTTTTTTAATGGAATCGCGTAGCCCATGATTTCCGGTGGTATATGGGCGGCTAAACTATCCGCTTGTGCCATATCGCCCGGCGTGCTACAATCATAAATCACACCGCCATCTGCTTTTACCGCGCGCACCTCGGCAATGGATTCTTTCGCGGCCATACCGATCAACAAATCTATACCATCGCCCATGCTGTGTATTTTGGAGGCGGCAAAGCGAATCGTTGTGGTTGATTTTCCCAGGCCACGAATTTCCGCGCTGTAAATATCATTGACCATCACACTCAACCCCGCACCCGCACAAGCACCGGCCAGAATTTTGCCCGACGACACCACGCCGTCCCCGGCAATGCCGCAAAACCGAATACTAAGTTCTGTATAATTCATTTCCACCACCTCGCTTGCAGCTTTTTTCCCATCAGTTTGAAAACCAGTGTTTCCTGGATCTGATACGCTTCTGTTTTGCCTGCCATATTACTGCCCGCGACCCGTCCTTGTTCCATCGCATTGGGCCAGCCGAAATTAACCCAGTAGTTTTTAATGACCGGATGGAAAATCTCGCTACAATCGCCAGCCGCATAAATATCAGGCACGGATGTTTCCAATTGGGCATTAACCAGAATGCCCAGCTTTTTATCAATGGCTGTACCTTGAATACAGTCGATATGGGGTAAATAATGATCCCAGGCAAAGATCACATCGGCGGTGAGTTCGACTTGTTTTAATGTTTCAGCCCGGAAATGATCGTTAACCCGTTCAATGTGAATGAGGCGGTCGCTGTGAATGATATTAATCCCTTTGGCGATCAGGAAATCATGTACTGCACCGTCAAATTCGTCTTGCGCCAGGTTAAAATCCGCGTGTGGGCCGCGGGTGATATAGGTGACCTGTTTGCCCAGATTGGCTAGGCCACAGATTAAGTCGAGACTGCTGAGGCCAGCCGCATAAACTATACAATGGTGGATATGCTGCAATTGTTTCTTCAATAAAAGAATATCTTTCAAGGTATGATACGGGTGAATGAAAGACTGGTACGGTTGCAACACGGGGCTCAAACCGGGACGCGCACCCGTGGCAATGAGCAATTTATCGTAATGCACCACCTCGTTGTGAACTAGTTTTATGGTTTTCTCCACCGGTTGAATCGACTTGACTGCCTGTCCTTTACGTAGCGTAATGCCTGATTCTTTGAACGATTCCAGCGCCGTATAAATCAGTTTATCTTGTTCAATCGTTTCACACAGGAATTCGGTTAGCAAGTAGCGTCGATAGGGGAAATAGTGTTCGTCGCCAATAACCACCACTTCCGCCTCGTTATCTATCTTTTTAATCGTTTGGGCCGCCGTGATTCCGGCTACTCCCGCGCCAATGATCACATGTTTTTTGTTCATTTTTTTTCCTCCGTTTCCAATTGGAACTTCGAGACCGAGATACACTCTACCGGGCAGGCGCGCAGGCAGTTGCCACAACGGATGCATTTATCATTATTGATTGTAATGGCCTGCACGTCGCTCCATTTTTCTGCTACCACATAGCGTAAACTGCCATCCGGGCCAATTTCGATATCTTTCACCATGTTAATACAATCCACTGGCATGACATCAATACACGCCAGACAATAAATACAGCGATTGATATCAATCTGAAAATTATAATGGCACAGATAACAGCGTTTTGCTTCCATTTGTGCTTTTTCGCGTGAGAACCCTGTTTCCACTTCCTTGTTTTTCTCCTGGCGTAGAAAAAGCGGGGTCACGTCCATGGTTTGGCGGGGAATAAAATCGTAATCCCGTTTCCGGCCCGTCTCTTTTACCGGGCTGATGTGGACCACTTCCTCGAATCCCGCGCTAGCCGAAAGGAATTGCTGCACCTCCCGTGCTATTTTCCTACCATCCGCCGCGGCTTGAATCACAGTGGAGGCACCATTGCGAAAATCACCGCTCACAAAGAAATTATCTTCCCGGGTGTATCGTTGGTTAGCCATGATATTTTCTTCAGCTTGTTGACCAATCGCAAAGATAACCGTATCCGCGGGCATAACAAATTCCGAGTTTTCTATGGCGGAAATGGAGTGGTCCGCATGAATTTGCTGGTGGCTAAATGTAATCCCGCTGGTTTTGCCAGCTATTGTTTCGATACGGACCGGAGCTACCAGAAAAGACAGGTGAATGCCTTCCGCTTCCATTGCGTCCAGTTCGTGGTGGCTGACTGTCATGTCGTCCTTGGTGCGGCGGTAGGCCAGCGTGATGCGTGTTGCACCGAGACGATAAGCCATGCGCGTACAATCCACCGCTGTAAAACCGCCACCAATAACCACCACGTTTCCCAGGTCTGCCATACTATTTTCCCGGTTGGCTGCCATCATAAAATCAATGCCCATGGTTACACCGGGACTATCCAGGCCCGGGATTTCGCTGGTTTTCGGTAACATGCACCCACCCGCCAGGATCACCGCGTCGTATTCTTTTTTTAACTCGTCCAGATGCTTTTTTTCGTGGATGCGGCTATTGGTTTTCAGTGTCACGCCCAGATCGAGAATAGATTTCACGTCTGCCGCCACCACGTCGTAAGGTAAGCGGAACTGCGGGATGCCATAACGCAACATGCCTCCCGGTTGATCGAATTGTTCCAGGATAGTGACTTGATACCCTTTTAAAGCCAGGTCATTCGCTGCCGTCAGACCTGCCGGACCCGCGCCGATGATGCAGATATGTTTTCCATTCTGTGTGATTTCTGCTGTTTGTACTGTTTGGCCGTAGTCGGCAGCCGCACGTTTCAGAAAACAGATAGAAACCGGTTCGCCCAAACCATCGCGACCGTGGCGGCAGACCGGTTCGCAGGGGCGGTTGCATACCCGGCCCAATACCCCTGGCAATACATTGTCCAGCCGGTTGATTTCATAGGCCTTTTGATAATCGCCGTCCATAATCGCATGAATATAGCCTGGGATGTCTGTTTGAATCGGACAGGCCGCTTGGCAGGGGATATTCACTGCCAACCACTTTTTATCCAATGGATCAGTGGACGTATTTTTTATGTTTTCAATCTCTGCTAGCTTCATTTTTATTTCCCTTCTGTAACTCGATCGAGTTATTTTCGTTTTCTTGTTTATAGTAACCCAAAATTTTAAGTTCCAAAAATAGAGTTTACATGAAAAATATATACATTTCAACTTTGTAAGTCACTTTTTTTTATTTTTTATGAATATATGCCCTTCAAAGTATTGCGTTATTTGTGTTTTTGTGATACATTTTAAGACTAGTAAATCGCATTGTAGAAATTCATTAAATAAAAAAAATAAAGGAGGTAAACATGGTATTTGATCCTGAATTACAAGCCATGAGTCATGTGTTTGAAACCCTTAAAAATCTTAATAACGTGCAACGTCTAAGAATATTAAAATGGGTAAAAGACAGACTCGAAACAGAAGAAACGCCGCTCATCGGTACCTTTGCAGCGCCAGTTATGTACGAAACCGAAGAACCAGAAGTAGTAAAAGTAGAGAAAAGTGTGGAGAAAACAGCACCTGTCATAGCACCTAAACCCACCGGGCCAAAAACATTGATGGATTACGAAACAGCCTTGGAACTTTTTTCCGAGTCCAATGTCAAAAAAGCCACCACGCGGGTGTTGATGATGGCCGCTTATTTACAAGAGCGTCACAATTTTAAAGAGATTAGCAGTTACGATATTAATTTCCGTCTGAAACGGATCGGGTATAGCGTGACCAACATTTCCAGTTTGATTAATAGTATTATGAACCGTGTGCCTCATCTTTTAGTGCAAGTCGGCGCCGATGATACGACCAAACAATCCAGGCGTAAGTTCAAGGTTACAGCCGAAGGATTAGCCGTCGCTAAAAGTTTAATGAAAGGGTAAGCTAAACGAACCGTTCAACCTGACCTGTTTTGAAAAAAAGCGCCCACGAATTTCACGAATTCACGCGAATAGTGAAGTGAAACATAAATAACATCTTTTTTCGTGAACATTCGTGTTAATTCGGGAAATTCGTGGGCCAATCTTTTCTTTTTTTCTTATTAAGACAAATATTAACCGATATATTGACAGATATCCCCAAGTATGGTATAACTATATTTTATTTCTTCAAAGCTTCTTAGGGCTATGAAGACGAGGTTAGGGATTCCGATTCCCAGCAACCCTCACCAACCTGTCCCAACAGGGATAAGGTGGTTATATCGGATAAGGAAGAGCAACTCTTCCTTAAATAGTAATTTTAGGAGGCATTAAATGATCTTACATATGATAATGTGAAGCCCGAAAGGGCAATTCCCCCAACAAGTATCCTTGTACCCGTTTGATTTTTGAACGTGCAACGGTGAATGTATTCAGGTTTATTCTGTATAGGATAGCGCTATCACCCTATTCTTCATTCTCCCTTACGCCATTCAATAATTGAATGATTGCTGATGCTAGCATAATTTTAAAAAAAATCTATTGATCCATTCGTGGCATTAGTTTATACTATATATATAGTATGACATATATTGCATGACATATATTGCATGATATATATAGTATGATACGGATTCCATATGGATCGTTCTGAAAAAACGGAGGAATACGTTATTGAACAAAAAACGATATATAAAAAAAGACAATAAAGTAAAAGTGGCCTTATTAGGCGCCACAGGTTTGGTGGGCCAAGTATTTGTCCATATGCTTTTACACCATGAACGCTTCGAACTTTCACTGATCACGGGTTCAGATTCGCGCACGGGCAAGCGCTATGGCAATGAAGTCAACTGGGGACTCCCCTTCCCGATGCCTGAAGCTGCCAAAGATTTAACATTGGAATCAGCGGACCTTCCTATCTTAAAAGAACGATTAACACTCCGGGGCATTCGCATTGTGTTCTCCGCTTTGCCCACCAATATAGCCCAACAAGTAGAACCAGCCCTGCGAGATTTGGGGTGCTTTGTTTTTTCCAATGCTGCAGCCCTGCGCTACGACGAGGATGTCCCCATCCTCATCCCAGAAGTGAACCCAGAATCACTGGCTTTAATCGAAAAACAAGGGTATCCCCGCACCGGTTTTGTAATCACCAATGCCAATTGTTCTACTACCGGCCTAGTCGTGGCACTGGCCCCGCTAAAACAATTCGCTATCAAAGAAGTGTTTGTTTCCACCTATCAATCTATCTCCGGGGCCGGATACCCCGGTGTGCCCGCCCTGGATATTTTGGGCGATACCATTCCTTTTATTCAACAAGAAGAAGAAAAAATGGTCCTGGAATTTTCCAAGATCATGCAACTGGATGCCCCACTATTCCCCCACTGCGTCCGTGTTCCCGTACCCTTCGGACACCTCGAAACTGTCTGGTTGACCTGTGATTTACCCGTGGAAACAACCGATATTATCGCCACATGGCAAAATTTTCGTTATGAGAATCTCCCCGGCCCTAGTTTTTCCCATGTGCCCGTTTTGTACCTCGAACAAGAGAGTTTTCCCCGCCCCAGCATGAGCTTTTGGGGCACACCACCCGGAATCCAAGTATTTACCGGCAGAGTACGTAAAGTGAATGGTAAAATCGGGTTTACCTTGTTAGTGAATAATGTCGTGAAAGGCGCGGCTGGCGGTTCGATTCAGAATGCCGAGCTCTTTCTCAATAAATATAGCGTTAACCTTCATTAAAAAAACTCTAATACAGGAGAAAACATATGAACTTAGAAACAAAAAAAATTGTGGTGAAGTTCGGTGGTTCCAATCTTAAACAAAAAGAGGATATCACCCGGTTAGTATCTGCCGTGAGTTATTATCGTCAACCCATTGTGATCGTGGTTTCTGCCCTTTATGGCGTGACTGATATGCTGGTTTATACACTTTCCCGCGTGACCACTTGCGAAGAGGTAATAGAGGAAATCAAACAAAAACTTCTGGATTCCCATCGCCAGATTCTTAATTTGTATATTGAAAACCAAACGTTCCGCCAAGAGGTATCGGCTAAAATAGATATTCGCGTGGCTGAACTGGTGAAATATTTGCGAGGTCTTCATTGTCTGGGCGAGGTGCCGAACTTTGCCTATGACCGGGTCTTAAGTTACGGCGAGCGGTTATCTTCACTGGTGATTTCAGCTATTTTAATCTATAACAAGATGCCCTGTCGCGAACTATTACCAGAAGACCTGGGACTATATACTAACGGCGAATACGGCAATGCTACTGTGGATTTTATGACTTCCGAAGCAGAGGTGAAAGCCAATCTGGCTTGCGCAGAAATCGCTGTGATTCCAGGTTTTTATGGTTTATCACGCGATGGCAAGGTAACCTTG
Organism: uncultured Clostridia bacterium; assembly: GCA_964502145.1. Lineage (GTDB taxonomy): Bacteria > Acidobacteriota > Aminicenantia > UBA2199 > UBA2199 > CAZCVI01. The sequence continues at coordinate 14,801 of CAZCVI010000106.1, forward strand.
CTGGGGCGCGGCGGCACGGATTATACCGCTGCCGCAGTCGCCCGATGTATTGATGCTGCTTCCGTTGACCTGTGGAAAGATGTGCCCGGCTTTATGACCGCTGACCCTAAACTGGTACCCAACCCCGAGGTAATCGGACGCCTGACTTACAATGAAGCCGCAGAACTTTCCTATTTTGGCGCTCGCATCGCCCATCCGCGTACCTTTGAACCGGTTGAAGAGAAAAAAATCCCGGTACGTCTTTTTAATATCATGAATTTTACTGAAGACCTAACACCGGTAACAATCATCAGTGAAAACGGTGTGATCAAAAAAGACATAGTCAAGAGTGTCACCTACAGCGATGATTTTGCAATATTAAAGTTACATGGCGTTGGCGTCGGTATTAAACCCGGCGTGATGGCTGCTGTGACCTCTGGTTTGGCCGATGCAGGCATTAATATTAAATCTATTATCACTTCTCAGACCTGTATTAATATCTTGTTATCCCACCTGGATCTAAACAAGGGCTTAAACGTGGTGCAGCATTTACCATTATTGGTAGTCGATCACATTACCCCAATCAATGATATTGCCTTGATTGCCGTGGTCGGTGAAGGTATTTTGGAGGCCCCTGGAATTGCCGCCCGCCTATTGAGTGCGATTTCAGTTCATCATATTAATGTCAGCACAATTTCTGCCGGTGCTTCCAATGTAGCTATCTACTTTATTATCAACCGGAAAGACCGCACCCTGGCTATTCAATCCATTCACAACGAGTTCTTCCCTTGTATAGGAGATAAATGAAACATAAAAAAAAGTGGCCCACGAATTACACGAATTTTCACGAATTAACCCGAATAAAAAGATAAATAAACTTTTTTTTCGTGGATATTCGTGATAATTCGCGTAATTCGTGGGCAAATCTTTTTCTTTGTTTCATTTATTGCCTATGGGCTGAGTAGTTAAAATAAAAATAATAGGAGAATACTAATGAGTGAAATAGATGAGACAATACAATACCAGCCAGAAACAGTGTTACTGCACGCGGGTCATACCCCTGACAGTGCCACCGGGGCACGGGCTGTACCTATTTATCAGACCACTTCTTTTCAATTTAACAGCAGTGATCATGCTGCCAATTTGTTTGCTTTAAATGAGTTCGGCAATATTTACACCCGGCTACAGAATCCCACTACCGATGTATTGGAGAAACGAGTAGCCGCATTGGAAGGCGGTATCGGCGCATTAGCTACAGCCAGTGGTCAGGCCGCAATTTCAGTCGCTTTATTAAATATCGCGCAAGCAGGCGATGAAATCGTGGCTACAGAAAATCTATATGGAGGCACCCATACTTTATTTAAATATATATTCAAACGTTTCGGCATTACCGTTCGTTTTATTCAAGCCAATGATGTTGATGCCTTAGCTAAAGCCATCACTCCCCGCACCAAAGCCGTTTATACTGAATCCATCGGCAATCCCGGCCTAAATGTGGCAGACATCGCAGCATTTGCCCAGGTCGCCCATCAAAACGGTGTACCTTTAGTAGTCGATAATACCGTTTCCCCATATATATTAAAACCCTTTGATTTCGGAGCCGATATTATCGTGTCTTCCCTCACTAAATTCATCGGTGGACATGGTAATTCTATTGGCGGTATGATTGTCGATTCTGGGAAATTTGATTGGAGTCATAATCCCTTGATTTCAGGACCCGATGAAAGTTATCATGGCTTGGATTTCATGGAGAAACTAAAACCCTTAGGCAATGTCGTTTATATTATCAAAGCGCGCCTAACTTTAATGAGAACAATGGGACCTGTTCTCTCCCCCTTTAATTCATTCTTATTCTTACAAGGCTTGGAAACATTGCACCTGCGTATGCCGCGACACTGCGAGAACGCCTTAAAAGTTGCCGAATACCTAGAATCCCATCCAGCCGTGAACTGGGTTAATTATCCCGGTCTAAAATCCAGCCCCGAACAAAAACACGTTGCTAAATATCTCCCCCATGGCGCAGGCGCGTTAGTCGGTTTCGGCATTAAAGGTGGTGCTCCCGCAGGCAAAGTCTTTATCGACAGTTTGAAACTCATTTCACACTTGGCCAATATCGGCGATGCCAAAACATTGGCTATTCATTCCGCCACCACTACCCATTCCCAGTTATCACCCGAAGAACAACTCCGTGCCGGTATCACACCCGATTTTATACGACTATCTGTTGGTTTGGAACACATAGAAGATATTATTGCCGATATTGATCAGGCATTAAGAAGAGCATTGTAAAAAAAAAGAAGTCCACAGATTACACAGATTAAAATGATTAGACGGATTAAAAAAAGGACTTAAGAAAAAGACTGGCCCACGAATTTCACGAATTAACGCGAATTAAAGGACAATATAACTTTTTTTTCCCATAAATTCATGATAATTCGAGAAATTCGTGGAGGTCTTTTTTCTTTTAATCTGTCTAATCATTTTAATCTGCGTAATCTGTGGTGAAAAAAAAAGGTGTATACATGAATAAAAAGAATGTGGAGACGCAGTATTTTATGTTTGGGGATGGCGCAGAGAACGCGTTGTTCTTGGAATCTGGTTTAAAGCTGGGGCCCATTACTCTGGCTTATGAAACCTATGGGCAATTGAATGAGAACCGGAGCAATGCGATATTGGTGGAACATACGTTGACCAGTGATGCGCATGCTGCTGGGTTTCATGAGGGGGATAAGCGACCCGGTTGGTGGGATGATATGATTGGACCGGGTAAAGCCTTTGATACGGATAAGTATTTTGTGATTTGTGCCAATGTAATTGGGGGTTGTAAGGGTAGTACGGGCCCCGCTTCTATTAATCCGGAAACTGGGAAACCCTATGGCTTGGATTTTCCGGTGATTACTGTAAAAGATATGGTGGCCGCGCAAAAGCGGTTGCTTGATTATTTGGGGATTGGGCAGTTATTGTGTGTGGCCGGTGGTTCTATGGGTGGGATGCAGGCGTTGCAGTGGGTGGCTTCTTATCCTGAGATGGTCCGTTCCTGTATTCCTATCGCCACCGCGTGGAAACAATCGCCCCAGCAATTGGCTTTTGCAGAAGTAGGGCGGCAGGCCATCATGAAAGACCCCGATTGGAATGGTGGGAATTATTACAGTGGCCCACGACCTGAAAACGGGTTGGCTGTAGCGCGGATGTTGGGGCATATTACCTATATGAGTGAGGTATCCATGGAAGAAAAGTTTTCGCGCAAATTGCGGGGGAAAGATTATAGTTTTACTTTTGATGTGGATTTTGAAGTGGAGGGGTATTTGAATTATAATGGGGCGCATTTTGTTAATCGGTTTGATGCCAACAGTTATTTGTACATTACCCGGGCCTTGAATTATTACGATGTCTCTGGCGATAAATTGATTCCGCTGGGAAAAAAGATCAACACATCGTTTCTCGTGATCTCTTTTTTGTCTGATTGGTTGTATCCCTCGTGGCAGTCCAAAGAGCTCGTGCAGTTCCTCATGTCTCGGCAACAGGATACCACGTATTGCGAGATCAAATCCACGTATGGGCATGATGCGTTTTTATTGGAGTTTGAAGAGGAGACGCGTTTAATTAAACATTTTCTAATCAGGGTGAACCATGAATAAAAAAACATCGAATGTTAAGCGGTTGGATCATCAATTCATTTGTGAGATCATTGAGTCCCAGTCAAAAGTCTTGGATTTAGGTTGTGGCAGTGGTGATTTGTTGGCTCTGTTGCGTCAGGAGAAAGCCGTTCGTGGGCAGGGTATAGAAGTCAGTGAAGCGGCGATTTTCCATTGTGTGGAGAAGGGGCTCAGCGTGTTTCATATGGATTTTGATAGCGGGTTATCCAGTTATACAGATCAGTCTTTTGATTATGTCATTTTAAATCAGAGTATGCAAGAGACCGTGCATGTCGAGCGGGTGTTGCAGGAGGCCATGCGAGTCGGTAAGAAAGTGATCGTAGGTTTCCCCAATTTTGCCAATTATCGCGCCCGGTGCCAGTTATTTTTCACTGGGCGCACGCCTGTCACCAATGCATTGCCGCATTTGTGGTATAACACCCCCAACCTTCATTTTCTTAGTATTATTGATTTCAAGGATTATGCCCAATCGCGGGGAATTCGTGTGTTGCAGCGTTTTTATTTATCCCGTCGGAGAGTAATCCGTTTTTTGCCCAATTTCTTTAGCACCAGAGCCATATTTGTAATTACACGGGTGTTATAGAGAGATAATACACCATGTCTTCATGTGGAGCACCTTGAAAAAATATATTATTGGTGTATAATGGAACCAGTTAAAGGTGTGACAGGTATTAATCGATTTCTAAATTCTGGGCTGAATAAGTGCATATGATTGAGGTGTGAACAAATGGTTGATAATGGTTTAACAGAACAGTTCAAAGAAGGGTTGTTGCAACTGGAAATGATTGATCCGGAAAATTCCGGTTCATCAGGTCTGGTTCTCAAAAACCATACCCCTGATAATCACCACGAAACCCTTGCTTTGGAGAAAGCATTAAAATATGGCGTTGATGCCATCTATTTCCGGCGCTTCGATGATGGCAGACCATCTATTCCCCAGATTTATATCTACGATTATACCCAGCATGAAAAAGGGGAAAACGAAATCGGCGAATTACACCGAAGATTGTGGAACTCTGGACAGGTTCCATTATTCTTTATTTTTACCAGGACCGAAATAAAAATTTTTAACTGTTTGCAGTCTCCCGAATTCGTCAGGGATAAAATCATCTCTTCTCCTTTGAAAGTGATCGTTTTGGCGACAGAGGTTGAAAACCATTTGAATGAAAGCAACAGGAAAGAGTTCTCTGCCAGAAAATTTGATAATGGTTCTTTCTGGGACGCATCCCCATATGAGGATGTATTCAGTATGGATAAAAGCTCTTATGAAACGTTGTTAAAATATCTGAAAAAAATACACAACGATATTATCAAGGAGAAAATTTTAAAACCCAATTTAACTAAAAAAATACTGGTCATGTCCATTTTGGTAAAATATCTGGAAGAGCGATTAGACCAGCAAGGGAACACCGTATTTCCCCCCGGTTTTTTTAATAGATTTGCAGAGGGTGCCTCCACGTTTACAGGTGTCTTGAAAAAAAAAGGGGCGTGCTTGGCGTTGTTCGATTACCTGGGTCATCATTTTAATGGTGAAATATTTAAATGGGAGAATGAAACGGAACGTGAAACTTTGGCTCAAACGGATTTAAGCCAAGTGGCATTTTTTCTTGAAGCAAGAAGAGATGTAGCTGGTCAAGGGACATTATGGCGACAGTATTCATTTAATGATTTACCCATCGAATTGATCAGCAATATATATGAGGAATTTTTAGGAACGGGAAAAGGGGTCGTTTATACGCCGCCTTATCTGGTTCATTTTCTCATTGATGAAGCTATGCCACTGGATTCTCCATATGAAAACTTTAAAGTACTGGACCCCGCTTGTGGTTCAGGGGTATTTCTAGTTGCCGCATACCGACGTATAATCGATTGGTGGCGTATGAACCACAATTGGGAGATGCCAGACCTGAATAAACTCAAAGAATTACTACGGGATAATATTTTTGGCGTGGATATTTCCCCGGATGCGGTACGCATGACTATTTTTAGCCTCAGCTTGGTCCTCTTGGATGAACTCACTCCCAAAGAAATATGGGAAAACTTGAAATTCGATAACCTGAAACGCTTGGGGAATCTCTTTGAACAGGATTTCTTTGAGTTAATAGAACACCAGCAGCTTAAAGAGGATTTTGATCTGGTTATTGGTAATCCTCCGTTTATTCCAATTAACACGATCAGTGCCAAGAATATAGAAAAAAAGCAAACGAAAAATAGAACTCCTATCCCTGATAAACAATTGGCTTTGTTGTTTTTTGAACAGTCGCTGCCATTATGCAAATCCGGTGGTTTAAGCTGTTTAATCTTACCTGCAGAGCCGTTTTTATATAATTTTCGTTCCCCAAAAATACGAGAGTACTTCCTGAAAACCTTCAATATTAAACAGATATTGGATTTTACCCCCTTGCGGGAAGTCCTATTTGGGAGTGCCAATGCTGCCGTATCTGTAGTATTCGCCACGAAAGAAGTACCGGACAACAAACCAATTCTTCATGCCATTTTTCGCAGAACCAAAGTCTCAAAGGAAAAGTTTTATTTTGAAGTGGATCATTACGATCTGCACTACATCTCTCATAAAGACGCCATGAATTGCACTTTTATTTGGAAAGTCAACCTGATGGGGGGAGGCAGATTGTTTCATCTGATTTCCCGTCTCTCCAAACTTCGAAAGTTTGGCAGTTATATCAATGGAAAAACAAAAAATGAGGGCTGGAAATTTGCCGAAGGACTTACTCTCGGTAAGGAAGGTAAATTAAAGAAATTACTTTTTAAAAGTGATACTCTTTCTGTACCAGAATCGAAAGAATTAAAGCGAATTCAAAAAGAGTATTACAGAGCCGATTATCTCACCGGTAAAATAACCCTCCCAACTGACGCACTCACTGAAGCAGGAATTGATAAAACGCAAATCCATATTCTGATGGATGAATATTTTATTCGGAATAGAGAAAGAAATAAGTTAATTTATAAAGGCCCACATCTATTAATCAGGGAAATTGCTACCAAGAATTCTATCCCAATAGGTTTTTTGGATGATGATATATCATTTCAAGATAGTATCGTAGGCATTCATGCGCCAGTAGAGAGTCGAGATGAACTTATCGCCATTGAAAAAAAGCTTAAAGGAAACAGGGTGGCTTCAATCTGTGCCATCGCATCTAGTGGCAAGCATATGATTAAACGAGGTGCTGCAATTCAGAAAAAAGATATTGAAAATATCCCTTACCCAGAAGATTGGACAGAACTGGACTTGTCGGATATTGAAAAAATGCTGGTGGAGGATACATTGGATTACATGCCTGATTTCCGTGAACAGGGAGAAAAATCAATCCTATTAAAACCGGTCAACATGGAACAATTGAATGTATTTGGGGAAGTCTTTTGTAAAATATTAAACACGGTCTATGATAAATTCAAGCCGTGCCAGCCGATTGAAACAGACAACTATGTCTGCTTTCCCATTTATTTTGACAAAGAACCGGAATTGGATTTAGGCGACCCCGTACAATTGGAACGTCACCTTAACACACTGGTTTATAAAGAATATGGAAAACATCTGCGGATGGTCAGAGTGTTGCGTATCTATGATAAAAATGTAATCTTCCTGATAAAGCCTAACCAGTTAAGGTACTGGTTACGTTCCGTTGCCGTGCGTGATGCTGATGAAACCTTTGAAGATTTGGTAAAACAAGGATATTAAGAAATGCTGACGAACATCCACAGGAAACATATATTCGGGAATTTAGAAGGACTTGCTTATGAAACCACGGTATCAAAAGTGGTTTCATTTGTAGAAAAATACCTCATTGTTTTTTCTAATGAATTTGCTGGTTCTCTCATCGTCAACGAGAAGGGTTTAACCCAGATGCTTTGCATTTTGCTTAACAAAAACGCCCGCGACGGAGGATATCCCTTTCACTTTGAAAAAGAATTTATGGAAGAGGTAGAGAGAGGTGATAGTCCGCAGGTGGACATCGGTGTTGTATATTATGAAACCGAGACGGAATCAATTGATACCCAATACTACAGTAGTCGTGGCGCTTTTTTCGCCATGGAAGCCAAGCGACTGGATAAAATATCAACCACCCGGGAAAAAGAGTACCTGATTGGACGTCAAGAGAAAGATAGCTATATCCACTGTGGCGGTGTGGAACGCTTTAAGAATGAAATCCACGGAAAGGGTCTCAGATATGCTTGTGTTATTGGTTATGTGCAGAAATATGATTTCGATTATTGGCATCATTCCATTAATTCATGGATAGATTCATTGATTGAAGGAAAGATTCTCAGTTCCGTTAAATGGTCTGAGAAGGACAAACTGGTGCAAGAATACAAGCTTTCGCACACAGCGAAATTTAAATCTGAAAATTCACGAACCAGCGGAAGCATTTTGCTGTTCCATCTATGGGTGAATCTGATAAATACGCCTACTAATATCTAAAAAGAGTTTACCGTAAGGCCGGAGATTCGCGTGTTGCTGCGATTTTATTTGTCATCACGAAAGCGTAGGTTTGCAGGATTGATGAAAGAATTTTTTAATTCATCCCCATTCGGGTAAATTATTTCTCTTGTGAATGGTTGACATAAAAAGGGAATTGCATTATATTGTCTATACTGAGGTGCCATTAATGGATATTGAAGGATTTATTTGGCTTCCTGAAATAGTTGATAAACTGGAAGTGAAGCATCGCGTAACGACGTATGAAGTCGAAAGCGTTTTTGAGAATGATCCGAGTATAAAAATGCTGGAGAAAGGTCATGTTGCCGGTGAAAACCTCTATCGTGCTTTAGGCCAGAATGATTCAGGGAGATATCTTGCTGTATTTTTTATTCTTAAAACAACTGGAGATGCCTTAGTCATTTCGGCCCGCAATATGTCGGCCAAGAGAGGAAACATTATGCAAAAAGAAAGAATTAAGAAAACAATAACTCGCGACCCCCTGCCCGAATCTTTTGCTTCAATTTCCGAAGCGGCTGCTTTCTGGGATGAACACGATTCGGCAGACTATGAAGATGTGATGGAAGAGGTCAATCTTAAAGTGAATATTAAACGCCGTGTCTTCTTGGTCCCCGTGGCTGAAGATGTTTTCGGCGCGGTGCGAAAGAGAGCTAAATCCCAAGGGGTATCGACTGAAACTATGTTAAACCTATTGCTTCAAGCGCACGCGGGATAAACACACCCTGGTAAAAAAAGTATTCTCTATTGAAAAGGTTCCCTTGTATCTGGGGGGGTATAAAAAATAAAATGCCACGCTTCAATCGTAAGCACTTACGTTTATTTCGGGAGATACGGGGTTTTACACCAGGAAAGCTATTATTCGATCTTCGCCATGAACTCAAGCAAAAAAGGGAATATGATCGTGAGCGAAAAGCCAAATCTCGGCAGTTACGGAAAACCTTACACCAAAACCATTGAGTATTGTGCTCATTTGTA
>CAZCVI010000107.1:0-23566 GCA_964502145.1 uncultured Clostridia bacterium
AAGGGACAAGTCTTAAAGTTTAAGGGACAAGTCTTAAAGTTCAAGGGACAATCGATTATTTCAAGGGACAATCCATTTTGTTCAAGGGACAATCCTTATATATCGTGGTACAATCTTAACTTTCACTCTTAAACGTGTTATTTCCATCCTAAAGTCTCTACTTGCACTGGTACAAAGTCCAAGTTCCCCTCTATTTTGCCTTAAAAAATTCGGAACTGTTTCCCGATAAACCTGGATTGACTTTTTTCATTGATCAAGCGGGTGGAATATTTGTGAATGCGACAGGATGTCGCGTCTACAATACCCAAAAACCAAAAAACGAATAGAAACCAGGAACTTATTGCCATTAGGGGAAGGATAGTGCCGGCCAAAAAACTGAATAGATACTCTTCGCAAGATTGACTTTCTATTTAAGAGGGTTTATAATCAATAAATGAATAGAAAAGATGGACCTATCACTCTGAATTTACCAAAGGATTAATGATGAATATTATCAAAATTGAACCAAAAAAAGCTCTCAACAAGGCGTTTTTAAAGGTCAAACCAAACCGCAATGATATCGAGAAATTCAAGGCAAACCTGATTAAACTGCTGGACCAGATCAATGAAAAAGAATCGGAGGAGTTTCATAAAAACATTATTTCTGAATTCCTCAAGGCTACCTATTACAGCAACCTTCATTATATCAATACCAAAGGCAGATATGATCTGGTCATTCATAACGGCAAAGATGCGGCCAGTACGGTGGGGGTGATTCTGGAAACCAAAAGCCCGAAAAACACAAGCGAGATGATCAGTACTACCAATCTAAAGGCCAAAGCTTTTCATGAACTGATTCTATATTATCTACAAGAACGCCACAACAACAAAAATCTGGAAATAAGATTCCTGATCGTCACCAATATTCACGAATGGTTCATCTTTGACGCCAGCTTGTTCGAGGATTATTTTGCCCAAAACAAGGAACTGGTGAAGCTATTTGAGGACTTTTCCAGGCGCAGTTTGGCTGTGGCCACCACTGACTATTTTTATAACCAGATTGCCGAGCCTTTTATGGCCAAGTTGGAAAAGGAAATAACCTTCACCCATTTTGATATTCGTGAATATGAGAAAAACATCCGCAATACGGATAAGAACGATGATAATAAATTGATTGCGCTGTATAAACTGCTCTCACCGGAACATCTTCTGAAGCTTCCCTTTACCAATGATAGTAATAGTCTGGATAAATCCTTTTACTCGGAATTACTGCACTTGATCGGTCTGACTGAAACGAAAGAGGGAAGCAAAAAGCTGATTGAACGCTCAAAAGAAGGACACCGTTTTGGATTCTCTTTAATCGAAAATGCGATACAGCAATTGGACAGTTTGGATAAATTATCCAGATTGGAAAATCCGGGTCGGTATGGCAGCAATGATCAGGAACGACTTTTTAATATCGCGTTAGAACTTTCTATTACCTGGGTTAATCGCATTTTATTCCTCAAACTCCTTGAAGCGCAACTCATCGCGTACCACAAGGGAGATAGAGACTATGCTTTTTTGAATTTGACAATGGTAAATAACTTTGATGGCTTAAACACTCTCTTTTTCAGCGTCTTGAATCGCAAGCGTGATGATCGTAACAGTGAATTCAAAACGTTGTTTAACAATGTCCCCTATTTAAACAGCTCGCTTTTTGAACCGGCAGAGCTGGAACAATCATTTCTATATATCAGTCAATTAAGAGATGGGAAGATACCGATCATCTCTACCACGGTTTTAAAGGACAATTCTGGCAAACGCAGAACGGGTGAATTGGATATCGTGGAATATTTCTTTGAGTTTCTAAACGCCTATGATTTTGCCAGTGAGGGAGATGCTGAGATTGCGGAGGACAATAAAACGTTGATTAATGCTTCTGTGCTGGGCTTGATTTTTGAAAAGATCAATGGTTATAAAGATGGTTCCTTTTTCACCCCTGGATTTATCACCATGTATATGTGCCGTGAGACGATCCGGCGGGCGGTTGTGCAGAAATTTAATGATACCAAAGGTTGGAATTGCGCGACATTTGCTGAACTGGATGAAAAAATCGAAGACCGCCAAGAAGCCAACAGGATTATCAATAGCTTAAAAATCTGTGACCCGGCAGTAGGTTCCGGTCATTTCTTGGTATCGGCGTTAAATGAGATCATTGCTGTTAAAAGTGAGTTGCAAGTTCTGTTGGACAGGGATGGGAAGCGATTAAAGAATTATCAGGTGGAAGTGGTTAACGATGAATTGATGATCACGGATGAGGACGGTGATTTTTTCAAATACAATCCCAAAAATAAAGAGAGTCAGCGGATACAGGAGACTCTTTTCCATGAGAAGCAGGCGCTGATTGAAAATTGCTTATTTGGTGTGGACATCAATCCCAATTCGGTCAAGATTTGTCGTTTGAGATTATGGATTGAGTTGTTAAAGAATGCGTATTACAAGCCGGATACGAACGAATTGGAAACGTTACCCAATATTGACATCAACATCAAATGCGGGAACTCGCTGATCAGTCGATTTGGATTGGACGCGGATATAAAGCTGGCCCTCAAAAAGAGAAAATGGACGATTGACAGTTATCGCCGTGCCATCATGTCTTATCGAAATGCTACCAGCAAAGAGGCGAAATGGGAACTGGTGAAACTGATTGAAGAGATAAAAACTGATTTCCAAATGGAGGTTTCCAGAAATGATAAACGGAAACTCAAGCTTGACAAGTTAAACGATGAGCTTCACGATTTGACCACACAAGGGTATCTTTTTGAATTGAGTAAAGCGGAGAAAGCCAGCAAAGAGAAAGAGATAAAATCCCTGGGGGCGGCCATTGAAAAGCTGGAGTTGGAACTGGAAGAGATCAAGAGCAATAAGATTTACGAGAATGCCTTTGAATGGCGGTTTGAGTTCCCTGAAGTGCTTAATGATGACGGTGATTTTGTGGGGTTCGATGTGGTGATTGGAAATCCACCGTATGGAGTCTCTTTTAACTCCCATGAAAGGCAACTTTTATCATCTGTATATTTCACAATAGACGATATCTATACAATCTTTATGGAAAAAGGGCTTAACATTTCAAAAGAGTCCGGTCTTCTCTCGTTTATTATCCCTATCTTTTGGTTAACAGGTGATAAATACATCTCAACAAGAAAATTAATATTAAATCATGCCCATTTGGAAAAAGGTATTACCTTACCTTACAATATTTTTGCAGACGCATATATAGATACTGGAATTTATATGTTTTCAAAGAATTTGAAATCTTCGCCATCTCTCATTTATGAGTTTGAGCCAAAAGACAAAATAGACCAGCACATTTTAGATTCATTAACTTTAAATAAACTTTCAGTTGATGAATGGAAATATTTTGATGATCTTAAGATTGTCTTTAATCCGGTATCGCGTTCATTACTGAAAAAGCTCGGAAAGCTTGAAAATAAAATATCTGATATCACTGACTCAATTCGAGGCATTTTAGCGAAACAAGAGGATTACTCAAAAGTTCACGTCAATCGTGAATATAAACCAATATTTGTCGGCAAATTGGATAGATACTACTTAGAAAATGAATTTGAATTTATTAAATATGGCGAAAACCTCACGGAAAAGCCTTCATCGTTCGAATATTTTGAAGGAGAGAGGGTTCTGGTTCGTAGAATCGTGAATCGTCAATTTCGGATAATGGCTGCTATCACTGCAAGTGATTTTGTTAATAAAAAGGATATATATATCTTTAAACTCAATACCCCTGATGTTTCATGCAAATATTTACTTGCAATTATTAATTCAAGATTAATATCATTTATTAAAACAAAGGCATCAACCACAGCCAAAAAGGACGACTTCACTCAATTGACGTTAAATGACATTCGCCAATTGGGTATTCCGGTTCCCACCAAACAAAAACAAGATGAAATGGACAATCTTGTTACCCAAATCCTTGAAGCAAAAAAAGCCAATCCAACTGCTGACACTTCCGCACTGGAGAAAGAGATTGACCTCCTGGTTTATGAGCTATACGGCTTGACAGAAGAGGAAATAAACATTGTGGAAGGCAAATAGAAAAAAAGTCTAAATGTCAAGTCCCTCGGCTTTTTGCGGGTTTTATGCCAGCAAACTTTTCTTTCATTTTAACGTATTTACCCTTGTTGACGAATTAACCGGAGCTTAAAAAATGACAGACTATCACTACCATCACCTGGGGATACCCAATACTGCTGAACGCGAACATGAAGATTACCTGGACAGTGCGAAAATGTTTCATACCCATTTCGACGATAATCCATTCGGCATTGAGTGGCTACGTTTCAAAACAAGTAGCCCATTACCAGAACTGGTAAAAACCTGCCCTCATATTGCCTTTAAAGTGGATAACCTGGAAGCAGCCATTGCAGGAAAAAAAATAATAATCGCCCCCACCAGCCCCAGTGGCGGAGTGAGAGTCGCTTTCATTGAGTTTAATGGTGCTCCTATCGAGTTCCTCGAATACGACGAAGCCACCCAGGTAAACGATTTCCCCCTATTGGAAACAGACCGCTTACACCTGCGACAAATTACATCAGCAGATGCCCCTGCTCTTTTTAAATTGCGTACCAACCCCACCCTGATGGCCCACATGGATGTCCCCATGATGACTTCCGAAAGACAAGCTCTGGAATCCATCAACACTCTCAATCGCAAATTTATAGAACATACCATTCCCTTCTGGGGCATATCCCTGGTCGAAGACAGCCAACAGAATATGATCGGTTACATCGGATATACCAAGTACTTGAAGGCACATAAACGCGCAGAGATCGGTTACGCATTGGACCCGGCTCACTGGCGTAAAGGGATTATCTCCGAAAGCATGCAAGCGATTCTGCAATACGGTTTCCACGAAATGGAACTCCACTCTGTGGAAGCCAATGTCAGCCCCGAAAATAGTGCTTCTATTAAAGTACTGGAAAAATTTAATTTCAAAAAAGAGGCCCTCTTTAAAGAGAACTGGTACTTCAATGGCAAATTCATTGACAGCGCTATCTACTCTTTATTAAAGCAGAACGTAACTGTTCAAGCCATAGGTAATAGATGAAAGAAAAAGAAGACCACAGATTACACAGATTTAAATGATTGACACAGATTAAAAGACGGTTATGACAAAAAGAAAAAAACCAATCTGGGTAATCATTTAAATCTGCGTAATCTGTGGTCTTCTTTTAATTGGTGTCAATTCGTGTAATTCGTGGGGGTCTTTTCATAAATCCGCTCTGATTGTTGTCCCATAACCGTCTAATGAGCGAACAGTTACAAACCATGTTAGTTGGTAGACAAAAACCAAATGCTTGCCAAAAGAACGGATGGATTAGCAGTAGTTTTGATTCAGAAAACAGGACAATTCCTATTGTTCAGGACAATTTCTACTGGAAACTCTCCATCCTGCGGAGCCAGAACCAGAAATTTTTGTTTAACAGAGGAAGGTGGAAGTAAGAAAAGTTCATTACAGGCTTGTTTGATGCCAGTCACCCATCACCGGTCGCCATTACCGTGCGGTTTGGCATAAAATATGCTGTTTCTATTCATTCAATAAGGAGAATCATCATGACAAAGTATGAATCACCGGTTTTTGCACTCCGTGTGAGTACGTTAGAAAAATATTTTCCTCATTTTAACTATTGACATTAATTTTTTTAATTGCTAAAATACAGAAGAAACAGGAGGTTTTATGACAAACTATGAATCGCCAATATTTGCACCCTTGGGGGAAATCGCCAAAGGTTCGGGATTATGTGAAGCTGGAAGTGGTGTACTGCCACCTGCTTGTACTGCTGGAGCCGGTGATGCGGCAGTGATTGATTGCACAGCCGGAAGCACTGCGGTGCGTGATTGCACTGCTGGGACAGCCGCACTCAATAATTGTTCACAAGGTGTTTCCGCTCTTCCCGCTTGTACTGCGGGTAATTCTGCCACGGGCGCTTGTACCGCAGGTGGAAGTGTTACATGATCGAAAGACCACGGTCCTTTCTATTTATGCGATTATGTAGGACATGATCCATGAATCAGACAGATCGACCGATAACCAATCCAGTCGTTGTGCTCCGCGAGGAGTTCGACGACTGGGCTGTACTTTATAACCCGGATACACCTTATGCGGCGGGAACCAATCCTGTTGGTGTAGCGGTATGGAAGTTGATGGATGGCCGGAGAAGCATCAAAGAAATCTCGTCCACGATTAAAAATAGCTTCGAAAATACCCCGGACAATGTTGGAAAAGAGATTGCCGACTTTGTTGATATGCTTGCAAAAAATGGTTTTGTGGGGCTGGAACTGGGGAATACATAATTGCTGTCCGAGGTACTCGTAGACAAGAGAGCATCAAGGATGCCAAAGGTTATGCGTTCCCCACGTAGCCTGACTATTGAAATCACTGCCCGCTGTAACCTACACTGCCGCTATTGCTACTTTTTTAATAACCCGGCCATGGTATACCAGGATTTACCGGGTAAAGAATGGCTCACGTTTTTTGATGAACTGGGAGTGCTGGGGGTGATGAATGTCACCTTGGCAGGAGGGGAGCCGTTCATTCGGGAAGATTTACCCGAGCTTCTGGAGGGTATCGTGCGCAACCGCATGCGCTTCTCCTTCCTGTCCAACGGGGGGTTGATTGACGATAAAATCGCTGCCCGAATAGCCAGTATGGGTCGTTGCGATTATGTGCAAATTTCTGTGGATGGTTCTAATGCCGGGGTCCATGACTCTTGTCGTGGCAAAGGCTCTTTTGACAGTGCCATACGCGGTATTCGCATCTTGCAACGGCATGGCATTCCCGTGGCTGTGCGGGTCACCATTCATCGCCAGAACGTGTTTGAGCTGGAAAACATCGCACATTTTCTGCTGGTTGAACTGGGATTGCCAAATTTTGGCACCAATTCGGCTGGTTACATGGGCAATTGTTGCCGCAATGCCGATGATGTATTATTGAACACGGCGGAACGTCAAGAAGCGATGGCTACCTTGCAGCGCCTTTCCGTACAATACAATGGCCGCATCTCCGCGACTGCTGGCCCATTAACCGATGGGCACATGTGGCACCGGATGGAAGAGGCCAGAGCGCAGGGCAAACCTGCCTTTCATAATGGCGGGCACCTCACTGCTTGTGGCTGTCCAACCAATAAAATTTCCGTGCGTGCCGATGGGATTATTGTGCCGTGCAGCATGCTGGCCCATATCGAATTGGGACGCATCAATTTGGATTCCCTGGCTGAAATATGGCAAAACAGCCCGGCTCTGAACCAACTCCGCAACCGCTATACTATCCCGCTCAGCCAATTTGAATTCTGCGCGGCATGTGCTTACGACCCTTATTGTACCGGCAACTGTCCGGGATTGGCTTACTCATTAACCGGTCTTGTAGACCATCCGAGCCCTGATGCTTGTTTGCGAAAATTTCTCGAAGGAGGCGGCACCCTAACATGAACAGTGTAGCCGTGACGAAAGAGCCCGATTCCGGGCAGGTGGGAATAAAAACCCTCAATACCTTGTATTTCTACTTGACCGAAGGGTGTAACTTGACTTGCCGCCATTGTTGGATGGGGCCCCGGTTTGACGCCACGGGTACGCAGTATCCCACGCTACCGGTGGCATTATTTGAAACGGCCATCCGCGAAGCCAAACCTTTGGGGCTGAGCGGTGTCAAACTAACGGGCGGTGAACCATTGCTCCACCCCCATATCTCCCGGTTACTGGAAATTATCCAGCGGGAAGAGTTGCGGTTAACGATTGAAACCAACGGCTTGTTATGCACGCCGGAGCTCGCGGCGGAGATCGCCAAATCACCCCATCGCTTCGTGGCTGTCAGTATTGATGGCACGGATGCGGTGACCCACGAATGGGTTCGGGGCGTACCCGGATCGTTTGCAGCCGCTCAACAGGCGGTACGTAACCTTGTGGCCACGGGTACTCGGCCCCAGGTTATTTTTACGGTGATGCGCGGCAATGCCACCCAGGTGGATGACATGGTGCAGATGGTGGAAGAATTGGGCGCGGCCTCACTCAAATTTAATGTGGTTCAACCCACGGCACGGGGTGAAAAACTGCATGAAAACCAGGAGACGCTCGATATTGCAGAACTTATTCAATTGGGGCACCATGTGGAACAGGAACTGGCACATAAAACCAAGCTGAAACTTGTTTTTCACTATCCGCTGGCATTTCGATCGTTGCAACGTATTACCAGTGGCGATGGGTGCAGTGCCTGTGGTATCTTTGGGATTCTGGGGGTCATGGCCAGTGGTTACTACGCGCTGTGCGGTATCGGCGAACAGGTGCCGGAACTTATCTTCGGAACAGTAGGAAAGGATAAGCTGGCAGATGTTTGGCGCGATAATCCCGTTTTAAAAGCACTGCGCGAAGGACTGCCCACACGACTGGAAGGAGTCTGTGGCCGCTGTCTGATGAAGGAACGCTGTCTGGGTATATGTGTGGCCCAGAACTACTACAGCAAAGGCAGTTTGTGGGCACCCTACTGGTTCTGCGAACAGGCCGAAGAAGCGGGTCTCTTTCCTGCTTCACGTTTGGGAGTGAACCCCACGTTACCTACCCCTATTCCCGCTTAAAAATGTCGCGCCGTAATCGCAACGAGATCGCCTCCGGGGCCATGTTCTTGACGGCTTATGTGGGTCCCAGCATGAATCCGACGTTGCGTGAGCCGGAGCTCATGGAGGTGGTACCGTATCACCACCGGCCAATACAGGTGGGTGATGTCACCCTGTTTCTACCCGCTGGGTCCGAGCAGCCGGTGGTACACCGCATTATTCGCGTTACGCCTTCAGGTATCGCCACTCGCGGGGACAACAATACCCTGGAGGATTCTTTTCTCTTGCAGCCCAAGGACATTCTGGGGCAAGTGGTGGCGGCATGGCAGGGACAACGACGACGGCGCATCATGGGGGGATGGCCGGGGCGCTTGCTACGTTGCTGGCTGGGCTGGCGACGCCGCCTGGATCACGGTGTCACTCCTATGCTGCACCCCCTTTATCAGACGCTGTCTCGCTGGGGACTGCTGGCCCGATTGTTACCGGCTGCTCTGCGACCACGGGTGGTGGTCTTCCAGAGCAAGGGCAGGGATCAGTTTCATCTGCTGATGGGCAAGCGTACGATTGGTCGCTATGATGACCGGCAGGAGGGGTGGCAGATTCAACGACCATTTCAATTGTTTGTGGATGGCAGACTACTCCCAAAACATAAAAAGTGTGCTGAAAAAATAACCGTGACCCCTTTCCTGGCCCAGGGAGTGCAGTATGAATTGCTCCTGGTGGATGGGGTGCGCTGGGAAATTGCTGCTGAGAACGAAGCGGCGGTTGCTATTGTGTCGCGACTGGGAAACACGATGCAACTGCACGAGCTCAAAGGAGCGCTTGCGCCTTCGTCACCTGGAACTTTGCGACGCCTGTTAGTCAAAGTGGAGGAGCACACCACGGAGTTAAACAGCTATGTGCCACTGGCTTTGGAACACGATGGCACGGTCAGGTGCATTCTAAGTCCCGATGCGCATTGGGGTGGGCCGCAAGTCAATCTGATGAGATTGTCGCTGGTGTTTGCCCGTGAAGCGCAGGCTCGCGGCGGGGTTCTCTTGCATGGCGCACTGGCAGAGCGGGATGGTAACGGTGTGATTTGGGTAGCGCCGGGCGGCACGGGAAAGTCTACTGCCAGTAATCGCCTGTTGCCGCCGTGGCACTCCTTGTGCGACGATACCACGCTGGTAGTGCGGGATGGCGACGGGAAATACTGGGCGCATCCCTGGCCCACGTGGAGCCGGTTCCAAGACAATGGACCGGGTGGCACCTGGGATGTACAAAGAGCCGTGCCCCTCAAGGCGGTTTTTGTGTTGACCCAGGCGCCTATAGATCGGACCGAACGGGTTGGCCCGGGTCAAGCGGTCAGCTTGTTAACTGAATCTGTGGCCCAGGCGTCCATATTTATGACCATGGGCTTGCCCAAGGATGAACTGCGTGCCTTGTATTTAGAGCGGTTCAATAATCTGTGTTCTTTGACGCGGGTCATCCCGGCCCACTTGTTGTACATCAGTCTGACCGGCGCGTTCTGGCACGAGATCGAGCAGGTCTTGGCCGATACTATTTAATTATGCCAGTGCGGGAATCACTAAAACAGAAAATCAAACGCACCCTCCGGCTGGGTCGTGCCCTGGGTTTTGTCTGGCAGAGCGCCAAAGGGTGGACGATTACCCACGGGAGTCTGGTGGTGGTGCAAGGGTTGCTGCCTTTGTTGCCGCTTTATCTGATGAAGCTCATGATCGACGCGGTGACTGTGGGGATCAATGCTGTAGACAAGGGACCTGCTTTTAGGCACGTGCTGTGGCTGGTTGGTTTGATGGCTGCCGCCACCTTGTTGGCCTACCTTGTCCGCTTGCTGGCGGGTATAGTCAGCGAATGGTTGGCTTTTTTGGTCACCGATCACATGAACGACGTACTCCTCGCTAAATCTGTTGAGGTTGATCTGGAGTATTATGAGAGCTCGCGGTATTACGACACGCTGCATCGCGCCCAACGGGAAGCCCCTACGCGCCCGATCAGTATTGTTAATGGTTTGGCGCAGATTGGCCAAAACGGCATTTCACTGCTGGCCATTGCAGGTTTGCTGCTCTCCTTTTATTGGCCGATTGCCATCGTACTATTCGCCACAGTTTTTATCGGGACTGCGGTGCGCTTAAAATATGCGGGCAAAATGTATCGCTGGCAACGGGAGCAGACCTCCATGGAACGACAATCCAGCTATTACAATTGGATGCTCACCGACAGCAGCCATGCCAAGGAAATTCGCCTGTTTAATCTTGGTGCCTTGTTCATCAGTCGCTTTCGCGAGATTCGTAAAAATCTCCGCCTGGGCAGATTGGCTTTGATACGCAGACGGTATTATGCTGATTTTATGGCGCAAACCTTTGCTACTATCGCTATCTATGGTTCTTATGCTTATGTCGCGTACCGGGCAGTGGAGCGGGAAATTACGTATGGTGATCTGGTGATGTATTATCAGGCTTTTCAGCGGGTGCAGGGATTTTTGCAGGTGATGTTAGGCAGTCTGGCCGGGTTGTATGAAGACAACCTGTTCCTGTCTTTTCTTTACGAGTTTCTTGATTTAAAACCCACGATCATTGAACCCGCGCAGCCCAGCCCTGTACCGCGACCGATGCAACAGGGTATCCTGCTGGACCATGTGAGCTTTCAATATCCCGGTGGTTCCCGCAAGGCGCTGGAAGATATCTCGCTCGCTATCCGCCCCGGCGAAGTGGTGGCTTTAGTAGGGGAGAATGGATCGGGGAAGACAACGTTGATCAAGTTATTATGTCGCTTGTATGATCCCACAGCCGGGTCTATTACGATTGACGGGGTAGATTTGCACCAGTTTGCCACAAAAGTGTTACGGCAAGAAATTGCCATTATTTTTCAGGATTATGCGCATTACCATCTAACAGCCCGTGAGAACATCTGGTTTGGCAATACCACATTGCCACCGGACCATGAAAATATCCGTGCTGCTGCGCGTCGTTCGGGAATTGATGAAGTGCTCAGCACGTTGCCCCATGGGTATGAAACGATTCTGGGCAAGAGGTTCCAAGACGGGGAAGAATTGAGTATTGGCGAGTGGCAGAAGGTGGCTCTGGCGCGTGCTTTCATGAATGAAGCACAGATTATTGTGCTGGATGAACCCACCAGTTCCATGGACGCCAAGGCTGAATATGAAGCGTTCCAGAGTTTTCGTCAACTGGTGACTGGGCGCACGGCCATCCTGATCAGTCATCGTTTTTCCACGGTGCGTATGGCGGATCGTATTTTTGTCTTAAAGCATGGCCGGGTCATTGAAAGTGGTAGTCACGAAGAACTCATCACGCGCAATGAAGTATATGCGGACCTTTTCAAGAGGCAAGCCCAGTCCTATCGTTAGTGGTATGAACTGGAGGATTTGTTAGCAGAGCTAGTATGGAAAAACGAGAAACTGATCATCTTTTATGTGAGTTTCTGGCCGGGAAAGAAATAGCGACGAGCAGATTGGAGAAAATGTCGCCCACTGATTGGAATGGTTTGGTGGAGCGGGCCAAACGTTTTAAAGTGGGGGGAATGCTTTATCGGGGCATAAAGTCCGGTGCTTTTCCAAATGAGCACGTACCCGTGGTTGTTTTTAACAGGCTGAAGGAAGTCTACCGCAACCAGGCGACGCTGAACACGACACTTTTTATGGATGCCGCAATCGTACTAAACGCTCTGGTTGACAATCAACTGCCTGTTATTGCACTCAAGGGGTTAGCACTGGCAAAAAGCCTGTATGGCGATATTGCTTTAAGGCCGATGTCAGACATTGATTTATTGCTGAAAGAAGAAGATCTGGTTCATGCGGGTCGTATCTTGCTGACGCTTGGTTATCAACAGGATTTTCCTGACTGGGAGAAGAATATAAAATTCCATCATCATTTACCCTCTTTTACCAGTAAAAACGGCACTATCATAGAACTTCACTGGAATATCGTATCCGTGTATTGTCCTGTTAAAGTAGATATCGACGGGTTGTGGGCGAGAGCGTCTCTTATTAAAGAAGACTATGGTGTGGCCCGGATATTTTCTTGGGAGGATCAATTTTTACATGTGTGTATCCATGCGTGTTTTCATCTTGGGAGTGGAATTGATTTGCTTCCTTTTTGTGATATGGCTGGGTTGATAAGAGTCTCGGCAGACCAAATGGACTGGCAAATCGTGATTGCGAGAGCCACCCGGTGGGGGGCTCAAAAGGGGCTTTACCTGATGTTGTGTTTGGTCCGGGAATTGCTTGGCGCGACGGTTCCAGATCACATAATGGCAGAATTAAAGCCCGCTGATTACCAGCCTGCTTTTTTTGAGAAAGCTATGGCACAGATTTTTGATGCTAACCCGTCTGGTCAGTTGTTCAGAAAAAGGATCGGGAGATTGTTAAATATTAAAAAACAGAAAAGTATTAAAGAGAAGGTTTTTGCTTTATTTAGAGGGGCTTTTCCATCCAGGGAGTATTTGGCCAGCATCACTCCGATTTCGCCTTCTTCTCCTAAAATAGTTTTGTATTATCTTGTGCGCCTGGGCCGCCTAACCGTGTTCTATTTTTTAGCATTGTTTCACTTGTTACGCCGTGATCAAGCCGTTTTAAAAGAATATCAGGAGGGGAATTGGATGAGCGCGGTTTCTGATTGGATGTTTTCCAAATGAGGTTGTCCTGAATTCTTTATCAGATTCTTGAAAGCATGGTTAATGAGATGGGAGTTATGGGAATGATGGGAGTTATGGGAGTTATGGGAATGATGGGAATTATGGGAATGATGGGAGAAATGAGCAGTTCAGCTTTTGTTTCCCATAATCCCCATTCTTCCCACTTTCTGGTTAACAATTAATCTTTTCCCTAGTTTTTTGATAGTACCGTGCGGCAAGAAATTTACTGTTTTTTAGGAAACGTGCTGCTTTTGAGGACACGATTATCTGAAAAAAGAGTCAACCTACATTAATATAAGATACATTTATATACGCGTTATATAATTGTGTTTAGTTCTTCTAAGCCAGTGTTTTTTGAATAATCTAAGAACTCATCATGAGCTTGGCATTATATATGCTGAATGTAATGGGCATATATCCCATTGGAGGAATTAAACATGCAAAATAACATCGTTATAGCTTTATTTTCGGAGCAGTGGTCATGTTAATGTTGGCTGCCGATACAGTGGCAGAAATATCTGGAGTAAAAAGTGTGGATAATCAACCGGTGCTAAAGGGTGACTATCCAACCCAAAGTTCCGCTGCTTGGATTCACAGAAAGGTCAACGCAATGTTCTACCAGTATCACGATCTGGACGATGAACACACCGAGGCGGGAATGATCGGACAAACAAAGGGAAAAGAAGAGAACCCGCATATATGAAATATCACTCAAGTTGGCTGGAGAAAAAGACTCATAGTATATGGGTCATTCTATGCCTGGCTGTAAAAAAGTTTTTGTTCATTGACGGGGCGCAGTGGGCTGGAGCGTTCGCCTTCAATGCGTTCTTCTCGCTGTTTCCGTTGATTGTTATCTTCGTCACTATTGCCTCGGCTTTTATTGACCGAAACGAGGCAGGGAAAGTGATCATTGACTACATGGAACACTATATCCCGATCAGTGGGAAAATGCAAAGTTACATTTTTGATACTATTAACGGAGTGATCCAAGTGCGCGGGCAGGCGGGTGTGGTCGCATTTCTCATTCTGGTCTGGTCCGCTATCCAATGTTTCATTACGCTCATCTCTGTAACCAACTTGGCTTGGGGGATCGCCATGTACAATTGGTGGCGCTTACCACTGAAAAGCCTTGTTCTACTCGGCACTACTGCGGGCATGGTGCTTCTGGGCATGGCTGCGCCAGTGCTGATGAGAATGGCGAAGAGTTGGCTCTTCACAGGGAGAGACTTCCATTTCTGGGTTTATGATCTGGGGAGTTTTCTTATCTCCTTGCTGGTAGTGTTCCTCAGTTTAAGCCTGTTTTACAAGCTGGCACCGCGCCAGTCCACGCGGTTTTCCCAAGTGTGGGTTGCCGCCCTGGCCGTCACGGTTCTTTTGCAAGCAGCAGAAAATCTTTTTGTGATCTATCTCAATAATTTCGCCACGTTGAACGCCCTCTATGGGACGTTTGGTGGCATCATGGCATTACTGCTGTGGATTTATCTTTCCGGGTGCATTTTTATCTTCGGTGCCTGCTTGTGTGCCGCTCAAGCCGAAGTAGGTGCCGCACCTATGGAAAAACAAAACTGCATACAATAGAAGGAGAAGTATACAATGAACAATAAAAAAACAACGGGTAATTCTATAGCACAGAACCCGGACAAGATGCGGGTTGGTGGTGGCGAGCTGCACCAGATGGCTGGAGGAAAGCACCCTGCCCTCACTACAAATCAGGGAGTCGCGCTTTCCGATAATCAAAACTCCCTCAGGGCCAATCCACGCGGGCCAACTCTTCTGGAAGATTTTATCCTTCGTGACAAAATCACCCATTTCGATCATGAACGTATTCCCGAACGTATCGTGCATGCACGAGCCACGGGCGCACATGGGTTCTTCCAGCTAACCACCTCATTAAAACAATACACCACTGCCAAGATACTCACGGAGGTAGGTGAGAAAACACCCGTGTTTACTCGTTTATCCACCGTTGCAGGTGGCGCGGGTTCCGTGGATACGCCCCGTGACATACGCGGTTTTGCCGTCAAGTTTTACACCAAGGAAGGCAACTGGGATTTGGTGGGCAATAACATCCCCGTTTTCTTTATCCAGGATGCCATCAAATTTCCCGACCTCATCCACGCTGTAAAAATGGAACCTGACCGAGGCTTTCCCCAATCCGCATCCGCCCATGATACATTCTGGGATTTTATTTCCCTCACCCCTGAAACCATGCATACCGTGATGTGGATCATGTCAGATCGCACGTTACCACGTTCTTTAAGGATGATCGAAGGTTTTGGCGTGCATAGTTTCCGCCTGATAAACGAAAGCGGACAAGCCACCTTCGTGAAATTCCACTGGCGCCCCAAGCTCGGATTGCAGTCTACTATTTGGGATGAGACTGTCAAGATTTCCGGGGCTGATCCAGACTTCCACCGCCGCGATATGTTCGAGGCTATCGCTGCCGGAAATTTCCCCGAATGGGAATTTGCAGTGCAACTTTTCTCGCAGGAGGAGGCCGATAAATTTCCCTTTGATCACCTCGACGCCACCAAGCTGATTCCTGAAGAACTGGTGCCTTTAAAAGTGATCGGTCGCATGGTACTGGATCGCTGGCCGGATAATTTCTTTGCTGAAACCGAACAGGTGGCGTACTGTCCATCGCATGTGGTGCCAGGCATTGATTTCTCCAATGATCCATTGTTGCAGGGCCGTTTGTTTTCTTATCACGACACGCAACTGTCGCGTTTGGGATCGCCAAATTTTCACCAGATTCCCATCAATGCGCCCAAGTGTCCATTCGCCAATCAACAACGCGATGGCCACATGCAGATGACGCAACCTGCTGGCCGTGTGGCGTACGAGCCCAACTCGTTATCTGAAAACTCGCCACGCGAAACGCTGGCCAGTAGCTTTCATAGTGCCACCATAACTGAAACCGGTGATAAAGGCCGCATCCGTGCCCAAAGTTTTGCCGATCATTACAGTCAGGCCAGGCAGTTCTATCTTAGCCAAACCAAGTATGAGCAGGCGCACATTGCCTCGGCATTCGTGTTTGAACTTTCCAAAGTTGAACATATCCATATACGACAGGCTATAGTGGGTCATCTGCACCATATCGACGAGGACCTGACTTGTCGGGTTGCCTCGGGCCTTGGGCTGGACCAAATACCGGCTGCACCAGTGGCTGCGGCACAGGTGCAGGAGATGGCACTTTCACCTGCATTGCAGATCATCGGCAAGATGAAAAACACGCTCTTGGGACGTTCGATTGGTATCCTGATTGCCAATGGTTCAGATGGTGGTGTGATCCAACGGATTAAAAAGGCGGCGCTGGATGCGGGCGCGATGGTGAAGATCATTGCGCCCAAAGTGGGTGGTGCGAAACTGGCAGATGGCTCAATGCTGGTGGTTGATGGACAATTAGCTGGTACGCCTTCGGTGCTATTTGATGCAGTTGCTATCATTCTCTCCAGCGAAGGTGCCAAGGCGCTGTCGCTGGAAAGTGCCGCGGTTGATTTTGCACGTGATGCGTTTGCGCATCTGAAGGCAATCGCTGCTGACAAAGGTGGACAAGTGCTTTTAAAAATAGCCAATGTGGGACAAGATGCGGGTGTCGTGGATACGAACAATGAAACGGCATTTATTGCGGCAGCAAAAACACGGCAATGGGCTCGCGAAAAGTCTATTCGCACATTGGCGTAACCCTGATATAAAATAGGAGGAATAATGATTATAAATGACAAGAACAAAAGTGACAAGATCGAAAGTGTGGTTTTACATGCTCTACCCGCGTTACCCTACGCGGAAACGGCGCTGGGTCCGGTAATCTCTGCAAATACCATTGGGTTCCACTATGGCAAGCATCACAAGGCATATGTGGATAATCTGAACAAGTTAATCGTGGGAACGGAGTATGCAGACTTACCGTTGGCGAAAATCATTACCATGACGGCTGGCAAAGCGGACAAGGCTGCCATTTTTAACAATGCCGCGCAAACATGGAACCATACGTTTTATTGGGACAGCTTGAAGCCGCAGGGTGGTGGTGATATTTCTACTACCTTGAAGCACAAGATTGAGGCTTCCTTTGGTACAGTGGAAGCATGTAAGAAAGAGTGGGCGGCTATGGCAATGGCCCAATTCGGCAGTGGCTGGGCGTGGCTCGTATTGGATGGTGACAAACTCAAGGTAATCAAAACCAGCAATGCCGAAACACCGCTGACGCTTAGTGTGAAACCGCTATTAACTATTGATGTGTGGGAACATGCCTACTACCTGGATTATCAGAACCGGCGTGTAGACTATGTTAATGCTGTGCTGGACCAGTTAATCAACTGGCATTTTGCGGCTGAGAACCTCGGTTGATGGTGAGTAGGATGGTGACATGTTCAACTGTGAGATAATACCTGCGTTTAAATAAGGAGACAAACGAATGAGTATAATGACAACGAAAGATGGGACGCTTATCTATTACAAGGACTGGGGTACTGGACAACCCGTGGTATTCAGCCACGGCTGGCCGCTCAGCGCGGATAGTTGGGAGGCACAGATGGTATTCTTGGCTGCCAAGGGGTATCGTTGCATCGGTTTTGACCGACGCGGTCATGGCCGGTCAAGTCAACCTTGGAATGGTAACGATATGAACACCTATGCTGACGACCTCGGGGAACTTATGGTCACGCTCAACTTGAAGGAAGCCGTTTTAATCGGGTTCTCTGCGGGTGGTGGTGAAGTAGCCCGTTATATTGGTCGTCACGGTACAAAACGGGTGGCGAAGGCGGCGTTAATCTCAGCCGTTCCGCCGTTGATGCTGAAAACAACGGCCAATCCCGGTGGCTTGCCGCTGGATGTGTTTGATAGCATCCGCCAAAGCTCCCTGGCTGATCGCTCGCAATTCTACAAGGATTTAGCCAGTGGTCCGTTCTTCGGAGCTAACAGGCCTGGTGCGAAAGTCTCGCAGGGTATCATCGACTCATTTTGGCTTCTGGGGATGCAGGCGGGTCATAAAAACACTTACGACTGTATCAAGGCGTTTTCTGAGACTGATTTTACCGAAGACCTCAAGAAGTTTGATGTACCCACACTGATCATTCACGGTGACGACGACCAGATTGTGCCTATTGGTGCTTCGGGTTTGCGTTCAGCAAAGTTGATCCAGAATGCTATCCTGAAAATCTATCCTGGCGCGCCCCATGGCCTTGCTTACACGCACAAAGATCAGCTAAACACCGATCTGCTTGCTTTCCTTGAAGGCAGTCTCAATGCCAATAATCCCGAATAAATTCACAACCCGCACGCTGTGCCAACGCTACAGAAGGAAGCCTGGATTCACTGCCAAGTTTTAAAAAAACTGGACTATCTGGACTATCTGGACATACTGGACTAACTGGACTTCACAAAACCTGTAAATGTTGTCCAGCTTGTCCAGTAAGTCCAGAGCGTCCAGTAAGTCCAGTTTGCCACGGTTATCCGTGGGACTGATAAAAATCTGCTGGTGAATCCAGGCTATCCCTAATTCCCATGGCCCACCATTCGCGAAATTTTTGGAAAAGTTGTAACAGGTCAGGCTTTCGCCTGACCTGTTACGTCTGCTTTTTATGACAGAAAGGGAGATAGGAAGTTATTTTCCCTCTTTGAAATACAATAAATGGCCTTCAAAAAGATCAATTCCATAAAAATAACCGTTTTTTTTAGCCATTACCATGCCACTCAGGCTGGGGTCAGCGGTTAAAATACCCACCAGTTCTTTCTGGATATTGAATTTATATAACCGTATCTGTTCTTTTGTCCTTTTGGTTTGCAGATAAAAAAATCTTTCGTCATCTTTGTCCACGAAAAATGAATCAAACATAGTCCCCCAATAACCAGGAAATAGGACTGACTTAGGAACTACTTTTGGTAATTGAGCGACCGACTTTCGTATTTTTTCTATTCCCGCTTCCAAAATAATGTCAAATCGCTGGATTAACTGTTTATCTTTGAACAGGAAAAGAGTGGATGGCCGGGCCATATATATGATCAAATCTTGACCATTGATCACATCGTAATAGGTATCATCAAGTGTTGGGTGCAAGTAGCCGCGCCATTCCACGCCTTTATTCAGTGCTGGCATATGAACCACGAACCGCTCATTAAGTCTCCTATCCAAAAAAGTATGTACAATTTTCATGTTGGTGTCCAGTTTATCCACGACTCCACCATTAACTGAGATGGTATACAGATTGGACTGTGCATCCATCACTGGATAATACCGGAATGCATACTCCCTGTCCAAACGTATATCCTTGATATGCTTGCCTTTTTTTGAGAATACAATGAGTTTTTTATTTAAAGTATCGCAAATATTAATGCTATTATTGGGCGCATAAGCTATTTTGAATAGCTCTTGAACACCCGCAGAAACTTCGCTAGGGCCGCGCCCTTCCCTTAAGAAGCTTGTTTCGTACTGGAACTTGCTGTTGAATTTAAAGACCCGTTTTAATACGTTATCAAAGACATACAGGGAATTTTCATCATCAACAGTGAGTGCTATGGGGCGAGCAAAGAAAAGATTGGGTCCAAAATCGTCGTAAATTTGTTTGACAAGAACCAACTTGGACTGTTTGACACCAGCCTCACTGTGCGTGATCTTGGGATGCTTGATCAATTCGTATCCCCAAAGCATGCTGCACAGCAAAATCAACATGACGGGGGTAGTAATCTTTTTTAAAAATCTGAGTGTGAAACTATGGGTCATCTCTCCTCCTGCTTTTTTTTTGGTTTCGAGCACATCAACTACTTGCATTGATACATGAATTTTCAACATGTAATTAATGTATCATAGAGAGAGAAAAAAATCAATAACAGAAGGAAGCCTTAATCCACCGCCCTAATTCCCATGGCATACGGTGGACGAGTTTCTTGGAAGTCCCCTCACGAACGGCGTTGCGCTCGGTGGGATTATAATTGGAAAGAAACTCTTGCCATTCTGAGTTCTTGGAAACCGTGGATTAAAATAACGCGACAAGGATGTCGCGTCTACGTAGACGCGCCATCCTGGCGCGTTAATAAGCGGCGAAAATAAATAATGGGATACCATGGCCCACCATTCGCGAAACTTTTGGAAAAGTTGTAACAGGTCAGGCTTTCGCCTGACCTGTTACGATTATTAAAAACAGTTTACAACTTAAATGATATAACTTAAATCGAATCGGACGTCTCGATGTTAAGCGCCGGGTTATAGGTATAACCGGATTTCGTTACATTGGTAACTGTAATAGTAAACGTGCCAGTGCCTTTCCCAGAGGTAAAGGTCGCGCTGCCATTGGTGCCTGTAAGTTTGTTCGCTGTAGCACTGTACGCGCCACTCCAGGTGATATACACTCTGGCACTCGCAACATTCACACCAGAAGTATTTTTAATGTTGATGACAGCCGTGGCTTTGCGGTTTACTTTGGTCATGGTAATACTATATACATACATCGTGGGAGTAGTGGGCGTGGGTTGAGTGGTAAAAGTATAATCGCCGGATTGCGCGGAATTGCCGGAACTATCCACTGACGTGACCCGGTAATGATACAGGGTATTCTGGGTTAAACCAGTCAACGGGACACTGTGCGCGGTAGTATACCCGGTCACGGAAGCTGTGCTACCATAAGCGGTGGTCAAACCATAATTCACCACACTGGTAGCGGCTTCATCGGTTGTCCAGGTAATATTGGCGGTAGTATCGGTAATACTCGCGGCTGCTACCGCAGAAATAACGGGCGGCGTGGTGTCAGGCGTAGAGGTCATCTTAAACGCGCCCATCCGCGTCTGCCAATTGGTGCCACTGGTGGCATAATACTCGTTGGTATACCAGAAGGTTTCATCATCCGCAGGGTCCAAACTCAAACTGGTGTAATCCCCCCACCGGGTATAACTCGATTGATAACCTGTTCCAGCATACATCGACGCTTCACCCTGGCTCATCTGACCCAAAGGATCACTGGCTAATCTACCACAATAACGGATCGACGGATACATGGTAGCCGAGGAAACACTGTACCCCATGGCGATATTCCCATTTTTGTCGCCACAAACACTGCCCATCCACCGGTGGTTGGTGTCAGGAGCATAGGTACCCTGTTGATAAATAGACGAATTGCCACTGGCAATACGAATTTCATACCAGCGCATCTGCCGGGTGCTGTTGTATTCGGCAACATGGCATAAATACACGGATTCATGATCGGCGAATTTAATGTAATTGGCCGGATACATCAAACGACCATAAAGACTGTCTAACTTGACTGTAGTGCCCTGTTGCGGAACACCCGTGGACACCAATCCATAAGCTGCCACTGGCATACCTGTAGGGCCGGTCCAGGTCGTGCTGGCTGGGGTGGTCCAGTTCACTGCATATTTCCAGACATAGAGCGCATCTGTCGCGCCACCACCGAATTCATCGGCATCTACCGAGTACATATAGTTCGGCGCACCTGTGGGCGGTGCTGTAGTGCTGCGTGCATTGGTAGGCATTATAGACCACGCTTGCGTACCACTGTCGGTGATATACTGCACCGTTAATGTGCCATTATAAATGTCGGGTTTCTTAAAAGCCCAGACTTTGGCATACTGGTACGTACCGGAAAACTGGAACATATTGGCTGTTACATAAATACCATCACCCCAAATACCACATTTGGGATAATCATTCATCAAGGTAGTATCTGCTTGCAGACAATATTGCCACCATGCACCCGTAGGATCACTTGTTTTGGATACGGCAATGGCATACCAGGAACCATTGGTTGTGCCAGTCCAGGCAAAATCCAGGATGAACCAACGCTGGGCGTATTGATCGTACAACACGATTGGATCGCCCATGTTATCTGCATCACAAGGCGTCCCGGTAATGCCTGTGCCACCGAAGAAATTGTCAAAGGTCGTAGCGGACACAAGGGCACCCGTGGTTTTATTGTAAATACCAATCGAGGTATTCACTGTTTCAATAAAGTAGTTCCCGCCTACATCGCCATTGGGGTCTGGGGGCCATCCTGCGCCATTGGCATTGAGGGTCATGCCTGGAAATGTAATCAGGGGCGCATTCATTGCTAAAATGCTGCGGCTGGGTGCAGTCGCTTGGACGACGGGGTCCACGGCAGTACTGGCTTTGACGATACGGCGTGGGTTCTCAAAGTTCAAAACCGGTTTCATTTTCCGATTGACCAGTAACTGCTCCTCGGAAATCTTGGGAACGTCTTTCCAATGACGGGTCCACCCATTAATTGAAAGCGATGCCGCACCTTTCTTCACCATCACCTTATCTTTGCTGGTAGATGCTGAAAAACCCAGAAAAGACAGCAACGATAACAATAACACAAACACTAGAACTCTCTTTAATACCATATTTCCTCCTTTTTTAATGATTTCGATTATGTTATGGTGGTACCATAACAGTGAAAATCAAATTATATGCTTTATCCGCCGGGCCTGTAAATACAACCAGGGTTGTAAATATGGGAGGAAAAAAAATAATTATTCGCTACAACTAAAGTTCTATATATTAAAAATGGTTGTAGGAAAGGAAGTCCTGAATTCACCGCCAGTTCTTTGAGAGTACCATAAAATCAAGTGGGAGGAATGGGAATTATGGGAAGAATGGGAGGAATGGGAATTTTTTTGTTTATCCCATAATTCCCATAATGATTTAGAGTTTTCGCGTCGCGAAGCCGACGCTAAAACATAATTGGACGAAACCGGTTCGCGGTAATGGCCGTCCGATTAATTCCTATTTCGGGGATCGGGCTATGACTTCAACCCTTGGGATTATATAAGAAAATTTTATTTTTGGTATTAATAAGAGATGGTTCAACGCATGATTTTTTGGTTTTCGACATCGAAAGACGCCAATACTTCTTTGTACTTCGGGGTAAAAAATCCATAACTCCTGACTTTATGGAATCCACTGGGTAATACATGCTGAAGGAAGCGGCGGAGAAATTCCTCCGCTTCAAGGGTCATCGTTTTCCATTTATTGGTTTTGGAGTTCTGGTATTTGAACGTGATTTGTCCATTCTTATCGGACAATATCCTGTTATTGGATATCGCGATCTTGAAAATATACCGGGCCAGGTACTCCAGTATCTTTTTCCCACCATTTATAAAGGGTTTTTGATATACCACCCACCGTTTCTTTCAGATCGATTGGGGAATCTTATTTTTTATCTCCGGGGGAAGAACTTTTCTGGCAAGCTTCATAAATCGTGCTCTAAAAATATCTGAAAGCATGCCGATGGGAACCAGGAATTTTTTCTTCTTTATTGGGATCCATTTTGAATCAGCCTCGCGAATAACCCCGGCTGGAACCAGGAAATGGAGAT
>CAZCVI010000108.1:0-23383 GCA_964502145.1 uncultured Clostridia bacterium
TCTTTTTATTAATGCTTTTCAAGAACATTTTTCAAAATAAATGGGGGGATGCCAAAAAAATGTCCTATTTTTTTTGTGTAATCATGAGGATCAGGGGTGCAATGTCTAAATGCAGTGGTGCAATCATAACTTGCCATACCAAAACATGTCATTGCAATGGTGCAACCTGTTATGTCCAGACTGAAGTATCTTAATGTTTGGGTAGGAAGTACTAGATTCCCTTGATTTTGTCTTCTTAAAATATGGAACTTGTTACCGTTAAGACTGGATTGCCTTTTTTTAAAGATTAAGTGGCTGGGTTATTTTTTAAATGCGCCAGGGATGGCGCGTATCCTGGATTCACCATCAAAATCTTGAAAACATGGTGAGACAATGTGGGAGTTATGGGAATGATGGGAATGATGGGAGGAATGCGAATATTTCTGTTATCCCATAATTCACATAATTCCCATATTTCCCAGTCTTCCCATTAACTTGGCGGTGGATTTTGGGTATAGTATAAAGTGTAGACGCGACATCCCTGTCGCATTATTTTAATTCAAAGATTAAGCGGCTGGGTTATGTTTTAATGCGCCAGGGATGGCGCGTCTACTTGACGCAAACTGGAAACGTGTACTACAAAAGAAAAAACAGAGTCCCCAAGAATTAAAACACCTTCTCCTGGTGGACTCTGTTTTCATACTGTGTCTGAATCATCTTTTCTTTCTTTTTACACTCAGCTTATCACTCTGCTTATCACTCTTTTCTGATTCTTTTTTGCATTGTTCTGTGCTTCACTTGTGAGCTCTTAAATATAATTATATACACTCATAGATGCTTTATTGGGCGGCTTTAACTGGGATTTAATAGAAATACCCTTTCATAGTGCGAATGACAACTCCCCGTCCATATTTTTCAAGAGCAGCATCGGATAATTTAACGGTGATTTGACGGAACCGGTTCTGCTTGGTCGAGTTCTTGGGCGCAAACTGCAAGACATACTTGGCCTGGATATCAGTACGGATTTTGGCGTATAATTTTTCCAACTGGGACACGTTATCAATAAAAAACGACATACCACCGGAAGAGGTGGAAATTTTTTCCAACAAATCCTGATACTGGGTACGGGTGCTCATCTCTTTCCCAATGGAATAAATTACAGAATTGGACCGCTCGACAATTTTCATGAGGGTGTAGGGGTCAATAGTTGAACTGTTGTCCTCACCATCTGAAAAAAGGATGATAATATTCTGACCAATCATTGTTTTGAGCAATTTCACACTGTAGGCGATGGCATCATAAAGCGCGGTGGCTCCAAAAGGAAAGGCAACGGAAAGGGAATTATCAAGCTCATTGATATCACTGGTAAATTCACTGTCTTCAAATACATCGTGGTTGAAAAATAAGATAATGGCTTTATCGTCTTTCCCTATCAGTTGCTTGAGAAAGTTTTTGGCCACCTGTTTGACTTCGACGATGTTGTCTTTCATGGAGGAACTGATATCGACTAACATGGCGAGATGAAACGTGCTTTTTCCACTACTGGTGAAATAGGAGATATCCTGGTTTGTGCCGTCCTCTGAGATAATAAAATCCTCTTTTTTAAGCCCGGAAATATAATTGCCGCGTTTATCCATGACTACGAGCGGCACAATGACCTGCATTACATCAACCACCTGAAAATCATCGGCCTGATAGGAATGAATACCACGACGAATACGAATTTTCCCGGAATCTGACCGTAACGTGGCCATCACTTCTAATTTCTGGTACTTGGGAACTTGTCCGAAATTATGATTGAAGGTGAAAGGCGGCTCGGCAAACTCTCTGATCAAACGACCATCAAGGTAAACAGCCAAGTTTTGAATATCGGTGGGATCAATCCCTTTCACCTCGATATCGACACGTTCCACTCCTAACCAGACATCCCCTTGTTTTGGGTTTATGATGCGGATCACAGGTTCGGCTGCATTCAAGCAGAACGCGGAACATGCGAGCACGACAAAACAAAGGAAACGGAACATACCTTGTTTTTTAATGTGTTTTGTATTTTTCATTTTAGTTTTAAGTATCCCTCCTTTTGGAGATATTTTAAAAGTCCTTTTAAACGGGAATCGTTTATCAATTGAAATAAAAAATAAGCGGTATCATAATCAGCGGGATGATTCTGGTTGAAAAGCACGGGTGCAGTTTGATTAAAATGCGAATAAAGCACCTGCCCAATCAACACAGCGGGAATTTTTTTCTTGAAGAAGAGGTAACTCATATGCAAAAGATGCTCGGCCACGATTTCCCCACTCAGCCAACCCTCCTGAAAAAAACAGGCTAACGACTGGGGAAATATGGGACAATCAATAGGCACAACGTTACCAAAGGTATGGTAATAAATTCCACCAGTCCTGCCCAAGTTAGGTGGGTTGGCCAGGGAAAATAGTTCTCCGAGATGTTTTAATTCGGCAGTGAAAAGGGCGTATTCGTTGCTTTGCCGATCAAGATATTGGAGTGATTTTCGATAATGGAACCCGGCAGTCACACTGCCGAGAGCATCACGGACGCTCTGTCTTTGGGTTTCATCTGCACGGGCGCGTTGCATTATATTTTCACCCTGTTCTACCAAGGTTCCGATACCTGCAATACTTGCCTCATCAATGGTTGCGGCCAAAGGATAGATATCCAATAGATTGACTAACATGGCATCGAGTTGATGACCATTATATATAAAGGTCTGAGTGAACATATATTTGCGCCACTTGGAGGCAAAGGTCATATTGAGCCGTGAAAGTCCACCACTAAAGATGTAATCTGAAAAAGGATGGGAACTGGTAGGTATACCGCATTGATTCCATGCATGGGCACTACCTTCACCAAAATCATGGAGCCGCACGAGATTGGGATTCAAAAAGACGCGTAAATCAGGATGTTTGGCATTTAAGGCATACACAAAGGCCATTAAATAATCTTTCAAATTGGGTAACAGATACGCCTCTTTTATTTTCGCAATACTGATTTTTAATTTTTCCAAACTATCGCGCTTTGTGACTGCATCAAACAATACTTTCACATCCCGGACGAATTGTTCGCGGTTATAATGCATCACACGTTCCTTGATGATATTGGGAGCATTGCTACCGATTTCGGCATAAGGCAACATATCGCACAATTGCTGGAGACGGTTAAGCAATTCATTATCGACGTCTGCACTCCTCTCTGCAACACTCTTGCGCCCCTCTTCTTCGAGGCGATTTAAGACATGGTTGAACTCTATAAAACTGGAAAAAGTGGCAACATCCTGGGTACCCATCGTATCGGTGAGCATTTTCCGGTAAACATCCCCAATCAAAAAGAGATATTTACTGCCCTCAATAGATACGTCCTGGTTCTTTACTCCGGCCAATACGATATCGACAAGGTCCTTTTGCACAGGGTAGTCCAGGGCCAATCCCTTTTGAAAAAACGTGAAGAGTTCATTGTAATAAGGGGGAATACCAAAGGGTATGCGGGTTAACTTGAGCACCAAGTCATCGTAGTCGTATAACTGGGGGGCATACTTGGCTGTATGGGCGAGTATTTCCAATAGGGCTTGAAAAATCGCAAGTGCCATTTCCCGGGCCTTGCCTTCAAGATTATTAAAGGCTTTTAGCTTATTAATAAGCTTCAACACTGTTTCAGGAGAACGCAGGGGAATTTTTTCAATAAAATCCACGAGCACATTGTATTTTTCATAATGACGACACAAGCTGAACAATACTTCGGGGCTAAGCAACTGGGGACGCCCGGAGAATTTGCTATAAAGAACGATAAATAACTCCATGCGCCCACTGTTTGGGATACGATTGGCAAGACCAGACCGGGGAGCGCGCAACAATGATTTGAACAAGAGAAACACATCTTTGTCTGAGGTATCCGTGGATAGGCTGGAAGGTGAAGCACATTTCTCACCACGAATGGCTTGCTGCCAACATGGGGCTCCCAAAGGAAAATAAAACCGGTTGTTTTTCATACGCAAGGTATAGAGCAAGGTAAAGAAGTTGACATTTTGAAAGTTCGGGAATTTTTTAGGGTCCAGTTTTTCTCTTCCAGACAAAGAGATCAAAGGGTATAATTGTTTCATTTCAATACTGTTGGCACCAGTAAAAAGAGCGGCCTGAACATTAGGCGCGAGGAAAGAAGAAAATAAAAAGAGATAATTCAACCGACCATCATCCAAAACAGCGAGACGGTATAAAAATTCCATTGGCGCAGTATCAGAGTTGACACCAGCCAAACTACTCCAGAACTCTTTGGCCCCGGTGCCACCCGGAAGTTTCAGTTTCCCGTTTTTTGTAGCAGCTTGGCTATAGTCGATTCGTAATGCATGGGATAAGATGAACAGCCCCATTAAAAACCGTGGGTTTTGATAAATCTCTTTCCATGCCCCCAGTTTTGTTTTGGGGTGCAAGTTGGAAATATAATCAATCATATCAGGTGAGAGCCGGTAAAGAGTGGCCAGTAACAATGAGAACTGCTCGTTTCCTAACATGGTTTCAAAAAAGGATTCCCGATCCACGGGCAATGCTGTGATTTCTTGCAAAAAGTCGTAATCCCAGGGTACTGACACCTCGCTTTCGGTTACCAGTATATCCATGGTGCGGTTCTGGTTCAAAGACTGCTGCCACTGGTTAAGTTGACCCTCCAACCTGGCAAAGGAGTAATATTCATTATAAGCGAATTGGGAAGTTCGGCTAATGCGATAATGATTACCGGGTTGTTTTACCAGTGACAACCCCAGGGGGGCAAGAATCTGTTCGGCACCGGTGAATCCACCTGGAAGAGTCATATCCAGGGTGAACCCACCGGTTCCATTTCGTTTCGTTTGACTTAAGGATTTTTTAATTTCACGGTACTGCTGGATCACAGTCAACAATTTTTTTCGTATCCCCGACTCCACGATTTGCCCATCGGGTTTTTCCATGAATAATAAACGATCATTTAAATGGTAAACAAAATCTTCCTGGGGGAAATAGTAGCAGAAATCAGAATAAGAGCAAATCCGTTCACTATTTCCGGGGAAAATCGCGGTTGTTTCCTTACTGTATCCAGTCACAAGACAAGACCATAAAAACAACCCGACACATACCAGCCGGAAGCCCCATTGCCACTGTTTATGAAGGGGCTGTATTGTTTGAATATGCTGTAGTTTTGGCATTTTCTGAATGGGAATACTTTTTAGGTTGTTACACAGTTCCGGCATGGTGTTTCCTGGCTTACTCTTTGAGCGCTTCCAAGATAGCCGCTCTAAACTGCGGGTTGGGTTTAGAGCCGCAGCTTTCCGCTTTATCAAGATAATTCAAAGCATTTTGGTATTGTTCGGACATAAAAAAGAGGTTGGCCAAGTTACCCAGTGCATTGCTGTGTTTGGGATCGGTTGTAACAGTTTGCATGTATTGGTCAAAAGCTTCTTGGAACTTATTCATTTTAAATAAAATATTGCCATGAATATAATAATAGTCTGCTGGGATTTCGGCCAATTGGGTGATCGGGGTAATCAAGCGATTGTTAATCTGCCCAAGATTTACTTCTAATGAGCCAATCGCATGTTCAAAGGCAGTTCGATTATCAGCGGCGGCGGCAAACGTGGTGACCGTAGGTAATTTCTCTTTCAGAGCAAATATCTGCTGCTCAATGTTTGCTTTCTGTTCCCGCAGTAGGTCGATATATTCCTGGTAAGTCGACGCACTCAAATCGGCAAAAATCTTATGCGCTTTTTTGGCACTCTCAATATACGCCAATGCTTTCGGGAAATCTTTCTGATTATAAGCGATGCGGCTCAAATAAAAATGAGCAAAGGCATAGTCGGGGAAATTCTCCAGGCATTCGTTCAATACCTTTTCCGCTTTTTTCTCATCGCCCTTGTTAAACAATCGCTCGCCTTTATAGAATAACACTTTTGCCAGACGGAATTTCCCAAGGGCAGTTTGGTCCAACGTTTGGGCATCCTGCCCAGAATCATAACCGGCCCAACAGACACTTGAAATGATTACCAAACACAACACCATCTTCAATAGATACAAACCCTCTACTGAGCCAAGATGAGTCTTTCTTTTTTCTCTTTGAATTCTTTTTTTCACGCTTACCTCCATGGCAATATCGTAGTTTTTTAATATTTCGATACTGCCTAATAGTACAATATACGGAAGTAAGATGCAAATGCGGATACTGGTTTTTATTTTTCCCCAGAGGAAAACAGAAATTTTTTTTCTGCACTCATTTTTATCCACTTTTAGATTTTTAAACGTAATATAATATGAGGAATAAGTCAATGCTAAAAAAAATCGTATTAATGTTCTGTGCTTTATTGCTGCTCTGGTCTCACCATGCATACGGAACAGACGAATTCAGCCAATTGATGGGAACGTTCAACTGGGCCAAAAAGTACTACCTGGAAGGCAAGTACCGCGATTCGATTAAGAAGTTGGAAGTGTTGCTGACCTTCATAGATAAAGAGAATCCAGACGAGACATACCGTTCTTTGTGGGGGAAAGTAAACCTGCTGTTGGCCGCGGCCAATGAAAAAACAGGTCGGAAAGAAGAAGCAAAACTCTATTATCACAATGTTAAAACACTGGCGGAAGAATTAAAATCAACCGGATCACCGCTCACCTGGATCACAGAAATCGATTTCAGCAACCTGGAATTATTTCACTTGACAGGCCAGATAAAATCGCTTTAAGCTCCGCTTACATTACCAGTAATTCTTATTTCCTTTCAAAATACTGGTGTTTAAAACATCATAAAGAGCGGCGCACTTTCGCGGCCCCACTCATCCAAGGCAGTCAAGGCATAACGGTAGCTTCCGGTTCCCATTTGCCGTTGCCTGTAGGTAAAAACATTGGCAGCCAATTCTGCGATCAGCGTGTGGGTTTCACCGGTAACTCGATAAAGCCGATAAGCCACGATTTTAGACGTGTTGGTGGTGCCCGTATTTTTGGGGTTCGCTGCCCAGCTTAAATCATGGATTCGTTCAATTTGCAGGAAAGTGCGGTTGATTTGGATTTGCCCCGTGAAATAAAGGGGTGGAAATACATTGGGTTGCGTCGCAAGCGGGGACGCCCACAAGCCACGACCATACGTAGTGGCTAAAATCCTCCCCATGGCGGGTTGAATCGCCATCTGGGTAATGATCACATTGGGAAGACCAAAATCGAAACGTACCCAATCACCAGTACCTGAAGAAGA
Organism: uncultured Clostridia bacterium; assembly: GCA_964502145.1. Taxonomy (GTDB): domain Bacteria; phylum Acidobacteriota; class Aminicenantia; order UBA2199; family UBA2199; genus CAZCVI01. The sequence continues at coordinate 7,195 of CAZCVI010000108.1, forward strand.
ATAAAAGACACCGAGATCAGTACCTAAATAAACACCGAGAGAAAAAGGATCAACCGTGATACAGTTGGCAGGAATATTGGGGAGCAACCCAGAGACATCGGTCCATAACAATCCGCTGTTAGTAGAATAAAACACTTTGGGTTTATCCACGGGGTAAGGAACATTCAACCAGATATAGAGATTGTTCCAACGGCCATATCCTCCCATAGTCAGCCAGAGGATATCGGGATTAGTGGGGTGAATAGCGATATCAGTAATATACGTAGGAAAGGAGGCGGAATCCAATTCGTTCCATGTGGTGCCGCCATCGGCTGTTTTAAATAGACGATGACCATCAGAGACAACTATCACCCGCGCATCCGAAGGCGCGATTTTCATGATTGTCAACGGTTGACCAGTGAATGTCGGGCTTATTGCAGTGGCAGTCAAGCCCCGGTCTGTGCTTTTATTGACACGGGTAGAAGCCAGATAAACAGTGGCAGAATTAACCGGGTCCATAGCCAGAGGTGCCACCCAGGTACATTCATCGACAACAGCGTTAAATACCTGGATAGTGCTCAGGCCACCATCCATGGAGAGCAACACATTGCCGAATTGCCAGGAAGTGAAGATGATATTGGCATTATTGGGATCGACCAGACAGCCCATGCCATCACCGCCGCTGACAGCACGCCATGTCCCGCGTAACAGTTCCGAGCCATTATCCTGCGCTCCGACAACTACTTGATCCGGGTCCCGGGGAGTGAGGGCGAGGCGGTAGATTTCCTGGATACCCAGCCCACGGCTAATATCGGTCCAAGTGTGGCCATCATCATCGGAACGATCCAGTCCACCATCGTGACAAGAAAATAACGTGTTGCTGCTACCCGGTAAATAAGCGATTTCATGATGATCGGGATGAACATAGGCCACGTTTCCCCTAGTTTCAGAATAAGCCGTGATTTGCCAGCTCACACCTCCGTTAAAGGATTTCCAAAGATGAACGGAACCGGCAATCAAGATATTGGGATTTTGCGGGTTCACTTCCAGTACCAGGGCATACCCTCCCTGACCGCCCGTGTCTGTCCCGGCGAATTCCCAGCCCAGAATGTTAGGGGATACTCCCACTTGACGGTTCCATGAATCGCCATTATCCGTGCTGCGGTACACCCCATAAAGCCCCCATAACCATCCTTGCGAAACCACATCTTGGCTATACAATGCATAAATAGTCCCAGCAACAGAGGGAGAAACAGCCAGGGCAATGCGTCCAACATCAGCGCCAGGGTTTGGGAGGCCGTTCATTAAACGCGTCCAGGTTTCGCCCGCATCCGTGGAGCGGTACACGCCGTATTTAGAACGACTGGCATACCATGTCGCGGAATGGGTGGGGTGGATTTCCATATCGAAGAAATCTCCTTCCTGTTTTAATTGCCAGGAAGTGCTGCTGGTGGTTGTTTTATAAATACCATGGCTGGTGGCGCACAGCAATGTATCGGGGTTATCCGGGTGCATCAGTAGTTTGCCGATCTTGTATTTATCTTCGAGGTGGGGGTTCAAACCAGTGAATTGCCAGGATTGTCCGCCGTTGGTAGATTTCAAGATACCGTAACTGAGAGTGCTGCCCCGTTGTTTATCGCCGGTAGCGATGTACATGATCTGCGAATTATAGGGGTGAATGACAATATCACTGACGCCCAGGTTGGGGAGTTCGTCAGTGGTAGTGGACCATGTTTGACCCGCGTTGGTGGATTTCCACAGTCCGCCCGTGGGTGAACCCACCCAAATAATAGTAGTATCGTGGGGGTCAAAAGCGATACAATTCAAACGTCCCAGACCTGTGCCCGTAACCGAGGTAGGTCCGATGAATTTCCAATCTGCACCGGTGTTAGCGGAACCTTCGCGAGTGCCAAAGCGGGATTCTTTTTCCAACCAACCCTGGTATTGGAGTGCTGGATCGAGGTAACCTTGTTGGTTGAGTCGGTATTGGGCGAACCATTCCCAACGTTTGTACTGTTTAAAACCGGGTTTATGGGCGGTATTCATGCCTTGATAAAAGTTGTTGGCTGCCTCTTGAATCTCAAAAAATGTCGGGTGATCCTTTTGGGTTAAGCGACTTAAATAATCTTCTTGTGCATAGTTGGGACTGGCTATAGCCAGAATGAACATTATGCCAAGAGCGGTTAAACTCACTCTGTTTTTCATTATAACCTCCTCACGATTGCAGAGAGCAATAAATTTCTGCACGTAAGGATATTATAATCAAAAAAAAGTAAAAAGCAACTAGCGCCGTAGTTTTCCAACGGCTATTGAACTAACGATGACTTATTGATATAATTGATTTATGAAAATAATAATAAAATTCGCGGTGCTCATCTTGATTGTTTTTTTATCATTTAACATGTCCGGTCAAAATAAACCTGAACCTGCCAGTATACAAGAGGAATACGCTCCCGATACCAATGCCTCAATCACTCCTGACGATACGACGGAAAACACATCCACACCAAACCAGGAAAAAGCCGAGGAACAAAAACTCAAACTCCTTGACGAAAACAACTCGGAAATGGAAGACGAGGAACTCTCCTACCCTCAAGATAATATTTCCAGAAAACTCTTCCAAAAAAAACTTCCCCCCCTGACGAATCACGAGAAAATTATATGGGCATTTCGTATGGCAGATAGTAATTTATTTCTATGATTAAGATATGATAAAAAAATACCCGTGGCACTTTGTCTACCTTATCTTTGTCATCCTATGTCTGGTCAATATCTTCCAAAAATTAAAATGGCAAGCACCGACCGATAACATAGTCTGGGAAAACAGCGATTCCGGGCTGGTTTGTGTTAAAGCCCCGAAAAATAGCCAAGTCAAAGAGGGCGATATCCTGCTCACGGTCAGCAATGACATCATCACCAATAAAATAGACCTCAATTGTGTTTTATCAAATCCCTTGAAAAAATACTTCCGCTATGGGATCGAAAGAAACGGCATCTACAAAAACGTGGGCATTGACAAAGCTACCCGCTATACCCCTTTTTCCTACTACATCCTCGCCTTCTGCGGGATTCTGCTCATCCTGCTGACCCTAAGACTCCTTAATGTCAACATCAAATATGAAAAAGGATTCACTCCACCCACACGATTCTACCTCCTCAGCCTGTCCTTTTCTGGTTTTCTCATCTTCTCCCCCACCGGTGCCTATAATAATACTGATTTTCTCTTTCTTATCCTTGATCGGGTCTGCTATATCTTCTTTCCCGCGTTACTCATTTTTTACTCCCTTTACTTCCCCATTAAATTAAAGATCATACGGAACATCAAACAAAACATCGTACAAATATCAATCTATATCGCCCCATTGGCAATCCTCGTGCTCTACTTCTTTTTCATGATTCACAACATGAAAAACCCGGACCCCGAACTGCTACTCCTCTCTATCAACCACTTCAATAAAATCATAGTAAACTACTTTACCTTCTACATGCTCATCGCGTTTAGTTTGATCCTCTCTTCCAACCTCTGGCTCATTCTCATGCGCCGTCAGAAACGTTATATATTACCCCTGGTTGGCGTATGTGTCGGTATCCCCGCCCTCTTGGCACTCAATTATATCACGGGACCCAGCGATCGCCACTCCACTATCCTGCTCAACCTGCTCCCCTTTTTCCCCATGTTTCTGCCACTCAGCCTCACCTACTACCTCGGCCACCGCAAATTCACCGATATTGAAAATGTTATCAAAAAAACCGTTTCTATCTCCTTTATATTCCTGTTTATCTTCGGCATCTTTTTCTTTCTGGGTAGCGCCATTGAACAAAACAAACTGCTGGGTATCTTCTGGTCTATTGCCACGATTCTTACCGCGGGCCTACTGTTCAAACCGATTGAAGAGACTGTACAGAAATACTTTGAAAAACTCTTTTTTAGAGGCGCTGCCGAATTCAAAAAAAAATTAACCGAACTGATCCAATCGTTTCGCAACGAACGAAACCTCTATACTCTGGCCTCTAATTTTCTCAACACCATTAACAATGGTTTTCATTTGCAGAAGAGTGCTTTCCTTGTTCATCATCGCAAGAATATTTTCTACTCGATTCCCCAGCAGAAAAAATTCGCCCTGTCCAACAGCTTTCGTAATGATCTGTTCCAACGCGACAGCCTCGTGCTTTTTTCTTCCCTTGAATTTCAACGGCGCTACCCCAAAGACTATCTCGTGATTAAAGATATGAATTATTACCAGTTCCTGCCCCTTAAAACCCAGGATTCCCTCGTGGGCCTCATCGCTTTTGGAGCAAAAAAAGACGGTACCTACCTGTCCGTGGAAGACTGGGAGATCATGTACAACATTGCCTCACCACTCACACTCTCGGTGGAAAACGCAGCCCTCTACTCGGAACTGGAAAGCCAATTTACCGAAATCAACCTGCTAAAAGAATTTAACGAGAATATTATTGCCAATATCAATGTGGGCATCGTGGTGTTGACCAACCTCAACATCATCAAAACCTGGAACGAGTTCATGGTGCAAAAATTTAATATCACCTCGGAAAAAGCCATTAACTCTAAAGCTCACCTCACCTTCGGCACCGAACTATGGAAAAACATTGTCAAAGAAAAAAAAGAGGTCACGTCTATCCACAATGCCAAGGTGGAAATCGCAGGCAGCGAAATCATATTTGATATCCATATCTCCCCGCTAAAAGATAATCAGAACAAAGTCATTGGTTCTATTCTCGTTTTTGAAGACATGACCGAAAAGATTACCATGCAGAATCAATTGATCACGTCCGAGAAAATGGCTTCCCTCGGTTTACTTTCTGCTGGAATTGCCCATGAAGTGAATACCCCGCTCACCGGTATATCTTCCTATTGCCAGTTCATTCTGGATAATCCCAGCGACCCCGATAATATCGAACTGACATTAAAAATTCACGAACAAGTCCAGCGGGCCAATAAAATTATCCGCACCTTGCTCGATTTCTCACGGCAAAAAGGCGAAAGACCACTGGAAGTTGATTTGAACAAGGTAATCAACGAATGTCTGGCACTGCTCGAACATAAGATAAAAAGCAAAAATATTACCCTGGTCAAGGAATATGATTTTAAACTCACCATGTACGGGTTTTCCACGCGCTTGCAGCAGATGTTCATCAATATCCTGCTCAATGCCTGCGATGCCGTGCCCGATGAGGGGGGTACGATTAGCATTTTCGGCAAGGAAACCGATTCCGACGTGATGATCCGCATCAAAGACAACGGCATTGGCATTGAAGAAAAATACTTGAAAAAAATCTTCGACCCCTTCTTTACCACCAAGGAAAAAGGTAAGGGCACTGGTTTAGGGTTGTCTATTACGTATACTATCGTACAAGAACATTATGGCGAAATTATCGCCAACAGCAAACTGGAGAAAGGGACCACTTTCGTCATCACCTTTCCGCTCAAAAGTCCCTTAAGGAGTATCAAGATATGAAAAAAAAACTGATTCACCTGGTAGACGATGAAAGTATCATCCATGATATTTTCAGACGTATATTTAAGGAACCGGATTACAGTTTGATTATTTCTGAAAATAAGAGTCAGGCTAAATCCAATCACACCCCGGAAGTAGATGTGGTGATCATGGATTTAATGATTCCCGGCACCTCCGGAATTGAAATTTTCAAAGAGTTAAGGAAAACTGACCCTGAGATCAAAGTAATCTTTCTCACCGCTTTTGGTACCATTGAATCCGCTATTGAAGCCATTAAAATGGGGGCCGTGGATTACCTGCAAAAGCCCTTTAATAATGTCGAGATCAAGCTTAAAATCGACCGCGCTGTCAAGGAGCGGAACATGGATAAAGAAAACATTCAATTGAAAAAAACGTTGAATGAACGATTTTCCTTTAATAATATTATCGGCAAGAGTCACGCCTTGCAAAAAATGTTATCCATTGTCGAGAGTGTTTCCAACAGCAATTCCACCATCTTGATTACCGGTGAAAGTGGTACGGGTAAAGAACTCATTGCCAAGGCTATTTACCAGCATTCTAACCGCCGCGACAAGCCTTTTTTCTCTTTTAATTCCAGCAATATCCCGCCCACACTCTTTGAAAGCATGTTATTCGGTTATAAAAAAGGCACGTTTACTGGCGCGTATGCCGATAAAAAAGGGATTTTCGAGGAAGCCGATACCGGCGTGTTGTTCTTGGATGAAATTGCCAACCTCGACTACGAAACCCAGACCAAGATATTACGGGTCTTGCAAGAAAGAGAGATTCAACCCTTGGGCAGCAATAAAACCATAAAAGTTGATGTCCGGGTCATCGTGGCCACCAATGTCGACCTCAAAGAAAAGGTCAAAACCAATCTCTTCAGGGAAGATTTATATTATCGGCTAAACATCATCAATATTCATATGCCTCCCTTGCGCGAACGGAAAGAAGATATTCCCATCCTGACCGAGCACTTTATCGTTAAATATGCCCATGAAAACAGCAAAACCATCAAAGGTGTCGACAATAAATTCATGAAGTACCTCATGGACTACAACTGGCCCGGCAACATCAGGGAATTGGAAAATACCATCTTACGGGCCGTGATCTTGACCACTACCGATACCTTAACTCCCGATCTTCTCACCGCCGAGATCATGGGTTCCTCCGACCGTCCCGTCAAAAAAGGAAACTACTATGAACGGATGGATGAGTTAAAACGGGAACTAATCTTGGAAGCCCTGGAACGAACCAACTGGGTCCAAAAAAATGCATCAATCGAGCTCGGTCTTAAACCCACCACGCTTTCCGAATTGATGAAACGTCTGAATATTCAGAAATGAATATCCAGAAAGAACTGTGAGTCACAGGTAATGAGCCATCTTCACCACTCACCTCATTCACCTCACGTACCTTACTCACCTAAAACCAAAACAGGAGTAAACCAATAATGGCAGAACAAAAATTACAAAAAGTGTTACAAGCGGCTGGTTTGGAGAGCCGCAGAACCATCCGTGCCGATATTCATGACGGGAAATTCAAAGTGAATAATCGCGTCATCACCGACCCTAATTTCCTGGTGGATATCAGCAAGGATACTATTCGCCTGGAAGAAAGAAAGCTCGTATTAAAAATAGAAAAAAAATCCTATTTTATCTTTCATAAACCTTTGGGTGTCGTTTCCACCTTGGAAGACCCGCAGAAACGGGCGACCATCACCGATTTTATCGCCAAGATCAAAGAGCGTGTTTATCCCGTTGGGCGGTTGGATTATAATTCTGAGGGGTTAATCTTGCTCACCAATGATGGTGACTTCATGAATTTTATTATTTCCGTGCGTAACAAGATTCCCAAGGTGTATATGCTCAAGATCAAAGGAATGTTAACCGATGATGAACGGACAAAATTAAAAACCAAGGGTGTTTTCCTAGAAGGGACCCGGGTCCGGCCCTTACAAATCGATTTTGTCAAAAAGACCGGGCACAACAACTCGTGGATTCGCGTCACCATCTTGGAAGGCAAGAAGCATGTATTGCGTAAAGTCTTTCAGTATTCCGGTCATCCCGTGGAGAAGTTAAAACGTACCGCCATTGGCACCTTCCAATTAAAAAGCCTGCCCGCCGGTCATTGGCGCGAATTAACCAGTTCCGAAATATCCTTTTTTAAAAGCACCTATGGCTATACCGAGGAAAAAGAATAAAAGACAATGAATAATGAAGGATGGAAGAGGAATAGTAAACAAAAAATGAATCGAATTTTTCTTCCTTCCTTCTGTTTTTTTTCATGGTAGTTCCCCAAAACAGCCAGATGGCTCCCGCTTCCGCCTATCTTTCCCCCCTCACACAGAGATCGCTGACGAAAAAGTCAGGTTGCGCATTAAACAGATGATAGATGTTCTCCACCTCAAGTAAAAATCCGTGTGCCATGAACGGCCAGTCTTCCTGAAACAAGTCTTGGAGATGCACTCCCCTGAAGGAATTTCAACATGGGGAAGCATGGAACTGCAATACTTGATTTCTTGTGTTGAATGAAATATTTTCCCATAAAAGAGTGATGCGCCTTGAATCCTAGTTTTTCAGTAACCAAGAATTATCCCACCCTGGGCAGAGTGCCCGTGAAGGAGACTACGTTGGTGGCATACAAGTGCTGCTATTATCGCCTGCCTTGACTTCTCTATTGACTAGTCGTATAATTCCATTATGATCAAAAAAGAATTTCCCTTTATTTCCTTATTTTACTGGAGCCAATAGAATGAAAATACTTACCATTGATTTGCTAAAAAAAGAAGCCAAGAGCTTTTCTGAAAAAGAGAGCTCACACTTAGAATCAACTATTTATGGTTCAACGGATGGCAAGGCGGTGGGTACCTATCTTGAACATAAGTTTCAATATTATCTAAAAGAAAAATATGATTACGAAAAGGGAAACTCTGCCGCCGGAATTGACTTCCCCTTACTTGGCGTAGATATCAAAGTTACTAGTATCACTCAGCCACAATCATCCTGTCCGTTCAAATCTGCCCGTCAAAAAGTGTATGGACTTGGCTATTCATTACTTGTGTTTGTTTACCACAAAGAAGATGACCAGCAAATACAAAAAGCACGTCTCAACATCCTTCATACTGTTTTTGTAGACGCCAATCGAACAGCAGACTATCAGCTTACGTCTGCTATTGTCAAAATCATCGAGAACAATGGTAACAAAGATGATTTATTGAGTTTATTTTCAGACAAGAACCTCCCATTAGACGATATCTCGGCCAATGGATTAGCGGATGAAATTTTTATAAACAAGCCGATGATAGGTTACTTGACTATTTCCAATGCGTTGCAATGGCGGCTTCAGTACACACGTATTATTGATTATGCCAGTAAGATTCCTGGCATCTACCGGATATTTTGATATGCTAAAAAGCAAAACAATTGTCGAATTCGGCGATTTTCAAACGCCACATGTGCTAGCCACCAAAATGGTCGAGATTCTCTCAAGACTGAGCCTGAAACCAGCCATCATTATAGAACCTACTTGCGGTATCGGTGAAATCTTGTTTAATGCGATTGAGCATTTCAAGCCGGATAAAGCCATTGGCGTGGAAATTAACGCGGAATATACCCGTGTTGCAAAAAATAGAATCAATGGACATAAGAACATAGCCATTTTTAACGAAGATATTTTTTCCTTTTTTAAAGGTATCGACGACCAGTTAAGCAGCCACTGCGAATTATTATTTATCGGGAATCCCCCCTGGGTGACCAATTCTGCACTTGGCGCTATCAGCGGCAGCAATATACCGCATAAGACCAATTATAAAAATTTCAATGGCATTGAGGCAATTACCGGCAAGAGCAATTTTGATATTGCAGAATATATCCTGATGTGCCTGATCGATAAATACTCGCAAAAAAATGCGGTATTCGCGTTCTTATGCAAGACGATTGTGGCCAGGAATTTGCTCAAGTGGGTTTGGCAAAAAAACCTACCCTATGCCACCGCCGGTATTTATCCGATCGACTCCATGAAATATTTTTCAGCCGCAGTGGATGCATGTTTCTTTATTATTGATTTTAGGATGAAATGCGCTCAACACACATGCGACATTTATGACTCCATAGAAGCCAAAAATGCAATCTCAACCTATGGACTGTTTGAAGACACGTTGATAAAAGACTTTAAAAGGTTTCAGTCTCATAATTTTTTTGGGAAAAGTGACTATACGTGGCGAAATGGGATAAAACACGATTGCTCAAAAATAATGGAATTTGATCTTGTTAATGACACCTTAATTAATGGGTTAGGGATTAAGGTAGATATAGAAAGGGATTTAGTGTATCCCCTTCTAAAAAGTTCAGATTTACAGAAAACAGCCGCTATTCGTAAATATGTACTGGTCACACAGCATTCTGTCGGTGAGGATACCCATTACATAAAAAAGCAATACCCAAAAACATGGACGTATTTGGAGGACAATCAAGAATTTTTTAATATGAGAATGAGCTCTATTTATAAAAATAAACCCCCTTTTTCCATTTTTTCAATTGGTAAATACTCTTTTAGTCCTTTTAAAATAGCCATCTCAGGATTATACAAATCCATTCATTTTGTAAAAATTGGACAACTGGGGGATAAGTCGATTTTGGTAGATGACACATGCAATTTTATTCCCTGCAGTTCCGAACAGGAAGCCGATTTGCTCTTATACTTATTAAATAGTAAGGAAGCCACCAACTTTTTTAACGCAGTAATTTTTTGGGATTCCAAAAGACCTGTAACAACATCGTTGTTGAATAAACTGTCATTATCAAAACTGGCCAACGTTTTAAATATTTCAAGTCAATACCATGCCTTTATGAGTAGCAACACGAATACAAACCACATCGATTCAAATCAACGCTCACTGTTCTGAAAGGCATTCACCACCAGCACAGCGATACCCGGTTTATTGGCAGAATATTTACCGCTCAAAAACGCATCAATCTTCTTGACCATTTCCGCTCGCGATCGTGGAGCCGCCGTTAGACACCCGTTAAAACCAGTACAAACCAGACATAGAACAAATATTATCAGCACACGCCATACCCTATACCTAATTTTGTTCATACGTAACCTCCAATTGTTATAATACGGAATCTGGAAAAAGATAGTTCCTCGCCCAAGCGAAACTTTTTCCCCCTCGTTTACGTCTTAATAAGATTATAAGCGAAAACCAAATGAGAAAAATTGGATTACTAGTTTCTATAACACTACACGTATGCTTGATTTACTGGTTCTTCACCACGCCCATTCCCAGCGGCAATCTTCAAATCAAAGAAAAGGTGATCACTGTTATCCCCATCGCCCCAGGCAGTATCGTGTTATACGATACCACTCTAACGAGGAAAATAAAAAATAAAACCAGTTTTAAAACATCAGGCACGCCTTCTGTCCCCACTACCCCTGGCACCGAAACAACCACCCGAACCGATTTAGGTAAAGAGAGAGTTTTCCCTGAATTTTCCCTCGGCCCATCCACCGCTCAATCGCCATCACCCTTGTTGCAATATAAATCCGATTTTCTTCTGGGTGAAAATAAGGAGAAACAGCTTCCCCATCCTTTTGGCAAACTTCCAACTGAGCAAGAAATAGATTTTCGCCAATATCTCTCCAGTTCTGCCCATCCCTATGGCCATCCCTCTTTAGGGATGGATTTACCTGGAGGTTCCGGGCGGAATAACACTTCCAAAGAGGATGAATCATACAAACAAAAAACCGGGCGCATTGATTTTGACGTGTCTGGCTTGGATTTGAAACCGTGGGTCAAGCAGGTGATCAATAAAATCCAGTTGAACTGGCAAATCTCGCCCGGTTTGTTGGGTTATGCCAATGCCTCCTTAACCGTGGGCATAAAAATAACCATAGAAAAATCCGGTTCCCTTTCTAACGCTGAAATCGGGCAATCCTCCCTCGTGGAAGCAATTGATCATGCTGCCTTAGCCGCGCTAAAGATGAGTGCGCCATTCCCTGGTTTACCCGCTGAATTCCCCGAAAAAAATCTGGTGGCCTATCTCCGTTTTAATGTAAATAATAATGACTGAACCGCGAAAATTAAAATTAATTCACCCGCAACAGCACCCCATGTTCCTGTGCTGGTTGTTCATTATCTGTAGTCTTTCCGTGTGGGCACAAGAGAGCAAAGAAATACCCATGATTACCGAGATGGGATTGGCAAGGGGGCAATTTTCCGATCATTCTGCCACACCTACAGCATTGTGGTTTGACCTGTTGATTTCAGCCGATGCGTTTTATCAAATTACTTATAATAAAATTCCCCTCATCTCCGGGTACATGAAAAAAGGGGACAATCGGATTACTATTCCCTCTGCATTTATGTTGGAGGCATCTGGCACGTATATAATAAATATAGAGACCTCTACCCAGTTTTATCGTTTTAGGTATGAGATCATCCTTGTGACTGACATCCAGGTGCAACCGCCTCCTGGTACTCCCCAGTCCGGTTCATTAAATTCCCTTTTCTCCACCACCGCCAGTTCTCCCATTCAATATGATTTAGAAATGTATATTCGTGGTAATTTGGCGGGGAAAAGCCGCAAAAAAATCTATTCCGGTCTCTCTGAAAGTATGAGAAAAGCCTTGCATAAAACCATATTTGAGAGTAGAAGGGACCCCAGAAATCCCAATCACTCCTCTGTTCTTTCCATGCCCAATCAAAGTCTTTCCATTGTGGGAATCCCCGCGTTGATTTACAAACTGGTAAAAGGAAAACCGCATCCCTTCACTCCCAAGGCCCGCTTTTTGGAAGCAGAGTTTATAAAAAAGCAAGCCGATGCGCCGGATAAAAAGGTAAAAGCCACTTTATCAATGACTTACAGAATTTTGGGTGAGAAATAAAAGAAAAAGATTTGCCCACGAATTTCACGAATGATCACGAATTTACTCAAAAAAAGATATTATAATTCTGTTAATTCGTGATCATTCGTGAAATTCGTGGGGGTCTTTTTTTTCCTTCCTTTCGTGGATGCAATTGCTATTTGATTCATTTTGTGGTATTACTGTAACTGGTAGAAAAAACGGAAAAGAAGGTGTTCTATGGCAGATATAGCATTAAAAACCGCAATCAGCACCTATGACGAGTTGATCGCAAACGGACGGACGTATCATGTCCCACCTTATCAGCGCGACTATTCATGGGATATCGAAGAGTGGGAAGATTTATGGCTGGATATTCTGGGATTGGAAACCGAATCGTATCATTTTATGGGATAATTGGTCTTTCAGGTGGAAGATGGAAAGAAATACCACATCATTGATGGCCAACAACGACTGACGACTCTCAGTATTATTGCAGCCACTGTGATCAAAATCTTGGATGGGTGGATCCAGGAAAAAATCGAACCGAGCCAAAATGAGGAGCGAAAAGAACGTATAAGGTCGCAGTTTCTTGGCTATAAGAGTCCTTCCGCAATTATGCCGTCCAGTAAATTCTTTCTGAATAAGAACAACAATGACTTCTATCAAAGTCATATCCTGCGCATGAGAGAACCCGTTAATTACCCAAATCTTAAACCTTCCCAAAACTTGATTTGGCAAGCCTTTGAATATTTTTATGCCCATATTGGCGACCTTTTTAATAGAGATAAAAGTGGTACGGCCATCGAGACTTTTTTAACCCGTACCATTGCTGATCGTCTGGTTTTTACCACTATTCAAGTCACCGATGATCTCAATGCGTATAAAGTGTTTGAGACATTAAATGCCCGTGGTGTTCGCCTTTCCAGCACCGATTTGTTGAAGAACTACCTGTTTTCTGTTTTTCCCATGGGCAACCAGTTTGATGTGGCAGAAGCAGAGAATTTATGGCAGAACATTCATAATAACTTAGGAGCAACAGAGTTTCCCATATTTTTATGGCATTATTGGAATGCTTATAATGATTCTGCGAGACAAGCTCATTTATTTAGAGCCATCAAAAAAACTATCGTTTCATTTGAGGATGTATTTAAGCTTCTTGAACGGTTGGAGAAACTGTCTCTGGTCTATGCCGCTTTCTCCAATCCAGACGATGAGAGGTGGAATAAAGAGCAGCGGAAAATTTTCGCGGCTCTTATCTTGTTTAACGTGACCCAGTGTTATTCTCTATTGCTTGCTGCACACGAGAAATTCACGGCCAGGGAATTCACGCGGTTATTAAAGGACTGTTTTGTCATAACCTTCAGGCATAACATCATTACCGGCCTGAATCCAAATATCACGGAAAGGGCTTTCGAGAAAACAGCCAAGGCGATCACCGACAATCAGGTAAGAAAAGCCAGTGAGGCATTTAAGTTTCTCAAAGAGGTGTATGTCAGCGATGAAGATTTCATCAATGCCTTTTCCACGCTCAAAATGAGTACCAAGCAGCATAACAAGTGGGTCCGCTATATCTTGTATGCCCTGGAAAACCATCTATCAGAGAAAGATTATGATTACGAAACCGGGAAAGCAACGATCGAACATATCTTGCCGGAGAATCCCGAACCGTATTGGAGGGAGTTTTTCTCTGCCCAGAATCAGGAGTATTTCATGTATTGGCTGGGTAATTATACCTTGCTGGAAGAAAAGAAGAACCGCGACTGCGGTTCCCGGCCCTATGATCAAAAAGTGGAAGAGTACAAGAGCAGTAGTTATCAGTTGACCAACGACAAGAGTATTTACCCTGAATGGACCCCCAGCATATTGCGTAAACGCCAGGATGGTTTGGCAGTAATCGCGGCCACGGTTTGGAAATGCGGGTATTAAAAAAAATTAATCAAAAAACTGTGTAATGGCTTCAGGCTGCCAAACAAAAACACAATGAAGAATGGACTGGTGAATTGAAATGTCTCTAACTGATAAAGACGAATTAAATGATCTTATTTGGGGAGATTCGGAACCCTTGGATAAAAAAGGGCGAATTTTCTTATACGGAATAAAAGATAGAGTTAATGAAAGTCTTGATTATCTTAAATCGAAATATTCAAAAATAACAGATTTAAACCTTGCCATTAAATTCATTACATATTATCACTCTGAAGCTGTAATGGCTGATATTGAAGGATTAAGTAGAATCGGATATTTTCCAGCGACTGAAGTTGAGATGGAATTTGACCATTCTATTAAACATGCCTTAATAGGTTCATACAAATCAGCATTTTCAGATTTAAGAAGAGCAATAGAATTGACATTAATTTCTGTTTTTTTAACATCTGATCAATGCGACCGGAAAAAAGCTATCGACTGGGTTTTTTCAAGAAGTGACACTCCTCAGTTTTCAAGATCTCTTGAGAAATTGATTAAAATTGGACGATATAAGGATTTAAATGATCACCATAACTGGAAGGATAATCTACAACACTTGTATTGGGAGCTTTCAGATTATTGCCACACTAAAGGGCAATTGAAGAGTTATCGAGAATTGAATAATCCACGGTTTTTTGCTGGAGGCAGTCAATTCCCTTCGATCAATTTTGAAACATTGGAAGTATTTAGTGATTTGTATATAAAAACAGTTGGCGAGATTGTTGTTATGCAGGCATTGTGTAATCCAATGATTTTAGTTGGAGTATCTTTCGATAAGAAATTTGGATTAAATGGTCCAGCGTCTGGTTTTTTTGATGATAGTCAGGCAGAATTAGTACACATGTTAATCCCTCAAACTTATAAAAATTTTTTTACCGACATGGCAAAAAATGACCAAGATATTAAAAATGTTATTGAGTACTTTGATTCTCTACCTGATTTAACAAAAGAGGAATTTGAAAAACAAGTTAAGGATTTTGAAGAAGAAAATAAAATAAACCAAGAACCATTTTGTAATAGTGAAGTTTAAAATGAGAACGGTGTGTCTGATTCAAAATGGTTTTCGAAAAAAGGAAACATCAAAAAATTTTAAATATGGAAAATTTTGCATTAATATATTACCTTTAAAAAAACTTTCTTTTATCTTTTCTTATCCCAATCCCCCTTCATGTTTGGTAACATCGACTGGCTGGCCGATGACTCCCATGAGAACCATGCACCAGGGATTCAATAACTTTCAAAACCCATAAAGTATCCAGAAAATAATTCATCAAATATTTAAATACCTTCAGCGTAATTATACTCTACTGGCAACAGGCCCCGTTCAATAAAAAATCGATAAGACCAACTATCTATATCCACATCCTTGCTTTTCTTAAACTTGTTTAACTCCTCTAACCGATCATCTGGCTTGCCATTATCATTCAACCGGAAAAGTTTTATGGTTATCTCCGCCTGTTCCTGCTCTTCATCGGACGCATAGGGGTTGGGGATTAATTCCCCGGTGAACCAGTCGATATCAAAAAAGCGATCAAAGCTGTAAGTCTCTTCATCTGGCTTCAATAATCGTTCATGAAATGAATCCCCCTTTTCCTGGCACAGACCACAAGCCAAAAACAAATTCTCCCATTTATAGGCTTCCAAGGGGAACTTCTGTTTGGGCTTAAAATGCTCAATGGTAGACTTTAACCGCCGCCCCATCGGATACGCATCGCAAAAGGAACAATGATCCCGCGTCAGCGCGGCTAAATGCTGTTCCAAATCTTTTCGTTTCTTATTCTTATGCTGACGCCAGCGAAATTCCGGGTTATTCTCCCCTTTGAGTTTCTCTTCCCAATGCTTGCCCCACTCTTCCCATTTTTCTTTTGTAAGCGCTTAGGGAACCACCCCCTCCTAAATTTTTTTTACAGCAAGCGTCC
>CAZCVI010000109.1:0-23221 GCA_964502145.1 uncultured Clostridia bacterium
AGATATTTTTTTAATGCGGTAATGGAAGGTGCCGTTCAAAAAACTGAATAGATACTTAAACGTGTATCTATCAAGGGAGCGTCATTTTATTTTTCTTTTTCTGCTGTAAGATTATTGTATTTTTTTCATTTTTCTAATGCCCATTTTTATCATTCAATACGCCCAGGCAGCGTGTTAAGGGATAATTTTGAATCTACGGCCAATTCGTTTTGTGTCATCTTTCACTATCTCCACGCCAATCACCTTTCCCTCCCCACCGCATTACCAAATTCCCCGCCTAACAAATACTTCTTTCCTAGTAACTGTTCAGGCCATATGCTTTGAAGCTATATTCGGGTTATTTCAACATAATACCAAAGCATAAAAAAAAGAGAAATTCCACAGAATTATCCTTTCCGTGAACGTACTCGACCACACGTTTTAGTAAATTCGGTAGGGTTACGGGTCCAGTGGTTTCAAAATAGTGAAGCCATTGAAATAATAGCCTATAGAATGATCCGTCAGTTTGGTTTAGAATTATTTATGAGACTAAATTATGACCCCGTCAGTATCCCTGAACGTTTACCTAAGGCCCACCCATAGGGTAGAAGTATCCAAAGTTTCTACTCTATGGGTTAAAAATAGGCTATCGGCTTGGGGCTACCTTATAGGAATAAAGGGTTGCCCTCTGGTCACATCTTTGATGGCACCCAAAATTTTTGCGCCATTCTTTCTTGCCGTGGAGATATAGGATATTGTCCTACAAAATTGCATTGCCCCTTGATCGCTTCTAAAGGTGCCGGATATTTTTTGACGGAGCTTTATTATGCAAATGTCTCGTTCACCGGATTATTACTAAAAGGGACTATTAAGTTATACATGAACGCCAGTGCTGCCGCTTGATGGTTCTTGAGTCTATAGAGAAGATTCAATGACTTTGATTTTATTTGACCCCCCCTCTTTTTTGAGGGAATACCGGGATCATTGGTTCCCGCTTGGCATTGAACTTTGTCTTTGGGGTGGCCACGACATCTTTTATTTCCAGAAGGAGGCGTTTCATTTGGGATGCCCAAGCGAATTTTTTTCCTCAATGAGAAAAAAAAGTTCCCTCAAATGGCGCTCATTGCATAAAGCATGATCACAGGGGTATTTTAGATATGGAGTCCAAAAATCATGGATAAGAACACCCTTGAAACCGGGTAAAATACCAATTGCATTGATTGCTTCCTTGCCACGTTTCATATAGAACCCTTAAAAAGAGTTGTCGTCGGGGGCTGTTGAAGGGTTAAATAACACGCTGAAATTGACATTCAGAAAAACTTATGGATTTAGAACCTATACGGCTGCGGAAATACAGCGTTATCATGCATTGGGGAAGTTACCTGAACCAGAATTCACCCACAAATTGTTTTGAGGAAGCAAAATAATTAACGATTTACCCAATGAATGGAAAAGCATCCACAACAGAGAAGGGATAGAGCGATCCATTTCGATTTACCATATTCTTCTTGACTTCCGAATTTAGACATGGTCATTTAAAGTGACAAAAACTCTTCTATCTCAATTCCAGCCTGTTTAATTATCGCACGTAATGTTCCATCGGGAATTGTGCCAGGATGATTGGGAACCGTGGTTCGCCTTTTTGTTTCCACATTTTTCCAGATCTCATGACTGCCTTTGGCAAAACGGTCAAACTCAAATCCAGCTTTTCTTAATTTCCTTGTTGTGTCTTTGTAGGTAAAGCCGGAAAGTCTGGTCAATCTTAAGCTCCCACTGGGATGGCGACATCCATCCTGAATTTACGTTTATTAACAGATTTAAAAGGAGGGAGATCACCATCTTCCACATAAGATTCGTAGAGTTTTCGGGCCACATCCTTCGCAATTTCTACGGTTTCATCAATGGTCCTTCCTTGGGAGACCAAGCCGGGAACGTCATCGCTGGTCCCAAGATAAACCCCTTCTGGTAGTTTTTCTATATTTAATTTAAAAAGAATCTCCATATTACCTCCATTGCTATTATAAAACGATATCCGCGTAAATGCAACGATGAAATTTTAATTTTTATTGGATTCTTTTTATCTGTTGTTCCCGAAGCATCAGATCAGCTAACACAATAGCAGTAGCGTTCTCGATGATCACGGGCATACGTAACGCAATACAGGTGTCGTGACGACCTTCAATTTGCAGGGTGGTGAGAGTTCCGGTTTTGATATTAATCGTATTCTGCGGGCAGACGATGCTGGAAGTGGGTTTGACGGCAACACGGAAAAGTAACGGGTTCCCATTACTGATACCGCCATTAACTCCTCCTGCGAATTGGGTGGCGGTGTGACCGTTAATATTAATGATGGGATCATTGTGCTGCGAACCAGTCAAACGTGCGGCACTAAATCCTGAACCAAACTCAATTCCCTTGATGGCTGGAATGGAAAAAATAATGTGGCTGATGAGCGACTCGATACTATCAAAAAAAGGTTCGCCAAGTCCCACGGGCATGTGTTGTGCTTCACATTGAATAATACCACCAATGGAATCCTGAGCGGTGATTGCTTTATCTATAGCAGTCTGAATATCTTTCTCTCCGCCGACTTCTAAGAGCGTAGCGGTCACAGTGATAGGAGCAATAATTTTTTTGGCAATCACTCCGGCGGCCACCAGACCAAGGGTCACGCGCCCGGAAAAATGCCCGCCACCTCGGGGATCATTGAAACCACCATACTTCTTTAACGCGGTAAAGTCAGCATGACCGGGCCGGGGAACTTCTTTGAAGGCTTCATAATCCAAACTACGCCCATTGTTATTTTCAAAGCAGAGCAAAATGGGTGCGCCTGTGGTTTTGTTTTGGAAAGTACCGCTTTTAATCACTGGTTTATCTTGTTCCTGTCGCGGCGTGGTGCCTTTGGCCCCGCTTTTGCGCCGTGATAGGTCGGCGATAAAATCTTCTTCCTGCAAAGATAAACCAGCGGGACACCCATCAATCAAGATACCAATCTCTTTGCCGTGGGATTCGCCATATATGGAAACATTGAATAATTGTCCGAATCTATTCATAACTTTTCCCCCCTATAGATATATAATCTTCAAAAAAAGCCGGGTAAGACTTGGTCACACATTCATAATTATGGATAATTACTTCCTGTCGTGCATTAATGGCCGCAATAGCCACAGCCATGGCAATCCGATGATCGTTGTGCGAATCCACAGCACCACCCAAAATAGGCCCACCAATAATCTCCATGGTATTCCCAATCACGCGAATAGTGGCACCCAACGCGGAAAACTCCTTCTGCAAGGTCTGGGCACGATTACTCTCTTTATCAGCCAAACGGTCAACACCGGAGAGAATAGTTTTGCCTTCACATTGACACGCCAAAGCGACCAACGGTGGGAAAAGATCGGGGCAATGAACAGCATCAAACCGAAACGCACGCAACCGGTTCTTTTTTACCTGAATCGCGCTGGGAGAGATGAATACCTCGGCCCCAGCCTCTTGCAAGGCGTGGATAATCTTGCGATCTGCCTGGGTAGAAGAGGCATCCAAACCATTTATAGTGACTTGTCCACCAACAGCACCGGCCACGAGTAAAAACGCGGCACCACTCCAGTCTCCTTCCACCCAGTAACGGGGTTGCACGGGTACATACCGTTGCTTGCCTTTAATATAAAAAGTGTGATAGTTTTCGTGGGTCACAACCACATGAAAAGATTTTAGTATAGCCAGGGTCATATCAATGTAGGGGAAACTCTGCAGATTCTTGACGAGCAACCGTGAATCCCCTGACACTTTGGGCAAGGCCATCAGTAAACCAGTAAGAAACTGGGAACTGACTGAACCATCAACACAAGCTTGACCACCCGTTAATGGCCCGGTAACAGTCAATGGCGGCAACCCATTGGTGGTGGAAACTGTCACACCGAGTTGTTTGAGGGGTTCTTCAATCATGGCCACGGGACGATGCAACAGGGAACCTTCACCGGTGAGGGTCAACGATTGATTGGCCAGTGCGGCAATAGGGGTGAACAAACGAATGCCCAAGCCAGATTCGCCGCAGTTCAATACCTTTCCTGTGGGCGCAAAACCACCACGGATATAAATTTCCTTTTCTTTAATTGAAACGGTGGCCCCTAACTCCTGGATCACAGTTAGTGCAGCATTAGCATCATTGCTATAGGTAGGATTGATGATAGTGACGGGTGTATCTGTCAATAATGCCGCAGCAATAGCACGTTGCATCATGCTTTTGGAAGCAGGAGCAGTTACCGTACCGTTAATCGTGGAAGGTTTTAGTGATCTCTTCATAAATCTTTCCTGCCACCGCCTCGGCATTTTTCTCGCTGTTTACGATCAGGTGCGCGGTGTGACCATAGTGGGGTAAGCGTTGCTGCAATAATGTGTCTACTTCGTTGGCCGGGTCCGGCCCCTCCAGTAACGGACGTGTGCCGGGTTGTAAGCGTCCAAGAGTAACCTCAGGGGAAGAATAGAGCCAGACAACCAGGGCATTGGAGGTTAATTGGACTTTATTTTCCTCGGACAGAACGGCCCCACCACCACACGCATAAACCACACCTTTACCGATTGGCGTGAACGCGTGCAATTCTTTTTTTAACATGGCCGCTTCCACCTTCCGAAAATAGGGTTCTCCTTTGGATTTAAAAATTTCCGCGATAGATTGTCCCTCGCGTTTTTCAATCTTCGCATCAAAATCTTTAAAAGTATACCCCATTTTTTTTGCCAGAATTCTCCCCACAGTGGATTTACCACTGGCCATAAAACCAATCAGGGCAATTTTTTGTGGTTTCTCCCAGGAGCGGGTTAAAATTGCTTTTCGCATGGTTTCCATGGCTTGTGGTCCTGGTTCGGCACCCGTGAAATACCCGAAAGTGGGAATAGCCTGGTTGAGCAACCATTCTTCACCGGGTATCACACGGCAACCGCGACGTTGGGCTTTGGCTACGAGGGGGGAATCTTTGTAATTGGCATCAAACACAACCAGTTCTTTTCTTAACCAAGTTTCTGGGATAATATCCGCGTCTGGGGCCAGAGTAGCGATTAAAACATCGGCAGAGTTTAACAGGTGTTGCAGTGGTTCGAGGTCTTCGGCACGGCTACCAGTCATTTTTGCCGCAGACATGGCGTGTTCATAGGTGCGATTGACGATGACAACGTCAGCGCCAGCCCGCACCAGACCATAAGCAGCAGCACGCCCAGCCCCACCAGCACCAAGAACGATGTAAGCACGATTGTTTATCGGGATATTGTGCCGCACGAGGGATTCCACAACACCGATAAAATCGGTATTGTACCCGATCAAACCATTATCTTGCCGGATCACGGTATTCACGCCACCAATACGGGAAGCATGCGGGTCCACCATGTCGAGGTAGTCCATGATCTCCTTTTTAAAGGGGGCGGTGACATTCATACCGGTTAAATGAAGTTGATTAAAAAGATATATGGCCTCGGCAGCACTGTCTGCGGCAATGCGGCAATAACAGTACCGAAAATGGAAGAGCCGGGGATATTCCTGGAATACCATATTAAACATGGCCGGACTTTTACTGTGTAGGATTGGATTGCCAGTCACCGCAAAAGCGAATTGGTCGGGTAACAAGGGCTGGTGCTTGTTCATTTTAAAAGCTGGTAAATAGTTTCCATGGCCTTTTGGGGCAATTGACCGGGTGCGGTTTCCTGGCCCTCTTCAATAGATGCATAGGTAAAAGGTGCGCCTAAAAAAGGCGCGGCTACGCGAGTGATTTTACCTATTTCACCCATGGCAATCACCATGATATGCTTGGGAAAATCCGTTTTAGTCCTGAAACACTTGAAATCGCATGAATATAAAGAAAGAAGACGGATACAGTCATCTATATTATGCGCCAAGCAAGCAATTTTTGCTATATCTGAAGCCCCAAGACAGATGAACAGAATTTCATTCAAATCAAATTTCTTGGGGGTGCATTCAAAGTTATGATAGGAGCAAATCACCTTGCACCCTTTGGCGCGTGCGGCATCGAATATGGAAAATCTATTTTCTACAGTTGCTTCCATTTCAATATCCACATAAGCCGCACCCGCATCAATGGCGGTCAGAAGGATTTCCACGCGCTGGGTTTCGCTCCGGTTGGCCGTGGGGCGACAGGTAGCGATAAGAGGAATTGGCAGAGAGAAAATAGCGCGGATTTCTTCGGGTGAAAGTTCAGCGCTGTCCAAGAGAATCTCGGCCATTTGTAGGTGCTGAGATTCAAGGAGTTTTGCGCATCGTTTGGGGGTAGGGTTATTGATACTGACACAAATCATCTAATTCGGCCTCCAGGTCCGTGATAGCCATCTCTTCCACCACCGCGTGACCGATGGTGTCTAATAAAATAAAATGAATGGTCTCACCGTCTCTTTTTTTATCGCGACGAATAGCATTGTGGATTTGTTCCCGGTTCACAGAAACAGTGACAGGCAAGCCAAGGTGTGAGAGCAATGTAGTCAAACGTGTGCTATCGGCATAGGAGAGCATTTTTTTCTTGACCGATAGCTGAGCTGCCAGGGCCATGCCAAGGCTGACTGCTTCGCCGTGGGGCAGGCCCTGACTTTTTTCCAAGGCGTGAGCAAAGGTATGACCGAAATTTAATTTGCGGCGCTCCCCTTTTTCTGTCTCGTCTTTTTCCACGATAGCGGATTTGATGGCAATAGAATCGTAGACCAATCGTTCCAATATGACAGGGTTAAGTTTCAAGGCATCTTGATGGTGTTCTTCCAAGAAGCGGAACATGATCGGGTCAGCAATAACAGCATGTTTGACTACTTCAGCCATACCAAAAACCAGTTCATGGTGGGGTAAGGTATCGAATAGAGTCAAATCGCAAATGACAAAGCGGGGTTGTTGAAAAACACCGATAATATTTTTATAACCAATAAAATTAACGCCGTTTTTCCCGCCAACACTGGCATCCACTTGGGCAAGCAGGGTAGAGGAAACAAAACCAAAGGGCAAACCGCGCATAAAGGTAGAAGCGACAAACCCGGTGATATCACACACAACACCACCACCAATACCGACTACAAACCAGGAACGATCTATCTCTAATGCCAACATGTGCTGGTAAATAGTTTCCACGGTTTGCAGGGTTTTGATAGCATCTGTGCAGCCGATTTCAAAGACGTGAGCTGACTCTGGGAATTGGGAACGGTATAATGCAGCCACATTCTTATCGGTTATAATAAAGACAGGTTTCCCCTGAACATAGTGGGGTAAATTAGCCAGGGATTCGCCTACTAATAGCTGTGAATACCCAGTACTGCCATGAATTTCAAACTTTTTCATCTCCCGGTCTCCCCGATGCTTTCCGTGGCCTGAGATTTTTCTTTATTATTCATTTCATCCATAAACGCTTTTAAGGCTTTAATTTTTTTAGCCGTGGCCATGAACATGATGGGGTCCAGGGTTTGATCTTTATCGCTCATCGCTTCTGCCGGGTTAAAGTGAACTTCGATAATCAGTCCGTCCGCGCCTGCGGCAATAGCGGCCAGGCTCATCGGTTCGACCAAGCTAACCCGGCCCGTGCCGTGGGAAGGGTCCACGATGACAGGCAGGTGGGAAACTTCTTTGACTGCGGGCACTATATTTAAATCCAGCGTGTTGCGCGTATAGGTTTCAAAGGTACGTATGCCCCGTTCGCAGAGGATGACATTGGGATTGCCTTCCGCTAAGATGTATTCCGCGCAATTGAGCCATTCTGCCAATGTCGAATACATGCTCCGTTTTAAAAGCACTGGTTTCTTCATGTGGCCTACTTCTTTTAATAACGAGTAGTTTTGCATGTTGCGTGCCCCGATTTGCAGCAGGTCCACGTACTCGCTGACCCAGGATACATCCCGCGGGTCAATCACTTCCGAGACAATAGGCAGGCCCGTCTCTTTTTTGGCTTTTTCCAGAATCTTTAATCCTTGCAATCCCAGCCCTTGGAACGCGTAAGGTGAGGTTCGCGGTTTAAACGCCCCGCCACGTAACATGTTAGCGCCCGCTTCTTTGACTTTTTGGGCCGTAATAATCGTTTGTTTTTCACTCTCTACCCCGCATGGCCCCGCAATTAAGGCGAAATCCAACCCGACCCGGACAGTTCCTACAGTTACTATTGTGGGTTTGGAATGCGTATTACTTTTCGCGCACAATTTTAAATTCTTCATCAGAGTATCCTGGTTTTCGCCTCACACTTATTGGAAGTAATCAGTCATCACCTTCTATATACAACAAAAATCCCCTCTTTGTCAAGTGAAAATCGCGAACCTTTTGACAATGGGTAATTTTTCGCCTATAATTCTAATGTTTTTTAAAATTCTTAATCGCTTAATCGCTTGCGGAGGTATTTTATGGATTTAAAAGAAATCCGGGAAAAAATTAACAACGTGGATTATGAAATAGTAAAACTATTGAATGAACGGTTGGAATTAGCGTTACGCACAAGAAAACTAAAAACCCAGGTCATAGACAAAGAGCGGGAAAAACAAGTGATTGAAAATGTAGAACGTATCCCGTTGCACTTGGTGCAAAAAGATTTTAGCAAGAAACTATTCGAGATGATCATCGCGGAGTGTCGTGGTATCCAGATGGAGGATCGCCAGTTGGTGGGGTTTCAGGGCGAGCATGGTGCCAATGGTGAGTTGGCTATCACCGGTTATGCCGCTAATTTTGTGCCTGTACCCTGTTTGAAGTTCAGCGATGTGGTGGCGGGGTTAGAAAGCGATTATTATGATTATGGGATGTTGCCCGTGGAGAATTCGATTGAGGGTGGCGTTTCGGAAGTGAATGATCTGTTAATTTGCCATGATATTTTTATTTGCGGGGAGATCAAGCAGCCTTTTAATTATGCGCTATTGACTTTGCCGGAGAGTGATTATCGTGGGCTCAAAGTCGTGTATTCGCATCCCGAGGTATTGGCCCATTGTAGTGGTTTTATCGCCCGCAACGATTTGGAAGCCCGGCCCTATTATAATGCGGCGGCGGCAGCCCGCATGATTGCCCAGGAAAGACCGCGTGCGGCAGCGGCTATTGCCAGTCCGCTTTGTGCCGCCCTTCATAATCTGATGATTATCAAGGAGAATATCGAGGATGATTCAACCCATTTTACCCGCTACTTGTTAGTGTCCAAACATCTTTCTAACACCGAGGGGAACAAGTGTTCCATTGTCTTTTCCACCCGCAGTGAATTCGGGGAACTGTACGGGGTGTTAAAAGTTTTTACTGATGCCCAGATCAATCTCTGTCGCTTGGAGTCGCGCCCTTCACCGTTGGAAAAGGGGCATTTTGTCTTTCTGGTGGATTTTTACGGCTCGGTGAAAGATGAAAAAGTGCAAAAAACCTTAAAGATGGTTGAAGAAAAAGCGCTGACGTACAAGTTGTTGGGATGCTATAACGAAGCGATGTAAAGAGTAACTGTTCAGCCCATAGGCAATAGATGAAACAAAGAAAAAGATTTGCCCACGAATTACTCGAATTATCACGAATATCCACGAAAAAAGATTTTATTTATCTTTTAATTCGTGTAAATTCGTGAAATTCGTGGGGGTCTTTTCTTAAATCCGATCTGATGGTAGTCCCATAGCCTATAACCTGAACAGTTACAATCAAATAAAAAAAATAAAGAGGATGTTTAAATAACCAAACGCGGGATAAGGGGATTGATGCGGGACACTACCTCGTAATTAATACTGCCACATAAATCGGCCAGATGGTCGGCGCTGATGGTTTCGTCGCCAGCACTGCCAATTAATACTACCGGGTCTCCCTGTTTGACATTATCTATATGAGTGACATCGGCCATAAACATATTCATACAGATTCTGCCCCGTAGCGGTGCATTCACCCCATTGACAATTATCGTGGCCGCACCGGATAATTTGCGATCATACCCATCGTAATACCCCACGGGAACCACAATAATCTTGGAACGACCAAACGCTCGATACGTTAATCCATAACCTACAGACTCGCCTTTTTCCACGGTTTTGACTTGCGCTACCCTGCTATACCAGCTCAATACAGGCTTGAGCTTAATAGGCGTGTTTCCTTTCTCAATATAAGAAACATAGGTGGGCTTGGACGGCCAGAATCCATAGGCAGAAATCCCGACCCGCACGATATCAAAATACGTTTTGGGGAAAAGTAGGGCGGAAGCAGAACAGGAGAAATGTTTTAATAATCTCTCTCCCTCTGGCATTAATTGCTCTACCAGTTGGGTGAATACGGTCAGTTGTTGCTGGGCATAACTGTGATCGGTGGTATCTTCGATATTGGCAAAATGGGAATAAAGACCCACCATCAGAACATGTTCGGGATACTCGGGATTGGATGGGTGCAACGAACCCTTGACTATATCCACTATTTCCGTTGGACGCATGCCCATGCGCGAGGTTCCCGTTTCTACTTTTAAATGCACCAGGGCCTTTTGTTTTAATTGCCCGGCCAATGCGTTCACTTCTTCTAAATATTCAATGGAGGGCACCACCATTTCGAAATGGTTCAAGATGATCTCTTTGATTTGATCGCTGTCAGCCCAGCCGATGATCAGTATCTTTTTATCCGGGTCAACCGCATGAACGATCAAGGCTTCTTCCACGGAATCGACGGCGTAATAATGGATAAAAGAGAGGGCCCGGGTAATAGAAACAATCTCTTTTAATCCATGACCATAGGCATTACCTTTCACTACAAACATTATTTTTTGCTCGTGGGTCAGTTTGCGGAACTCGCTTAAATTATGAACCAGATGGGCAGCATTAATTTCAATATACGTTTTCATTGTGATTTATTGGCTCAGACCATTTCCCAGGTGATCCATTGTTCTGCCGGGATATCCTGTTTGGCGGTTCTGCCGTATAAGAAATGGGCTTCTTCCGGGGGGATGCCTTTGCCCGGGCGTTTGATAATAGTATTCTCCAGCGTGATCGGTTCGTTTTTTTTTATTTCGCGAAGCGCAATCACGCTTTTGCGGCCCAGGTCCCGTGAGTTTTGTTCATGCGGGGAATAGCTCATTTTATGGTTTGTTTTAAGGGAAATTTCGATTTCGCGGATGGCATTCACCACTGTTTTCATCTCCTTGGGGTCGGCGGAGATGGTTTGGTCAGGACCGGGCATGGTTTTGTCCAGGGTAAAATGTTTTTCAATGAACCGTGCGCCCCGTGCTGCTGCGGCCACAGCATGATGAATGCCCAGGGTATGATCGGAGAACCCAGCGGGTAAATGGAACGTATCCCGGAGAAAATCGATATTTAAAAGATGGATGGATGCGGGGGGTGCGGGGTAACTGGAAGTACATTCCAGCAAGATGGTTTTACTAATGCCGATGCGGGTGAGGAAGCGCAGGGTAGCGGCAATTTCTTCCAGCAGGGCCATGCCAGTGGAGATAACAAATACATCGCTCAACACTTTCTGTTGTTCTAAAAAGGCATGGTTATTGATTTCGGAAGAGGCGACTTTTAAAAAATCAATGCCCGTGGTTTTTAATACTTCCAAAGCAGGAGCATCAAATACGGAGACGGAGAAAAACATTCCGTGTTTATGGCTACTTTCTTTTAAAAGGGGCCACCATTCATCCTGGATTTCCAGGGTTTTCATCTGGGCGAAAACATCGTTATCGGTATGACTGAAACCAGGGGTGAGGCGGGAGTACATGGAGTCGGTTTTAAAACATTGGAACTTCACGGCATCGACGCCGCAAGCAGCGGCGGCCTCGATCATCTCTTGGGCCAGTTTCAGATCGCCATTGTGATTGATGCCGATCTCGGCGGTGATAATAATCTTTTCGCGGGCTAAGTCAAATAAGTCTGTTGTGGTTGTCATAGGAGTATTTTACTCTCTTTTTTTAAAAAAAGCCATACTCTGCAAAAAAGGAAAAGCGGGTGAGAAGATCCGCGCTGCTAGAATTAAAGAATTATCGGTGAATAGTCCAGAAAGAAGTGATACAGGGATATGTCACTATTTTTGGTAACAGTTCAGATTAGAGGTTATGGGACAACAATCCTTGTGTTCGTCCTTGCTGGGTGCCCAGTGTTTTGAGGCAGCCTTCTGGTGTCAACCTAAATCCAAGCATATCAATTCAGCGGGTCACTTATTTAAAATCCTAACTACCAAAATCACAGTTAAATTGGTCCACAACTTCCAGGAAACTCCCCCGAAATCGCATCCAAGTACACGTTTTTGCCGCTTATTAATGCGCCAGGATGGCGCATTATTTTATTCTACTGTTTCCAATTCAGATATTGATAATCTTGTATTACTGCCCGGAAAGGTAAACCGCGCCATTGCGGGAGAGGTGATTGATCTGGCCTATCCATTTGAATTACAATATGACGTGGTTTTTAGTATGGAGACCAATATGTTAACAAAGGTATTAAGAATTGAGGACAACACCATTGTGATTCCTGGCTTAGAAAAGTATCGGGGAAAAATGGTAGAGATCACTGTCCGCGAAAAAAAGGAAAATAAAAAGCAGGATTTGACAGCGTTTTTCGCCCTTTGTGGCAAAATTTCTATTGACAGCGCAGAGGTAGAGAAGCTGAGGGAAGATAATATGGGTTCAAGATTTTGAGCCCGCTTTATCTACAATTGAATCGTGCCTGATTTCCGGGCGTGTTTTGAAAATGGGATTTAATTTGTTTTTGATAATTGACAGTTCCAGTCAATAATATTATACTGTTAGCCAGGATGTAAAACGAACCATGAACGTAAACAATATTAAACAAGCGGTTGCCGAGTTAAAGCAGGTATTAACCGAGCACTTTGGCCAAGAGATAGAGGTCTATGTTTTTGGTTCGGTGGCGCGTAATGATCATCGTTCCGATTCAGATATTGATGTTCTTGTATTACTTCCCGGAATCGTAAACCACGCCCTTGCGGGAGAGGTGATTGATCTGGCCTATCCATTTGAATTAGAATATGATGTGGTTTTTGGTATAGTGGTGTATTCAAAGGATTTTTGGGCCTCGGAAAAGGCGAGGGTGATGCCTTTTTTTCAGAATGTACAGCGCGAGGCATTGCGGATATGAATTGGCCAAAAGACTTGGTTGATTACCGCCGCGAAAAAGCCGCTAAAACATTGGATGATGCGGTGGATATGGTTAATAAAAAAAGTTTTTTATCCGCTGTTAACCGCATGTACTATGCTCTTTTTTACGAAGTAACGGCATTGTTGCTGCTCAAAAACCTCTCCTCGCCGAAACATACGGGAATACGCTCGTTATTCAATGAGCATTTCATTAGAACAGGGATTGTCAGTGTTGAGTTGGGAAAATTTTACTCGAAGATATTTGATTTCCGGCAGGAAGGGGATTATGCCGATTTTGTCGTCTTTGAAGAGCTTGACGTGAAAGAATGGCTGAAAAAATCCCAACGGTATATTGATGAACTCGAAGCCATCATAACGGAACAAATGAAGTAACCCATCAGGGAATCTCATAAACCTCTGGCGATTCATCGTTTCAAAGTAGCGCAAGAATCCGGCTTGCGTTTTTGTCTACCAGAAAAAAGATGGCGGGATGAAATGAATTCCTTCCAATCCGTTGGATGGGGACGGGATAATATGGGTTCAGGATTTTGAGCCCGCTTTATCTACAATTGAATCGTGCCTGATTTCCGGGTATGTTTGAAAATGGGGGATTGCCAAAGTTCCATTGAGAATGTTCAAGCATGGCAAAATGCCAATGCAGGGTTCAAAATCTTGCACCCAATTAAACCCATAGCCAAAGAATGGCATCTACTGGATGGGGTTTAGTGGGTTTTATGAGAGAGTGCAGTTTTTGCCTTTCAAGTTGGAAGCTTGAGTTTTTTTATTGATGGCTTGGCCATTTATTAATTTTTTTCAGATGGTGGTTGGATTTAAAAAATTCATTGTGGTATAATGTAATATAACTGTTTCAGTTCAGCGAAGGAATAGGATGTGTGTGATGAGTAAGGCTTTTTTAAGCTATAATCAAAAGGACGAAAGATTTGTACGGGAATTATACAGCCGATTAAGTCGGGATGGAGTAGATTGCTTTTTCGACAAGGAATCTATAGACTGGGGTGCCAATTGGGTAGTGGAACTGGCAAAAGGATTGAATGAATGCAATTATATTGTCCCTATATTAACTCCAGATTTTTGTCACTCTGAATGGACGCAATTAGAACAGACTGCTTTTATGGCCGGTAATCCCGAAGTATGGAATAAAAAAATACGACCGCTTTTAATAAAAGACTGTAAGTGTGATATGCCCATATTTCTTAAACCTATTCAAGCTATTGATGTTTCTTCGGCTAAAAAATTTGAAATGAACTATCCTTCCATCTGCCGACAGTTGGGTGGTGTATATAAGGAAAAAAAAGAATCGTTTGCCCGCACCCAATTGGTACATGATGATGGAGGAGCAAAAATTCATATGAAGACGATGATTAATAATTCTATTGATTACCATTACGGGGAAAATACCCATCCGCGAAAAAAAAAATTGGAGCATAAAATGGAAAAAACAGGTGTGCTGGTTATGGTTGATGTCGTAAATTATACTCCTCAATCCAGAGAATTGGGCGCAGAGAATACAGCCAATTTTAACGACGTTTTTTTTGATCATATCAAGGTTTCTGCGAACATGAGGGATGGCAATTTTATAAAAAGTGTAGGCGATGCCGCTATTACTTTCTTCACTGATACATCGGCTTTTATTGATTTCTCAAGCAAGCTTCGCCACCAATCTTTCACTGGAGCACTTGATAAATTCGGTTTTCTTTGCAAGGTGCGTATTGTTGCACACTATGGAAAGTTTGGAATTACCTTTGATGAAAAAAACAATGAAATGGTCGATGTATATGGCGATGAATCCATTATACTTTTTCGTATGGAAAAGATAGCCAAAGAAAATTTTGTGGTCATAACCGAGTTTTTACGACATATGTGCAAGCAAGAATTTTTATCTAAAGGAATCACTGTAAAAGAGCTAGATGAAACTCTTTTTAAGGGGTTTATCGAACCTATTCGGAT
This sequence comes from uncultured Clostridia bacterium, assembly GCA_964502145.1. Lineage (GTDB taxonomy): Bacteria > Acidobacteriota > Aminicenantia > UBA2199 > UBA2199 > CAZCVI01. The sequence goes on from CAZCVI010000109.1 coordinate 14,985, forward strand.
TTTTCAAATGAATTTTCCCGATCCAGGAGAGGAACACCCCAAAGAAGACATCCTGGCGTTGCGACTAAACGAACTTGAATATAAATGCAGTGTTATTCCTGTTTTTGGTGATATTTACCCCGCTATGAGCATGGAAAAGAATTTCATTAACCTGGAAATTGCACCAAATCAAAACGATAGCAATAGCAGAGATTTGAATGATCCTTCTGTGGGTAGGTCGCCTATTGATGTTAGACTTCCCGACCCCGACCAAACAGAGGGGTTTAATGCAGCGAAACTATATAATGATGAACGGATGGGGTTTATTTTCGGTTTGCCGGGTTCAGGAAAGACTACCATTTTAAATTATTTTGCTTTTCGTGACTTCCAAAGTAATAAAAATAATGACAATAATCGAGAACAGATTGTTTTACTGGTTTCTTGCCGAGTACTGAAACCGTATAGAGAGTGGTTTACGGTATATTTTGGCGATAAGAGTGATAATTCAGCTAATAAACTGAGGACTTTCGATATGGTTCTTCCGTATTTTTTATACGGTTATTTGTATCCCAATGAACTCAAACCCAGAGATGTGTCACTGGAAAGAGCAGGGAGAGTTGTAATTAACGCCTTTGTTCAAGGGCAGTTAACCCTACTGGTTGACGCATTGGATGAGGCACCCACACGGGTAATTAAAGAAGATATAATTATGTTGGTAAAGGAATTGATGAACAGTCACTATTTCCTAGAGAAAAAAGGTAACCGTATTTTTGTCACCGGACGTTTAACCGAAATGGAGCGAGTGGGTGTAGGGTCCCCAAAATATCCCACTAAATCTACTTTTATAGTCTGTTCTCTGGAAATGGAACAACTCAAGAGCTTAGCCCAATACTTTTATCGAGATAGCAGAGAGAGATTTAAGGAGTTCAGAGACATGCTATGGCGGGAAGAACTTGTTGCAAAAGTTGGAGGAACACCTCTCACAGCCCTCCTGATAATTGTCTATTTCGATTCTTTTCATACTTTTGACACTCGTTTTAACATGTATCATATCATCGTATCCTTTATCTTGATCCGGGCATGGGAGTTTATTAAAACTGGGACTTTCTCAAGGGATTTACGTACCCTCTTCAAAGAATTGAAATCCGGTGAATTGTGGGGTGAAGACGCCAATTACGAAACTCGAATAATTTACGATGGGCTTTCCGCCTTAACTTGGGGGCTCCGTGAAAAGCAGTGGACCATAAGGGAGGACAATCTTCTTTTTGTCTTCTCAAAATTGGCCGCACAAAAATTTTCTCTTTTGGAATCACAAACCATAGCAAATAAATGGTTGAATCGTTTGAAAGAGGATCATTTATTATTACCCGCTGGTGACTCCGAATATGTTTTTATTCATAATTCTGTGATGGAGTTTCTCGCCAGTCGGTTCATGGTTGAGAGTACTGTCGATTCGAAGTTTACGACTGAAGCATTTCCTTATATCAAATCTGTCGGAACTGCCGTACAGGAAGAATCTATAGATTTTTTCCATACCGATTCATTCCCTTTGGCTGTAGGAAGCTCACTCAAAACGGGAGCCAGTCTACTTCGGTTACTCAAGCATCGTGTAGCTAGGGAACCCGCCGGGAATATTAGAAATAGTCTCTATCTTACTGGAATTAAAGCCTTGGTTGAATGGGAAACGCTTGTCGAACGAAATAATCGGAGGGGCAATGATGTGGATTTTATTCGCCAACATAGGGAAAATGAGATTCAAGAGTATTGGGACGGTGTGGAATGGATTTATCAATATATAAAGACAATTCTGGAGGGGGAAGATAAAAAGGCACTCATAAAGATTATTGAATACTACCACAACATGTCGCACCTACCATGTACCACTCTGTTAGTAGAATATTTATCACCGGATGTCTTTTTAACTGGCGAATCAGAACTTGTGGAGTTAAGGCGACAATTGCTCTATTTTTTGATTGATAGGGATGAAGCAGAAAAATGGTTGAACACGGCGGAGGAAAAGCAATGGCAATTAATAAATATCGCTCACTTATCCCAACTCGACTCAGAAACGTACCATCCTGAAGATAAAAATTTTCATTATTATTGCAATTATACTGGACCCACGCTGTGTGGTTTATTGGGAAGCCCTAATTTCAGGCATAGTTTTTTTGTGAATTGCATCGCCGTAAGCCCTAGTGGGACTGTTGTTGCGTCAGGGGATGAGAATAAAAATATTAAGTTATGGGATATCGCAACAGGCAAAGAATTGATGACGATCAAAGGTCATACAGGTGGTGTAAGAAGTCTAAAGTTCAGCCCCGAGGGAGACCGCATTGCCTCCGGCGCCGATGATAAGACTATCAAATTGTGGGGATACCCATCCGGTAAGATGCTAAAAACATTGGTAGGTCATATGAATCGTGTAAATTGTATTTGTTTCAGTCCGGACGGGAAAACGTTGCTTTCTGGTTCAAGAGATGGTTCTCTCAAATGGTGGGACCTGGAAACGGATAATTTTCCAAAAACACTCACTGGTCATAAAAGATCCATTAATGCTGTTGATTTTAGTCCAAATGGACGGTTTGCATTATCATCTGCGGATGATAAAACTCTCAAATTATGGGATCTCATATCCGGCAAAGAAGTAAAAATTTTAAAAGGACATACCGATTTCGTAAAAAACGCTGTTTTCAGCCGTGACGGCAGAATTATTATCTCGGTATCTTGGGATAAAAATATCAAGTGGTGGAAGGTGCAATCGGAGAAAGCCTACCGCACTATTAAAGCCCACCGAGCTCCAATAACATGCATGGATTTCAGCAATGATGGGAAAACAATTGCTACTGGCTCCTGGGATAAAACCATCAAATTAAGGGATTTCAAATCGGGTAAGGTTACCGGAGTATTGGTCGGGCATAAGGACCAAGTTCGTTCTGTTGCTTTTTGTCCAGATAATAATAGTATAATCTCCGCAGCTAGGGAATTTACCCTTAGACATTGGGACCCTGTTTCGGAAAAGGAAATCAAATCCTTTCGGGGTCATTTACTATCCGTGAGTAGTGTGGATTTTAGCCCTAATGGTAAAACCTTACTTTCTGCCTCTTGGGATTCCACTCTCAAATTGTGGGACTTGGAATCGGGGCGAGAAATTCAGACTTTCAACGGGCATCAGGATCAAGTTCATACCGTTCGCTTTAGCACAAACGGCAAAACTGCTGTGTCTGGTTCATTTGATAGTACCCTTAAATGGTGGGATATAGAATCAGGCAAACTTATTCAAACCTACAAGGGACATAAATACGGTATAAATAGTGTATGTTTCTGCAAGCAAGGCAAGAGTGTCATCTCTGGTTCATTCGATCATACTCTTAAGTTATGGGATCTGGAATCGGGGAAAAATTTAAAAACGTTTCAAGGACATAAAGGATTCGTGTGGAGTCTTGCCATAAACCAGAATGAGCGACATGTTGTATCCGCTTCGGATGACGGCACTATTAAATTGTGGAGTATAGAGTCGGGATTATTGTTAAAAACTTTTCCAAGTCATTCCAACCATGTGTATTGCGTAAATTTCAGTCCAAATGGCCAGTATATTGTATCCGGTGGAGATGATGGCAATCTAAATTTGTGGGATGTTTCATCCAGCGAATTGAGAAAAACTTTTATTGGGCATAAAGGCCCTGTATTGAGTGTCACTTTCAGCAAAAATGGTAAGTACGTCCTTTCTTGCTCCCTGGATTATTCGCTCCGCATTTGGGATACCGCCACAGGAAACTGTATTGCAACTATTTCGTTGTTTTGGTTGCCAGGAGAGATAATGTCGAGTCCTACTACCAATGGCTTTTATGCTTGTGCCAATAGAAATGGTACCATCGCCCTATTCGATTTTAAAAAAATATTTGAATAAGGAAAGATTTTTCTTGACTTTTCTTTTAGGGTGTGCTAATTAATAAGTATGTTAATATATGCTTGTTTAATAAGACTGAATACGGTTAAGCAAAAAGAGAATGTTGCTCTTTACGTACTTTTTCTATTGATGTCTAGTCTGGGAAAGGAGGACTTAATAAATGATACTGAATATCTTTACTGGAGGGAAAGGCGGGATCGGTAAGACCTTGAATGCACTTTGTTGCTCTGTTCACTATTTAAGAGACCCAAAGGCAAGGGTGAATGTTATCGACTTAAATTACACCAATACAGACCTTTTTAAAATTCTTTACGCCAAAGGATTGCAGGAAAATGAAAGCACCGATGAGAATGGTTTTATCATCAAAGATATTGGCAAAGGGATAGTAGACAGCAGGATAATTTGTAAAAAAAATCTATTTGCAGTACCCCATGGAACCACTGGCATTTGGAAAGAAATTGTCAATGCGGTTCATTCATCCCCAAATAAGGACATTTTGGTTTTTGATTCCAACTTTAACATTGCTTCCCTATTGTATTTTTCCAATCAAAAGGAAGCCGAAGAGGTATCTGCCCTTCTAAAACAGGAATCCGAAATCGAAATGATCCGGATCTGGTTAGTTTGGTCCTTTAATCTATTAACGGACATCGGCGAATATGATCGAATTCTTCAAATGAGAGGCGTCAAATCGTTCGAGGAGATCAGTTTTGGCAAATTTCAAGAAAGACGAGACTTGATCCATGTTTTAAATCCGTATAAATACTTCAGGGACGACGAATATGAAACCGTTACCGACCTCCTTCGGGAAATTGTACAACGGTTGGACCACCGTATTAGTGTCGATGCACATGAGGCGATCACATTTAGTCAAGTGGTTGAGCATTTTACCGAAGCGATTAAAGCATGCAAAAAGTCTCAAAAAGGTGCATTGAAAGTTTTAATGGATAGAATTACCGAGAGTTATCGTTTTCTGCCTTTTAACGTTTGTTTTATTCCCTTTTATAGGAAAAAAAGTGTGCAAAACTACATCGAAAACTTATCGTCAAATCCTCCCCAAGATTTGGAAGGTCTGATAAAAGCTATCAGAGAAATTTACGATGTCGTAGCAATGAGTATCGGGAAAGTTGATGATCATACTACCCGCAAAAATCATCCGATTGTTACGAATATAAATGGTTAAAAAAATGATTGATGCAATCAATAAACCTGAAAATTTATTTTTAGTGGAGTATGATGGCAAAAGTTACGAGTTAGAGCTTAATTGGGGTTTTGCTAACGGTTATGTCTCGGAACAAAAACTTCCCCTTCTTTTTGTATTTTCCAATTTTCCCACAGCAATAGATACCAATAAAGGGGCTTTGGTGGGCAGTTTACGAACTTTTATGGAAGAAAGAAAAGGAATCATATTCTTCCCTACCCATCTCAAGGACACTATCGAAGAGCTGGTTGAATTATCATTGAAAAGGGAGAATGTGTCACTTGTAACACAACGATATTTAGATAAGAAGTTTACTGACGATTTTTTTAAGGAAGTATGCAATAAAAAATTTTCAATTGAAAATATAACAATAACGGAGGTAAGAAAAATGGTACAACAAACAATTCAGCAATCACAAAACGTTCACAAGGAACTACTTAAAAATCTTGATGAAAGTAAGGATAAGGATGTCGTATGCTTTATATTGGATAAGGACAAAAGGGAAATACGTGAGTCGCATAATTTAGAAAAAAAGACAACAGCTAAGAAGAAATTGCCTTTTTCCGACATAATTAAAGAAAAGGCATTTAAAACGCAATTTATTGATCTTTTTTTAAGCGATAAATCAATGCCCTCTCGGATCAAAGGTTATTTAGGTGGAAGGGACTGGAAGTTCGAAAACCTACTGATATTTTATTCAAGTAGGCACAAACGAACATTTATTCAAGATGTACCAGGGAGTGCTTTCTTTTTAAACTCTTCGGATGATACATTCATGCTATTGAACACCAAATATCCTCTTGTGTGCCACTCGTATGAAAAAACTCCGGAACAAAAACTTACAATTGCCAAGGATAACATTACACAGAGGTATGAAATTTTTATTGATGGAACTCCTGAAGCTGATCCAGGGTTAAGGCTTGACATGATAGATATTTTTGTTAAGGGGATGGAATCAGTGAACACATTCCTTGAATTGATAACCCATACCCGCACCAATGAATGCAGATTTTTCTTTGACCAGATGTGCATATTCGTAAAAAATGCTGGCAATAAATGTATAATAGAAACATATCCTGCGAAATAGGGAGGCAGCATTATGTTTAAAGGAAAATATATCGACACTTACTTGGATTGCAAAAAAGGAGGCACCAAGGCGGTTCACATCGTTCTTAATGTCCCAGAGTCAATTTTCAATAATAATGATATTGCTTCGAAGTTTGCAGATTGGGTCCGTAAGATTGGTTTGGTAAAAAAGCACTATGAGGAGGAACGCCTTGATAAGGAAATTTTCAAAGAAGAAAAATTTGATGAAGACTATTTCAAAATTGAATTGATTGCGTTTCTGGATTCTCAAAAGGAAACAGTTGTGAAGCAGGAAATTGATGACTTCTTGGTAACTGAATTAAAACTGAGCCCTGAAAATATTTATGTCAGCGATATTTCCAGTAAGTTGATCATCGACAGTTCACCGTACTTAATGACTAGCAGTAAAACCAAAGTCAAAGATCTTTTATTGCCAATATACTCGAAAAAACATTTTGTCCGGTCATTGAATGATTTGATTCTGGATTTTGGTTTTGATATGGTCGGAAAATATTCGCGGTACTATTATTATAACGGCTATTCTTATTTAGGTGATGAATACCTAGACAAGTGTGTTGAGCTGGGACTAGTTGCGAATGCCGTATCGGATGATAAAAACAAGCGTATTATCAGCGCTCTTTTTAAAAGCTGTTATTCTGCTGAAGTAGTCCATATTGGTAGATATGAAGTGGAGGGAAAGTCTTTAATTAAACTCCAGGTGAAAGACAATTTTTTTCTGTACCATCCCACTTGTGAATCGCGATTAGATGTTCATAACCAACTTCTTTCTCCTGCGATTAGCTTGAAAGTCAGAAATTGTGCGTTGATGAGGGACATTTTCACCGGTTTCTTTGAGAAAGTATTCTGTGGTAGCATGCATGAAACGTCTGATGTAATAGACCTGGATAATAAAAGGTATTGTGGATTCGAATATGATTATACAGACGAAGGTCAGCGGCTATTGGATTTCGAAAGCTCCAAATGGCGTCCCGTGTCATCAACTAATAAAATTGATTTCTTTCACTTCCGTAATAAGGCCGAGGAAAACCCTGACATACGAATTGAATGTTGCAAAGCAGTCAACATGATGGGGCGGTACAAAGTATTGATCAATAGAGACACTATAATGCCTATTCCTTGGAATGAGGGCAATTCTGAGGATTCTAATATTCTGACCCTTGATTATTTATCCTTCACCCAAAACAGGATGGGGGAGCAAAGTGTGAAAGATGCCCTTGGGTTTATTAAACGAGTCGACCCAGCGTATTATGCTTTTAAATCGAAGTTCAACAAAATATTTTATGATTATTTTTTCTCTGAACAATCGGAAACCCCTACCAACAGTGATCTTGTGAAACGAGAAGAACCTCCCTCTGAAGACTACTGTACCTTCTACATCTATGACAAAGAATTTTTTACAATGGGGGGATAACGTCAGGAAAAATTGATGATACGGTGGAAGTTCAAAGCGCAGTAAGCATCCTGCTTGTGGTTTTTGCTTTCAAGCAGGATGCTTGAGATACGTTGATTTTCCTCTGCGTTATCCTTTTATAAAAAAAGTTGGAAAAGAAGCCCACAGATTACTCAGATTAAAATGATTATACTGATTAAATTAGGTTTTTAAAAAGACTGGCCCAATAGCGTAGGAGCGGGGGTTAGCCCGCTGCCCTCTGCGAACCGCACGTGCAGATTTCCAGTATACGGCTCTCCATCAGTCGCTTTTCCATTTCTTCCCCAGTGAATGATAGGTTTCAGCATATCCGGGGCAGCTTGACCGCCATCGGGTGGGTAAGCGCTTTGGTAACCACACCTTTTTTCTTTTAGAGGGAGTAAAATATCCCCATAACTAAATTTGAGGAGATATTTTATGCATAAATCGCAAAAGTCACCGGGTTTAACGAATAAGTTATTATCAGATAATGATCAATAACCCTCCCTTTTTTCTCCCAACTGGATACCCTATATATATGTCTATCAAATATCGTAGAGACGACATCCCTGTCGCATTGATGGGCGGTGAATTAAAATAATGCGACAGGGATGTCGCGTCTACTTATTTGGATTCTG
>CAZCVI010000110.1:0-11061 GCA_964502145.1 uncultured Clostridia bacterium
ATGAAGAAAGTGGCATTGCCCAGCAAAGGGATAAGTGTGTGCTTTATCTTTTTTTTGCGAGGGGTATATCACTAACATCAGGCGGTATTTAAATAATCGACTGGTTAAAGTATTACTGGGACAACGTCGCTCCGGGAAAAGCTATTTACTGCGCATGATTATCCATCACCTGGTGGAACAAGAAAACGTGCCCCGCCAGAACATTCTTTATATCAATAAAGATATGGCCCAACTGGATTTTATTGGCAATAGCCAACAATTATTGGCCATCCTTAATCTGTACCGGGAAACGTTAAAACCAGCAGGGAAAGTGTATATAATCCTTTGATTTTGGGGTGGGCAAGTATCTTGAGAATGCGGTTTACCTGGATTTGCTTCGTAAAGGGTATAACGTATACTCCGGGAAAATGGCGGATAAAGAGATTGACTTTGTGGTGGAATGTGGCGATCAAAAAAAATACATCCAAGTCTGTTACTTGTTGGCGGATGAAGCGGTGGTGGAACGTGAGTTCGGTAACCTTGAACGAATCGCGGACCATTACGAAAAAATCGTGATCTCCTTGGATGATGTGAACATGGGTAATAAAAACGGCATCCTCCACCAAAACGCCTGGGAATTTATTGCTTGAAGCCAGACTTCGCCATACGATTGATTTGGCTTAAAAAATATGTTAATATGACTCAGCACGTAAATTTACGACACGTAAATTTACGTGCTCAATAAACTGAGGAGTTATAGGCGTATGGACACGAAAAAAAATCCTTTCCGTTTTGGGCAATTGGTGAAAGGCGAAGACTTTTGCAACCGCCAAGCAGAGCTTCATGAGATCAAAACCGCGATCCACAATAATTATTCCTTCTGGATATATTCTCCACGGCGGTTCGGCAAAACATCTCTCCTTCTTAAAGCATTGGCTGAATTTCCAGAAATCAAAACAGTTTACATTGATCTCTATAATGTGGAATCCCTGTCTGCTTTTGCAGAGAAATACTCCCAGGCGGTTATTCGCGAATTATTCGACTGGAAATCTGGTATTAAAAACATCGGGAAGAAACTGTCAGGCTTTTTTAAACACATTGTTCCCCAGATATCATTTGACGCGGCAGGGAATCCTTCGATTGCTTTTGAAGCCGGGGTGCGGGAGGATAAAATTGATATTGAAAATATCCTGGATATCCCCGAGCAAATTGCCACAGAACAAAAAATACACGTGTGCATCGCCTTTGATGAATTCCAAGAAGTGCAACGCATCAGCCCCTTCCTGGTGAATTGGATGCGTGCTTCTTTTCAAACCCACCAACAGATTTCTTATATATTTCTGGGGAGCAAGCAATCTTTAATGGAAACCCTATTTGCCGATGCCAATTCACCCTTTTATGAATTCGGTTTTAAAATGACCATAAAAGAAATCAGTCGCCCAGATTGGCAAATATTTATAAAAGAGAAATTTGCCAAAACCGGGTTGCATATTCCAGCTCAAACCATCACTGCTATCCTTGATAAATCTGGCGGACACCCCCATTTCACCCAATATTTTGCCTCCGTTGCCTGGGATTTTATCAGGGCAGGTGATGAGCCTGAGGCGCCAGGATTTACAGATGTCTGGATGACTCATATTCTTCGGGCACAATCCAATGTGTTCCAGAATTTATTTGACCCGTTGAATAAAAATCAACGGAAAACATTACAAGCCATTGCGGCACTACAACCCGGGGAACAGCTTTTCTCTGAAAAATACCGCATTCGGCACAGATTGCCGGTCTCATCGACATTAACGGCGACTATAAATTCACTTCAAAAAAACAATTTTCTGCAAAAACAAGAGGACGGCTACTCCATCTCCAACCCGATTTTTAAAGAGTGGCTTCTCCAGATGGTGTAGGCAATAAAGGTAGCTACTATGGGCATGGATGTTATGTTTGTTTTGTTTGTCATGTTTATTTCGACGTTGGTACGTTCTACCTTTGGGTTTGGCGATGCCTTGATAGGTATGCCGCTTTTAGCCATGACTATTGGCGTCACTGCGGCCACGCCCTTAATGGCGTTAACCGCTATCTCTATCGGCCTGCTTATCCTGCTGCGCCATTGGCGCAATGTGCAGTTTGAGAGTACCTGGCGCTTGATTGTCGCGACTCTGATTGGCATTCCCCTGGGCATTTATTTCTTAAAAGGGGTGGATGAAGCCGTGGTTAAAATCGTGCTGGCGCTATTGATTATCTTTTTTTCCATTTTTAAGTTAATCAATCCCAAATTGAAAAAACTGGAGGGTGAAGGGTGGTCTTATTCGGTAGGATTAATCGCTGGCATGTTGAGCGGTGCGTACAACAGCAATGGCCCACCTATTATTTTTTATGCCTCATTAAAACAATGGCCCCCGATCAATTTCCGGGCTACGTTGCAAGGGTATTTTTTCGCTACCGGTGTATTTGTTGTACTGGGTCATGCCCTGGTCGGGAACTATACGCCTATTGTATTAAAATATTACGTCTGGTCCATGCCTGTCATGTTGCTGGCCGTGTATATTGGCGGCAAATTGCACTATAAAATACCGGCAGAGAACTTTATCAAGATTATTTACTGGTTGTTGATTCTTATCGGTCTGATGCTATTGGCCACGAGTTTCAAATAAAAAAGAGTGGCCCACCAATTAGCACGAATTTGCGCGAATTCATTCGTGTCAATTCGTGCTAATTCGTGGGGAAGTTTTTTTATTGATTTTTTTATTGATTTCTTTTTTTGGCTTTGATCAATTCTGACTTTTTGAACAGCTTGACTGATTTTATCCCGTAATATTCAGCCATTTTCATGTTTACCCAGAAATTGGGATCGGTGGAGATTTCATCCAGCCCGGTGGACATGGGAAAACAACGGAGGGCAGGTAGTGTTACTTCTGTTTCGCCCTTTTTTTTGGCGGCCTGGATGAGCTGTTCGCGATGTTCCCAATCCAGGGCATACGCCTTCATTCGGCGGGAGAAGCGCCATAGTTTTTTATAGGAATCATAGGTGGCACCACACGCGGAGAAAACAAAAACCACGATTAAGAAAGAAATCACGGCCTGCTTCATTTTCACCGTCGTAAAGAATCGCATGAAAGCTCGACTGCACCGGTATCCGAGAAAGATTATCAATAACACCATGACGAATAAAGGGATGGTCAAGGTGCGATCCAAGGGCGGTTGCGAGGTGGCATAAAAAGAGGGGGCCATGCAAACGGCGATTAACAAGAACCAAACCAATAATACCAAGGGGATTTGGAATCTCATCAAACCGCGAACTTTGGCAGGCACCACGGGCACGGTGGGCTGCGACTGGAACTGGTGCCACATGAAAAAAATCACGGTAGCACTGAACACTAACAAAAGGGTAAAACTAAAATCACTCACTGTCTTTAATAACAGCGACCAAGTAAAACTGACGGAGTGATAAAAAACGGAGAGTATATTATGATCGGGGGTAAAGTACGATTCCCTGACACGGGTCCCAGGCGAAAGAACTTGAATCAACATCGCGATCAGTGATCCGGCTAAACCTTCATACAAAAGTATCATCAAATAGGAACGCCGCTGCCGATCCCCCGCTATATACCCGATGAATACGAAAAACAGCGCGGCCAGAAAACCCATAAAAACCAAAAGCGCATGGGTTTCTGAAAATCCACAGGCAATCACAGTGAAAAGAAACACGGCTAACAGGGCCAGTGCTTTCTCCCTGATACTGGTTGTTTCTTTATCCAGGAAATAAGCCAAAATACCGATATGAATGGTCATGGTAACCAGCGGGAAGAGATAGGTAAACATGCCGGGCAACCAGTATACGGATTGAAACAAATTGGGCAGGATATCGAGGCTGGCATAGATAATGATGACACCAAAAAGAAAGGAGAGCCAGGTATTCTTTTTGAAGCTGAGCGTGTTCATGAGGTGAGAAATGGCCCAGGTCATAAAAAACAGCCAGAAAATCAGCATCCCGGCGGTAAAGTAGGGTAAGATTGTGACGGGTGTAAGCGCCAATAGATTGTACGTGAGGTTTAAACTATACCGACCGGAAAATTTCATAAACAAATCAATATAAGAGTCCATAAAACCATGGGCATTAAACGTGCTGAAAAGGGCGAACTCATCGCTCATTAACCGCGAAAAGGCACCGAGATACCCATGCAACACGAGCACGCCCATCACCAACAGGCCGGGTCCAAAAAAGAAAGCTAATTTAGTCTTGGAAATTTTATGCAATTGATCTTCAGGTTAATTTCCAGAGAATGGCTTGGCGGGAGATGATAATATCTTCTTTTTCCAAACGGATTGCCAATGGTTCGATATTATCCGCTTTTTTGAAGCTCGCATCTTCTATATCCGCCACTTTATCTTCCAGTTCTTGTTGCAATGCTTGCAGTTCTTCTTGCAGTTGCGACATCTTGGTTTTTTTAACTTCCACCCGCCCCGCTACCGAGGAGGTGGCCCGCCGCTTGCGGGCAGCACTGGAAAGACCAGTCCGCGCTTTACTGCCCATTAACAATCCCAATACCGACTCACCAATAGAAAGCAACTCCTCGTTCCGTTTGGAACTATGCTCCCGCTCCAAATTCTGCACTGTTAATTTTTCCTGCTGGATGCGGTCTTCAATGCGTTCTATCTTATGCGCGTAGGTGTCTTTCAGTTTATCCACCTCTTTATTGATGGAACTCTCCACCACATCACGACAGCGCTGCAAAAATGCCTCCTTGGTCTCATCCCCCTTGGAAGCCAAATTCAAATCCTTGTTGATAAAAAAATCCATGGCAAGATTGGCAAAAAGAAACTCTTTAAACGAGGTTTGGATGCGTTTCATCAGGGTGAAATTCAACTTGGTGTTAATTGGTTCATACCCTTTAGCGTTCGGTTTGGCCACCGGGACCATCGCGATTGGTTCCTCCTTGATCTGGGCATTGCGCCAGTTGGGCGCTTCCACGATAGGCGTGCGCAAGTAGAAGGGTTTGCGTACATAAATACCCAATTTCGTATCGTCAAAAATCAGTTCACCATCCATGTACAACTCCGGCGCATAATAAGACCCCGCTGGATTGCTGTGATCAAAAAAACTCTCCAATGCCAGTTCCGTTTGCGGCATGTAACCCAACAGGTGCGGACCGGTTTGTCCTGTCGTGGCTGTGACCGCACCCGGTGTATAGGCGGCTTCTGTTTGACTCGGTGTTGGTTTCATAAATGACGATGCCGTGCCTTCCGGTTTATGGGCAATCAGTTTAAGTTGGGGCCGGGATAACGGGCCTGCCAGATAAGAGATGGCCCATCGACTCTGAAATGTTTTTAATCCTGCTGTATGTACATTCTTTACCAGGAATCGCCGCGTGGCCAGTGCAGCCATCATTTGTTTCACATCGTTCAAACTAATCGTTTGCCCTGCTTCCGTGGACAACCCTGATAATCCTTCCATAACCCGTTCGCGGTCCCCTTCCGCTTGCAACTTACCGATAAACCACGTGCCCATATTGGTCAGACCTTTATAATCAATATCCTTTGGGTTTTGTGTCGCCAGAATTAAACCCAACCCAAAGGCGCGGGCTTGTTTCAGTAACAGTAACAGCGGTTTTTTCGATGATGGGTTCTGCGGATACGCTGGCAAGTAGCCAAAAATTTCATCCATATAGAACAGGTATTTCAGTTTGGATGAGCCCGATTGCATGCGTATCCAATACACCACTTCATTTAACAACAGGGTCAAGAAAAACATGCGTTCGCTTTCTGTCAGGTGAGCGATATAAAAAATATTCACCGGTGTACGACCGTTGCTTCGTTTATAAAGAGTTTCTGCTGCCAGGGGCATACCTGCCGTCCAGAAGCGGAAAGTAGGAGAGGCGATGATGTTGTTTATTTTAAAGGCCAGTTCCGCACGTTCTTTTGGTTCGATCAGTTGATCGATATCAAAGGCCCCCAGTTTTTTAAAGGGTGGGTTCTGTAAATTGACAATCAGGTCCTCGATGGAAAGACTGCGACCCAGTCGCCAGTAATGCTCGATAATATTGGAAATTAAAATATGGGGCTTGCTTTTTAACGGGTCATTGTCCACATCCAACAAGGCCAGTAACGCTGAAACCGCGTTTTGAATCCGTTCGACCATGATCTCTATATCATCCTCGAACGCCATGTCCGGCTTTTGAAACCCTTCCAGGATACTGATCGGGAGTCCGGTGGAGGAACCCGGGGTGAAGATGCGAATATCGGCATTATCTTTTATTTTTTGGACCTTTTCTTTTGTGATGCCCCAGCTTTCCAGGCCTTTTTTCCATTTTGCCGCTGTTTCCGCCGCGTATTGTTCCAGAGTGATGCCTTTTTTTTCCGCTTCTTCCGGTGCTACCCAGGGTTGGAAATCGGCGGCGGTAAATTCCGGGAACATTAAAGCCAGGTTGGTGATATCGCCTTTCGGGTCGATAATAATAAGCGGGATTTCAGCTTCGATTGCCTCTTCTACAAGGTCCAGACACAACCCCGTTTTACCACTGCCCGTCATACCCAGCACCATCGCGTGGGTAGTCAGATCATCCGCGTCCAGCAAGTAGTCTTTGCCCAGCTCTTCTCCCTTGCCCGTCAATTCTTTGCCCAGATAAAACATACCGTCTGCCATGATTACCTCCTGAGTGTTCAGCTAAAATAATTTAAAATTAAAAGATAACAGATAAAGTATAAATATACCACACTTTGGGGGATAAAATCACTATCCCCCGTATTTTTTTTTAGTTCAGTAGGAAGCATGGGGTTTGTGTCGCCGTGTTTTCTCTTCTTAAAACTGCCAGCGATAACTCACCTTGCAGAAAAAACTCTGCCGCATTTGCTGGTACTCGCTACCCAGGAGGTTGCGTTGCCACCCCTTATTTTCCCAGCCCATTTTTTCATGCAGGGAACCATACCCCACATGCATCACTGTACCCGGGATCAGTGTGAAACTGGCCAGCAAGTCGCTGAGGATTTTTTTGCTATACGTGTCCAATTGCACCAAACCTCTAATAAAGAGATGTTTGTTGAACTGAAAGGTAGTCCGCGAAACCAGGATGCTCAGATCATAAACATGGCTCTTATCGGCGGCACGATGGAAATCCTGGTATGTAAAGGAAAAATGCTGCATCAACTGGCTACCCAATTGCAAGATCACGCAGGTATGAAAATCAAACTTTTTACCGAGGTAAGGAAGCTGTGAATTATAATAAATACCATCCCCTTGATTGATATTCACGTGGGCATTCAACCATTTGAAAGGCTGGGCGGAAATCAGAAAGCCCAGTTGGTGCTGGGTGAAATTCTGCCCGGCCCAAAATTCGGTTTTACGTTGATAGTCGAATTCCATTGTACCCTGCAATGGGGTATCCACACGAAATTCGCCCAGTAAAGTCGAATCATTTTTGCCGGTGAATTTATCATGCAGATAATTCCCCATGAAAATAATACTAATACGTTTCACCCAGGCTAAACCCTTCCATTGCGGATAAAAACGGGGTGCCACAAAACCGGTTATGCTACTGATCCCGGTGCGTTGATAAAAGGCCGAATCCATGCGAAAATCTCGGCCATAATCCTCTACAATAACATTCATATCCAGCGGTTTTTGATTATAATCATAATTCAACGTGAGCGCCCCACCATCCCGTTTCGTTTTGGTGTCCAGTTCCTGGGAGAAAGTATAAATAGTATTGAGCGAGAAATTATGTTTTCCTTTAAAGCGAAAATGCGCGTCTGCCGCAATGGCGCGATTGTATTCCCCGGCGAATTCGCGACCACTGTATAAAAAGCCCACATACGCATCGCCACCGATCAAATATTTGGCGCGCCCGATAACAGAATTGGCGTTTTTATTGAGGTGGGGATTGTCCCCGTATTGCCACGCGCGGCCCGGCCACTCGTCCCCGGCAGCCAGTAATCCCACTGAAACCTTGGCAAACTCCCCGGTATATTTCACCCCCCAGGCTGGGTCCACGATTGTACGGGTATGTACGGCAGAACTCATATTACCATTGCCATTGGCTCCGGCCAAACTGAATTGATTGGCGATTTCCATGAAAAAAGGGCGTTTTTCATTGTAAAAAATCGGGTAGCGCTGATTGGCTAAAATTTGGAACTGGTCGCTTTCTACTTGCGAGAAATCCGGATTGATAGAGAGTTCGATATTGCTGGATGAATTCATGCCGTATTTCAAATCCAGGCCAGCTTGCCAGGAATTGTCTGTTTTCCCCCATGATTGCGGGGATTGCCGGTCGCGGATACTACTGAACGTCACCGCTGGTAATGCTTCCAGGCGCAATTGATTCGGCAAGTTTTCAAAAATCACCCGGTTCAGCGAATTAAAATAGCCTTTTTTCTGATTCATTTGTGGCCAGGAGGCATTGGTGCTGCTGTGGCTGACCTTGCGATAAAAAGCCAGGTTCATGGTGACTAATTTACCGCTTTTGTATTTCAAACTTTTCAGCGGCAAACGTATTTCCACTATATAACCTTCTTTGGTAATTTTACCCGCGCTGTACCACACCCAGTCCGGATCAAGACTCTCCCCGCCGGACACCGAATTGATCAGGTCCGCTTGAATCCCCATGGGGTTAATGGCATGTTCGTAAGTCGTCTGACGCGTGCCCATCGTATCCAAATCCACCCCGACCCAGTCTTCATTTAAAATATTATCCCGTTTAGTCATCGTCCCAATGATTTGCTGGGGGTCGTCAACACATAAAAAAGCAATATAAATATTTTTACTGTCATACGTGAGCCAAACTTCCGTTTTTTGCTGCTGCACATCCCCATAAACCGGCGAGTTCAAAATAAACGGGGCGTTCACAATGGGGCCGTTGCTC
Organism: uncultured Clostridia bacterium; assembly: GCA_964502145.1. Lineage (GTDB taxonomy): Bacteria > Acidobacteriota > Aminicenantia > UBA2199 > UBA2199 > CAZCVI01. The sequence continues at coordinate 8,832 of CAZCVI010000110.1, forward strand.
CATGCCGCGTCATCCAGAACACCATCAATAACGGGTGGAGTGTCCGTGCGTTTGGGCCGCAATACCTCGTTTTCTCCCACCAGTTTGTCCTGGGCAAAAATAGTGGTGCTTAACAGAACCACAAAAACCACCGTTCCAATCCATCTCATAAAAGAGTTTTTTGTCAGTTTTTTTTTGGCACAGCCTTTTTTTTTCATAATAATAGCCTCCTCAAGTTCTTTTACTGTTAAAATTTTCTCTAACCTGTATTAAACGTTAGTGACTAAAAAAAAGTTATGTTTTTGACTGAAAAATTTTTCCACTCTGCCTTACCAATCAATGGGATGGTAATCTTTCAGGAACTTCCCGCACCAATGAGACCCCGACAATATACCGTGAAAGAACGGGTCGCAGACCCTGGCTGCGCCATCCACGATATCCAATGGGGGTTGGAAATCGTGTAATTCTTGTTTTCGTGCTGCCAGTTTAGCCGGGTCTTCGTCCGTCACCCATCCCGTGTCCACCGCGTTCATAAAGATACCGTCTTGGGCCAGACCATCAGCCGAAGTGTGTGTCAGCATGTTAAGCGCCGCTTTGGCCATATTGGTATGGGGATGACGATCTCCTTTTTTGAAACGCAGGAACTTGCCTTCCATGGCCGAGACATTAACAATATGTTTTTGGCCCGTGTTGTCGCGTTTCATTAGCGGGATCAGGCGGTTGCACAACACAAACGGTGCCACCGCATTAACCAATTGGATTTCCAGCATCTCCGAGGGTTGTATTTCCCCCAGTTTTAATCGCCAACTGTTGGTCTCGCGTAAATCCACCTGTTGCAAATCCGCGTCCACCTTGCCACTGGGAAACACTTTTTCCACGGCCAATGATTGATCGTAAGGGTAGGGGATTTGTGATAATTGTGCTGAAGCCCGTAAGCCAATGCCCGGTGTCAAGCCATTCCAACTCACCGGTAAAGCCGGGGCCGGGGCCAGGTTTGGTTGGGAGTAGGAAAGTAGAACGTCTTTGCATGCTTCATAACGACTGAGCAGTGATTGCGTGTTTTCCGGTAGTTCATGAAAGCCCAGGTTCTCATTGGCCATCAAGTGCGCGTAAAATCCCGGTGGCCGGCGCACCGTTTGGGCCGCGTTATTAATCAAGATATCTAAACGTTCATAATGTTGTTCCACATAACTGGCAAAAATTTCCACCGAGGGTGTATGCCTTAAATCCAACCCATAAACCTGTAATCGTTCGCCCCAGTCGGCAAAATCAGTTTCGCGGGAGAAACGCAATGCCGAATCTATGGGGAATCGAGTGGTAGCAATCACCCGTGCTCCTGCCCGCAACATCATCAACGTGGCTTGATAGCCAATCTTCAACCGTGACCCGGTAATCAAAGCCACTTGTCCCTGAAGGGAAGTGGTTTGAAATCGTTTTTGATAGTTAAATTCCGCGCATTCCGGGCAGAGCGCATCATAGAAAAAATGCAGGCGGGTGAATTCGGTTTTGCAGATGTAGCAATTGCGGGGAGATTTTAGTTCCCGAACTTCTGGTAGTACTCCTTCGTTGCCATTGGTGATTTGTTTTGGAGCCGTGAATACCTTTGCTTCGCGGGCGCTACGGATGCCAGTAATGGCCCGTGCTTGCCGTTCGTGGCTCACTATTTTCTGATGTTCCCTTTGTTTTTTATCCTTCCGGCGCTTTTTAAGTTCTTCCCGATCTGGGAGGCATAGTTGGCCTGCCGCTTTAAAAAGGGCCACCCGTTGTGCTTCTGGTAAATCCGCCAGTTGGTCACTGTGCGCGGCCAAGTTTTCCAGAAAGCCGATACAACTCGCTATTTTTTCAGGCGTCAGTTCTGTTTCCACAGGTTTATTGGTTGTGTTCATCGTTTGGTATCCTTAAGGGTAAATCTGTAATGTAATTTTACCTATAGTAGTATTATAACCAAAGTTAGCCTAAATTGCAAGAAGGAAGGAGCGACCTCGATTCACCATCAGATTCGTGAAAAAACATGGACGAGCGCAAAGAGTTTTTTGCGGTCAGGCCAGAAGATTCCTACACCATTGTATCCATGGCTGCAATTCCCAATGAATTCATTAAAAAACCAACGCCACCCTTCAAATTCCAACGAATTCATAAAAAAACCAACGACACCCTTCAAATTCCAACGAATTCATAAAAAAACCAACGCTACCGTTCAAATTCCAACGAATTCATAAAAAAACCAACGCTACCGTTCAAATTCCAACGA
>CAZCVI010000110.1:11161-22463 GCA_964502145.1 uncultured Clostridia bacterium
ATTCATAAAAAAATGAACGCTACCGTTCAAATTCCAATGAATTCATAAAAAAACCAACGCTACCGTTTAAATTCCAATGAATTCATAAAAAAATGAACGCTACCGTTCAAATTCCAATGAATTCATTGAAAAATGAACGCCACCGTTCAAATTCCAATGAATTCATTGAAAATTTTACAAAAAGGGTGGAAATCCAAACTGGAACTATCGCTTTTTCACCCTGTGGTTGGAAATTTCACAAATCGGTTTAAAAATGCTACGAATAAAACAAATTATCCCCAGATACATAACCATCTTATGGAAGCGCTGGAATTTTCAGCCCTTGCCCGGTGCCCAGTGTTTTGAGTCGACCTATGAGGGTTTGGGGTGTGGTTTGAGGTCCAGCCCGCGCTGAAAAGATGCACCGGCTTCCGATAGGGAAGAGGTTCTCGGTATCAGAAAAGAACAGCGGCCAAAATGTCATATGGTTTTTTCTCCAGTCCCCAAATCCACTTCAATGCCACCATAGAAATCTTTTCGCCTAACTTCCTCCCCTCCGAACTTCCTTCTTTGAAGTAGGTATAAATACTCATTTTATATTTCTTTTGATTTTGGGGCTTGACTTTTATGGCCTGGGATGCTATTGTTAAATATTCCGGGATAAAACGGAGATAGTTGAATGAAGAAAGAATGAGTTGATTGGGCTGAAGCGGGTTGATATTTCGGGGCATCCCATAGAGGCGGAAGCTATTTTTAGAATCAGTACCGAGAATGTTTGAATGGAAACTAGGTGAGTTGAAGTGCTTGAAGGGTAAATGGAAGTTACCCTCAATGGCGGTAGCATATTCAACCAAATGGGCGGGGCAAAGAATAACAGAATTATATAGGCTGGTAAAACGAAGAGGGAATTACATCCTGCCTGCACCTGAGGATAAAACAAAAAAGCGAACAGGACGAGTGGTTTAAATCCGGTAAGTAGGCATTGCCGCTGAGGAATAAATGTTGACAACAAATGTCAGGATTGCCATGCGGAACAGTCAATTATGAGACAATTCGATTACCGGCCAACTGTGGTAAGTACGCAGGTGAATAGTGCTCGAACGCCCAGGAAATAAGACTAAAAATCCAATGGATGATTTTTTTGAGGGTATTGTCAAAGATTGCATGAAAAAAAGGAGTTTAGAAGATGACAGTGTTGATGAATCCGTGGGTCATGGAAATGTTAAAAAGGCGGAGCCTTTCCCACATTCCCACAACCCTTTTTTATTGCTAATATATCGAAAATAATTACCATGCGAGGGGGGAGAGAAACGCTAAATGCGCAAACCCCTCTTGTATGAAGGCTTTGAGGTATATTAGCGGTAATAATTTGACAATACGTTTTTGAGTAAAAGGAGTTAGGAAATGATAAAAGAAAAATATGAACAATTGTGTATAGCCCAACAATTTGGTGGAATAAACACAATAGAATATACACAAACGTTAGGTGCAAGAAGGATTAAAGAATTATGAAAACAAATGAGATTTTTGAAAATCTAGTAAAAATAGAACCAAAAGTTGTTTCTATTGAGACTCTGTTTAATAATGAGGAAACTCTAAGTAATACAAAATATGATCCAGATTATCAGAGAAACTATGTTTGGGATGATGATAAGGCAACCTATTTTATAGAAAGTATATTATTGGGAACTGAAATACCTCCAATTATATATTTTAGGGATGGTGATAAAATAGAAATTATTGATGGAAGGCAAAGATATCAAACAATTCTAAGGTTTATCAAAGATGAGTTTAAATTAAAGCTCTCCGGTCTCCATAAATTGAATGAAATTGGAATTGCATCAAAGCATTTTAAAGATATTGGTGATCTGAGAGATGACTTTTGGGATACGAAATTAAGGATAATTGAGTTTAGTTTTCATACAAAGACATCTTCAACTGTTGATTTAGAGGATATTGTTAAAAAGGAAATATTTAAAAGATATAATTCTGGAATTACTCCTCTGAAGCCTACTGAAATTGATAAGGCATTCTATTTTGATGATGATCTAAATTCTTATATACAAGAAAAATTAAAGTCTGATAAAATCATTTTTGGCGAAATCCAAGACCTTTTTTATTTCGAGAAAAGTAGTATGGAAATACTACTTAAAAAAATAAGACAATTACTAGTGCAACATAAAATACCAATTAAATATTATGCCATAAAAAAGGATATTATTATCTCCAAATATTATGAATTACTGTCTTCTCATATAGCTGAATCAAATATTGAAGAGGTTTATAGTAAATTCCTACAAAAAGTAAATATTCTAAAAAGAATTAAAACTGAATTTACATTAAAGAATTTCTTTTTTAATAGACTTGTCTCTGAATGTATTTTTTGGGCATTATCAATAATCGAAGAGAACAAAGGATCACTCAATGAGCTTGATGAAAAATTTGTTACTGATTTAGCGATTTTTATCAATGCAAAGAAAGGTGCATTTGAGATGGATAGAAGTTCTTTTTCAAAGGAATTGCAAGAAAGATATACAGTAACTGGCACCTATTTTTCTGAATTGTTCGATATTTCCTTTGATGAATATTTAATAACGACCTCTGATTTTAAAAAGGTAACTAAAGAACAGAAGACGGTTAAATCAACTACGCAAAAAGAAACCAGTTTTAATGATTTACGCATAAACAAACCTGAGCCATCTTCAATTTCAATTGTTGATATTTGTAGACAGATGGAACGACAACGTTTTTTAATAAGACCTCCTTATCAAAGATCAGAAGTGAAAAACAAAAATAAATCTTCTGCAATTATTGAAAGTATATTACTTGGTATTAAACTACCACCCATTTTTGTATACAAAAGAAAGGATGGTGTTTCAGAAGTATTAGATGGTCAGCAAAGACTCTTATCAATTTTAGGTTTTCTTAAGAAAGAATACCTTGATGAAAAGAATCAAAAACAAAAATCGGAAAAACATGGTTATTCATTAAGTCTTAAAAATGGTATTCTTACGGACTTACATGGTAAGAATATTGATAAATTAGAACCTGAGCAAATAAAAAAGATCAATAATTTCGATTTGTGGATAATAGAAATTAATCATCGATACAATAAAGATTTTGAGCCGATAGATCTTTTTCTCAGACTAAATAGCAAACCTTATCCTATTAAAGAAAATACATTTGAAATGTGGAATTCTTATATTAACAGGGAAATTATTGAAAGTGTAAAGTCGGTTTTAAAAGATAATATAGAATGGTTCTATTTTAGAAAAAATAATAAGAGGATGGAAAATGAGAATATCTACACTGCCCTTATTTTTTTACAATATCACCAAAAAACTATTGCTAATGTCCAGGATCATCCTTTAGAATATTACAAAAGAGGTGAAAAAATAAACTTCAGGTTAAGATCAAAAACTGACGTGACAAAAATGCTTGAAACTCCTCAAAATAAAGAAGGTTTATTAGGTGCATGTATAGACTTAAGACAAGAGTTTATTTTCAAAGTAAAATCTATTGTAGATGACGATCCATTCTCTAAGTTAGAAACTTTAAATAAAAATCTTGAAATCATTTTTAATGTATCTTCCTCGGGAAGAAGAACTCAACAAAGTTTTTATGCACTCTGGTATTTTATTTCCAAAATATCATTACAATCTATAACGGAAAATAAAATTAAAATCAGGCAAGATTTACAAGAGTTATTCCAAGTAATGAATAATATTGAAAGTAAAGAACTATTCGCTGAAAAAATCAACTCATTTTGGGAAAAATATTAGAACTGATAAAAATGAAAAATACTTTTCGAGAATACAATCCAATAGATACAGAACTTTTAGCGGATATGTGGCGTGATGCCATTTTTATTTTTGATACAAATATATTACTAAATTTATATAGATATTCTGTAAATACTTCAGATGAATTTATTCAAATAATTTCAGAGTTAAATGAACGGGTTTGGTTGCCCTATCAAGTTGGTCTTGAATTTAATCGGAACCGTTTAAATGTTTTAAGTGAACAAAAGAAAAACTATTCTGATTTTGAGAAGAACCTAAATGAATTAATTGGGGAAATTGAAAACAAAAATAGGAATCCTTTTTTTTCGCAGCAACTTACGGATAAAATTATTGAAATTAAAGTTGAACTAAATACTGAGATTAAAAGTAAAATTGAAGCTTATGAATCAAATATTAAATCTGATACCTTATTAGAGAAAATTAATTCTGTCTTTGAAAATAAAGTGGGTAAACCTTTTAGCTCAGAAGAAATATTAAATCATCAAAAGGAAGGCGAAAAACGTTATAAGAATAAAGTACCTCCAGGTTATTGCGACCATAAAAAGTCCGAAAATGAACGATATGGTGATTTACTTATTTGGAAAGAAATAATCCAGAAATCAAAAGATTCAAAAACAAATGTAATATTTATATTGGATGATAGAAAGGAAGATTGGTGGTTTGAACATCAAGGTAAAACGATTTCGCCAAGACAAGAGTTGATTAAAGAATTTCATACAGAAACAAATAAAAATATTCACTTCTATAAACCTTTCCAATTCTTAGAGTATTCAAATCAATATTTGGAGAAACAAATTGCTAAGGAAGTGATTGAAGAAGTAAAAAATTATAAACCAACTTTAGTAAAAAACGATAATTTTATACAATTATTTTTAACGTTAATGGGGGATGCCGTTAGTTTCGATTCATTAACAGCAGAAATTAAAAATAGTGGTTACAATATTATTACGGAATCAGATGATAAAAACAACAAACACTTCATAAATATCACATTACCAAATATTCCTGATTTAGAGCGTCGTTTTAACTCTAAATTTGTCTCAAAGCTATCAGACTACGATTTGATCTTAGTTGAAACTAATAAAACAATATAGTTATTGCCAGAAACAAGGGGGCCGGTGCGTTACTTCTTTACTTTATAAGAAAAAAGAAACCGATGCCCGTGAATGTAGGAATGATAAAAGCGGGCGGGAGATCCGCGTTCCCAGAAAAAGCTTGCCAACCGCCCAGCATCCCTTGGCATTATCCTGGTCATCCTTTAATCCCACGCATCACGGTTCAGAAACTTTCTCTTCCTATTTGCGGGATTAAAAAAACAACCGCACGGTGCGTGGGAATGTGGGAATGATGCAGGGGAAAATGGAACTTTAGGGGACAGGCAGGCAAACATTCCCACATTCCCACGCACCGACCCCTTTTTTCTCAATCCAGAGATTTCGTCACAGTCACTAGGGATTAGCCATGCGCCTTTTATTTACCCTTCTCCAGCCCGTGCTGAAAAGAAACACCGCCTTGCGATTAGGAATTGGCTCCCAGTATCAGAAAAGAACAATAGCCTAAATAAATGGGGACGCAGTCCCTTCCCCACGTGGTGGGGCTTGACAACAGGGCCTTTTTCGCTTATGATTGTCCTGTAGAAAGAGGTATAACGATGAAAAAATATTTCAATGATACAGGTTCTTGCTTCTCGGAAGAACATTACATGGTAGACATTTCGAATAAAACTACCCAAATATTCCGTATGATTGAGCAGGGCCATTATTTCGTCATTAACCGCCCCCGCCAATACGGAAAAACCACCACCATCTATATGTTGAACCGACTGCTGAAAACGACCCGTGACTATTTCCCTATTAAAATAAGTTTCGAAGGCATCGGTCAAGAAGGTTTCGTTAGTACCGCCATATTTATCGAGGAATTTTTTATCTTGCTTAACCAGGAATTTAATGCTTACGAAAAGGAAAACCTCGTGACGTTTTTAGAATCCGAACCTGTCCCGGATCGTTTCAGTAAACTGGATTTATGGATCAGCAAACTGGTTCAAGAAACCGGGAAAAAAATCGTACTCATGATTGACGAAGTCGATAAAAGCAGCAATAACCAATTATTCCTTGATTTCCTGGGCATGCTGAGAAATAAATATTTAAAACGGCATGAACCCGGACAATTTACTTTCTACAGTGTCATCTTGGCAGGCGTTCATAATGTAAAAAATTTAAGACTCAAAATGGGTCTCGATGCAGAGCCCAAATACAACAGCCCCTGGAATATCGCGGTTGATTTTAATGTCGATATGAGCTTTAATACCACCGAAATTGCAACGATGCTAAACCAATACGTGACCGAAACCGGCATTGAATTAAATATCGACACCACGGCCCAATCCCTATTTTATTATACATCCGGCTACCCTTTCCTGGTAAGCAAACTTTGCAAGATTATCGATGAGGAAATCATTGTTAAAGAGAAACGGAAAAATTGGATTTCCAACGATATCGAACGGGCTGTTTACCTTTTACTCAACCGTCAAAACACTAATTTTGAGAGCGTGATAAAAAATCTTGAGAATAATGATGGCCTCTATGAATTCGTTAAACAAATCACCCTCTTTGATAAAAATATCGAAATCAATCTTAGTGATCCTATTATTGATATGGGGATAATGCACGGCATTTTTAAAGTGGATGCCTCTCCTGTAGAACTTCACAACCGTATCTATAAAGAACTGATTTATAATTATATGGTGTCTGTTTTTAATAGAGAAAAGATGCTGAATTCATCGTCTAGTTATTATAATCTTGAAGAGCCCTATTTAACCGAGGATGGAAAACTCGATTTCGAAAGGGTCTTGCTGAAATTCCAGGAATTCATGAAAAAAGAATACAGCAAACGTGATGAGGCGTTTCTGGAGCGAAACGGGCGCCTTATTTTCCTGGCCTTTGTTAAACCCATTCTCAACGGGAAAGGGTATGATTTCAAAGAAGCCCAGGCTTCCGAAGAGAAGCGGATGGACGTGATTATTACCTATAAGCAGGAGAAATTTATCATCGAATTAAAAATATGGCGCGGTCAAAAGGCGCATGAAAAGGGGATCGCGCAATTATCCAATTACCTGGAAACACAGGGGCTTGGCAATGGCTATTTGATCATTTTCGATTTTAAAAAAAAGACAAGGAAAGCCTATAAGCAGGACCGGATTGCTGCCAATCAAAAAAATATTTTTGCCGTGTGGGTGTAATCGTTGCGGATTTATCCCGTGTGAGAAAGGGGTCAGGCTAGAAAACGCAAACCGAAGCCGGGCGGTATGTAACGGTCATTTTTATTCTGAAGCATAGAAATTGCGCGTTAATCATAAGTGCGCGCGATATGGATAAAAAGGAGCGCAAGCAATATGGAAAATAAAATGGATCAGATACCCGATGACATGAGCATCCATGAAGCTGGAGAGTTTTGGGATTCTCACAGTGTGGCCGATATTCATTCCAAGTTGGTACAATTTGAATATCATTCCGGAGAACATCGTGCTTATGTGGCAGTGGCAAGTGATTTATTATGGGAACTAGAAAATAAAGCAAAAATGAGTGGGATGTCAGTTGAAACCTTGGTTAACCGGTGGATACAGGAAAAACTGGCTGGGTAATACGGCTGTGTAGACACCGATCCTGCGATTCCATTGAAAACCGGGGTAGTCAAGAAAGAGTCAAGCAAGAAGGCTCTTCTGCATAAACCCCTAGCGCCAATCCCTTATCCTGCACTTGAGTGACGACTTCTCTCCAGAGCTCCTTAATCCTACCATGATCTTTCGGGTACATTCGGTTCAATTTTTTTCCTTGTGTGATCTCGCCATTGATAATATCTTGAATCTGAATGGCTGGTCGAGGGAATCCTTTTTCTTCACTATCAGGCTTACAGGGGAAGAAACTGAACATGTCATTCTCCCTATCGTGAATTGTGGCACCAAAGTAAAGACGCCAAGTCTGCTTCTCATCACCCCTGCACCCCGCTGTTTTTTCCTCCTTTTGGCAACCAGAGAATCCACAATCTCCCTTGTACCAGGGTTTGACAGTTACGTCCCAATACACCGAACTCACGTTAGCTTTGAGTTTTTCCTCAAAATTGCTTACATCGTGGTCAATGTAGCCCTTAACCACAAATACCGTATCCAGGAGGAATTCGTCGTTTTTAGAGGAACCAAATAGGACGACACTGCCTTTTTCAAGGTAACGGAGTTGAGTCGCTCCTTTAATAGTATTCTGTTGGCAGCCCATGTAAAGGAATTGTTTCCCGAAGACATAGGGATCTGTGTTTTGAAGTTTCTGGAAATTTTTGGGGAGTTCTTCCAGTTTGGGTTCTTGAAGGTATGAAGGGTATCCGTCTTTTTGTTGTTCGGGAGTTGGGTTTAGAGGGGTTGGTTTTGAGGGTGCCTCCCACTCACCCCAAAAGGTAATTTTCTCTTCCTTGGCTGTATCCTCTGGTTGCACCATGTATTTACCCTTGGCCAGCATGAATTTACGCTTGTGCGGCCCTTCATTCCATGGCATTATCTCGTTGGCTCCGGGCGAATGCTCCGGGCCGGGATGTAGAAACTGAACGAAACACAATTTTTCTTCCATTAAATTATTCCTCCTATTAAAAAATGCGATTCTGTCATTATTGCTACCCAATGGAACGGGTACTGAATAAACACTAAACTAATGTTTACCACACGGGGTAATATAATACAAGAGCATTTGCAAAATAAATTCGCAATATAGAAAAAAGGGGGGCAGTACGAGAAACAACCGCACGCACCGACCCCTTTTTTCTCAATCCAGATATTTCGTCACAGTCACTAAGGATTAGCCACGCGCCTTTTATTTACCCTTCTCCAGCCCGTGCTGGAAAGAAACACCGCCTTGCGATTAGGAATTGGCTACCCAGTATCAGAAAAGAACAATAGCCTAAATAAATGGGGACGCAGTCCCTTCCCCACGTGGTGGGGCTTGACAACAGGGCCTTTTTCGCTTATGATTGTCCTGTAGAAAGAGGTATAACGATGAAAAAATATTTCAATGATACAGGTTCTTGCTTCTCGGAAGAACATTACATGGTAGACATTTCGAATAAAACTACCCAAATATTCCGTATGATTGAGCAGGGCCATTATTTCGTCATTAACCGCCCCCGCCAATACGGAAAAACCACCACCATTCACACGATTAACAATAACCTGGAAAATTCGGAGACTTATCTCCCTATTGAAATAAGCTTTGAGGGCATCGGTGATGCCGCATTTAAAAACGAATCCCTTTTTATTACCCGGCTTTTTTCCCGGCTTAAAGTGGCATTTAAAGCATCACGCCATTCTGAACTCGTTGCATTCATCGAAACGGAATCGCCCATTTCCAATCTCGATGATCTCGATCTATGGATCAGTAACCTGGTTCAAAAAACCGGGAAAAAAATCGTCCTGATGATCGACGAGGTTGATAAAAGCTCCAACAACCAATTATTCCTGGATTTCCTGGGGATGCTGAGAAATAAATATTTAAATAGGAAAAAACCGGGGCAACTTACCTTTCACAGCATCATCCTGGCAGGCGTTCATAATGTAAAAAATTTAAGACTCAAAATGGGTCTCGATGCAGAGCCCAAATACAACAGCCCCTGGAATATCGCGGTTGATTTTAATGTCGATATGAGCTTTAATACCACCGAAATTGCAACGATGCTAAACCAATACGTGACCGAAACCGGCATTGAATTAAATATCGACACCACGGCCCAATCCCTATTTTATTATACATCCGGCTACCCTTTCCTGGTAAGCAAACTTTGCAAGATTATCGATGAGGAAATCATTGTTAAAGAGAAACGGAAAAATTGGATTTCCAACGATATCGAACGGGCTGTTTACCTTTTACTCAACCGTCAAAACACTAATTTTGAGAGCGTGATAAAAAATCTTGAGAATAATGATGGCCTCTATGAATTCGTTAAACAAATCACCCTCTTTGATAAAAATATCGAAATCAATCTTAGTGATCCTATTATTGATATGGGGATAATGCACGGCATTTTTAAAGTGGATGCCTCTCCTGTAGAACTTCACAACCGTATCTATAAAGAACTGATTTATAATTATATGGTGTCTGTTTTTAATAGAGAAAAGATGCTGAATTCATCGTCTAGTTATTATAATCTTGAAGAGCCCTATTTAACCGAGGATGGAAAACTCGATTTCGAAAGGGTCTTGCTGAAATTCCAGGAATTCATGAAAAAAGAATACAGCAAACGTGATGAGGCGTTTCTGGAGCGAAACGGGCGCCTTATTTTCCTGGCCTTTGTTAAACCCATTCTCAACGGGAAAGGGTATGATTTCAAAGAAGCCCAGGCTTCCGAAGAGAAGCGGATGGACGTGATTATTACCTATAAGCAGGAGAAATTTATCATCGAATTAAAAATATGGCGCGGTCAAAAGGCGCATGAAAAGGGGATCGCGCAATTATCCAATTACCTGGAGACACAGGGGCTTGGCAATGGCTATTTGATCATTTTCGATTTCAAAAAAAAGACAAGGAAAGCGTATAAGCAGGACCGGATTGCGTCCAATCAAAAAAATATTTTTGCCGTTTGGGTGTAATCGTTGCCGATTGATCGTAAGGGGCTTTGGGTATCGGAAACAACCGCACGGTGCGTGGGAATGTGGGAATGATGCAGGGGAAATTGGAACTTCAGGGAACAGGTAGGCAAACATTCCCGCATTCCCACGAACGGTCCCCATTTTTCGCACCATTTTTTTCCACGAACCGTCCCCATTTTTTTCTTACGCCGCAATTTCGATTCCTTTGGATTTGATTTCGTGTATGATGGTTTGCCAGTTGTCTTCGTTAAACTCTTGTAAACCTATGGGGTGCGGTTCGATTCGGGCATCAACATAAAAGGCAATTTTGATCAGCATTGCCCGCTCGTAAAAACGATCAATACCGAAATCTCGGGAAACCACGGCGATATCGATATCACTATCAAGTCGCTCTGTATTTGCCGCATAAGAGCCGAACAGTATTAGTTTATGGACCGTAATCCCTTTTTCCCGTAATCTTTCGCCGTAGCGTTGTACGATATTTATAATTTTTCTTTTAACCACAGTAATAGCTCCGTTATTGCCTTGATATGGGTTTCGGTGAATTCAGACGTGCATTTCTCAGCAATTCTCCTTTTAATTTCCAGAGGGAATTCCATCCTCGTTACAAAGAGAATTTTATTCCTTGGAAAACCAGTCGAAACCTGTAATCAGGATTAAAATGTCCTTTAATTTTGGAATTGGTGCCAATTGCCGTTCACAATGCTTTTTTTTCTTGCGCAATGCCTTATTTTCCCCGTAAGATACGTTTGTCCCCGGTAAAAATCATTTTTCTCAGGTACAATATCATTTGTCCTTTGAACAATATCATTTGTCCCTTGAACAATATCATTTGTCCCTTGGACAATATCATTTGTCCCTTGAACAATATCATTTGTCCCTTGAACAATATCATTTG
>CAZCVI010000111.1:0-22191 GCA_964502145.1 uncultured Clostridia bacterium
TTAATTTTATCGCTTCTGTAACCGATATGCCAATCGAAGAAATAAAACAGCTTGCCATTGAAATCCCAATGACCCAGGTCAGTCAGTAGCAACTAAATATGTAGACGAAGAAAAAAATTTACCCACCTCTCGCTTTCTTCTTCAAACCGTTGACTTTTAGTAATTTGCCAATGATTTTTGACTGTGTTATAATACCCACAGGTGAAAACAGATGAAAATGAGAAAACTACCCATCGGCGTAGCAGATTTTAAAGATATGGTGACAGGAGATTATTATTACGTGGATAAGACCCTGTTTATCAAAGAAATCATTGATTGCGGTGATAAGATTCTGCTTATTCCCCGCCCACGGAGATTCGGGAAAACCCTCAATATATCCATGCTGGCCTATTTTTATACCTGCTGTCCAATCACATGGTCACCGGATGCAGAATTGCCCGTCCCATTGCAAGGGGCGCAGGGAACGCAACCCCTCCATAACTATTCGTACTTATTCGATGGGCTGGCCATACAAGGAACTGGCCAAAAATACCTGGACAAAATGGGCCAATTCCCGGTTATTTTTTTATCCCTCAGAGATGTCAAGAACGAAACCTGGATATCTTGTTTGAATAAGATAAAAGAACTGGTCCAAGAAGAATATTTAAAACATGATTACCTGCTTGATAGCCCCCTCATGAAACCGGTAGAAAAAGAGTATTATAAAAACATCATCGCCTTAAAAGGAACCCAAACGAACTATGAAAGCAGTTTGAAAAAACTGCTTGTTTTCTTATCCAGGTTTTATGGGAAACGCGCGGTTATTTTGATTGATGAGTACGATGCCCCGGCACTTGCCGGTTTTACGTTTGGGTATTATGAAAAGGTCATTCATTTTATACGCAACTTCCTGGGTGGTGCTCTGAAAGACACCGACCAATACCTGGAAAAAGGAATTGTAACGGGAATTATGCGCATTACCAAAGAATCTATTTTTTCCGGTTTTAATAATCCAGGAGTGTATACACTGCTGGCAAAAAAATTTAGCGACTGTTTTGGCTTCACGGAAACAGAAATAAGAATCATGTTGGAAGATTTCCAGGTGATAGATAAACTTGAACAGGTGCAGTTGTGGTATAACGGCTACCTCTTTGGCGGTAATATTATTTACAATCCATGGTCCATTATCAATTTCCTAAACGACGAGGAAAAGAAATTAAAGCCTTATTGGATTAATACATCCGATAACCAAATGGTGGATTTTTTGCTATCCAAAGGCGGCACGGAACTCCGCAAAGAATTAGAACAACTCGTCCGTGGTGATTCTATAGAAAAAGCAATCGATGAAAATATCATCTTAAAAGATGTCACCCGGCGCGAAGATTTATTGTGGAGCTTCCTATTAATGGGGGGATACCTGAAACAAACCGACGAGAGACAAGACGATGTGTCGGGTAAAATGTATTATACCCTTTCCATCCCAAATAAAGAGGTCAGGTTGTCCTATACTGGTATTATTGAACGTTATTTTTCCACTAAAATAGAGAACGAGACACTGGAGATCATGCTCAAAGCCCTGATTGAAGGCGACATCCAACTCTTTGAAAAAATGTTAAAACAAATCGTGCTGGCGGTATTTAGTTACCACGATTTTGGCAAAGCACCGGAGAAAGTCTACCATGCCCTGGTAGCAGGTCTGTTGATTTGGATATCCAACACCCATGAAGTTCGTTCCAACCGCGAATCCGGGTACGGTCGATATGATATTATGATTATTCCCAAGGATGTTTCCAAGATCGGTTATGTGATCGAGTTCAAAACAGTGGACCAAGATAATAATGAAACGGTAGAAGCTGCACTGGAAGCGGCCCTAGCACAAATTGAAACGAATAAATACGAAACCGAAATACAAGAACGGGGCATCACCCGTATTAAAAAACTGGCTATTGCCTTTTTAGGCAAAGATGTATTTATAAAAAGTAAGTAACCCGTGCCCACGAATTTCCCGAATTCACCCGAATTGACTCGCATAAAAATGGTCACTGTCTTTTAATTCGTGTAAATTCGTGAAATTAGTGGGGCGGTTTTATTCTTTGATGAGTTGGATGACCGATTCCAGGTGGTTTTTCCAATAGTTTTTCAAGAGTTCTTGGCGGACCGGGCTGTTTATTTTCGGGGCGTGGATGAACGTGTCTTTTCCTATATAGATTCCCGTGTGATAGGAACGCCTTATTTTAAAAACCACGATATCCCCAGGTCGCGCATGTTTGAGCGTGACTTTATTTTTTAGTTTCGCTTGTTTTTTAGCCGCGTGCGGCACAGTGATTCCAAAACAACCATACACGTAATATACCAGACCACTACAATCAAAACCATCAATATCTTCGCCACCCAATTGATAGGATAAACCTACCAGATGTTTGGTCAGTTGCACTATTTTGCCGCGCAGGTCATAGACCTTTCCCGGCTCCTTTTGGATATGGCAAAAAGAAAGCGAAAGAATCAGAACGACAATAATCGGGTACTTACGTTTCAAAGCAACTCCATAATAATAATAGATTTTAACAGCACAACCCCTTTTCTGTCAATATCACCTGATTTAAATATCCCCACGGTATTTTTTGCAAAAAACCAAAAGTATGGTATAATATCTTCTTATACTTTAATTGGCAATGCAAGACTTTATCCTTATCTTAAAAAAAACCATTCTAACTTGGGGAAGGAGCAGTTACCAATCGGAACCTAATGGAGGAATAGTATAAAAATGAAAAAACTTAAAAATATAGCGATTATTGCCCATGTTGACCATGGCAAAACGACATTGATTGACGCGGCTCTGAGACAAACCGGCGCCTTTCGCGACAACCAAAAAGTCGCGGAACGTATCATGGATTCCAATGACATTGAACGGGAACGGGGGATTACTATTTTTTCCAAGAACGCGGCCTTATATTATAAAGATTATAAGATCAATATCGTCGACACTCCAGGACACGCTGATTTTGGGGGTGAAGTGCAACGGATCATGAAAATGGTTGATGCGGTGCTTCTCCTGGTCGACGCCTTTGAAGGCCCTATGCCGCAAACGAAGTACGTGTTGAAAAAATCCCTGGAACAAGGACTCAATCCAATCGTGGTCATCAATAAAATAGACCGACCCAATGCCAGACCACACGAGGTATTGGATGCGGTCTTTGATCTTTTCGTGGAACTCAATGCCAGCGATTCCCAATTGGAATTTCCCGTGATTTATGCTTCGGCGAAAGAAGGAATTGCCCGCTACGAAGTGGAAGACACGAACAACGACCTGATCCCACTGTTCGACACGATCATCAAACATGTTAAAGAACCGGAAGGCGATCTGGACAGCCCCATGCAATTCCTAACCTCCGCGATTAGCTACGACAACTATCTGGGCAAAATGGGCACTGGGAAAATTCATAACGGCACGATTAAACAAGGTCAAGAAGTCGTGATTATCAAACAATCCGGGGAACAAAAAATATACAAGATTTCGAAACTGTTCACCTATACTGGCTTGAAAAAAGATAGTGTCCTTTCCGCCACTGCGGGAGACATCGTGAGCATTGCGGGTATTGATATCATTGATGTGGGCGATACGATTGCGACCAAGGAATATCCTGTGGCCTTGCCCACTATTTTTATTGATGAACCAACCCTTGCTATTACCTTTGTGGTGAATGACAGTCCATTCGCAGGCAATGAAGGAAAGTATGTCACTTCACGGCACGTGTGGGATCGTTTGCAAAAAGAATTGCTGACCAATGTCAGTCTCCGCGTGGAAGAAACGGAAAGCAAAGGCGCTTATAAAGTAAAAGCCCGAGGTGCATTGCAACTTTCCATTCTTATTGAAAATATGAGACGCGAAGGATTTGAGTTTCAGGTTTCCAAGCCCGAGGTCATCTTCAAGTATATAGAAGATGTGAAGTGTGAGCCTATGGAACTGGCGATCATAGATGTGGCCGAGGAGTATTGTGGCGTTGTCATTGAGATGTTTGGGATTCGCAAGGGTGAATTAATTAATATGACCAATGGTTCAGGTGGTTATACCCGTTTAGAGTTTGTGATTCCGTCGCGCAGTTTGATTGGTTTTAGAAATGATTTCCTCACCTCTACCCATGGCACCGGCATACTCAATCACAGTTTCCATGGCTACGAGCCTTACAAAGGAGAATTAACCCGTAAAACCAAGGGAGTGCTTATCGCGTTAGAACCCGGTACTTCTGTCGCCTATGGTATTTTCAATTTGCAAGAGCGTGGTTTTTTCTTTATTGGTTCCGGTGTTCCTGTTTATGCTGGGATGATAGTCGGTGAGCACAGCAAGGACAATGATTTGGTGGTCAATGTGTGCAAGACCAAAAAATTAACCAACATGCGTGCCGCCGGTTCCGATGATGCTGTTCGTTTGACTCCTCCCCGGCAATTCACTATTGAGCAAGCCTTGGAATACATCGAAGATGACGAACTTTTAGAAGTCACGCCGCAAAACCTGCGGATGCGCAAAAAACATCTGGATATCCACGTGCGCAAACGTGCGGATAAACTAAAACAAGCGAGTTAAGCCAAGAATCTCAATTAAAAAAAGATTTTTTGCCCACGAATGAACACGAATTTATCGAAGCAGAAGCAGTTATTATCTTGATTCGGGACAATTCGTGGGGATCATTTTTGGACTCTTTCTGGTTGACTTTTTTATCTCGGAGTGGTATCTTTAAAAATACCGGTGGACTGGTAATGGTTCCCGGTATGGAGTAACCGAACATGGCAGAAAAGAAGAAGTTACCGCTCAGTATCTCGACATTTTCGCGATTGATCAGGGAGAATTATCTCTATGTGGATAAAACCCACTATATATATAATATAGTGGAGCAGGGGGGGGCGTTTTTTTTATCCCGCCCGCGACGATTTGGGAAATCATTGCTGGTTTCCACTTTGAAAGAGATTTTTTTAGGTCACCAAGAGCTCTTCAAGGGGTATTGGATTTATGATCGTATCCAGTGGGAGAAGTACACCGTGATACACTTGGACTTTCTGAATGTCGACTATGTTGAACTGGGTTTAAAAAAGGCCTTGTTCAATACTTTGGGGGGAATTGCAGCGGAACATGGAATTTTGTTGGAGGGGAATAGTATCAGCAAACAATTCCGCGATTTAATCCTTAAATTGGCTATAGATAAGCCCATTGTTATCCTGATTGATGAATACGATAAACCGATTACCGATTATATGGACAAATTAAAAAAAGCCGAAGAACACAGAAAAATACTTAAAAATCTTTATTCTGTACTTAAGGGTCAGCAAGAGAGTATCAAGTTCCTTTTTATGACCGGGGTTTCAAGATTCAGTCGTTTATCTATTTTCAGTGATCTGAATCATCTGGTGGATATCACGTTTAACGGAGATTTCGTGAAATTATTGGGCTATACTACGGAGGAAATTGAATGCTATTTCGCTGACTATATCCGGGAATATGCCGCCACGGTTCCTGATTATTCGCGGGAAGAATTATTTAAAAACCTGAAAGAATATTATAATGGATATTCATGGGATGGGGAAACCTTTGTATATAATCCTATTTCAATCACGCATTTTTTCTATGCGAAAAAATTTAAGTCTTTTTGGTTCGCCACCGGTACACCCACTTTTCTAGCAAAAATGGCAAGAAAAGGGGAGATTGACGTCAGGGGATGGGAAGAAATGGAAGTGAACGAGCAATTCTTTGATAGATTCGATATCACTAATATTGATACAAACTTATTGCTTTTTCAGACCGGTTATTTGACTATCAAAAGAATGGAGGGGCAAAAGTATTTTCTATCCTACCCTAACCGGGAGGTGGAGACTGCATTCCTCAATAATCTATTGGAGGAGTTCTCAGGTCAGCGGCAGAATGTTTCTGAAAGTCTGAGTATGGATATCCAGAAATCCCTTGAAAAAAATAATATCAACCTCTTTATTGACCAGATGAAATCTTTCCTGGCTGCTATTCCTTATCCACTTGTAACCGGGGATGTGGAAAAGTATTATCATCTGGTGTTTTATCTGGTTCTGAAACAGGCCCTGGGAAAAGTAAGGCCGGAACACTTCAGCAATCGTGGACGAATGGATATGGTGATAGAGACAGACCATTATATATATATATTGGAATTTAAAATGAGTAGTGCAGAAAAAGCCCTCCAGCAGATCAATGATAAGAGCTATTATGAACAGTATCTATTGAAGTCAAAAAAAATTATCCTGCTGGGTATCGGCTTTTGCCAAGAGACCAGAAATATTGCCGATTATGTCCAGGCTGAAATAAATCCAGGGAATAAAAAAATTAGAGAGATAGACCCCGTGCTTCCCGGAAAGAAGGAAAACGCAAATAGTCCCAGTGAATAATATTAGTAACAGGTCATGCCATGTTTGTATTCCTAAAACATAGCCTGACCTGTTACCTTATTTTTATGTTCTCATATTACTTTTTACAGAATCGGCCTGACGTAATACGTTCTCCACGGTTGCGCCCATTGGATGTAATTGTAGCCATTCTGTAATCGACTCCACGCACTCAGGGTGAAGAGGTATCCACAATCAGCGGCAAACGCAACCGGATTTACTACGGCAGTCCCTATAATTGAAGTGCCCGGCCAAGTAACCAATGTGCCAAAATTCTGATCGGTAAAGTTGATCGTTTGTGTGCCCGAATTATTGGTAGCGTTTAAAGAGTAATTCTTCATAAAACCACCGGCATGATGCGCTGTAAAGTTAATTTCAATCTTGTACTTGTTTTTCAACGCGATAATGTCGCATAATCCCACACCATTGTAATCATAAGCTGAACCAATCGGACCATCACTCGGCACAACACCTTCGCCTTGGAAATAAGTGCCGTTAATTTTATTCTTCAGATAGATATGGTTGAATTGTACGGTCAATGGGTCATTATTAACGCGGAGTACTAACTTATGAAGCGCACCATTCAGCGTTCCAGAGGGTGGCGTAGTCACAAAACAGGAGCTGTTTATCGCTTGTACTACCGGACTGGCTGTACTACCCCCTATTTTCTGGTAATATTGAAACGTAATTTCATAAAGCCCATTTAAACTACCTGTATTCCAATTGAGACGCAAATCAGGGAAACTGTAAAAGGTGGAAGAGATTGCCCCGGCAGAGTTTTTATTGACCTGATAAAGCCCATCTACAGTAGTACCACCAAAAGTCGTTCCATTAAAAGGCCCCAAAGCCTCGGTCGTATTGGTGACCTTTAAAACAGGCATAGTTTGTACCACTGTTTTTGTTTTTGAAAGCGGGTCCATTAAGATAAAACTATCCGTGGTGCCATGTTTAGTGATTGTCACTCGATAATAATCGATTTTAGCCAGGGGACAACTAGTGATACTGGGTAAACCAAAATCTCCAAATATTAATAAGCGTCCGCTAAAAGGAGCTTTGGCAAATGGTGAAATACCCAATTCTGCCGCCCGCGCTACTCCGTCTTTAATCCCAGGAACACCTACAACAGCAGGGAAATCTGCTAAACCGGCTGTGGATTGCGCTGGGTTTTGATTGATATAAGGGATTTCTACCAATCCGACACTGGTAAAAAGTATTCCCACACCAGGAATATTACAAAATCCTGCATCTCCGTATACCCAGAATTCATCGCTGATGACAATAACTTTTTTCTGGACGTAAGTGCCAATACTATCAATGTAATTAATTCCCGTGCGCGCTTCCGCGAATTGACTGGAACCCCCATTTATCGTATTATAAACACGCAGATCAATATTAATGGCCGCAGGCGCGGTGAATTTAATCGTGTACTGCCCGTTCTTCCCCGTGTCTGTCGAGCCCAATAACTCACCCGTCCCACGGTTAAACGCACTGACCCGCATATAAGGCAATCCCATGCATCTTAAATCCGCAACAAGAATCTTTTGATCCGCCGCATCTTTCGACGTGACTGCCGCGGCCTGGCCAAATACGGTATAATTAACCGCCCATACCGGTTGCGACATTAAATACAAACAACACAACACTACCAAGACAACAGGAAAAAACTTCCACTGGTTTAATTTAAAGAATGATTGTTTTTGAAAAAGCATGCTTTCCTCCTATTAAAATTTTATTATAATTCCACCCAGTAAGCGGATAAAACTTAAATCAAGATTTCCTCCGACCCGGTGTCCATGTACATTAACATCCAAATTGAGACTGTTTGTCAGTTCAAACTGCAAACCTACGCCACCCGTAAACCCGGCTGCACTGTTGCCATTTTTCATTTTATAATAGCCACTGCCCGCTTCAATGTAAGGCACTATATTCCCCGCGTCAAAGCGATACTGGAGATAGACATTACCGTGGGTTAACGTTAAATATTTGGGTATTAGCGCCGAGTTCTTAAAATTATTGAGTCCCGCTTCCCAGCGCACTGCCAAATGAGGCGTGAACCGATACGCATAATCCAAACCCAGACAGGTTCCTTTCTTCGCGATATTTTTAAATGTCCCTAACGGCACAGCCACACCAGCATGAAAACTCCATTCATGACGCTTAAACGTTTTAACAGGCTCTGTCACTCCCAGCACAATACCCCCGACCATGACATCTACCAGCGGAACTTTCCCGTCGCGTGATTTTACCTCTTGGACAAAACTGGAATCCTGATTGTCAACGATATCTCCTTGCAACTCGCCATTACGGGAGGCAACAGTAATCAAACGACTGCTCCCCGGAAACGCGGCATTGCCAAATTTATCAGTGGGAAATATTTTAACCGCATATTTATCTACACTATCTCCTACACGGACTACTTCTACAAGACTTTTCGCCCGGTCTACTGGGCCAACATTACACACGGTTGAAAGAATGGTTACCCGTTTAAAGGGTTTCCCTGAATCCAGTCTTCCTTCCGCTACAAAAGTCACTTTGTAGACGCCTGCCACCCGTGTTTGATCTGCGGGCAGAATCACAGAGAAACGACCATCTCCCGCTAACTTGTCCGCTGCAACCCCGTTATCTTTCATGGTTAAAGCGAGATCGTGAACGGGATAGAGGTTATCGGAACCCACATCTTGTTTAAGAAATTTTTGAAGTTGCGGTGCCAACGTTAATGCCCGATGATCATCCTTGGCAGGTCGAGTGGTGGAAGCAGAGAATTTGGTAATATACTTGCGTAATGTGGAACTAAAAGCACGCGTAGGAATGTCGACATAAGCGGTTACTTTAGCACCCGGAATCGGATACCCGCCCGAATAGAGGTCCACATAAAGTGGCAGAGGTTTGCCTGCGGCAAAGTGTTGATCATCCATTGACGCGCGGATTTGTGCTTCCGCTACATTGGCAAAAACAGCGGCCACATATTTAATATTTCCTTCTCGTGGGGACAGTTGACGCACGCGGAACTCCCAGGTGGTGTTAGCACCCGGCGCAAAGCGGTATACTTCAAAAGAGTTGGGCGTAGCCACCCTTGCAGTGGGAGGATTTTGGTATGAATTGGGAATCCACTGCGACTCGCCTTTTTGGCGTCGATCTACTGTAAGCCGGGTTTCATTGTTTCCTAAAGGCCAGGCTGCAGAAACTGTGGCTACTGAGACGGCGTTATCGAAATTAACTTCAAATTGTGGCCATGGTTCATTGGCCGATGTTTCGCCTTTTTTATCCAGGTAGATCATATCATCCACCATGCCGCGGATCGAATAATATACTTCTGCCAATTCTAATTCCGTGGCTGCCCCGTACACATATTTGCCGCCTGTTTGTTCTTTGACAGTATTCATAAAATCATAACCCCATCCCGATTCAAGGCCGAAATAGATGGAATAAATAGGGATATTATTATCAGCAAAGGTTTTTGCCGCATCAATATTCACGTGGGCCGTATTATTCTCACAAGTATGCGTTGGTGTTTCATGAACAAAGGGCGGGACATTCTGCAAACCATCACTGAAGAGCACAATAGCTTTTGATGGTGGAATACTTCCTGGAACCAGCGTATTATCAATGCCCGTTTTCGCCCTCAATAATCCTTGTCCTATCGGAGTACAACCAAATCCATTGTTAGACAGGAGGTTAATTTTATTGGAAGCATCAATCCGTTGCAGTGCGCCGGTAATTTTGGTCATCTGATATATTTGCGTTGTTTCCACAAGGTTTTCTGTGTGACTCGCATTGTCTGTGCCCGTATACGTGCCATAAAAACCTGTATTGGCAGGATTATCCGTGGCGAAACCATACACTCCAAGGTATTGATTATCTTCTATCAGTGTCACAAACAACTGGGCTTTTGCTTTTGCCATGGCCATTTTGGAACCTCTCATACTGCCTGAAAGGTCCATGGAAAAAGCAATTTGCGCATCATGTTTGATAGGCGTGAGATCGTAGTAACTGTAAGCGATATTATCCGTCAATAATGAGGGGTCTTCGCTGCCCCAATTCACCTGTGCTTTCAAGATAAATTTCACCGGGAATTTCACCGTGGGCGGTTGTTTCCAGCACACCGGATAACTCTGGGTATGCCAATCATTGGGAAACAATACGCCCGGGCCAGTTGGTATTAGCATCGTATAGGTGTCAATCGGAACCCACGGAGCCGCATTATAGGCATCCATGGCAGTCGTGGCTGGCTTGTAAGAAAAAGAAACCGATGCGGGTCCTGTAGCAGGAGTGTTGGGACATACAATACCGCCACTTGAATTAAGAAACCGCGAGAAGAGCGGGGTATAGTAACAATATTGACCGGAACTATTCTTATAAAAGAAGAACCGGGGCAGATCATCCGCTGGTGAATCAGTCCAAGTGTAACCTGCACGGATATCCGGGGACAAGTACGTCGTCGTGTCCCAGGGTGTGATACTCAGATCATGGATGAAATCATTGGTGCAGTATTCACTTAAATCCTCTGGAATAGGAAATGGTGACGATGGACCAGTACATTCATCCTGACCATGAATGGGAATAGGTATCAACCATAACAGCAATACCAAACTCATTCCTACAATTAAAAATCGTTGTTTCATCTTATTTTCCTCCTTTTCATTCATTATTCATTTTAATGACATATATATATTAATATAAACAAAAAAAGGAGATTATAACTGATGTTGCAAAATAGGATCAAAATCGTTCCAAATTTTTTTGCTTGCCTAAATAGCCCCTTCTGCGATAAAATAAACTCTTTGTTTTTTTATTAAAACTGTAAAAACAAAGGTAAAAACAAAGGAGGAGTAAAATGAAGCAAGTGATTGTATTCGTTGTTTTGGTTTTTTGTATGATTTTTTCCCTCTCTGCCACCACGTATAAAGTTGTGAGTCAGACCGCAGAGATCAATGAAACCCTTGGCTTAGGCAAATACCAAACCGTCGTGCAAGCCGGACACAATGAATTGAACCGTTTCACCCTGCACCGGGTAGTGAAACTGGACAAACATCTTAAACCCTTGCCTGTTAGCCGGTTAAAAGGTGCATTTATGCTTTTGCCTGGAGGCGGTTCCAATTTTGATATATATATGTTGGGACCAGACGGTTCATCTTTGGCTACTTTTCTCGCGCTCAAAGGAATTGATGTGTACGGCTACTCCCCACGCAGCAACGGAATAGTTTCCGGTTATTGCGACAGCCATGATTGTTCCCCTATGGCCAACTGGGGCATTGCCACCTATTTAGAAGACATCGAGTATTTGCGCAAACAGATTGCCCGCGTGCATTTTTCTCGCCCTGTCGTCGGTGGACTTTCCCTGGGTGCTATATTAAGCATCGCCGCAGTCAACGAGAAACCTAACGCCTATGCCGGTGCTGTGTTCTGGGATGGTACTCTCTATTATAACTCGCCCATCCAAGAAATGTTTACCGAAACGTGTGCTGGCTTTCAATCCTTATTGGAAAGCGGGCAGTATTATGATAATCAGTCCTATACTTTTTTAAAAGCCACTACCAGCTTGTATCGTTTTGATCCCGAAGGTGCCAGTCCTTTTGCGCCTGGGTTCAGCAACCGCGAATTTTACCTCTATATGCTTACCACGCCCAATGATCCCCCAGTTGCCGAAGCCCCCGGTTATACCTATGCCGCAGGCAATATGAGCGAAGGACTTTTTTATGTTGATGAGGATTTGCTGTTTCGATTTGCCATGCAAATGAACGATTATGAACCCATTGCCCTGATACGCGATTATATTTGTGGGTTTGCCGGGGCAAGAACCTTCACCAATAAGCTCGCAAAATTTAAAGCCCCCATTTTTTCCTTGCAAGCCGGCTTAGGTTTTGGCGTTTATGCCGAGGACAACCTCGCCTTCTTTAAGAATGCCGATATTACCCGGCTTCTGTTACCTAACTTCGGACATGCCGATATCGGCGCTCCTAAAAATTATGAGAACATCATCTGTAAACCCATCTGGTACTGGCTGAAAGATAATATCCTGCCAGTGTGGGAACGAGAATAAAAGATAAAAGAAAAAAGAAAACCACAGATTACGCAGATTAAAAGGATTACTTGGATTAAAAGAAAATTTGCGTAATCTGTGGGTGTTGTAGACACGATTTCCCTTCGCATTAAATAAGACGTCGGCCACTTTATCGTAGATTCTTACTGGTTAAAAACGGAATAGATACTTTTTTCCTTTGACTTTTACCGGAGGGTCATTTATAATAATAGACTGTGTCAGAACAGAAACATCAGACTGAGTTAAAGGATAATTCATGAATATCACGATCAATGGTACCGAAGTTGAGGTTTTTGTGGGCGCCCGGGTTAAAGACGCGCTCTTAAAATATTCACGACAAGCCGAACAGGCTACACGGGAAGGGGAAAAAAGAGTTACGGACGCCAGAGGCAATACACTGGACCTGGAAGGCGCTTTATCTGAAAACCAACAATTACTGATCCAAAACGTCGCGCACCAAAACCACCCAAAAATCAAGCATAACAAGCTTAAAAAGAACACCAAGAACAATGGAGGCAGTTTATGAGCACTCAAAAAATAAATAAACGGTTGGGTTTTATTGGCATTTTTTTACTCCTGATTGCGGTGACACTCTCTTTCACTGCCAATGGTCCATTCTTCCTGGCAGCCCAAGATTCTCCCGCTACTTCTCCCGCAGATGAAACCCGGATCATTATCTTTCATTATAACGACGCCCACGCCAAAATCGAAAGCCTGCCGAAAATAGCTTGGTATGTCGCCGAAGAACGGAAAAAGAATGAACATGTTTTCTTCTTGAACGGCGGCGATAATTTCAGCGGTAACCCCGTGGTGGACATGGCTGAACCAAAAGGCGAACCAGTGCGTTTACTCATGAACATGATGGCCCTGGATGTACTGACTCTGGGTAACCACGAATTCGATTACGGACAACAAGTACTGAACAACTTCATGCGCCAAGCAAACTACGCCATCATCTGCGCCAATGTTAAAATGAATACCGACGCGTTACCGCAACCCGACCCTTTTAAAATCCTAACCACAAAAAACGGTATAAAAATCGCCGTGCTCGGAGTGGTTGAAGTATCCAGAGAGACAGGTATCCCCAGCAGTCACCCGCAAAACCTGAAAGGACTAATTTTCTCCGACCCGATAGAAACCGCCAAAACGTTCCGCTCTTTACGCAAAGATAATCAGGTGTTTGTGTTGCTTTCCCATATGGGCATGGAAGACGATGTCGTGTTGTCAAACCAGATGGGCGAACTCGACCTCATTGTCGGCGGTCATAGCCACACCACAATTTTAGAACCCAAAACATACAACGGCGTATTAATCACACAAGCTGGCGGCCAAGGACAATTTCTGGGACGCATTGAACTGATAGTTAAAAACGGTAAGGTCATTCAAAAAAGCGGTTCACTGATCGAAGTAAAAACCATTAAAGAAGGCATTCCCGAAATGGAAAAAATGGTAGCCACATTCAATGATAATCCTGTGCTTGATTCCGTCGTGGGCACCTTGTCCCGTTCTTTGTACGGCAACTACGAACTGGGCCACCTAGTCACTGACAGTATCAGAATCTCCCATCACTTGGATATCGCGTTTCACAATTCCGGTGGTATCCGAGCTTCCAAGCTCGGTAAAAAAGTCACTGTCAAAGATATCTATACACTCAATCCCTTTGGAAACCGCGTGATCTGTATTAAAATGACACCCGAGGAAATCCGCTCGCTACTCCGCTCCGATTTTGAACGCTATAAAACCCTGGATATTAAAATATCCGGTATCAGTTATACGGTTAAATATACCCCGGACTTCAAAGTGACAGATATTGATATCCGCGACCTAAACGGGAAACGACTGGATGAAACAAAAACATATCTGGTAGGCATGAATGATTATATGACTCTGACCTACAAATTCGACCACCAGGATCCAGGCAAATCGCTCGAAGTGACACTCGCCCAAACAGTGATGGATTATCTAAAAATACAAACAGATGCCTGTGTCGGCGTGGGCAAAGTTAGAGCTTACGCGATAATGGTGCCCACCCCCAGTTTGATAGAGATCGGTAAAACAAAGGTCGAAATATCAGCCGGAGATGAGACGGATATGTGTTCCACCACAGCGGGGAACCTCATTGCAGATGCGATTCGTATTAGCTGCCGTGCTGACATCGCGTTTTATCCCCATCGGGCCCAACAAATAGGTGCGTTTGTTCCCGGCCCCGGCCCACTTTACCGGGAGAATATTATGGCACTCTACCCCTTTGCCAATAAAAACAAGGTGATCACCGTTTTTATTAAAGGCGAAGCGATACAACCTTTCCTTTTAGAACGATGCCGCTTGACCCATGGCATAGATTTACAAGTGTCCGGTTTGAAATATTCGATTAAACTCGATAACCAGGGGAAAGTAGTCGCTGTAGATTGCGTTCTCCCCAATGGAAAAAAGCTGTTGGCTAAAACCATCTATTCCGTGGCGTTTAATGATTTTGAACTCACCAAACATTACAATCTCGATAAGGTAATTATTCGGTCAGTCACGAGCACGGAAACAGTCGCACAAATTCTGCTCGATTATATTAAGAGCAAAGGCACTATCACCGCTTCCATTAAAGAACAACGTGTAAAAATAATCCGGGACAATAAACCCCGGACAAAAGGTGAATAATAAATGGCACAACTTTATTTTAGATACTCAACTATGAATGCAGGAAAATCCACAGAGATTTTAAAGATCGCGCACAATTACGAGGAACAAAACAAGCATGCGTTGTTATTAACCCCTGCCATTGATGACCGATATGGCAAAGGTAAGATCACCTCGCGCATGGGCTTTCAAAAGGAAGCCATTATCTGCGACTCCCGGATCGATATGTATGCCATTATAGCGGATGCCCATCCCGATTGCGTGCTCGTTGATGAAGGACAATTTTTAACACGCCAACAGGTCATCACCTTGACCCATGTCGTTGATAAATTGCATATCCCTGTGATCGTGTACGGTTTGAAGAACGATTACCGCAATCGCTTATTCGAAGGTAGCGAGGCATTGCTCCTTTTTGCCGATAAGATTGAGGAGATCAAAGCCGTATGCTGGCACTGTCCCAAAAAAGCCACCATGCTCATCAAATACAAGGACGGTCACCCCGTGAACGAGGGCGCACAAATTGAAATCGGCGGCAATGACAAGTATGTCTCCGTATGCAGGAAATGTTATTCCGCGCGTTTAGAGTTAAAATAACCCTTCCAGCAGTGAATACGTGATACTTTTAGCAAAAGGTGAACCATTTTGAACATGATAAACCACAAACCATTTATTATTGGCGTAGCCGGTGGTAGCGGCTCAGGCAAAACCACCATTACCAACGAGATCATCAAAGAACTGGGCAATATCCACGTCGTCGTGATTCCCCACGACAGTTATTATAAAGCCAATGCCCACCTCGAATTCTGGGAACGCGAAAAGATCAACTACGATCATCCCGATTCACTCGAAACAGAGTTACTGGTCCATCATCTACAAGAACTGTGCGCGGGCCGCGAAATTGAAATGCCCCTCTACGATTTCACCACCCATTCCCGACGTAAAGTGGGTGTTGTTGTCAAACCTGCCCCAGTGATTATCGTGGATGGTATTTTAATCTTTTTAGAGGAATCATTGCGGGATATGATGGATGTACGTATCTTTGTGAACACCGATAGTGACCTCCGCTTCATCCGCCGATTAAAACGCGATATGAAAGAACGGAAACGCAGCATGGATTCGGTGATCAACCAGTATCTCGAAACAGTTAAACCCATGCATATCGCATTTGTGCAACCCAGTCGCCGGTACGCCGACATCATCATCCCCGAAGGACACAGCGCCGTTTCCACCGGTATCCTTTCCCATATGATCCGCCAATCCATTTCCGAACGCCGCATCCCCGGACAGAACAGCGAGTAAAGATGAATTGTTAAGAAAATATAATTTCCTTGTCTTTTCCATGTCTTTTCTTTGTCTGTTCCTGCCATTTATTGCCACTCCTTTTTGCATATGGTATAATAAACACAGGTAAAAACAAATGAAAAATAAAAAATTGCCCATCGGTGTCTCGGATTTTAAAGATATGATCACAGGGGATTATTATTACGTCGATAAAACCCTGTTTATCAAAGAAGTTCTGGACAGTGGCGATAATATCCTTCTCCTGCCCCGCCCCCGTCGTTTCGGAA
This sequence comes from uncultured Clostridia bacterium, assembly GCA_964502145.1. GTDB lineage: Bacteria > Acidobacteriota > Aminicenantia > UBA2199 > UBA2199 > CAZCVI01. The sequence goes on from CAZCVI010000111.1 coordinate 16,618, forward strand.
AAACGCTCAACATTTCCATGCTCGGACATTTTTTTGATTGTTGTCCCACCACGTGGTCCCCGGACACCGATTCATCCCTTTCAACCGCAGAAACTGAACCCAAGGACAATAAAAATTTATTCGCCTCCCTGGCCATATCCCAGGCTGGCCCAGAGTACCTGAATAAAATGGGGAAACATCCGGTTATTTTTATATCCTTCAGGGGCATCAAAGAAAAAACCTGGGAATCTTGCAAGCTTAAAATAAAACAACTGCTCCGCCAGGAATACCTCCGCCATCGTTATCTGCTTGAAAGTCCATTACTGGATGCCTACGAACGGAATTATTTCCAAACCATCTTGGATACAAAAGGAAATAGTGTGGAAGATGAAAGCAGCCTGGAGAATCTGCTTATTTATTTAACCCGTTTTTACAATAAACGGGCCGTTGTTTTAATCGACGAATACGATGCGCCAGTCCACGTCGGGTTTGAGTATGACTATTATGAGGACATTATATTGTTTATGCACAACTTCCTGAATGGAGGTTTAAAAGACACCGACCAATACCTGGAAAAAGGTGTCGTTACTGGCATTATGCGTATTGCCAAAGAATCCATCTTCTCCGGTTTTAACAACCCCGGTGTATATACTCTTTTGTCCCAAAAGTTCAGCGACTATTTTGGGTTTACCGAAACAGAAATCAAAGCCATGCTGGAGGATTTTGGAGTCAGCGACATGCTAGACCAAGTGCAGGTATGGTATAACGGGTATCGCTTCGGGAACAAGGTCATTTACAATCCTTGGTCTATTATCAATTTTTTAAACAACGAGGAAAAAGAATTAGTACCTTACTGGATCAATACCTCGGACAATCAGATTGTGAACACCTTGCTCTCCAATGGCAGCAAGGAACTCCGGGAAGAATTGGAACAGCTCATCCGTGGTGAGTCCATAGAAAAAACCACTGATGAAAATATCGTGCTTAAAGATATTCGTTCTGATGAGAACTCGTTATGGGGGTTCCTATTAATGGGGGGATATCTCAAACAGACTGCTAAACGGCAAGACGAGTTTTCCGGGAAAATGGTTTATACCCTCTCTATTCCCAATAAAGAGGTAAAGATCACCTATATCAGCATTATTTCCCGTTATTTTTCAGATAAAATTGCAAACAAGAAATTGGAGATCATGCTCAAGGCACTCATTGATGGTGATATCCCTATCTTCGAGAAAATGTTAAAACAGATCGTGTTAGCAGTCTTTAGCTACCATGATTTTGGCAATGAACCGGAGAAAGTGTATCACGCCCTGGTCGCTGGTCTGCTCATTTGGATTACCAATACTCATGAAGTCAGGTCCAATCGTGAATCCGGTTATGGTAGATACGACATCATGATTATCCCCAAAGATATCACCAGAATCGGTTATGTGATCGAATTTAAATCCGTGGACCCAGAGATCAATGAAACAGTGGATTCAGCCCTGAAAGCAGCCGTGGCCCAAATCGAGGAAAAAAAGTACGAAACAGAATTAAAAGAACGCGGTATCACCCGTATCAAGAAATTGGCCATTGCTTTTTTAGGGAAAGATGTTTTTATAAAGAGTCAATAAGCATTATTAATAGTAGAAGATAATAAAGGAGTATGGCATGGTTGAGAAAAAGTATATTAGTGCTGAAGAGTTGTTGGAAGATTCCATTCGCCTGGGGATCAAGATTTTTGAAAGCGGCTTTCGTCCCCAGTTTATCGTTGGTATTTGGCGTGGCGGGACACCCGTAGGTATTGCAGTGCAGGAGTTGCTCGATTATTTCGGTGTCAAAACCGACAATATTGCTATCCGTACATCCTCCTATATTGGTATTAATGAGCGTTCAAAACAAATTTTAGTCCATGGTCTCGGCTATATTGTCAGAAGTATTAACGCCGAAGACTCCCTACTGATCGTCGATGATGTTTACGATACCGGGTTAAGTGTCGCCGCAGTACTGGACAATTTAAAATTGATGACACGCAAAAATATGCCCCACGATGTTCGTATCGCCATTCCTTATTTCAAACCCGCCAACAACAAAACCGACCGGGAACCGGATTATTATCTGTATAAAACCGATAAATGGCTGGTGTTTCCCCACGAAGTAAATGGCTTGACCCCCGCAGAAATTATGCAGAGCAAGCCCAATATTGCAAAACTTATCGAAGGAGTAAAAACAAGATGAATATCAATCGCGAGTTTATCGAAAAGATTCCTAAATCCGATTTGCACCTCCATCTGGATGGTTCTTTACGGCTATCCACTTTGATCGAGTTGGCCCAGGAGTGTGATGTGCCACTGCCAGCTTATACTGAGAAAGAATTAAAGGAGAAAGTGTTCAAGGATAAATACAATGATCTGGGCGAGTATTTGCAAGGTTTTGGCTACACCTGCGCTGTGCTGCAACGTGAAACCGCATTGGAGCGGGTCGCTTATGAACTGGCCCAAGATAATATCGCCGAGGGGGTACGTTATATCGAGGTGCGTTTTGCCCCGCAATTGCACCAACACAAGCACATGGGCATTATCAGCGTATTAAAAGTAGTCAACCAGGGGTTCCAACGCGCCCAAAACGAATACAACGCGACCAAAAAAGTAAAATCAGGCGAACAGGTGCCCTTTCATTATGGTATCATTGTGTGTGCCATGCGTATGTTTGACTATGGCTTCTCCGAATATTTCGACGCGTTACTGGATGTTCATAAACATTCCGAGCGGAAGTGGATTTTTTCCCTCGCCTCACAAGAGCTGGTCAAAGCATCCGTCGAAGCTCGGGACCGCTACCACATGCCTATCGTGGGTTTTGATCTCGCAGGCATGGAACGCGGTTACCCCGCAGTAGACCATAAACCCGCTTACGCGTTGGCCCATAAAAACTTCCTGAACAAAACCGTTCATGCTGGCGAAGCCTTTGGACCCGAAAGTATTTTTCAAGCCATTACCGAGTTAAACGCCGACCGTATCGGTCATGGCGTGCATCTTTTTAATACCGAGATGATCTATGATAATGATATCAAAGATCGCCAAAAGTATGTTGACAGCTTGGCCCACTTTATCGCTGACCGACGTGTCACCCTTGAAGTCTGTTTGACCTCCAACATGCAGACCATCCCCGAGTTTAAAGATTTAAAGCAGCATAGTTTCCAGAAGATGCGTGAAGCCGGTCTTTCCCTTACTTTTTGCACCGACAACCGCCTCGTTTCCAACACTACCGTCACCGATGAAATCCTCAAAGCCGTGGAAACCTTTGATATTGGCACCAAAGAATTAAAGAACTTGGTTGCTTACGGGTTTAAACGAAGTTTCTTTCCCGGTAGTTATCTGGAAAAACGCAATTATGTCCGTCAAGTTCTGGATGCGTATGAAAGCACCGAAAAGTTATTTTCGTAAAATAGTAATTTGATTAACTGGTAAATTTTAGAAACAGTCCGGCGGTAGACGTCTGGCAGAAGATCATAAACGAGGCAGGTGAACATGGATTTTACATCGCTTTTGAGAGGTTTGTTAGGTATTTTAGTGCTTATTACCATTGCATTTGTTTTTTCCAACAACAAGCGGAAGATCAGTTGGCGGTTAGTAGGGATTGGGTTAGCCATACAGATTGTGTTTGCCATTTTTATATTTCATGGTCAGACTATGGGGAGCTGGTTTGCTCCTTTGGGGTGGCCCAAGGTATGTATCGAGTTTTTTGGCACAGTCGTTATAAAAATATTGGATTTTATTGCAGTGGGCTCGAAATTTGTATTTAGTGGACTGGGAGCAGGTCCTGGACAACCTGACAGTATGGGGTTCTTTTTTGCTTTTCAGGTATTGCCCACCATCATCTTTTTTGCTTCTTTAACCGCTGTCTTGTATTATCTCGGTATATTGCAATTGATTGTCAAAGGCATGGCGTGGTTCATGGCGCGGCTTTTAGGTGTTAGTGGTGCCGAATCACTTTCCAACACCGCCAATATTTTTATAGGTCAGACCGAAGCCCCCATGTTGGTGCGGCCTTTTATTGGTACCATGACCCAATCCGAGTTATTGACGATTATGATTGGTGGTATGGCCACAGTTGCTGGTGGTGTGATGGCCAGTTATGTGCAGATGTTGGGTATTGCCCTGTCGCAAGCCCAGGGGATTTCTATTGCTGCAGCCCAGGGAAAATTTGCCGTGCATTTGATCACTGCCTCCGTGATGGCTGCACCCGCTTCCATTGTGATTGCCAAAATCCTGATGCCGGAAACGGAAGTACCCAAAACAATGGGCACGGTAAAAGTAGAAGTGCCCAGAGATGCTTCCAATGTCATTGAAGCTGCCGCTACTGGTGCATCAGATGGTTTGCAATTGGCTTTAAATGTCGGTGGTATGCTGATTGTTTTTATTGCCTTTATTGCCATGTTCAATTTTCTTTTAGGGGCAGTAGGTAGTCTGATTGGTTATCCCTTATCTATGCAGTTGATTTTGGGATGGTTGTTGAAGTATATTGCGATTGGTATTGGTGTGCCAGTGCAGGATGCAATGAATTTCGGTGGGCTTTTTGGCACTAAGGTTGTGTTGAATGAGTTTGTGGCTTATATTGACTTGACGACTCTGATCAAGAGTGGTGCCATGACTGAAAAAGGTATTCGTATGGCGACCTTTGCATTATGTGGTTTTGCCAATTTCTCTTCCATTGCCATTCAATTGGGTGGGATTGCTCCGATGGCGCCGCATCGGAAAAAAGATATTGCCGCGCTGGGATTAAAATCCGTTCTGGGAGGTGGTTTAGCTACTTTGCTGACTGCCACGTTAGCAGGGTTTTTAACCGCTTAAGTCGCTCAAATCTGGTAAGCTTGCAAGTAGAGGAGGTACGATTGTGACTGTGCTTAAACGGGTAACTCTGAATGGGTTTAAGTCCATCAAAACGATGGCTATTGAGTTGCACAACCTGAATGTTCTGATTGGTGCGAATGGAGCCGGGAAAAGTAATTTCATCTCGTTCTTTAAAATGCTCAATGAAATTATGGCTGAGCGGCTCCAGCAGTATATCGGCACTTCGGGACGCATTCCTTTATTGCCCATGCGAGAAAAAAAGGAGTGGTCCATATAATATATTCTTAAAGACAGTGGTATATATTATGTATCCACAGAAATTTTTCATGAATACTCATCCATTGGTGAGGGCAGCTTTGGTTATATTGGCAGGGTGCCCAGGATTTTTCCTTTTTTTTATCCTGGTCATCCTTTAATCCCACGCATCACGGTTCAGACACCATGTTTGACGTTTATTTTTCTTATTTTACCTCTTTTCCAATCCACTTTGCCTCTTTGCCACTCTGACTCATCATTTTTCCAGACCACTTTGCCTCTTTTCCTCCCTGACTCATCATTTTTCCAGACGACTTTGCCTCTTTGCCACCCAATTTCATCATTTTTCCAGTCTACTTTGCCTCTTTGCCACCCTGAATCATCATTTTTCCAATCTACTTTGCCTCTTTGCCACCCTGAATCATCATTTTTCCAGGCAACATCACCTCTTTGTATCCCTAATTAGACAACTGAGCCTAGTTTTCCCCCTTTTCCTGATGGTCTCGCCCGC
>CAZCVI010000112.1:0-21765 GCA_964502145.1 uncultured Clostridia bacterium
AACGGCGATAATGAAGAAAGTGGCATTGCCCAGCAAAGGGATAAGTGTGTGCTTTGTCTTTTTTTTGCGTCTTGTTCGCCTTGTTTTCAAGAAAAGGTTGTGAAAAAAAGGGTAGTCAAACCCGATGCTGCTAAAATTCAACCAAATAAACGCGAACAATTGACGAAAATCGGTCTGAATAAGGTTGTACAAAATTTGGCGGTGGATTTAGGACACCCGCCCCTATTTTCATAGAGTTGCCTATATGCTATAATAAATCTTCTCACAAGAAATAAATGGCATTTATTTACAGCTATACCTAAAGGAGGTTGTGCAATGAAAGAAAAAGTTTTTTTTATTAAAATGACAGACAATGAAGATGACGGCGCGGTCTGCGCCAGACTGGAAAAAGCCCTCCAGCAACAAAATTGTTTTTCCTTTGTAGAACCAAAAGATATGGTAGCTATCAAAACCCACTTCGGCGAAGAAAACACCAAGGGCTACGTTCGCCCACTTTATTTTAAAATGCTCGGCCAATTAATCAAACAAGCCAAAGGTATCCCCTTTCTTACCGAGACATCTACCCTGTACCGCGGCAGACGCACCAACGCCGTGGACCACATCGAATTTGCCTATGAACACGGTTTCACCCACGAGGCTACCGGTATGCCCATCATTATGGGCGATGGTCTGTTTGGCGATGATGAAATCGAGGTAAAAATACCCGGCAATCGGTATCAAAAAGTGGGTATTGCCTCTTCTATTGTCAAAGCCCAAGCGCTGGTGCTCGTTTCCCATTTTACCGGTCACTTGGTCGCGGGGTTTGGCGCGGCCTTAAAGAACCTGGGCATGGGTTGCTCCAGTCGCAAAGGGAAATTAGCCCAACACTCCACAGCACAACCCGCCATCAAGAAAGACAAATGCACGGCCTGCGGCCAATGTTTGAAATGGTGCCCGGTAAATGCAATTTCCTGGCAAAACGAGAAAGCCGAGATTAACGAAAATATCTGCATCGGCTGCGGCGAATGTCTGGCTGTATGCCGTTTCGACGCGGTGAATTATAACTGGGGCGAAACCTACGATAATATCCAAGAAAAAATCGTGGAACACGCCATGGGGGTAACGGAAACAAAAAAAGGGAAAGGTCTCTATATCAATTTCCTTAACCGGATCACCAAAGACTGCGACTGCATGGGTTTGACCAAAAAAATCACAGCGGATATTGGCGTGCTGATCTCTTTAGACCCAGTGGCTGTAGACGCGGCCTCGTTGGACCTGGTGGAAAAATACGCGGGAAAAAAACTGTCGCAAATGGCATACGATATCCCCTATAAAGTCCAAATCGAGTACGCCCGCCAACTGGACTACGGCAACGCGGATTATGAACTGATAGAACTGGGATAATAAAACCCGGCATGGATAAGGACACAGTTATCACCAAAACCAGGGAATATGTTCATTTACAACTGTCCGGCGAAGGTTCCGGGCACGACTGGTGGCACATTTACCGCGTGGTGAAACTGGCGCTACATATCGCAAAAAAGGAGAACGCAGACCAGTTTATCGTGGAACTGGCGGCTCTGCTTCACGATATCGGCGATTTTAAATTTTTTGATGGAGACGAAACAGTAGCACCACGGATGGTCCGCCAATGGGTAACTGACTTGTCCGTGCCCGAGGACACGGTGGCGCATGTGTGCGCCATTGTACGGGACATCTCCTTTAAAGGCGCGGGAACTATTCAAACGAGACGGATGGAAACGCTGGAAGGCCAGGTGGTACAGGACGCCGACCGCCTGGATGCTATCGGCGCGGTAGGTATTGCCCGCACCTTTGCTTACGGCGGCTTTAAAAAAAGAGAAATCTATAACCCGGACATCCCCGCTGAATGGCACGAAAATTTCGCGGCCTATAAAAAAAGCACGGGCCCCACAATCAACCACTTCTACGAAAAACTGCTGCTCCTAAAAGACCTGATGAACACAGAAACAGCCAAAAAATTGGCGGAAGAACGGCACAGATTCATGGAACAATACCTGGTGCAATTTTTTAAAGAATGGAACTTTTCTTAATGTAATTCGTTATAAAAGACGTTAAACAAAATGTGACAAGAATTAATTTGGACGAAAAAAGAAAAATTAGACTAAAAAAGGAGCACTAAGATGAGTGGCTTTCGAAAATTCATGGGTATATTTATTATCGTGTTTATTGGCATCCCGGTTTTGATCGGGATGATCTGGGCTGTGGGACTAACACGGGCGGTGGTTTCATCGGAATTTCTTTCAGACCTCCCCAAGGAAATTATCACTAAAATTCCCGCTATAATGGACGAGACCCTGGCGGCTGTAGACCAGGAAGGCGTGATCGAAGATGAAAATACACGCATCTGGCTCCGGGCCATGGCGGATGTGAATACGACACCCAGAGAAATGTTGGAAAAAATCGGGGTCATGAACTGGTTAAAAATTGAATTAACCAGCTCCCTGGATTCTATTGGCAAAATACTGCGGGGCGAAATGCGCCCACAACCGGTTTTGTTAAATATGAGACCATTAAAAGCCGCACTGGTTCACAAAGACCTGGATGCCTACATGCTCCAAGTTATTAAAAAATTACCCCCCTGCACGGAAAGTGATGTGCAAAAATGGGCGGACGCGGTTTTACAAGGAAAATACGAGCAAGATTTACCCCCCTGCCAACCCCCGGACCCAGAAAAAGCATTGGAAATTGTCCGCCAAAAATGGGAAAAAGAGGTCTCGGAAATTCCCGACACGGTTAATATGTTCAATGTGAGAAGCAAACATTTCTTCAATGATAGTGGCCTGGATATCGCACGACTGGTGATATCGGTGACCTACCTGCTTTTCTTGATTCCTGCCATTATCATCGGTTTGGCTTCGCTGATCGGCGCTTCTTCCGGTGCTGGTGTCGTGCGCTGGATGGGTTACGCTACATTAATCGGTGGCGGCTTGACCTATGGACTCTCACGCTTTTCCGTGCAAATGATGCAATATGGCATGGGTTTTGGTCCAACAGGTTACTCTGAATTTCATTTCCATTTTCCTCTGAAAGAGGTGCTCTTCGATAAAAGTGGAGAACTCGCCCTGCAAGTAGTGAATCACCTGCTGACCTCAGTAAACAGGGTTTCCGGTATAGTCTGCCTTATGGGTATCATTCTGATTGCCCTTTCCTACCTGGTATTCAACGATAAAAAGAACCAGGCACCACAACGGCCCAAGAGTTCTACGGGAAATACCACCCCGACACCTCCCCCGGTCACACCAGCCACGGTGGAACCGACACAAGTTACCGATATTCCACCCGCACTGAACGGTAGTTCCAACGACCCGACAGTTTTACCTGCTGCGGCAAACTATCCTTTGGATAGCGGTTCCCAAACCGATCCAGATTCAAAGTAACAGGGAAAATAAATCCGTGGACTATGTGGACATAAAAAAGCGTTTGCTTTAGGTCCACATAGTCCACTTAGTCCATATTGTCCAAATAATCTACAGCAATTTCAGGGTCTTCGCTTGCCAGTTATTGTTGCAGAGGCCCGGCAGGCAAATTCTCGTGCAAGTAACGGGTCAGCAGTCTGAACAAGTGAAGGGTGGTATTTTTCCCTTCATAGATGCCGTGGGAACGGTTGGGGTAAGCCATCATGGTGAAGTGTTTATCCGTTGCAATCAATTCATTGATCAATCGTTCAGCGCCTTGATAATGAACATTATCGTCACCAGTGCCATGAACAATGAGCAGGTTTCCTTTCAGTTGACTGGCAAAATGGATGGGGGAACCGTTCTTAAAACCGTCCTTATTATCATCTGGCAGGCCCATGAAGCGTTCCTGGTAGACCGAGTCATAGAGAAGTTGGTCGGGAACAGAGGCAATGGACATACCGGTGCGATAGAGATGGGGGTAGCGGAACAGGGCATTGAGAGTCATAGTGCCGCCACCGCTCCAACCCCAGATGCCAATGCGGTTGGGGTCGACATAGGGCCGGTTCTTAATAATGGCTTGAACTGCCGCTGCTTGGTCGGCAGAGGCGAGAATACCAATTTGCCGATAAATACTTTTCCGCCACGCGCGCCCACGGGGGGAATTCGTACCCCGATTATCCACGCTCATCACCAAATACCCCTGCTGGGTGAGCATCATGTGCCACAGATAACTATCACTACCCCAGGCGTCCTTTACTGTCTGCCCTTGGGGTTCGCCATATACATAAAAAAGCACGGGATACTTCTTAGCGGGGTCAAAATCGGCAGGTTTCATACACATCGCATCCAAAAGCACGCCATCGCCAATATCCACGCGGAAAAATTCCACTGGTTGCTGGGCCAGTGCGTTCAGTTTGGCCTCTACCGGGGCTGTATCTACCAGTGATCTCAAGACAGTGTGACCGGGGAGACGCACCAAGTCGGTTCGGCCTGGCTTGCTGATGGAGGAGTATTGATGGATGGCAAATTGCAAATCTGCACTGAGCTGGTACGAGTGGGTACCAGGAAGATTTTGCGGAGTAAGCCGTTCTGCCTTGCCACTACCATCAAGACGCACGCGGTACAGGTACCGTTGCAGCGGATTCTCCGGGGACGCAATGTAATACACGTGACCACCTTTGGCATCAATGCTTAATACCTTGTCCACATCATAGGCACCGGGAGTGACCAGACGAACCTGCTGCCCATCACGGGAAACAACATAAATATGACGCCATCCATCCCGTTCACTGATCCAGGTAAAGTATTTTCCCTGCTCCAGCCATTGGAAATTATCGTCCACATCCAGCCAAGCCTCATCCTTATCAGTGAAAATGGTGGTAGACAGGCCGGTTTGAATATTTCCCAGCATGACCTGATTGGTATTTTGCAAGCGATTGAGGCGTTGGAACACAATTTCATCAGAATTGGCCGCCCAATCCATGCGGGGGATATAAAAATCGCGGGAATTTCCCGGTAAATCGAACCATTTTGTTTGGCCACCCACTGTGGCCACCACCCCTACCTTGCAGGCGGAATTAACAGTGCCGACCTTGGGATACTGCACAGGGATAATCTGCGGGTAGAGGGTATCGGTGTTGTTGATCAAATAAAAGTCGTGAATCCCCGCTGCATCCAACTGCCAATAAGCCAGATATTTCCCGTCAGGACTCCAACGAAAACCATCACGCATGTCGAATTCTTCTTCATATACCCAGTCGAAAGTCCCATTGATAATAGTAGTGGAACCATCCGTGGTGAGTTGTTGGATGTGCCGTGTTGCCGGTGTATCTCCCAGGTTTTGCACGTAGAGATTGTTTTTTGACACGTAGGCCACGCGGTTGTGATGCGGTGAGAATTTGGCAAACATCAGGCTAGAGGCTTCCAAATTGCAGCCCAATTGCCACAATTGCCCGTTCTTCCGATTCAAAACCCAATAATCGCCACGTGTATTGCGGCGCCACACTCGTTTGGTATTGGTGAAAACCAGCAACCATTGGCCATTATCGGACCAGTAGTAGTCTTCAATTTTTAACGGTGTTGTTTGACCCACCGGGATTAACAACGAGGCAGGGACTTCGATAGACCGCTTGTTTACCGCAGGATCATAGCGGATAATATCCATGCCACCCGTCATTTCTTTGCCATCGCTGGTTTTGCAGGTAGTGGGTTCCAGGGTAGTGTAGCCGCTTATATGTTTCAGCCAGCGGGCCGGACCGAAATGGGGGATGTTAAATTCTTCGGAAGTGAAAATACGCTCCAAGGTGAGTTGCGCCGGATTCTTGCCGGACTCAACAGGACTGGCGACTAAAAGCCACGGCGCCACCGATAAAATAACCAGTAAAAATAAATGTAAACAAACCATTCGCTTCATAGAGGACTCCTTATCAATGATAATATATTTTAACGTATTCTATTTTACTGGACTGTTGAACTTTTGGCAATAGTGTTATTTAACTTGGATTCAATATCAAGTTTCAGGAACGACTCGACTATCTGGACTTACTTGACTTACTGGACTTACTGGACCGGCCAAAACCTTTTATTTTTATCCAGCATGTCCCGATTATCCCGGGTAGTTTTTAAAAATGATAGCAAATCCAGGTTAAAGTGTCTGGTGTTCCGTGCGCTGGATGATTTCATCTTGCAGATCTTCGGTGAGATCGACAAAATAATCGCTGTAACCGGCCACACGGACAATGAGGTTGCGGTACTCTTCGGGGGCGACCTTGGCTTTGCGCAGGGTCTCAACATCGATCACATTAAACTGCATATGATGACCATCCAATTTAAAATAAGAACGCACCAAATGAACCAAACGGTTAATACCTGCCTCGTCTTTAAATATTTGCGGGGTGAATTTCTGATTGAGCAGTGTGCCGCCGGTTTTAATATGATCCATTTTAGCCGCCGATTTAATTACCGAGGTGGGACCGTTTCTATCTGCGCCTTGCACTGGCGAGATGCCTTCCGAGACGGGTTTTTTTGCTTTCCGGCCATCGGGTAAAGCCCCAATCACACTGCCAAAATAAACATGACTGGTGGTGGGCAACATCAGAATATGATGTTTAGCATTCACAGTGGCGGGACGGTCATCGACGGCGCGGAAAAACATGTCAAACACGTGCTGCATTATCTCATCGGCATAATCGTCATCATTGCCGTATTTGGGGGTGTAGCGAAGCAATTGCTCGCGTAACTCTTCGTGACCGACAAAATCTGCTTTTAAAACTTCCATGAAGTGATCCATGGTCACTGTTTTTCTGTTGAAAACGTGGTATTTGATGGCGGTTAGAGAATCGGTAATGGTGCCAATACCAACGCCCTGGATATAACGGGTATTGTACCTGGCCCCACCATTGGTGTAATCCCTGCCATTGGTTATACAATCGTCGATTTGCAACGACAAAAAAGGCGCGGGCATGTACTGGGCATAAATAGAGGAGATGATATTATTACCCCTGATTTTAATATCGACAAAATAGTTGAGCTGCCGTTCCAATGCGACCATCAATTGTTCGAACGTTTCAAACTGGGACACAGTGCCCGTTTCAATGCCAATTTTTTTGCCTGTCCGGGGGTCCGTGCCGTTATTCAGGGTGATTTCCAATATTTTTGGCAAGTTAAAATAGCCTGTCAGAATATAACATTCCGTGCCAAACGCACCGCTTTCCACGCAACCGGAAGCACCGCCCCGCCGGGCGTCTTCGATTGATTTTCCCTGGCGCGTCAGTTCTTGAATAATGGCATCGGTATTAAAAATAGAGGGCTGACCATAACCGGTTTTTAAAATATGAACCGCACGCTTGATCAAGCGATCGGGGTTCTTCTTGCTGACCTGGATCATGGAACTGGGCTGCAACAAACGCATCTCTTCAATAACATCCAGAAGCATATAAGAGAGATCATTCACACCATCGGCACCATCGGCTTTAAGACCGCCAATATTAATGGTACAAAAATCCGTATAGGTGCCGCTCTCCTTGGCCGTGACCCCCATTTTGGGTGGGGCAGGATGGTTGTTGAATTTAATCCAGAACGCTTGCAGCAGTTCCTTGGCCCGTTCATCGGTCAGGGTGCCCTCTGCTATTTCTTTTTGGTAAAAGGGATAGAGATGTTGGTCCAGGCGACCGGGGCTAAAGGAATCCCAGGGATTGAGTTCCGTGATCACGCCGAGGTGAACAAACCAGTAGTATTGGAGTGCTTCATAAAAGTTACGCGGGGCATAGGCGGGCACATGTTGGCAGATGTCTGCCATTTCCACCAGTTCCTGGTGACGTTGCGGGTCCGCTTCTTTGGTTGCTAAATCGTGCAATGCTGATGCGTAACGGCGGGCAAACAGGATCAGCGCTTCTGCGGCCACTGCCATAGCGGACAACTGCTCTTTTTTGGCTAGGGCATCGGGATCGGTGTAAAAGTCGAGGTGGTTTAATTGGTCTTGAATCTCGGCAATTTTGTCCAAAAATCCCTTTTTGAATAGTTTATCGCCGGCCACCGTGTGTCCTGGCGCACGCTGTTCTTGGAACTCGGTGAACACGCCCGCCTCATAGGCCGCTTTCCATTCTGGGGCCATCTCACGGAAGATTCGGTCCCGGATACTTTTATCCTGCCAATAGGGAATAATTTCCTTTTCGTATAATGCGACCGTCTCGGCATCCACCCTGTAAGGGATTTTTTCGCGGGAGTCCAGCTTTTCTAAATCAGCTCTGGAATGAATGCATATTTCAGGGTAAGTAGGAACCGCTTTGGGTTGGCTGCCTCGCTCTCCCACGATCAATTCATCCGTTTGGATGCAAATGGTTTTGTGTTCCAGCAGGTATTTGAATGCCAAGGCACGTTTCATGGGAACGGATAATTCCCTGGCTGCGGGGCTTTTATAAAATTCAGTGATCAAGCGCGCCCGTTCCGGGCAAATCCGGTTCTCGGCCTGTAGACTGTGTACTCTTAGCTCTTTTATTCTGGGATTCATTGTGTTTACTCCTTATTAATATAGACATGATGGGTATATTTTTCAAACAGTTTTTTAACTTTATCCATATGTTCGGGGCTGGGAGGTTTTACACCGGCCATCCGGTACTCCAGGTTCAAACGTCGGTATTTTGCTTCCGCAGTCCGGTGATATGGTAGGAGGTCGATCTGTTGAAGGGTGCGCAATTCCGTGATTAAAGCCCCTATTGCCGCGATATTTTCTTCGCCGTCAGTAAAACCTGGGATCACGGGGAAACGGATGATCACTGCTTTCCCTGAACCTGCCAGGGTGCGTAGATTTTCTTTTATCAGGCGATTGGACACGCCGGTGTAACGGCGATGGGTCTCTTCATCCACGATCTTTAAATCATATAAAAACAGGTCGACTTTATTGATGATATTTTGAAAAACGCTGGGGGAACAATACCCGGTAGTATCCAGGGTAGTATGAATATCACGCTGGCGGCATTCATCCAATAAGGCGGCTAAAAAATCGTGTTGCAGCAATGGTTCACCGCCTGAGAAGGTCACACCACCACCGGATTCGTCAAAAAAAAGAACCTCTTTCTCAATTTCCCGCATCACCTCGGGAACCGTGACAACTCGACCGGTAGTCCCGCCATGGTTATCTGCTTGGGGTTCCATAGAACGGCTCTCCGGGTTGTGGCACCAGAAGCAATCCAGGGGACACCCCTGTAAAAAAATGGTGGTGCGGATCCCCGGACCATCATGGATGGCAAATCGTTTTATATCAAATATTTTTCCCTTTATCACGCGTTTCACCTAATATACTCTATTGTTATATACTCAAATCATTTATTTATTCATTGGATTCTATATATCTGATATATCAGATACAAGAGTAAAAGTCAAGAGTATATGCTGAATTCGAGGTTTGTTTTTAGTGCGAATAATTGCTGGAATGGTGAAATACGTAATAACAGCGAGAGATTTTTAAAGTGTTTTTCATTTGAATAAATGGCGCGTTTATGGTATAAAGAATTTTAGCACCATTATCAGCATAAAGAGCAGGACGAATGAAAACAGAGAGCGTTTTATACATGAAATCGTTAAAAGAGCAAGTGTACGAGTATCTTCGTGAACAGATGCGAGAACAAAAATTACAGGCCGGTTCGGTGATCAACATGGATGCGACTAGCCGAAAACTGGGGATCAGCAAAACACCACTACGGGATGCGTTGATTCAATTGGAGATGGAAGGATTTGTCAGTATATTACCCCGCAAGGGAATTTATGTCAATGGCCTGACCATTGAGGAGATCAAGGACTTTTACCAGGTAATTGGGGCGTTGGAAAGTTCGGCTTTAGCCATAGGGTTTGGTCACATGAAAGCACCACACATCGAGAAGATGAAAAAGCTCATCCAGGAGATGCAAACAGCCATTGATAAAAGTAATTTCCTGGTATTCAATAAAAAGAACCTGGCCTTTCACGATGTGTATATTGACCTGAGCGGGAACAACACGTTAAAACAGGTGGTAGAAAATTTGAAGAAACGGTTGTATGATTTTCAATCTCAATCCCTATGGGTTAAAGAGTGGGAATTGTCTTCGATGACGGAACATCAGCAATTGGTAGACGCTCTGGAAGCAGGGAATCTGAAGGAAGCCCAACAGGTCATCCAGGACATACACTGGTCATTTGCGGTACAGGAGAAATTTATCCGCAAGTACTACTTTAACCCGGGATAATTTCTCTTTCTGGTTATTTTTTAGTGGTTCTCCCCTACTCTTTCCGATCGAAATAGTAGGAGGTTTGATTGGGAGAATAAAACTTTGAAATATTGTTCAGGGTATTTTTAGAGTCGGAGATTTTTTCTACCTGTTCTTGTTTCCACTTTTCAATGGTGGTGATAATGCGCTCTGTTTTTTCCAGAAGAACTGTTTTAATCTCCGTGTAGGCTTTTTTAAATCCGGGGTTCCGGGCGCAGAGGGTATCGAGTGGGGGCTGGTGGTTTTGTATGGAGGCCTGGATTTTACCAGCTTGTGAGAAGAGTGTTGCGACTTCATCCCACGAATTTGTTTTAATATGAGTTTCTCCTTCATCCAGTTTTTGGGAGAGTTGGGCCAACTGTTCAAGTATTTGATTTTCGTTCATGATGATCAGGTGATAGATTTTTATTTAGAGTAAAATGGATACGGTCTAGGGGAATTACCCGTAGAGTTCCAATCTGCTGGCAGAACTGCCACCGGATTCCTGGGCTGCACCAGAAAAAGAGGTCTTAAGGGGGACACTGACACGGCTTTTCCTGTCGCTCTCAATTTTTTGCGACCAACCGGAATGGAGGTCTTTAAAAATCCGCGTAACTTCCAGTATCAGTTTTGGGTCTTTATTAAAATTGGCAGTGGATAATTTTTTAATGGAATAGAGATAAAGAGAGCGTAACCGTTGAGCGATGTCGCCGCCCTGTTCGTAATTCAAAATAGACATCAGCGCGTTGACCACTTCAATTCCTTTATTAATGGCATTGACGCGGCTTTCAATATCATTCATTTCAAAAAAATAAACGGCCTGGTTCAATATCTTCAGCATTTCCTGGTAAATGAATAAGATCAACTCGTCGTTATTCATTCCTTCGACATTGTTTTTTAGATAAACATCTCCTTCGATCATTGGCTAAGCTCCTAACTGGGATTGAATTTTCCTTCTCTTCTCAGGCTAAAAACAGGGTATTATTGGTATCCAAGCTACTACTTCCCTGATAAGGTAGATTTGATATAGGCCATTTCTGCCAATGCTTCATTGGCCTTGGTGAACTGCATGATCAGGATTTCCTGTTCAGACGCCAGACTCCTGTTGATATCTTTGATCTTGTTGGTAATACCCAGCAGTTTTTCATCAAACGAGTCGATGTTTTTAGACAGCAAACCAGAATACGGAAAACTGGCTTCGTACATCTTTTCTCGCAACAATTCAGCGACGCCGCGGGTAAAGGAGACAGTTCCTTTATCATCACCATTAAGAGGATCTGCCAATGAGGAGGCGGTAACGTTGACAATCAGTCCCTTGGAATCACCGGCAGTACCAGTGAGAATGGTTCCAGAACCAGAAGCGGCATAGCCACCTATGGTGCCAGCGACATCTACGCCAAAATCGGCGGTAGTACTGGTGCCCAGACCTGTAGTGCCTGCGCCAGCAGCGGTATCGGAGTACGCGGCTATATTCACGGTGGATCCGTAGTCATTGGAACTAATTTCCAAGAAGCCAGAAGCATTGAGCCTTGCAGTTACAGCCAGATCATTGTCTTCCATGGCGGTATTAATAGCGTCGATCACGTCACTGCTACCCCATCCACTTAATAGGGCCACATCAATTGTTTTGCCAGCATACTTGATGGTTAGATTTTCCGCCGCAGTCAGTGTTTCAAACGCTTGCATAGCGGTGCGCACGGCTTGTTCGGCCACGGTATTGATATGAACCGCATAGGTTCCGGCCACGGTGCTGTCCGCTTTACCTGCATAGGAAATATCGGAATTGCTGGTTGAACCGCCGTCCTTTAGAACTTGCTTCAGGGCATCAAGATGATTTTCGATGACATCATCAAGTTTGCTATCATTGATTTCCAAATTCCCGGTGCGGTTAAATTCAAGACCGACCACGGAAAAGCTATTGTACTGGTTACTCCCTGACAGACCCTGCACCTGGGTGGAAGCCATGGACAACAAATCTTCTTTTATTTTGCGGGCGGCTGATTCACCGGACAAGACACCGGCAGCTTGTTTTTCTTCATCGAAGGTGAACTGGGCATTGAGGTAGTCCATTACTTCGTTAAAGCGGTCGACAAAGGTCTGGATATTCTCTTTTAGGACAGCAGAATCTGAACCCACGGTTAATTTTGTGGGGGCAGTTAAAAGGGTATCGGCTTTTTTAAGGTTAAGTGTGACACCGCTGATGATATCGGAGATGGTATTGGAGCTACGGCTGATATACGCGGTAGGATTGGTGGCGGGATCGGTGTTTACATAGATTTGCGCATCTTTGGCTGCACTGGCCTCGGTGAAAGTGGGCAGAACACCTGCCCCGCTGGTTTCTATAACAAAACCGTTTTCCACCCCGGTATTGTCCGCGGTGACCTGGAGTTTGTATGACGGGGAGGCGCTGGTACCGTAGTTGATTACAGTGGCAGTAAAATCTAAACCCATTGAATTGATGGCATCTTTTATGCCATTGAGACTTTGAGTACTGCCAGTGAAATCGACTTCTCCCAGCACCGTCGAACCGTCGTAATTTTTAATGGTCACTTTGCCGTCTGTGAAGCCTTTTGTGTCCGCATCGGGTACGCCACCGGATGTATAGGATTTGGAAGCGGCCAATTGCTTGACCACTAACGAATAATTACCATTAGAGGCGGAGGTACTGGCGGTAGCAGTGAGATATTCCTCCGATGTCAGAGTCGCGCTCTTGGTGTTGAATCCTGTATTGTTCATATTATAGATTGAGCTTTCCAGTGAAGACACCTTGGTGTTTAACTCTTGGAATGCCTCCTTTTTAGCCGTGTAAAAGGTTTCAAAGGTTTGCAGGTCCCGGATAGGTTGCTGCTTGGCATAAATAATCTGCTCAACAATATAATTTACATCTAACTGACCGGTAATCGTACCGGCAGATCCACCACTTAAAGAGCTTACGTTTGACATGTTACACCTCTAGGTTGATAATCATACTTTTTACATCCGCCGAAGACGTGAGCATATCATTGAACTCATCGAATCGAGCAATGAAAGTGCGAATCTCTTTGGGCGGAAATTCCCGGATCACTTCTTTAGACTGTTTATCGACCACGCTGATATAATTTTTATTGATCCGTTTGTCCATTTTGAAGAGTACTTCACGGTCCAACCGGGTCAATTTATCATTCAGCGCGTCAATCGTCTTTTTGAGATCTTCTTCCAAGGATTTTTCCGACTTGGGAGAGTCAGCGACTCGTTCACTATTTTTGCCTACATCTTTAACAATTTCGGCTCTTAAATCTACCTCCACAGCCACCTGACCGGGTGTATCGCCGTTATTACCGATGACATCCTGAGAAGAGGGAGGGCGGGAAGAGCTAAGCTCTTCCCCTCTATTGACCACTAAATTTTCTTTTGCAGATATTGTTTCAATCATTTAGTCCTCCCTTTTATAACAATCTTAAAGGGGTAAACCATTAACTCAGACATTACCTCAAGAGTTGGAGCACCATCTGTGACGATGCATTGGCCTGAGCTAATGAAGACATACCCGACTGCATTAAGATTTGCCATTTAGTCATATTGACAATCTCTTCTGCCATGTTGGCATCTGTAATGGCGGATTCTGCAGCTTTAATATTCAAGCTCTGCACCTGGATAATACCCACCGCATTGATCAACCTGTTCTGCTGGGCACCTAATGCGCCTCTCCATTTGGAAATGGAAGCGATAGCTGTCTTCAATAACCGTAGGGTGGTGATGGCATTCTGTTGTGTGGAAATCCCGGAAAAACTGGTTCGTGCAGAATTTGCCAATCCGAGGGCCGCAGTACCTGCGCCACCGTTACCAGCAATAGATATGGTAATAAAAGATGAGAACTGGGTATCACCAACATACACGCCCTTGGTAAAGGCTTGGCTGATACTAAAAAGTCGTTCACCTTTAAAGTTGGCCACGGAAACGACACGGTCTAACTCGTTCAAAATTTCCCGGTACTCCGTGTTCAAAGTGGCTTTCTCGTTGGTTCCTACTGTATCGGAAGCAGATTGTTCTGCCAAGGTTACGGCACGCATTAATAAGTCACTCAACTTATTTAAGGCACCATCTGCAATTTGAATGATAGCAATACCATCATTTGCATTACGTACTGCTTGATCCAAAGCCATACCGTCTGCTTTTAATGCGGATGAAATCGCCAAACCTGCGCCGTCATCACCGGCATCTACGATACGTTTGCCTGAAGATAATTTACCCAGGGTTTTGTTCAAACCGATGTTGGTGAAATACAAATCCTTCTGAGCTTGTTGAGACGAAAAGTTGTTTAATACTGAAAAAGCTTGTCCTGCCATGTTAATCCTCCATGATTACAAATTTGGGCATCCTTGCCCGTTAAAAATTCGATTAAAAACTAACCGTGCTGCCGCAGTTAAACTCACCAGCGCGATTACAACCTATATTTCGGAAACAATAGGAAAACCTTTAACCCTACAGGAAAAGAAATAAATATTTTTCCGAGCACTGGGAAAAATTTTCCCCTGACCAGGGGGATAAACGGGGGAAAAAAGTTCCTGCTATAGAGTATTGTCAGGAATAAAATATTTATTTTATTTTTTTTTAATTCCTTTAAAGCATTTATATCAAAGACTTTCGTAGCTTATCATGCAGTAGCGATAAACCCTTTGGCATTTTATTTTTGCGACTTTGGCACGGCTCTTGCTTTAAAGATTGCGGAGGTAGCAAAATGATTGATACAGTCAGTTACTTAAACAACGGTTTGTCTTCGACGCCAACCACGAAGAAGGGTACAGATTCACTGGATAAAGATGCGTTTATGCAGTTGTTAGTGGCGCAAATGGGGAACCAGAATCCTTTGGAACCTATGGACAACACACAATTCATCTCCCAGTTAGCGCAATTTTCAGCCTTGGAACAACAGCAAAACATCGCGAAGGGTATCGAACTACTGGCGTTGACGCAAACTGCGGCGACTAACAGTCAAATGGTGAACCTGATTGGCAAACGAGTAATCGTGGCTGGCGATCAAATCTCCCTGAGTGGTGGTAAACCATTGGATTTACGGTTCGAATTGAAGAATCCTCCCCCGGCATCGGAAATTATTATCAGCGATAGCACGGGTAATGTAGTACGGACACTGGATGGTGATGAATTGAAGGCTGGGGTCAACAAGATTCAATTTGACGGTAAAGATGCCAATGGTAACACATTACCAGACGGCAATTATATTTATACTGTTAAAGCCCGAACAGGTGCAAAACTGGAAGGTATAACGCAATATTCGAACTTCCTGGTAGACGCGGTTAAATTTGATGGGTCTGCGATCCTGTTAAAATCGAAGGATGTCACCATTGATCTGGCCAATATTAGTGAAGTGATTCAAAATTAGGGAGGTTTACCATGAATACGGCATTCTACTCAGGTTTATCTGGTCTTTCTGCTTACGCGAGCGCTTTGAATATAGTAGGTAACAATCTCGCCAATCTTAATACAGTGGGTTTTAAAACCTCGGAAATGAGTTTCGAGGACTTGGTGACCCGGACGTTTGGCGGCGTGTCTACGAATGGCGCGGGCAATCCGATGCAAGTAGGCCTGGGCACTTTTTCCAATTCCATCAGCGGTATATTTAGCCAGGGATCTATTCAATCGACTTCCGATGGCACGAATGTGGCCTTGGAAGGAAACGGCTTTTTTATCGTGGGGGATTCAGCGGAAGATCGTTTTTACACCCGTGCGGGAAACTTTTTCTTCAATGATGAAGGAAGCTTGATCAACCCGGGTGGAAAATACGTGTTGGGTTATACGACCAAGGATGCCAATAATAATATTGTCCCTTCTGGTGCATTATCTGTGATTAGTTTGCCAGCGAACACGGTATCTGCGCCTGCGGCGAGTACTTTTTTCCAGATTTTCTCGAACCTGGATGTACGTTCGGCAGTGGGTACGGTCTACAGCGCTTCGACTACGATCTACGATTCGAAGGGTGCAGCGCACACGATTACGATGGAATTCACACATCAAGCGCCTGTGGGCGGGAATGATACGTGGGGCTACCGGGCGTTGATCCCAGGAGCAGATGTAACGGGTGGTACAGCGGGAACTGATTTTCCCCTAGCGAATGGTACGATAAGTTTTGATGGCACGGGTACAATAGTGGGTGGGGCTGATGTGGTCATCAATATCCCGGTTTTCACCAATGGTGCGAATGCGATGGCTCTGAACTGGGATCTGGTTGATGATCTGGGTGTGGCCCGGGTAACGGGTTACCCTATTCCGTCAACTACGAGTGCAACGAATACAGATGGTTACCCTCCGGGCAATTTGACCTCGGTGTTGGTGGACCAGAACGGTATTCTACAGGGTGTTTTTGACAATGGCCAGGTAGAACAGATGGCGCAACTGGCTGTGGCGCAATTTAATAACCCGAAGGGGTTGATTCGCACGGGTCACAACTTGTATGGTGAGACCAATGGTTCAGGTACACCGGCGATTGGCTCGGCCAATACTGGTGGCAGAGGTTCGGTGTTGGGTAGCGCGGTGGAATCGTCCAATGTGGACATGGCCACCGAATTCACCCGGATGCTGGTTTTTGAACGGGGCTATCAAGCGAATTCAAAGACGATTACGACCTCGGATACAATTATTCAAACCGCGATCAGTTTGGTGCGATAATATTGGAAACAACGGGTATAGATCATGGATAACACCATGAAACAACCACAAGAAAAAGATAGACACGTAATGATCAGAGGGTTGTTACGTTTAACAATAAAAAAAGAATCCGTCGGAAATGAACCGGCGAAATAAAATTCATGGAGGAATAACATGTCAGGACAAAGCTTTTCGGTATTAAACAACTTAGCATCGGTTGATGCACAACGTAACCTTTATTTTTCGAACATGGGCTTAAACAAGACTTTGAGTCGGTTATCATCGGGCAAACGGATCACGGAAGCGGGCGATGATGCGGCGGGTCTGGCTATTGCCGCAAGTTTAAAAGCGGATTATACGGCCTTATCCCAGGCAGTGCGTAACGCGAATGATGGGGTAGCTATTGTACAGATCGCGGATGGCGCATTGAGTAAAATCACGGATATGCTGACCCGTGCGGTAACTCTGGCGGAACAATCGGCCTCGGATACTGTTGGATTGGACGAAAAAGTCACTCTGAATATTGAATACCGGCAGATACTGAATGAAATCAACCGGGTTATTTCAGTGGCCAACTTTAAAGGAGAACGACTCTTCAGCGTGAGCAATTCATACGCTAAAAGTATCTACGTGGGAGATACGCAACTAACCTCTTATATCACTATTTCTATTGGTGGTCCTAGGGGTTCGAATACGACTTCAATGGGGCTTACCAGTGGTATTGGTGCGTCTATGAGTTTTTCCAGTATTGCTACGCGTCAGGGAGCAGTCTGGGTATTGCAAGAATTACAAACGGCTATCGCCTCGGTTTCTCGTTGGCGTGGTGTGCTGGGCGCACAACAGAACCGCTTGATCAACTCGGTCGCAATTATCCAGGTGCAATCGCAAAACTTGCAAGCGGCTGAATCGGTAATCATGGACGCGAATATGGCGGAAGAAGTAGTCAACATGACTAAATACCAGATATTATTGCAATCGGGTATGTCTTCTCTGGCTCAAGCCAATGCGAGTGCGCAATTGGTTCTGCAACTGTTCAGATAAGAGCTAAAGAGTAAGTGTTAATTGGAAATTTATACCGTCAGTAGACGGACCTGACATGTGATAGTGCTCATGGCTCACCTCCGGTGGTTCATAAGAATCGGAAATTTTTTATGAACTACTGGCAGCGAGCCATGAGCCGGGTCAGCCTTTGATGATAGGAAAAATGAATGAAACGTGATTGGTGTTTAGAACATATCGGTGAAGAACTTGACCTCTTTGTTGTCGAGGTTCTCACGCAGATGCATGTAACAACCGGGACAAGCAGTCACCACGGTATGGGCACCAAGTTCTGTTAGTTTAGCGACTTTTTTATGCAATATTTTCTTTGAAGTTGCCGGAAAGCCCACTGAAAAGATGCCGGCGAAACCGCAACATAAGGCGGATTTGTCATCCACAAATTGTTCTCCGAGTTGTTTTAAAAAATGTCTGGGCGCGGCACCTAGTCCCAAGCTTTTTACATTATGACAGGGGTCATGCCACGTGACTTTCTCTCCGCTATGCTCAACAAAGTTTTCCTTTATATGGGCGTCGTTCATATGGGTATAAAAGAACTGGGTCAACTCGAAAATTTCAAAGGGTTTCGTCTGGTTTGGTCCCCATTCATAATACTTTTGAAAGGCCATAGCGCCAGTACCACAGGGAACGACGAGATACTTGAATTTAAAATGGGAAAAAAGCGCGATGTTGGTCTGGCGCAAGGAAACAAACTTGTCCTGCCAGCCCTGGGAAAGGTAAGGAAAGCCACAACACACATACCCCTCTGGGATCACAACGGAAAAGCCATGCTCCCTTAATAAAGCGACGGACTTCTCAATTATAGCGGGATAAAAATGGGTGGTAACACAACCAGGGAAAAAAAGGATGTCATACTCTTCTTGTTGGGGGGCAGCACTACAGAGTTTTTTTAGACTGATACTGGCTTTGCGACGGCGGGGAATAGTTAACTTGCGCCGCAAGGGTGTTGCAGCGAAAAGATCAACGACCCAGGCGAACTTTTTGAAGAGGAGGGACTGGTAAAAATAGAGGATAATCTTTTTAAAGAAAGGGATCCGACTGCCCTGGGAGGCTTTATTGCGATAATCAATCATCATCTCGGTGAACTTGACGCCATTGGTGCAGATATTTTCGCAACTGCCACACAAGGCACACTGGGAAATCATTTTTTTACTGGCGCTACTGGCTTTTAAACGGCCATCAAGGAGGTATTTGATGAGGTTCACGCGGCCCCGGGGGGATAGGGGCTCCTCTAACTCGGCATTGTACACGGGGCAGGCAAAGAGGCAATTACCACAAGAGGAACAGAGGTCGGTGATTTCGTTGATGTGTTGGCAAGAGTTTTTGGGAGTTATGGGAGTTGTGGGAATTATGGGAAGTATGGGAGGAATGGGAGTTGTGGGAGTGGCGTGGGTCATTGGGGCACCTGTAGGTGGGCAAGTTGTTTTTTGATGGTGGCGATGACGATGTCCCAGGCATAGTGCTGGCTGACATAAAGAAAGCCTTGGCGGCCCATGTGTTGGCGGAGTTTACGATGATCGTAAAGGGTATAAAAATGGTGCAGAAATTCTTGGACATTGTCATAGGCAAAACCACCACCGGAAATATCGACGTGTTCGCATAGGACATGGCACTTCTTGTTGACAAGCACGGGTGTTTCCTGGGAAAAAGATTCAAGGGTGGTGATAGAAAGGCTCTCTACTGGTGAGGGTTGCACGGATAATACGGCACCTTTAAAGGCGGATAGTTTTTCCTCTTCGGAAACAAAACCGACATACTTTAAACCTTCAATGGAGGGAATATCCATTAGTTGTTTCCCAATCAAGACAAAATCAACGAGGCGGTTTTGGCGCATTTCGCGGTAAGCTTCAAAGACGGGTTCTAATCCTTTGCCCCGCTCAATTCGTCCGGCATATAAAATATAAGGCGCATATTGCAAATACTGGTGCTGAAACACTTGGGGAGAAATTCCGGTGCGAATATCGGTGCCACTACGCACGAGACAACACATCTTGTTGGGCTGGAAGGTGCGTTGCACAAATGCCATCTCAGCTCCGGTGAGGAAAAAAAGGGCATGGGGACGGGAAAAGACACTGGTCATGGCTTTCATATAAATAGGCGCTTCATCATGGGCGGTGGGAAATAATACGGCGGGTTTGTCAGGGGCTATGGCTTGGAGTCCAGCGATAGTGGTATAATATAAATAAGTAAAAAAGATAAACACATCAATATCGGCCTGGGCTTGTTGTAATCCTGCAAGTAAATCGGGGACATAGGGGCCTTGTTCGCGAAGCCAACGGGTCTCATCCCGTTTGGATGGGTCCTGGCTAAAAAATTCAGTGGAATAGGCATTAAAACGTTCGATATTTCGTTCTTCGGCGACATCGTAACGTTTTATTGCGACTCCTTTTAGAATAGAATCGCCGGTTGGGAAATGGGGTTTCCAGGTGATATAATCTTTGGCCGTGGTCGTGAACACGGTAACCTGGGTTCCTGAGGCATTCAATCGTTCGGCTACATCGCGGGCCAGAGTTTCCGCGCCACCAACTACTTCTTTACCGTACCGTTGTACGACTATACCGATTCTTAACATCGTTATAGCTCCTGCAACAGGGCGAGTAATTTTTCGGGTTTTGAATCCTCACGGTACTTCTGAATCCGTTGGTGTTGGAACGCTTGCATTTTTTCCCGGAGTGGTTCATCATAGAGCACTTTTTCCACGAGTCCGGCCACAGTAGGAATTTGTTTTTCTTTGAAGAGGATACCGGAACCAGCCAATGTCTCGGCAACAGCACCGGCATCATATGCGACTATAGGAACCTGAAAATAACTGCTTTCAATCAAAGGCAAACAAAAACCTTCATGTTCGCTCATGGATAAAAAGACATCGCCCAAGCGGAACACGGACAATAGTTCGGCAAGTGGAATATGACCGGTAAAAAAGATATCCTCGGAACTGAGATAAAACCGCGAGGCAAGGTCACGCACGGCAAAAAAATAGCGGGGCAGGGTGTGGGTATTGCCAGCTACAATAAGACGGATGGAAGGGGAAAGATATTTTTTATAAAAAAACAATACTTTGATTAAATCCTCTATTTTTTTATTGGGGGTGATACGGCCCACAAAGATAATGTTTTTACGTTCATCGTCGAGCAATTTGTAGTAGGCAGTGCTATGGGGACAATCGTAGTCTTCCAAGTTGATGAGTAGTGGTGAGACCTGCACGTTTTTAAAATTCAGTGCGAGTAATTCACGGGCATTAAAATGGGATACGGCGATTGAGGTATCAAAACAATCGGCTAAACGGGCGAGGTGTATTCTGCCCTGGGTGGTGAAACGAACGAGGTGGTCGGAGAAGTCGGTGAAGAAGTGAGGGGGAGTAATATTATGGTAAATCATGGCTTTTTTCCCATTGGTGTGGAGGAAAAAATCTGTGAGTTCGGAAGGAATAGCAAAGTGGAGGATTTTTAAGGAGTTGGGGGTGGGGTTCTTCAAGTATTCATCAAAAAGAACAGCATGTTCCAGCAGGCATTGGTCACATGTCATGGCGATGATGCGACTTTCTATGCCTTTATGGAGTAGAAAGCGGTGGAACCCATACGCGGAATTGCCAATGGCATCACCATAGTGAAAAGCGGGTAAAAATTGTTCAACGATCATAGCAAAATACCTCGCGAAAAAAGAGTGTGGCTTTAATGTTGAATGATACCATTAACACGACCTTTTTTCAAGTGGGGGGGAACTGCCTAAATCCGCCCAATGGTCACCAGCGACTGAAAATCACTCATTATTGTCCCGGGTTGGACAAAATTGTCCGCCATCGGTCATCCACGACAAAAAATCACTCATCATTGTCCCTAATTGGACAAAATTGTCCGCCATCGGTCATCCACGTCTGAAAATCACTCATCATTGTCCCTTGTTGGACAAAATTGTCCGCCATCGGTCAT
>CAZCVI010000113.1:0-6473 GCA_964502145.1 uncultured Clostridia bacterium
AATTTTTTTGTGGAAGTTGGCTTCGCGACGCGAAAACTCTAAATCATTATGGGAAATATGGGAATTATGGGAAGTATGAGAATTATGGGAAATATGGGAATCATGGGATAACCAGAAATATTCCCATTCCTCCCATTCCTCCCATTCCTCCCATACTTCCCATACTTCCCATAATTCCCACATGCTTTTACGATACTCTTAAAGCACTGGCAGTGAATCCAGGGAAGTCCGGTCTAAGCAGGAGACACGGACTTCCCGGTTAACCCCGTTTTGGGTGGATTAGATATGATTAAACACGATAGTAGCGTAATTGCCCAGCAATATCGCGTCGGAATAATGTTGCAAGAGCGACCAAAAGCTACTGATGGGCGGCGGTGTTCCCTCGTTTAATTGCGTTTTGATCTCCCCCAGTAAGCGCAGGATGTTGTTCATGTTGGCGATGTTTTTGGCATAGAGTCCCACGATGTCACCTTTAACCAGGTACTTCTGCAACCCTTTCATAACCTCACCGTTTAAATTATTATCCCTGGCGAATTGGGTATAATTAAACTGCCGTAACCGTTCGACCCGATCGTCTGCATAACTGCTATCCTGCGTCAATGAGATGATTTCCTGGTATCTTGCCCTGGCCTGTTCCAGTTTACTGATAGCCGATTCCGTTAATGACAGCGCATAGGAAAAATTAAGGTTGTTGGGATAACCGATCTCCACTTCATTTAGCAACAGGAAAACATCCGCGTTTGATTTCAGGAAAGAGGAAGTACCCTCAATCGTCTGCGATTCCATGGCCTGAATCGAGCGGGATTTAAATCCCGGTGGGATATCATTAAATACAACAAAAGCGTTTAAATAGGCAACCGAGGCCACTACGATCATCAAAGTAACCCCATGCTTGAACCATTGATTTCTTTTCATACCAATACTCCTTTATAGGTGAATCGGTTTTTCTACATGAGTTCGACCTTAAAATTCCGTTAAGCGGCAAAACAAAATTACTCGTTTCGTAATCGTTACTCATGGCGAAAACCTCCCTCCATATAAAGCAACGTACTTGCCAATTATTATTAAATATCGTAAGAGTATTATATATAAAGTATTTACAGTAATTTATTATAAAAAAATGCCATGTTCTTTTTCTTCAGAAGTGTATTGATGTGATACGAATCCTCAGTGTTGAAAGTAGTCGAATGGCGTTATCAAAAGAGGAATAGAGATTTGGGGTGAAAATGTATTTGAGTGTTACGTTATGATGGTTTGGGCCGATAAAACGGCAAAACCCCTATGGATGTGGCATCTGGCACACAATGAACTGTAACGGAGCGTTACGTCAGAGGAATTGAGAATTAATTGGAGAAAACAAGCGTAGGTTTGAAACGCATCAGTACCGCATCTTTCTGGGCGATAGCCAAGAGTTTGCCTTCATCGTCGAAGAGGCGGAAATAATCATTGCTTTGGCCCGGCATGATTTTGGTGACATCGCGGGGCATCAGGTGCATGCCGTTTAAAATCGCTTTTTTACCACTCGGATTGACAATTATCTTGGGAAATTCCGGTAGCAGGGCTTCAATTGGGGTCACCACGCTGGAAATGCCCTCCGCTTCCAGGCGCTGGGCTAATTGCACCGGCGTGAACGCGGCATCCAGGTGAAATTCGCCCACGCTTTCCCGTTTCAGCTTTTGCAAGTGGGCGCCAACCCCTAATTTTTGCCCCATATCATAGGCCAGGGAACGGATATAGGTGCCGGAGGAGGTTTCAGCGCGAAAACCAAGCGTTTTCTCGTCGATGATATGGCCCGTGAGCGAAAAGATTTCGATAGTCACCGGTTTGACTTCCACCTCTTGATTTTGCCGGGCGTATTTATACAATGGTTTGCCCTTGAATTTTTTGGCCGAGTAGATCGGCGGGGTTTGCAGTTGTTTCCCCCGGAAAGTGGCCAGAAGTGCTTCGATATTGATCGAGTTAAGGTCTATGGCTTGTTCTTCCGAGGTTGGCTCGCCTTCCGTATCGTAGGTAGTCGTGCTGTAGCCGAAGGAAATGCTGCCGGAGTAGACTTTTCTTTTTTTGATGTAAAAGTCGAAGAATTTCGTGGCGTTTCCCATGCCTAGGAGCAATAGTCCTTCCGCCAATGGGTCCAGCGTGCCAAAGTGGCCGACCTTTTTGATTTTAAATAGATGTCTTACCATGTCTACCATGGCATGGGAGGTCATATGGATGGGTTTATTAATAAGTAGCAGTCCGTGTATCATTTGGTTTGTTGTTGTATGGAGGCGATGATTTCATTTTTCGCCGTTTCGATTTTGCCCGTGTAGAAGAATCCAGCCGCATGGGTGTGGCCACCGCCATTAAAGACTTTTGCCACCAATTGGGAATTAATCGTGCCCCGTGAACGAATGGAGACCCGATAGTAATTTTCGCCGATTTCTTTAAAAAACAGGGTGACGTCCACGCCACGAATGGAACGGGCGATAGATATAATATCTTCCGTTTCGATATCTTTTAGCGAGAGTTGGTCCAGATATTCGCGTTGGAAATGAATGATGGCAATGCGGTTGTCCATGCGTAATTCCAATGTGGCCAGTACTTTCTGGATCATCTTGACTTTTTCCAGGTGATTGGAATAAAAGAGCAGTTCGCTGACCTCCACCGGTTCAAAGTGACATTTTTTAACCAGTTCCGAGGCGATTTTAAGGGATTTGGCCGTGGTGTTGGAGTATTTAAAGGAGCCTGTATCCGAGGAGATAGCCGCATAGAGGTTGAAGCCGATTTCCCGGGTGAGTGGAACTGCCAGTTCGCGGGCCAATTCATATACCAGTTCCCCCACAGCCGCTGCCCGCGGATCGACCCAGTTGATCGTGGAGTTGTAAACACTGGTGGCATGATGATCAATATTGATGGTAAAATAAGCATCCAGGTGCGTGATACCCGTCCGTTCTTCTGTTCCGCCTTCTACCAAAACCACCACATCGAAGGGGGCGGGGTAAATTTGAGCATATTCAATTTCATTAAAACCGGGCAACTCGGATAATGGAAAGGGGGCTTTGTCCGTGTTGAAATAATGAACCTCTTTGCCCATGGCCGTCAAGATAAAATAGAGAGCCAAGCCACTCCCTATTGAATCGGCATCCGGACGGATATGAGAGCTGATGGCGATTCGTTGAGAACGCCGCAACACTTCGGCAATTTGCTTTTTAACATGCATTTTCCTATTCATTATTTTTTTTCCGTCATCTTCGTGTCTTTAGTATCACTTTTTAATCTATCGTTTATTAAATTATTATTCAATCGTGAAACGCCAGCGTTCAAATCCTATCCATATTTCTATCTATATTTAATGTATTGGATTCATCGTTTAAGAAAATCAGCTCCGGGACAAATTTCAAGAACATGCGTTTGGCCAGTTCGTGTTTTATAAACCCTTTGGCTTTGGTTAATGCGGCCAGCCGATGGTTTTTTTCATCAGGGGAGTTGTTTTCGTTGGGGGAGGAGAGGGCTGATATAAAAATCCTGGCTGTTTTTAAATCGGGAGTGACAATAACCTGGGAAATAAAAATGAGACCCAGGTGTGGATCGTTCATCTGGTGGGCCAGAATTTCTGCTAAGTTTTGCTTCAACGTACTGGAGAATCGTTCCACTCGGTGTGGCATGTAACCTGTCCCATATGATTTATATATACTCCTGGTTGATAGAAATGATCCGTACCGGATAATTAAGGTCGACAAAATCCTCGATTTGAGCGAAGGTTTTTTCGATTATGGTTTTGGTATTGGCCACCATGGCAATGGTCAGTTGAATTTTTTGCCACAGGTCCTGGTAATCGCTTTCGATGATAGAGATATTGAATTGGTGTTTCAATTTTTCACGTAGGCTGGTGACCACATGGCGTTTATCTTTCAAACTGTGTGTGCTTTCGGCGTGCATATCCAAAACCATAATTCCTATAATCACGGGTTCACTTTGAGTGTTGTTTCATAAATTTCCAGCATATCGCCGACGTCTATAGAATTAAAGTTTTTAATTTTAATGCCGCATTCCGTGCCCGCGTTCACTTCTGAAGCCTCGTTTTTGACGCGGCGCAGGGTTTCCAATTCGCCTTCGAAGAGCATGTCGTTTTTACGCATCACCTTGATTTTGGATTTGGCTGTAACTTTCCCTTCTCTCACGATGCAGCCAGCAATGATTCCCAGTTTGGAAATTTTGAAGGTTTGTAGTACTTCCACCGTTCCGATCCGGGTTTCAATATATTCTGGGGCCATTTCGCCTTTGATAGCTTTGGCAATATCTTCGATCAAGTGGTAGATGACATTGTACAGTTTGATCTCTACTTTTTCCCGTTTGGCCAGGGCCATTAATTTTTGTGGGACTTTGACGTTAAAGGCAAGAATGATGGCGCCTGAAGTGGAGGCCAGCAGGATATCGCTTTCAGTGATGTTACCCACGCCTTTATGGAGAATATTTATCTTCATCTTTTCGCTGTCGTGTTTCATCAGAATACTTTCCAACACTTCGCTGGAACTGAAATTATCGGTTTTCATAATGATGGGGAATACCTGTGTTTTCTCTTCTGCCAAGCGTTGGAACAGGGATTGGAGGCTCAATTTTTGATCGGCCATGGCTTCGTCGCTACGGGATTCTCTGCCTTGGACTCTCCTGCTTTCAACGACTTTACGGGCTTTTTCGATATCTTCTGTCACCTGGAAGAATTCACCGGCTTCGGGGATATTGTCAAAGCCCATGATTTCAACGGGTACCGGAACTTCAGCCGAAGGGAGTACTTTTCCCTGGTCGTCGAAAATAGATTTGATTCTACCTGTGGAGTTGCCGCAGATAAAATAATCACCCCGTTGAACTTTTCCGTGCTGGAGGAGCACGGTACCCAGGGGGCCTAACTGGGGGTCCAGTCGGGATTCAATGATCGTGCCGCGGCCTGGAATATTTTTATACGATTTTATTTCCTGCATTTCTGAAACCAGTGTGAGCATTTCCAATAATGCGTCCAGGTTCTGGTTATGTTTGGCGGAGATGGCCACGCTGACTACTTCACCGCCCCAGTCTTCCACCACGATATTGTGTTGGGTGAGTTCTTGTTTGACTTTATCTGCCGATGCGCCAGCCATGTCGATTTTATTGATGGCGATGATGATGGGGACGCCCGCAGATTGGGCATGATTGATGGCTTCGATAGTTTGGGGTTTCACGCCGTCGTTGGCAGCGACTACCAGGATGACGATATCGGTAACTTTGGCTCCTCTGGCGCGGATATTGGTAAAGGCTTCGTGGCCGGGAGTGTCCAGAAATATAATGTCATTCCCTTTATAGTTCAGTTTATAGGCACCGATTTTCTGGGTGATGCCGCCCGCCTCGCGGTCAGCTACACGGGTATTTCTAAGGGTATCGAGCAGGGTGGTCTTGCCGTGGTCAACATGACCCATAACAGTGACTACCGGGGCACGTGAGGTCATGACGGCGTTCATTTTTTTAATGTGATTATGGAAAAGGTCGTCCTCGTAGGATACGATCGTGACTTCCACATTAAACGCCTCGCAGATATCCTTGATATCTTTGATAGCCATGATTTGGTTGGTCACGTACTCTTTGGTAATATCTTTACCCAGAGAACTCATCTTTTCTTCGATATCTTTTAATTTCACATTTAATTTTTCCGCCAGCTCTTTAATACTGATGAAATTGGAGGTCTCAATGGCAGTGGGTAAATTGAGTATTTTAACTTTTGGTTTTTTAGGGATGACCTCTGCTGGTGCTGGTCTACGTTCTTGTATATGTTTGCCGTGATAATGCGGGGAGTAGGTGGTGGGTTTCCCGGTTTTATCTTTCGCGGCTTCAGTGGGTGTATCTTCTGTTGCTTTGTCAACTATTGCTGTTTTTTGTTTAAATTTGTTTTTATCTTTTTTTACTTTTCCCCGTTTCATATCTGGTAGTACTTCAGGGATTAAGATATCTTCAGTGACCAAGTCGACAACTTCTTCGAAGACTTCCGGAGAAATGGTTGTTCTAACGGGTGGTATTTTCTTGGTAAATTCTGATGGTTTGGAGATTCCAGCTTCCCGTTTAAGGTGAGCTGCTCCCGGTTTCGTTTGAACTCCGGGTTTATGTTCAGGTTTATGTTCAGGTTTATGTTCGGGCTTGGGTGTGGGGC
This sequence comes from uncultured Clostridia bacterium, assembly GCA_964502145.1. Classification (GTDB taxonomy): domain Bacteria; phylum Acidobacteriota; class Aminicenantia; order UBA2199; family UBA2199; genus CAZCVI01. The sequence continues at coordinate 6,155 of CAZCVI010000113.1, forward strand.
GTTGATCCGTTCTTTGTTCCGGTCTTTGGTCTGTTCTTTGTTCGGGTCTTTGATCTGGTCTTTGTTCAGGTCTTTGATCTGGTCTTTGTTCAGGCCGTTGTGCGGGTCTTTGATCCGGTCTTTGGTCTGTTCTTTGCTCAGGCCGTGGCGTGGGTCTCTGATCCGGTCTTTGTCCAGGTCTTTGGTCCGTTCTTTGTTCAGGTCGTTGTGCGGGTCTCTGATCCGGTCTTTGTCCAGGTCTTTGGTCCGTTCTTTGTTCAGGTCGTTGTGCGGGTCTCTGATCCGGTCTTTGTCCAGGTCTTTGGTCCGTTCTTTGTTC
>CAZCVI010000113.1:6573-21173 GCA_964502145.1 uncultured Clostridia bacterium
GGTCTTTGTCCGGGTCTTTGCTCCGGTCTTTGTCCTGGTCTTTGTTCCGGTCTTTGTCCGGGTCTTTGCTCCGGTCTTTGTCCTGGTCTTTGTTCCGGTCTTTGTCCGGGTCTTTGATCGGGTCTTTGTCCAGGTCTTTGGTCCGTTCTTTGTTCGGGTCTTTGTTCGGGTCTCTGTCCTGGTCTTTGTTCAGGTCTCTGTCCTGGTCTTTGGTCCGTTTTTTGTTCGGGTCTCTGTTCAGGTCTGCGTTCAGGTCTTTGTTCATTTCTTTGTTCAGAGGTGGGCTGAGGTTTTGGTTGAGGCGGTTGGGTTTGATTTTCTTTGTCAATGTGAACCGGTGTCGGCTTCATTTCAGTAACCGATTCCTTTTGGAAAGAAGGGGTGGCTTCTATGTTCTCGGAAATATGGGGGGGTAATTTTTCTTTTTTATCATTTTCCATCCGGTTAAATTCTTCCCGGATTTGGGGATGTTTATCTTTATCTGTGCAAAATTCTCGGAGCATTTCCAGTTGGTCCATTGAAATAACGGACGAATGGGATTTAACCGGGACATTCAGTTTTTCCAGAAAAAACATAGCCAGCTTGTTTGAGATTTTGAATTGTTTTGTGGCCTCGTGAAGTTTTATACTCAGCATAAGGTGCTCCTCCTCCTAAAGTGTTACAATTTTTTTTGAGTGATTTCCGCTCTATTGGGCATGCGATTGGTAAGTTGGATATTCCATGAGGTTAACTTGGAAGCCAGCTTAATATTGATGCCTTTTTTCCCGATGGCAGCGGAGAGAGTTTCGTTGGAAACGGTCACTTCGGCTTTTTTTTCATCTGTGTCGATAATCTTAACTTTAACCGTTTCGGCGGGAGTGAGTGCAGAAGCGATAAAGCGTTGGGGTGAGTCGCTCCATGCAATGACATCAATACGTTCGCCCCGCAGTTCTTTCGTGATGGAAAGCACTCTGTTTCCGTTCATTCCTACAATGGCGCCTACGGGATCTACGGCTTTATCGACGGAATAGACGGCTATTTTTGTTTTCACCCCGGGTTCTCTGGAAATGGCAAATATTTTTACGATTCCTTCCGACACTTCAGGAACTTCCATTTTGATAAGTTCGGCCACGAAATCGTTCATATAGCGTGACCCCAGGATAAGAGGACCTTTCCCTTCGGGGAAAACCCGTTTGATGTAGAATTTGACGATATCCCCGCGTCTGAAAACATCTTTGGGGGATAACTCTTTAGGGGGTAAAATGGCTTCACCGATATCCAATGATATTATGACATTATTTTTTTCGATTCGATTGACTTCGCCTGAGAGAAGCGTACCTGTCAGTGGTAGGTATTGTGAATAGATTTTTTGCTGTTCGGCTTTAAAGACCTTGTGCATGATGATTTGTTTGGCTGTTTGCGCGGCGACGCGACCCAGGGTTTCACCGGGTAGAAATATTTTTATTTCATCGCCTTCTCTGGCTTTCGAGTCATACTTTAATGCATCTTTCCAAACTATTTCAGTGGAGGGATCTTCCACGTGTTTAACCACCAGTTTGGTGCTATAGACTTGTATTTCGCCTCTATCTTTATCTATTTCTACCTGAACGTCGGTGCCGTAGTCAAAATACTTGTCCGCAACGGTCAGCAGTGCTTCCTCAATGGCAGAGTAAAAAATGTCCGGTGAAATACCACGTTCTTTGCTTAACTGCTTGATGCTCTTCAACAATTCTTCTGCCATTTAATTTCCTCATTTTTGATAACACTCAATTATAATGAATTTTTACGGAAAAAGCAAATTTATAATTTCAAACAACAATAAAACTTGGGAAATACGCCCCCCTATAAATGTAATATAATGCAGTTGAGAGGAACATCGCGGGATTTTTTTTCGATATGTTGGGGAGTGATCTTTTATTTATTCACGGGTGATGAATAGGAGCCCCGCTATTTATGGCATCCAAGTCAAAGCAGGTGGTTATTTTATTGCTTTTTTTATTGCTTTTATTGCAGCACTTTTAAAACGACAAGGGTGATATCGTCATGTTGCGCGGCGTTTTTTGAAAATCGGTTCACATCGGCAATGATGGTGTCTTTGATTTCCCTGGCTGTGAGCGTGGTAATATCTATTTTTTCCAACAACTGGATAAGTCTGTTATATCCGTAAAACGTATCCTCCAAATTTTTGGCATCGGTAATGCCATCGGTAAAGAATATCAAGGTATCCCCCGGGTTTAGGAGCTGTTTTTTTTCTTGATAGGGGGTATCGATTTTAATACCGAGTGGAAGCTTTTTACCTTCGCCGATGAGGGGGAAAATGGTGTGGTTGGGGGTATTGGGGAGGATCAGCAGGGGGGAGTGCAAACCGGCGTTGCAGAAGGTGAGGCCCCGGGTGGAGAGTTCCAATGCGGCCAAACAGATGGCGGTGAACACGTTTTTATCGGTTTTATAGTAGAGTGGGCGATTGACCTGCTGCATGATCTCTTTGACCGACTGGAATTGACCGACCTGGGAATAGATCATGCCGCTGGTTAAGACGGCGGTCATGGCAGACTTCATGGCTTTACCGGAGACATCGCCGATCACGATACACAGCTTTGTTTTTTCGTCATCCATCCAGATATAATCGAAAAAATCGCCACCAACTTCACTGGCGGGAACACATATGCCGGAAATATCATACCCTTTCACGGTGGGGTCTGATTGGGGCATAATAGACATCTGGGCATCATGGGCGGTTCGAAGTTCAAATTTTAACCGGTCGTTTCGTAAACGCTTCTTGTAACCATACACAAAAAGCGTGATGGTGGAAAACAGGAGCAGGAGGCGAAACCACCAGGTTTGCCAGAAAGGGGGCGAAATGAAAATTTTTATGGCGGCACCCTCTTCATTCAACACACCGTCATTATTCGACCCCTTGACGCGGAAGGTATATTTACCGGGGGGCATGTTGGTGTATGTAGCGAATCGCCGGGTCGCATCGGTATGATTCCAATCCTCCTCCAGATTCTCCATTTTATAGGCATAGATGTTGTTTTCAGGTACGGTAAAATCGAGAGCAGAGAATTGGAAGGAAAAGGTATTTTGTTTGTAGGTCAAATATATTTCCCTGGTCCAGGAGATGCTTTGTTTGAGGGGCGAGGAGGCACCAATGGGCACAGGTTTGTTAAAGAGCTTGAAGTCGGTGAATACGATGGCGGGGATGTGGAGGTTATTTTTGATATGAAAGGGAAAGAAGGTGTTCAATCCATTTATACCACCAAAAAACATTTCCCCGTTTTTGTTTTTATAATAGGCTCCGGCATTAAATTCATTGCCCTGAAGTCCGTCTCGCGCGTTGTAGTTTTTGAAGGTGTCAGACTTGGGGTCGAGACAGGACAAGCCTTTGTTGGTGCTTATCCATAGGCGTCCTTCCGGGTCTTCCAAGATGCCGTAGATGGAGTTGTTGGCCAGACCGTTTTTTTCGCTATAGTGGATAAAACGGTGTTTTCCATCGGGTTGGCGCACCATCTTATTAAGGCCGCCACCGTAGGTGCCTATCCAGAGGGTGCCAGTCTGGTCTTCATGGATGGTTAAGACGGTATTGTGGCTCAAACTATCTGGGTTTGCCGGGTCGGGGGGGAAACGATCTGTGATGCCAGTGCGCGGGTCGTACCGATTAAGGCCGGAAGAGGCACTACCTACCCAGATTATCCCGGGTTCGGAGGGGGCTTCGTACAGGGCGTATATCTGATTATCCCCGTAACTGTCAGGGTTGGCACGGTTGGCACGATGGTGGGTAAAGGTTTGGGTTTCCCGGTTGAATTTTTCCAAACCGCCGATAGTGGTGCCTATCCACAACACTCCGGTACTATCTTCCAGAAGCACGCGGATGCCATTGCTGGACAGGCTGGTGGGGTCCCCGGGGTTGTTTTGGTAGTGGCGGAAGGTGCGGGTTTTCCTATCGAAACGATTGAGTCCGCCATTTGTAGTGCCCACCCACAAATCACCGTAGCGGTCTTCGATGATGGCGCGAACGAGATTGTCATTGATAGATTGGGGATTGTTCGGGTCGTGGCGGTGTTGAATAAAAGTATGGCTGTCACGGTGGTATTCATTTAATCCGCCGCTATTCGTACCGATCCAGAGAATGCCCTGTTGGTCTTCATAAATCGCATAGATAAAACTATCGCTGAGGGAATTTTTATTGATGGGGTCGGAGCGGAGGAGTTGGAATTTGTTTTCGCGATCAAAGCGGTTTAAACCGCCACCATTGGTACCCACCCATAACACGCGTGACTGGTCCTCGAAAATGACAGTGATATTGTCATTGTTTAAGCTGGTGGGATCCTGGGGAATTTTGCGGTAGTTGGAAAAGGATTCGCTGCGTTTATCGAACCGGCAGAGTCCACTGTCCGCGGTTCCAATCCATAGAATACCGGAGCGGTCCTCGTAAATCGTGTTGATAAAATTGCTGCCCAGGCTATTGGGATTGCCAGGGTCGTGTGGGTAGCATAAAAACGTGCCCGATTCCCGGTCCATCAGGTTCAATCCACCGCCGTAGGTACCCACCCAAAATTGGCCAGTGCGGTCCTCGAAAATACTGGAAACCTCATTATTATTTAAACTGTTTGGGTTTTTTGGGGAATGGGAATAATGGGTAAAGGTTTCAGTCTTGGGGTTCCATTTGGACAATCCCTGGTTGTGCGTGCCGACCCAGAGTGTTCCCATGCGATCAAGGTAAAGCGCATGGGTGATGTTACTGGCAAGACTGCCGGGTTTTCCTGGGCTGTGGTGGTAGTGGCGGAATTTCTCAATTCTTTTTTTGCTGATTGGATCCCACTGGCGGGTTATCCGCGTTAGACCGCTGAAGCGCGTGGCGAACCAGATGTCGCCCTGTGTATCTTGGAGAATAGCTATTATTGAACCGTTATTAAGTGCCATGGGGGAGTCCGTGTTGGGGGTCACGGGGTAGCGAAAAAAGGTTTCGGTGCGTGGGTTAAACGTGTTAACTCCCTGAGCATCTGTGCCGATCCATATGATTCCCGAGGAGTCCTCGTAAAGGGTGTTGATCCAGTTGAAACTGAGACTGTTGGGATTTTCGGCATCGGGTTTATAGATGGTAAAATCGTACCCATCGTACTTATTTATACCGTCTTGTGTAGCGAACCAGAGGAAGCCTTTCTGATCTTGTAAGATACAAAATACCGAGTTCTGTGACAGGCCTTCGTCCAGGGATAGGTGTTTGAAGTGAAGGGTAGGGTCTTTGGCCAGGAGAGAGCTTCCTATCCCGATAAAAAGCCAAAGGAGCGGCATAAGAAAAATTATTTTATTTTTACTCACTGTATGATTTTATATGAAAGCGGTGAGTATTTCAATAGACTTAAAAAGAAAAAGAAATAAAAGCAAAAAAATAAGAATCTTGGTGTATGAAAGAAAAAAGAACCTCTTCCATACACCGGAAGACCGTCTGATGTGTAAATTGGGGTTATTTTCGTCCTTTTCCAGCCGTATTAACTGGGAAGAAGGTACTGGCTGTGGTGCTGGTAATGAGGCTACCGGTCCAAGCGCCATTGTAAGTGCCCGCCGAGCTGATGCGTTTGGAATACCCGTACATCGCATCCGAGTCGGTAAAAGAGCCAGTGTATGAATAGGACACGGTGGGATATACCATGGTGAAGCTCAAGGTTGGTCCGGAAGTTGTATACGTACCTGTACCACCGTCGCTATCTGTGACCGTTCCGCTCGTACTATCTCCACTGAAGGTGGCGGTCACCTTAAATTTACTACCATCCTCATAGGCTTCCTCTATTGTCCAGGTGCCACGGATTTCATAATACTTGTCCGCGAGTACATGCAGCGTATGGGCGCGGTCGAAGGTGATTGTCCCGGAACTGGGCATTACGACGCCGTCTAATTGGACTCTCATATTAACATAACCGTCTTCAAGGCTGAAACTGTAAGTAACTTGCTCGCCCTGGTTATAATAAAACTCGCCTTTTTCAGGGGTGCCAAGCACTCCAGGTGAGTGTCCAACGGTAAACAAATAATCACCCGGTATAGCTGTAGCAGTGACTTCTAACCATTGTTCATCGAGTACTGAAATAGTGCCCGAAGAAGCGATTGTTTGGCCATCCAAGGTGACTTTCAGGTCCTTGTAGCGATCTTTTAGTATATATTCATAGGCTACTTCTGTTGCGATATCATATACGTACTCGCCCGCCGTTGGGGTGCCTTTGGCACCAATGCTCACTGTAACGTTTAATGTGGGTTTGACGGTATCATTGGACTTCTTACAACCTGTATGAGTAAAAAGAAGTATGCCGGTCATTAACGTCATCAATAATGTCTTAACTAAAAATTTTCTCATGTTTTGCCTCCATATACGCCTTTAGAATTTCAGGCCGAGTCCCAGCGATGCGCGAAAGCCGCCGAGATTAATTCGAGTGTCGTCTACGATATCCGATGCGTACAGGTATCCCAGTGAAATTTCTGTATACAGATTTTTATAAAAGCCATAGGCCACGCTGAAATTTCCTTTGAAACCCAGGCCAGATTCTTTCGTGATTGTCTGGGAGATGATCTGTTTGTCTGCGATGCGGGTGGTCGTATCTTTAAACTGGTTGGAGATATTGCATGCTCCCAATTCTAATTTTATAGCAAAATTGGCAGGTGCAACATACCCGATATAATAACCCAGTCCACCGGAAATCATGACTTTGTCCGCACTACTTTTACCATCTAAATCGGCCAGGGGAACACCTTTGTTACTCCACTCCTTCCAGGAATAGGAGGTGGATACATAACCAAAACTTCCCCATAGATATAAATTTCCACTGAATTTTAAGGAAAGTTTTGCTTCGGGGAAATATTTTTTCCCGCCATAGAGTTTTTTAAAATTGGCATCTACAATTGACATGTAACTGCCATCAATTGAGAGCATAAAACTCTTGGCTGGAACACCCACTGTAAAGATCAAAATTGCCAACATCAGTAACAATGTTTTTTTCATCGCACGATTCACAATGCACCTCCTTCGCTAATCCGCTTGATATCCACGGGCATCTTGTTTGTTTTCAGGTACGAAGTTATAACTGTATATTATAAAAGCGAACTGTCTCTATGTCAAGCCAGAATCGCTTACCAAATTGAGATCGCTGAATTTTGTTTGGGATTTGCTCTTTAAAAAGTGCAGGGGGGGTAGTGGAATTAGGCTGGTTTGATGTGAAATGGTTTTTAAGTAAAAAGGTCCAGCATGGTGGACAGGTCTTTTTGGAAATCCCGGTTTTTTAAATAGGGATTGATTGCATCTGGCATTTGATGGGCTTGTTGTTCTTCTGCGTTGGGTTTGTGGATCACTGCCATGAATTGTTCCCGGGAAAGTTTACGATAGGCTTTACTGGCAATTGTTCTGGCTTGAGCAGCCACCTGCATATCTTTGGCAGAAGGGTCAGAAGGCGCTAATGCCGTGCGCTCGATTTTTAAGGCTTTTTCAATAGTGGCCTCTGCATCGCCAGTGGGGGTGGATGCGTTGATGTTTACTTCACCACCTACCGCATACTCTTGGCCATTGGGCCCATGTTCCAACCGGTAATTGGGACTGCTAATAGCCAAATCACGCGCCGCCATCATGTGGGAACGTTCGTGCTCCCGAACACTGCGCTCCGTCTGTTCTAACTGCTGAACATCCAGTTCCTCCTTGAGAGTCAACACTTTTTCTTTGACCAGGGAGTATCTTTCCATGCCTTGGTCCTGCATGACTGCTGTTTCCTTGAGGCTATCGGTTTTTGCAGATAACCGAGATGGCGTATTCTCTGGCAAGCTCGTGCTATTAAACGAGGTGATACGCTGAACTGTTCCTATTGCATTCATTATTTTAACCTACTACTGATTGTCACGCATAATAGAGCGAAATATATCTTGGGATATATTGGGATATATTAGCATACCATGCAAGTATATATTATACATGTTAATACGCGAAAATTCAAACGGTGTTCATTATTTTCTTCGGGAAAAATATAAAAAAAATTTGAGATTTGTTTTCTTTTGACAAATTTTATGTTATATATTCTCTTGGTGAAGGAGGTACGAAATGATACGAAAACCAGTCGTGGCAGGAGCTTTTTATCCGGGTGGGAAAAAGGAGTTGACGCAGCAATTGGCGGAGATGATTGATGTTGTTGAACCAAAAAAGAAGGTGATCGGCCTGATCTCCCCGCATGCGGGATATATTTATTCTGGCGCGTGCGCGGGGAAAGGATTTGGACGGGTAGTGGTGCCAGATACAGTCATTGTTTTGGGAGTGAACCACCATGGCTTTGGCCATGCCTATGCGGTCGACGGCCATGACGCCTGGAATACGCCGCTGGGAGATATAGCGATTGATATCCAGTTAAGAGAGAAATTGGTGGCCAATTCAGGTATTTTTATGGTGGACTCCACCGCGGGCAGTCGGGAACACTCCTTGGAAGTGCAAGTTCCTTTTATCCAATATGTCAATCCCAATGCAAAAATACTACCGATTACCATATCCTCTGTTTATGCCAATACCTTGATTGCGGCAGGCAAGGAAATCGCCCGCGCCATCCAGGGCAGAAATGACGTGCTGATCGTGGCCTCTACTGACATGAGTCACTACATTGATGCCGAATCTGCCAAGCTGAAGGATTCCAAGGCAATTGAGAAAATTCAAAAATTGGATGCGGAGGGACTGTTTAACACGGTGGCCAGCGAACGGATTACCATGTGCGGGGTTTCACCTACCACAATGATGATCTCCGCCGCTCTTGAACTGGGTGCCAAAAATGCAGAAATGATCGAATACACCCACTCCGGGAAAGTCAGTGGTGATAACTATCAGGTGGTGGCCTATCTCAGCATGATAGTCTTTTAAAAAAAAATTTGCGGGGTGTAAACTATAGTTAATAAGGGCATGAAACCACATGATCATAGGGAAATCCGGGGTGATAAAATTATTTTAGATGGTAAAAAAAAATTGAAAAAATTATTCGCTTGGAGTATAATATTTAAGACCATATAGAAGCAAAACACGTATTCGCAAAAAGGAGTAAAAACATGAAAAAATATGAGGTTATTGGTATTATTCTGATGTTGCTGGTAGTCCACACCGATGTTTTATTTTCCCAAAGCGTAGCTGAAGAAACCCAGGCACAAATGGTCTTTAAAGTACTGCCCTATGATCGAAATTTTGATCGGTTTGGCGATCCTATTCGTATTGGTGCAACCTCCACACACATGTTAAAAGCTTTGCAAAAAGAAGCCCCCCCAATGCTCAAAGGAAAAAAGATTGTGCTGGAAATCTTGAATTCCCAGGAAGATATCCCCAATTTCAAAATTATTTTCGTTGACCGGAACTGGAGCAAGAATTATGCTACTGCCTGTGCTAAAGCCACTGAAAGCCAAATCCTGATGTTTTGTGGTTCTTATAATGCAGTTGAAAAAGATGAAGCCGCTATTGCGTTCCGTGAGCTGCAGAATAAAATTCGCATCGTATTGAATCTCAAGGTGATGAAAAATCAGGGCACAGAATTCCCTTCAGACCTATTGAAGCTCTCGCTTGTGGTGGGTAGTCAATAGCGTGGTGATTCGGTCCGGAACTGTTTCTAAGGAGTTATTTGTAATCCGTGCGGACTGGGTAAAAAATATCGAGGATTTTGCAGTCGGTGATAGCCCTGCCACGATGGGGCACGCCGCCGGGAATAACCGCAACCTTACCCGGTGTCATAATCATGGGGACTTCGTCCACCGTTAATTCAAATTCTCCTTCCGTGATATTAGCCACCTGTTCGTGGGGATGGGAATGATTGGGTAGAGAGGCGCCCGCAGTGATCGTCCAGTATGCAAAGGTCATGTTTTCTGAATGAACAAATCGTGCCCTGAACCCGGGCACTATTTCTCGTTCTGTTAAATCCGTTAAATTTATAAATGCCATTGTTCCTCCTTTAGTCTTCTGGGTAAAATAATTTTGCTGGATAAAATATCATGATACCAGAGTAATTGTTTTCTGTCAAAATTGGGGGATGAAAGAATTGGGCCATTGACCTATTCCTGGATTCACCATCAGATTCGTAAAAAAACATGGACGACATGGACAGAGTGGACGATATGGACGATGTGGAGCAAAAACAAAAGCATTTTTTTGTCCATATCGTCCACTAAGTCCATATCGTCCACAACGATTTCAGAAACTTGGCATTGAATCCAGGCATTGAAGGAGTCTTGTAAATATGCTATCCTAAATCTACCATCATTTTTAAAAAGAGCCACGGATAACCGTGGGGGTGAATCACTGATACGGTAACACCTGGATCTTTTTATTGGCTGGTGATTGCATTAAATTTAGCAGAAAAATAAGGAATATAACAGATGAACGATACACAAAAAACCAAATGGTATATCAATGGATTGCAGTTCGAATGCACGGGTTGCGGTGAATGTTGCCGGGATCATGGGGAATACACCTATGTGTATCTGGTCAAGGAAGATATCGAAGCCATGGCGGGTGTGTTGCAACTGTCCACCACTGATTTCATAGAACATCATTGCATTTGCCAGGAGGACGGGTTGGTTCATTTGAAAATGGCAACCACCTGCTGTCCCTTTTTGGAGAATGGCGGCTGTATCGTATATGCGGTACGACCCAAGCAGTGTCGTACCTGGCCTTTCTGGACGGAAAATTTGGAAGAAGCCACTTGGCACAACGAGGTATTACCTTTTTGTCCCGGCGCGGGAAAGGGAAAATTATTTACGGCTGCAGAGATTGCGGAAATCGCGGCACGAGAGGAAGAAGGGTTTGATGAACCCCTCTTCCCAAGTAGGGAAAATTGAAGAAACAATTTCAGGTTCAGATCGGATCAAAAACACCAACATTTTCGTAATAATTAACGCTATAGACTTTTTGTTTCTGGTAATTCACATCAAGACCCTTTGGTGACGCCGACCCTACATTAATATTTCCCAGGTAAGCGCCGTTTAGGTCATATTTACAGATGCCCCCGCCCATCATGTGGCCCAATGCGGTTGGCTTGAGATAGCTGATCAGCACATGAGTTTTCCCCCACGCCACCATGCCACCCGGATGGGAAGTGGAGTCTTGCCACATCCAGGAACGTAGTCTATTTCCCTGCGTATCGTAGACGATAAACCTGCGATTCCCGCTATCTGTTACCAATACCTCGTTATTAATAGTAGTGATTCCAGTGGGGTAATTGAGTTCATCCGGTAGGTTTCCCGGACCGGTTCCCCAGGTGCGGATTAATTCACCGTAAATCGTATATTGTAGAATCCTGTGATTTCCACTATCCGTTATATAAACACTTTTGCTCTCATCCACCGTTATATCTACGAGTGATACCTTCTGGTTGTCATTGGGATTGGGATCGGAGATTGACCAGTTGGAGATAAAATTTCCATTCAGATTAAAAAGAAGAATCTGATCCATGTTACAGACATACAGGATTTTCTTGGAAACGGTCATTCCCCCGGGGGAAAAAGAAACAGGCGATGGCCCGTACCATTCCTTGACGAAAACGCCGTTCTGGGTAAATTTCTGAATACGTTTATTGATTACTTCCGACACATAAACATACCCGTCCCTGTCCACGGCAATATCCTGGATCCCATTAAATTGGCCCGATTCCGAACCTCTTTTGCCCCACCCCGTGGTAGTAATTGGTCCTTTGTTGTCATTGGATTTCTTTTTAAGCAGAAGCACCAGCACCACTGCGGTAACAGCCACGCCACCGATAATGAATGGCCAAAGAGAGTGTCTTCGCTTATGTTTGGCTTGGGGTATTTCTTTTTCAATCACTTTATTTTTCTCCCCATAATTGGTACTTGATTTTTTCCCCGGTGATTCCGATTGGCTCGATTCACTGTGAACTGCCACTAAAGGTGCAGGAATCACTGAAACGTAAACCAGAAAAATAAACGAGACCAAGACTCCCTTGGTGATCGTTTTTCTTTGACTGCTATTGAATGCCATTTTTACCCCTATTCATCACTATTTTTTTACTGTTTTATATTGCCTCTGGTATATTATATCATATCCGTGGCAATTGTTTCAACCGGTTGGATGTAAGATTTTTTTTTGTATTTTGTATACTTGGTACGTACGAAGGCATTGCCACACGTGACACAGCGAGGTGATTACTTTTGTTATGGGGCGGGATAGGGAAATGATGGGATAGAGAATACCGCATTTATTTTGTTATGATTGATTTCTGGAAAAGAATCTTATAACACAGAAATAAGCAAAATAATTTGTTAAAAAAATAAAGATATTTTTGTTTATCTTTCTTTCATGATGTTTTCCAGTTAAAAAAAAATAAAAATTTTTAATCCAAAAAACTTTTATTCTAAATGATGCTGTATTATAATGGAGAGTCAGAATATAATCTAATAGGAGGACAAACGTCCAATGAAAACAAAAACAGCAAAAAGACTCACATTGAACCGGGAAACGGTTTCCAATCTCTCGGTGGTAAACATGAATGAATTAAAGGGTGGAACTGCTACGGGTTATACCTGCGTGTATTGCAATTCCAAACTTTCATGCACAGCTAAACCCTACATCTGCATGTGGGAAATGACCTGCGAACCGAACTGTGAAATGTAAAGGGTGATTCGAAGAATAGTATAAACTCTCAAAAAAGAATTTTTATGAGCTATTCTATTCAGTATCGAAATTATTTGACCAAGGGAAAGGCAACTTTCCCTTGGCTTTTTTTTAATTTATTCGGGTTATATCCCTGATAACTGGTGCCAAAGGCAGTGACTTTGCGACTTCTTTGTGTTAAAATGAATATAACATGAAAAACGATAACTTAACCCAATTAATACAAGCCGCTTTTTTAAAGAGAGCGGACCTAATTCAGAAACTAGAGGCCGAGGGTACCGATACGTGGCGAATCTTTCACGGTATAAACGAAGGATGCCCCGGACTTACTATTGATCGGTATGGCAAGCAGGTTCTGATACAGAGCTTTCGGGAACCTCTTGACGATGCAGAAATAAAAGAGATTAAAGCCGTGGTATCTCACGGTTTGGGATTTTCCCCGCGATTTGTGTATCATGATCGTAGCGAGAAGAACTTGAAAGACCAAGACCTGGAGAGAACAGCCGCGTCTGAATCGTCACCTGTTTTATCGGAATGTCGGGAGCTAGGGGTTACATTCCAGACAGTGGATATATTTCGCGGTCAGGACCCGCTTTTGTTTATTGATCTCAGGAGTGCGCGGCGGTTCTTGATGAAACAAAGCAAGGGTAAATCTGTGCTCAATCTGTTTGCGTATACCTGTGGAGCAGGTGTAGCCGCAGCAGTGGCTGGAGCTCGCGAGGTGTGGAACGTCGATTTTGCCAAGAGCAGTTTAGATTACGGTAGAGCCAATGCGTTATTAAACCAGATCACAGATGAACGTATCCGTTTTATTCAGCAGGATGTGATCGCCATGCTCCGTCAGCTTTCTGGACTCGGTATTAAAGGAAAGGCCCGGTTACGGCCCATTCAGAAATTTACAGTTCGCACCTTTGATATCGTATTTATGGACCCGCCCACGTTGGCTAAAAGTGCTTTTGGAGTGGTAGACATTATCCGCGATTACCAGGGCATATTCAAGCCAGCACTTCTTTGTGTGGCACCAGGGGGCTTGCTGATCTGTACAAACCATGCACCAGAAGTGGAACTGGAAATCTGGCTTGACCAGCTCAAGCGCTGTGCGGAGAAAGCGGGACGACCGATTACTGACATCCAGGTGATTGAACCGGAACCGGATTTCCCCAGTCCAGACGGCAAGTTTCCACTTAAGGTCGCGGTGTGCCGATTGTAGGGTAACCAAGGGATGAGGGTATCTACTCCGTTTTTTGAACGCTCCCCCAGAAAAAAATTGCCACCTACAACCAATATTATTCTATTGGGGATCGAATAACACGAATCATCGCGAATTTATCAGAATTTTTTTTTGTTGGTTCGGAGGGTGTAAATTCATGAAATTTGTGGTACACTTCTAAATGAGATTCATCAGGTACAACCGTGAGTAAAAACCATCATAGGCTAGATGAATCTATCTTCTGCGCTGTGTGGTTAAAACAACAGTGTGGGCGTGTAAAGTTACATAATAGTAGTATTATTATTGATTTTATACTGGTGGGGGCTGAAAAATTGGGTTTTCAACCGGGGGTTTAGGACTTCAAACCCCAAAATACTCACAAATACCCCGGCGCATCGGGGTCAGAATGTGAACGGCCGGGGTTAGAGTGTGAACGTTCGGGGTCAGAATGCGAACGGCCGGGGTCAGAATGCGAACGGCCGGGGTCAGAGTGCGAACGGCCGGGTTTTTTTGTAGAACGGCCAGGGCTTTTTGTAGAACCGCCGACCTTTTTTGTAGAATCGCCGAGATCAAAGCCCGGATTTTGAATTTCTCTTGTTTTGCGACTTTTGGTGGGTGAATTCTCTTTGATGCCCAAGGGGTTCTGGAAAAACTGAATAGATATACCCACCACCCCTAAATTCACCGCCAATTGTTCGCATTTACTTGGCTAAATTTTAATGGCTTCTGGTTTGGCAGGTCATTTTTTCATAGCTTTTCTCCGAAAACAAAGCGAACAAAGCACGAAAAACA
>CAZCVI010000114.1:0-21127 GCA_964502145.1 uncultured Clostridia bacterium
TTCTCTCATGTAATAATCGAACTGAGCGTAGCGCCGTTCGTGGGGGGGCTTCCAACCAACTAACCGATGTCTCGCCCCTCCAGAGATTAACCGGTTTAATGAAATTAGGTTTATCTTCCAACCATCTGACCGATGTCTCGCCCCTCCAGTGGTTAACCGCTTTAAAAGAGTTGGATTTATCTTCCAACCAACTGACCGATGTCTCACCCCTCCAGAGGTTAACAGCTTTAACACAGTTGGATTTATCTTCCAACCTACTGACCGATGTCTCGCCCCTCCAGGGATTAAGCGCTTTAAAGTCATTATACTTGCAATCTAACCAACTGACAGATGTTTCACCCCTTCAGGGCTTAAGCGTTTTAAAGAAATTGTACTTACAATCCAACCAATTGACCGATATTTCGCCTCTCCAAGGGTTAACCACCTTAAATTATTTGTACTTATCCTCAAACCAACTAACCGATGTCTTACCTCTACAAGGGTTAATCACTTTAAAAGAATTGTACTTGTATTCCAACCAACTGACGGATGTCTCGCCCCTGTTACCTCTAATTCAACTCAAAAGAATCTATTTACAGAATAATAAAATAACCCAACTGCCGGAGGCCATTTTTTGCCTCGGCCTCGAAGCAAAATGGGGAAATGCCTCATGGCGTGATGGCCTGCACTTGAGCGGCAATCCTTTGGAAACACCTCCAATCGAGATCGTGAAGTCTGGAACCGAAGCTGTTCTGAATTATTTTAAAGAATTAAAAAAAGCCTCCGTCCGCCTCTTGCAATGCAAACTCCTGATCGTGGGCAATGGCGAGGTGGGCAAAACCACCCTCATGAACAAACTGTTGGACCCCAACTTCCACGTGGTACCGGGTATAGAAGACACCACCCGCGGCATCCATATCCAACCCTGGGAACTGGAGGTTCCTTTTACTGAAACAGATGGCAATATGTCCCCGGAAACCGTCACCCTTCACTTCTGGGACTTTGGCGGCCAAGAGATTTATCACGCCACCCACCAATTCTTCCTGACCAAACGTTCCCTCTATATATTGGTCTGGGAAGCACGGAAAGATGAAGAAATCCGCAGTTTCGACTACTGGCTCAATGTGGTCAAACTACTGGGTAGCGGCAGCCCGGTTCTTATTGTTTTGAATAAAGCCGATATCCGTATCAAACCCATTGACGAAGCCTCTATCTTAAAAAAATTCCCGGAGATTAAAGCTTTCCTCCATGTCAGTTGCCTGCAAAATACAGGTTTAATGGAGTTAAAGCAACAGCTTCAAAACACTCTGGCCAAGATGCCCCACCTGCAAGACCTCCTGCCTGCTTCATGGCTTCACATCCGCGATGAACTGAAATCGCTGGATACTGATTACACCAATGGGGATTCCTTCTTCACTATCTGCCACAAACACAATCTGGCCCGCACCGATGCCATCACCATTGGCGATTACCTTCACGACCTGGGTTCCATCCTTTATTTTCGCCACGACCCGTTGCTGGCGGATACCGTGATTCTTAAACCCCAATGGGCCACCAAGGCCGTGTATGCCCTCATTGATACCAATGAAATCATTCTGAATAACGGCAGCTTTCTTTTTGCAGATTTAAAACGATACTGGGATTTGACATTGTATCCCGAAGCCAAACACCCCCAACTCATCCGCCTCATGGAAAAATTCGATCTGTGTTTCAATTTTCTCCACACCCAAAAATACTTTATCCCCGAACTGCTCCCTGGCACGGTTACGCCCTTTGATACCACAGCCTATGATTGTCCCGGCACGCTGCATTTCCAGTATCACTATAAATTTATGCCCGAAGGAATTCTCAGTCGTTTTATGGCCCGCTTATACTACCTCATTCATCTGGACAGGTTCTGGAAATACGGTGTCGAACTCCAGTTCGAGGCATCCCATGCCCTGATTATCAGTCAACCCCTGCATAACCGCATTACTATTCAGGCCTATGGCCCTAACAAAAGCCAATTGCTGGCCATTATCCGCAGCCATTTTTTCCATATCCACCAAACCCTGAACATGGAACCCATGGTTCATTACAACTCCATGTTACCCTGCATCTGCACCGAATGCGTCCAACAAAAGGAACCGGCTGAACCTGAATATTTCGCCTATGAGCAATTAAAAAAAGCCCTTGCCAATCATATCGCTACCATCCAATGCCATGCCAGTATGGAACAGATAGTCATTGCTACCCTTTTACATGGTTTCGAACCTGCGGATGAAGGCAAAAATATTCGTAGCGCTATCATACAATCCGCCAAACAGGTGATGGGTCTGGCTACCTCCATGAAACCGGATGAAGACAGTAGAACGGGTTTACTGTGCGTGTTGTTGAATGAGAAGGGCTTTATGGTGAAAGACCAGACGCGGTGGGGTCAATCGGAAACAGGCAAATCTATGGGCCGCTTGGATGCTAAAATCGATGCCCCGGATGGTGAGGAAGCGGTACTGGAAGCATTTAAGCTGGAGGGCTTTGATACCCACAAGATAAAAAGCCATAACCAGAAGATTTTTAATTACGACCCGGTGGGTTTGCAAAATAATTTTATCCTGGTGTACTGCGATGGCCCGCAGGATACCTTTATCCCCCTCTGGAAACAATACCAGACGTGTATCCAGGGTCTTTCGTTTCCCCATCCGCTCCGCTCTATAACGGAAGAAGTCGCGCCCTATGCGGAAATCAAAATGGCCCGGGCCATTCACCTGCGCCACGAAAAAGAGGTGGGGATTTATCATATTTTTATTAATATGTATAGAGGGTAAAAGAAACCACAGATTACGCAGATTTAAATGATTGACACAGATTAAAAAAGTAAGAAGAAAAAAGTAAGAACTAGGAAGAAAGAAAAAACCAATCTGTGGAAATCATTTTAATCTGTGTAATCTGTGGTTTCTTTTTTCTTTTAAATCCGTAAATAGCTCTTATTTTTTATCGACTCCATGATATCGCGTTTTACCTCATTCATTATAAAAAAAACCGATTCTCTTAAGGAGTCGTATTCTTCTTGGGATAAACCATCTTTGCTTTCGCCATGGGCGATTCTATTGCGTAAATTCAGGAGTTTATGCACTTTGTCTTTAATATTGTCAAATTTATCATGGGGTAAACCCAGTCGAAATAAGATTTTCTGGAGTATCTCTGGTTTTAAATTGGAATCAGTGTCAATTGCTTTTTCAGGGATGGAGACATCCCGGTCATTCAATTCATCGATTTTTTCGAGGAATTCACGATCCCTGGCAAAACGATGCAATAATGAATCATCTGGCAATGAACGCTGGAAAACTTTATTCTTGCGATGGGGGTCTCTTAACTCGGTAAATACTTCAGTCAGGGCTGCTGCCACCAAAGAATAATTGGCTACTTTGCACTTAATTTGCAGATCGTTTATTGTTTTAATATAATGGGCGAAGGTATACTTGCAGAAACCCTCAAAATGGGCGTATAGTATTAATACCAGTGCCCTTCTGTATTTTTTTTGGTCGTCTTCTTTAGGGAGCTTTAATAGAAAATTCTGAAAAAACTGAATCTCCTCTTCGCGCCATGCCTGTTCTTTCTCAATTTCGTCCCAAATGACGTCAAGATTCATTGTAACTCCAGAAGTTGCTCGGTTACAAATTGAATTCGTTTATTCAATTGGCCGATACTATTCTTACCACCACCTGCAGTGAGTGCAATGTACTCTGGATTGGATTTCATCTGCAAAACTTTTTCCTCGAATTTTCTACAAATAACCGAATCATCAATAGAAAGGGATTCTAATACGGGTTGTAAACCAATGGTTATGGCTTCATAGTTATTGGCGCTAAATCCTTTGGTCATTCTTTGTGCATTCCGATCGTAAAAGCCAAAAGAGCGCTCCCCCAGGGCCTTGGATAATAACTCAAAAGTCTTGGTGAAAACCCGCTCTTCTTCTGCATAATAAAAAACTGGTTTTCTGGCAGCATCTGCTTTGGCGACCCATTCCATATACTCGGTTAAAAAGTCACCCAGATACCCCTTATATTTATCGCGAAAATTCTTTAGGGCAAAAAATCTCAGCACTAATTCCTGGTCCTGAGCCTGCCAAATTCTGGAGTCAGCAATTGTTCCAATGCAATCAATGAAGGCATCGTTTTTACTCAGTTTAATGATAAAATCATTAAAGGTCGAATCCAGAAGACGAATGGTACAGTTTCGAATTTGCTGCTCTGTTAACAATTGTCCGCCATTATTAAGGCGTTTGAACATATGGTACTTTAAGAGTGGATCACTTCCTTTTCGTATCACTTCAACTCTAACAAAAGCCCTTTTCAGACGAATTTGCAGTGAGGTTCCCAATTGATCGAAGGTTTTACCATTTAGTTCCGGGATGATATCGCAGTCCATCAATACCAGCTTTTCTCCTTTTTTTACAGATGGTTCCAAATGATCGGCCACCAATTCCCCGCGCAGATGCAAGTAAGAAGAAATTCGTTGCAGCCCATCAATAAGGGTATATTTCCCTTCATCTTCTTCAAGGACAAAAATGGGAGGGACAGGCATCTCCAGCAATAACGATTCTATAAAGCGGGAACGTGCGCCTACGCTCCATTGAAAAAGACGCTGATACTCTGGGTATATATCTAATTCATTATTTTTATACATATCTAAAATCTCATTTAGAGATATATCGAGACTTGTGGTGTGAACCTTTTTTACTTGTTTTTCGACGCTATCTATCAGACTTACCGGGTCTAACTCTTTACTATTTTCCATTTGATAACCTCTTACTTAAAATTCTTAAACACCACGTCTTGGATATTTAAGTCTCTACTATATTAACATATTTTTGATTCCTATTCAATATGAAGATCAAAAAAATAAAGCATTTCTCCTGATAGTTTCTCTGGATGTGCAAATTCCTTCGTATAACAGCATCACCTACTACAAAAAAGATGGAAATTCGGAAGCGACCCCGCCAACGTTGCTGCGCTCCGGGGATTATAACCTGAAAGAAACTCTTGTTCATAGAGAATGTAGATTTGATAAAAATTCTTCGGGCGAGTTTCTTGGAAGAAAAAGCAATAAAACGTTTGGGAGGGGGGCGGTTATACTTCAGACAGTTACCACTCGTTCAAGGGTTTTGACAATAAAAGAATTGAGACTGGAATGATTCATCTTTGCTTTCAAATTCAGTTGGTTATGCAATTCCGGGGAAATCCGTAACACAAATTTTCCTGAAAACGGTTTTTCCGGTTCCTTGCCGCGCTCGACACACCATTCCAGATAATCCTCCACCGATTGCTTAACGCGGTTTCGATCTCATCCACGGTGGTCCCTTGAAACGTGATCACGGTCCTGGTATTTAATACTTCACCGGAAAAAATCCGGGCCTCATCATCGTATTGAACGGTACCATAATACCCTTTATACTTCATCATGGTTGAACTCCTGCATTTTCCAAGAAACGTCGCATGGCTGCCACAGCACCTTTATCGGTCTCTTTGACCGGGTGCGGGCGATGAAATACGGCATCTTCTCCATTTAACTCTATACGAATTCGGGAACCTCTACCTTCACTTATTGACGCACCCAGAATAATCAATGCGATTTACATATAATACTATAAACCAGTACTGATTTCAACAACCTACCATTTTATTTTACGCAATCACTCTAGGTCTTTCACGTTTCCTCGCACAATACCACTTGGGTTATCGATTATCCAATCGTCTTTTCCCTCCTCCGTGTAAATTATTTTTTTTTTTTGCAGAAAACCCTTTACTTTATCTTTTAACTTGTATACAATCGGTAGCCCTGACTAGAAAAGCTCAGGGCCGGCACAGATGTTATTGGAATGAAGAGGCAAACATCTGTTACTGGCGCGTATCGGCCTCTTTAAGAACGAGTAATTAAATGATTAAAGAAACAATGAAAAAAAACAGACATAGAACAGGAGATAACAATGAGTGATCCATTTATCGGTGAATTACGACCCTTTGGTTTCAACTTTGCCCCAAAAGGCTGGGCCTTTTGCAACGGGCAGTTGTTACCTATTTCTCAAAATACAGCGTTGTTCAGCTTGTTAGGAACACAATATGGTGGTAATGGCACAACCAACTTTGCCCTGCCTAATTTACAAGCCAATGTTCCAATCGGCCAGGGCCAAGGCCCGGGTTTAACGAACCGGGTAATAGGCGATACGAGCGGCAGCAATACCATCACTTTGACGCTAAACGATATCCCCCAGCATAACCACCCGGTGAACGCCACCACGGCTGAATCGGATACCCAGATTCCCACGAACAATCTGCTGGCTGACGCCAACAGGAATTCCTATGTCCCCACTCCGCTGGATGCACTGATGAGTGACCGGACCGTGGGGGTGGTAGGCAGCAATTTCCCGCACAATAATATGCAACCCTATCTGGTGGTCAATTACTGTATTGCCATGAGTGGTATTTTTCCACCTCGCGGTTGAGCGGTGGACATAAAGAATCAGGATAATAAGGAGAACAACATGAGTGAACAATTTATGGGAGAAATACGATTGATGTCTTTTAATTTTGCGCCAAAGGGTTGGGCGCTTTGCAATGGGCAATTGCTAGCCATTAGTCAGAACCAAGCGTTATTTGCGTTATTGGGCACTACCTATGGTGGCAATGGCGTCCAGACATTTGCACTGCCAGATTTCCGTGGTCGTGTACCGCTTCATTTTGGCAATGGCATGGTACAGGGTCAGGCCAGTGGTTCTGAAAATGTCACGTTGCTGGTGAGTGAAATACCCGCCCATACGCACACGCTGGCTTGTAGCACCGGGGCTGCCACAACGCAAGTACCGACGGGCAATGTGTTAGGGCTGGCAGACCGGAATAACTTTGAACCGGGCACCACGATTCCCAATACCACACTGAATGCGAATTCCATTGGTAATGCGGGCAATAATTTGCCCCATAATAATATCCAACCCAGCGCGGTGCTTTCTTTCTGCATCGCTTTGCAAGGCATCTTCCCCAGCCCTAATTAAATATAGGCCATGGAAGATATTAATAAAGGAGAATAAAATGAGTCAACCATATATCGGCGAAATAAGACTGTTGGGATTTAACTTTCCACCTTTGGGTTGGGAGCTTTGTGCCGGGCAACTGGTTCCGATTTCCCAGAATGAAGCCCTATTCCAATTAATCGGCACTACTTACGGTGGTGATGGGCAAAGTACTTTTGGCTTACCTGATTTACGGGGTCGAGCCCCGATTCATTGGGGTACTGGTCCGGGTTTATCGACCTATGTAGTGGGTGAGTTATTGGGTACTGAAACGGTCACCCTGACCCCGGGGCAATTACCAATGCACGGCCACCCATTTTTTGCTACTACGAACCAAGCAACATTGCCTGCCGCGCAAAACAATTTGGCCGCAGATACGAACCGCAACGCCTACAGCACCACGGGTGTTGTGACTACCCAGTTAAACGCGCAGTCTGTAGGACCAGTGGGTGGGAGCCAACCGCATGAAAATATGCAACCCTTTCTGGTAGGAAACTACTGCATTTCCATGTACGGCATTTTTCCATCGCCTAGCTGACAGGGAATGATTGCTAATTGAGAATTGATCGGTGCATAAAAGATGAAGTTAGGAAGCGCCGTTGGCGTGGTCGCTTCCTAACTTCCCTCTTTGCAATGGTCAGTCCCCAATTAACAATGATACTTAAAAAAAAAGGACGAATAAAATGAAAAAATATAGCGTGTTAGTGATCTTAATCATATTAGCCGCATGGCTTTTGGGTGCGGCGCATGTATATGGCGCGGACATCACGGTGACCAATACCAATAACAGTGGTGCGGGTTCATTGCGTCAAGCCATCATTGATGCTACAGCCGGACAAACGATTGGTTTTGCGGTTACGGGTACGATTACACTGACCAGTGAAATTAGTTTTTCCAAGAACCTAACCATCATTGGTCCAGGTGCTACTCAATTGACTCTCAGCGGTGGTGGCAGCAACCGGGTTTTTAACCTCACGGGTGGCACTATTGCTGTTTCTGGGTTGACTATTGCCAATGGTTTCAGCAATGGTAGTGATGGTGGTGGTGTATATGTAACCGGGACTCTGGCGATTACTTTTACCAATTGTGTCTTTCAGAGTAACAATTCGCAAAACGGGACTTCTGGCGAGGGCGGCGGGATTTATTCTAATGCTGCTACTGCCACGATGGCCTTTGTGGGTTGTACTTTTTCCGGTAACAATGGGTATTATGGCGGGGCCATTTCGGCCTATAACAATACAGCTACCCTGACCAATTGCACGGTGAGCGGCAATACGGCAGGAGAAGGCGGTGCAGGTATTGATGGAGAAGGCATGACGATTGTCAATTGCACGATTACCAACAATACTGGCAGTACAGACACGGGGGGTATCTTCGATGAAGGGGGTACGACCTCGATTAAAAATAGTATCGTGGCACTCAATACGGGTGGTTCCAGCCCGGATATTCAAGGGGGCTACAGCAGCGGTGGTTATAATATTATCGGCAACAAAGGCGGCACCACGTTTACGGCAGCCAGCGGCGATCAAGTGGGCACTTCGGGTACACCGATCAATCCATTGCTGAATGCATTGGCTTTTAACGGTGGCACAACCAGAACCCACGCGTTGCAAGGCAGCAGCCCGGCACTTAATCCAGCCAGTAGTAACGGCGCTCCCAGTACAGACCAACGGGGTTATGCCCGCAACGGCAATGCTGATATTGGTTCCTATGAAGGCGCAGCGACTGAACCAGAAATGAATGTGACTGGCCTGGGGAACTCCATCAGTGATGGCGATACTACCCCAACAGCCACTGACAACACGGATTTTGGTGTTGTAGCTACTGGCGGGGGAACGGCGAGTCATACCTTTACAATAGCCAATAGTGGCTCAACTGCACTGGCTGTTTATAATGTGATTGTCTCTGGTACCAATGCGGCAGACTTTACGGTGACGACTCAACCGGCCAGCAGTGTGGCTTCCGGTGGCGGCACCACGACATTTACAATACTCTTTACGCCAGCGGCTACAGGCTCCAGAACAGCTACACTGACGATTACGAACAATGACTCCAGCGAAAACCCCTATAATTTTGATATCCAGGGTACGGGTATAGTACTTGTCTCGGAAATGGATATGAAACAAGGAGTCACAGCGATTGCGGATGGTGGCAGCCACGATTTTGGCAGCCATGCCCTCAGTTCCAATACGGATATCATATTTACGATTGAGAACAGTGGTACGGGGAACCTGACAATGACGACCCCTATTTCTATTGGCGGAGCCAATGCGGATCAATTCAGCATTCAAGCGCAACCCACTTCTCCTGTGGCCGCTTCTGGCAGTACCACCTTTACGATACGTTTTACGCCCACTTCGACTGGTGCTAAAACAGCGACAATCTCGATTGCCAATAATGACAGCAACGAGAACCCCTACGATTTAACTATCTCGGGCACGGGAACTTCTGCGGAAATGGATTTGAAACAAGGGGTCACAGCCATTGCGGATGGAGGCAGTCACGGTTTCAACAGCCAAGTACTGGGTTCCAATACCGATGTCGTATTCACTATTGAAAATAGCGGTAGCAGCAATCTGACTTTGACGACACCGATTACCATTGGCGGGGCCAATGCCGATCAATTCAGCATCCAAGCGCAACCGACTTCTCCAGTGTCTGCTTCAAGTAGCACGACCTTCACGGTACGCTTTACGCCTACATCTGCGGGTGCGAAAACAGCGTCTATTTCCATAGCCAATAATGATGGCAATGAGAATCCCTATGATTTAACGATCACAGGCACAGGGACAGCACCAGAAATGGACCTGAAACAGGGGATCACTGCAATTACCGATGGCGGTAGTCATAATTTTGGCAATCAACTCCTCAGTTCTGATACGGATGTGGTGTTTACTATAGAAAACAGCGGCACGGCCAACTTGACGTTTACTACCCCGATTACCATTGGTGGTGCCAATGCGGATCAATTCAGTATTCAAGGACAACCCACTTCCCCTGTGGCTGGTTCGGGGAGCACTACTTTTACAGTGCGTTTTACTCCCACTTCTGCTGGTGCGAAAACGGCGACTATTTCCATAGCCAACAATGACAGCAACGAAAATCCCTACGATCTTTCCATCACGGGTACAGGCACAGCCCCGGAAATGGATTTAAAACAGGGGGTGACTGCAATAACGGATGGCAGTAGTTATGGCTTTGGCAATCTGGCGGTCAGTTTGGACTCCGATGTGGTGTTTACTATAGAAAATAGCGGCACGGCGAACCTGACGTTTACCACGCCCATTACTATTGGTGGCACCAATGCCGATCAATTCAGTATTCAGGCGCAACCCAGTTCACCCGTGGCCGGTTCCGGCAGCACTACGTTTACAGTGCGTTTCAGTCCCACTTCTACGGGTGCCAAAACAGCGACCATCTCCATAAGCAACAATGACAGCAACGAGAATCCCTATGATTTAACCATCACGGGCACGGGAACAGCCCCAGAAATGGACCTGAAACAGGGCGTCACAACGATTGCAGATGGTGGTAGCCAGGATTTCGCCAGCCAAGTTCTCAGTTCCAATACGGATATCGTATTTACCATTGAGAACAGCGGTACTGGCAGTCTGACATTTACCACGCCCATTTCTATTGGTGGAGCCAATGCTGATCAATTCAGTATCCAGGCGCAACCCACTTCCCCTGTGGCCGCTTCTGGCAGTACCACCTTTACAGTACGTTTTACACCCACCTCTACAGGCGCGAAAACAGCGACTATCTCGATTGCTAACAATGACAGCGACGAGAACCCTTATGATTTAACCATCACGGGCACGGGCACAGCCCCAGAAATGGACCTCAAACAAGGAGTCACAGCGATTGTCGATGGTGGCAGCCATAATTTTGGCAACCAGGTATTAAGTTCCAATACGGATGTGGTATTTACCATTGAGAACAGTGGTACTGGCAATTTGACTTTCACCACGCCCATTACCATTGGTGGTGCCAATGCCGATCAATTCAGTATCCAGGCGCAACCCACTTCCCCTTTGGCAGGTTCCGGGAGCACCACGTTTACGGTGCGTTTTACCCCTACTTCAACAGGTGCCAAGACCGCGACAATCTCAATTGCCAATAATGACAGCAATGAGAATCCCTATGATCTGACCATCACGGGTACGGGTACCGCCCCGGAAATGGATTTAAAGCAGGGTGTCACGGCGATTGCGGATGGCGGTAGCCATGGTTTTGGTAGTCAGACAGTCAGTTCCAATACCGATGTGGTGTTTACTATTGAGAATAGCGGTACTGCCAACCTGACATTCACCACGCCGATCACCATTGGTGGAGCCAATGCGGATCAATTCAGCATTCAAGCGCAACCGACATCACCTGTGGCAGGTTCAGGCAGCACAACCTTTACGGTACGCTTTACCCCGACTTCAACAGGTGCCAAAACCGCCACGATTTCCATAGCCAACAATGACAGCAACGAAAATCCCTACGATCTCACCATCACGGGCACTGGCACAGCACCGGAAATGGACTTAAAACAGGGTGTCACCGCTATAACGGATGGCGGTAGTTATGATTTCAGTAGTCATTTACTCAGCACGAATACCGATACAGTATTCACCATTGAAAATAGTGGCAATGCCAACCTGACCTTTACCACCCCTATCACGATTGGCGGAACCAATGCAGATCAATTCAGTATTCAAGCACAACCTACTTCTCCTGTGGCTGGTTCGGGCAGCACCACCTTTACAGTACGGTTTACGCCCACTTCCACGGGTGCCAAAACTGCGACTATCTCCATAACCAATAATGATAGCAATGAGAATCCCTATGATTTAACCATCACGGGTACAGGTACAGCTCCTGAGATGGCTTTAAAACAGGGTGCGACTGCTATTGCAGATGGTGGAAGTTATGATTACACCGCCCAGGTGATTAACAGCAATACCGATATTGTTTTTACCATTGAAAATACAGGTACGGGTTCATTGACCCTGACCACACCGATTACCATTGGTGGTACCAATGCCGATCAATTTAGTTTTCAGGGGCAACCCACCACACCTGTGGCGGCTTCGGGTAGCACGACCTTTACTTTACGGTTTACCCCCACGTCCACCGGTCTCAAAACAGCGACTATCTCTATAACCAACAGTGATAGCGATGAAGATCCTTATGATCTAACCATCACGGGTACAGGCACAGCACCGGACATGCAAGTAGAAGGAAACGGGAACGTGATCAATGATGGAGATGTTTCGCCTTCGCTCACCGATCACAGTGATTTTGGCAATACTGATATCACTGGTGGGACAGTGGTGCGAACCTTTACGATTCGCAATACCGGCACTGCCGATTTGACCATGAATGGCACCCCAAAAGTGCAGGTCATTGGTATCCATGCGGCTGACTTTACCGTCACACTGCAACCGACTTCTCCTGTGGCCGCTTCTGGCACCACCACCTTCCAGGTCAGCTTCGATCCTTCGGATATGGGTGTACGTAATGCGGCCATTTCCATCATTAACAATGATGCGGATGAAGACCCCTACAATTTTAATATTCAGGGGACAGGCACCAGCGAACCGGAGATGAGCGTGGAAGGGAATGCTATTGAAATTGTTAATGGCGATGTCACCCCTTCTCTGGCCGATAATAGCGATTTTGGCAGTCTCAGTTTAATTGGAAGTACGCAGGTCAACACTTTTACCATTAAAAATACCGGTTCTGCCGCATTAAATTTAAGCGGCACACCCATCATTCTGGTGACTGGCAGCCATGCGGCTGATTTTACTGTCACCACTTTACCTGTTTCGCCGGTAGCTGATAGTGGTGGGTCCACTACTTTCCAGGTTACATTTGATCCTTCAGCCCCTGGTCTACGTACCGCCACCCTTTCCATAGCCAACAATGACAACAACGAGAATCCCTATACCTTTGTTATTCAGGGGAATGGACAAGCCGGTTTACCCACCGTTAGCACCCTTGCTGTCAGCAATATCACGTCCTCTGGTGCTGTGAGCGGTGGTAATATCACCGATAATGGCGGCAGTACCGTCAGTTCCCGTGGTGTCTGTTGGGGAACCTCTGCCAATCCGACCGTGGCGGGTAGTAAAACAGTCAATGGCTCCGGGAATGGCGCGTTTACCAGTACTCTGACCGGGTTGACTGAACACACTACCTATTATGTTCGTGCGTATGCCACCAATTCTGCTGGCACCGCTTATGGCAATTCCCTGTTATTCAAGACCAATGCCGAAGCGCTTTCGGTCACCATTACCAAACCTAAAAATGGTGAGGAGGTGTCTGGCACCGTTACCATTACCGCAGTCACCGCTTCCCATCCCACCGCCCGTGATTCCGTAGCGCTGGCTATTGCCAAAGTGGAGTTTTTCCACGATGGCGAAAAGTTAGCTACCGATACTCATGAACCCTACGAAGTGCAATGGAACACGACTTCTGTCCCGGAAGGACTTCATACCCTCAAAGTAGTGGCTTACAATACCAAAAGTGATAGCTCTGAACAGGAAATCACGGTGTTTGTTATGAATACCCCCGCCCAGATTATGGTGAATCGTTCCCGTTTGAATTACGGTTCTGTTAGCTCCGCCTTAACCACTGGCTCACAAACCCTGTTGATTAATAATGTCGGTGGTGGCAGTTTGAACTGGAGTATTAGTAAAGATGCCTCTTGGTTGCAGTTGACTGCCACATCGGGAACAGGTTCCGGTGTAGTCGGTGTATCTGTGAATGTTTCCGGGTTAAATGTTGGCACCTATACCGCGTCTCTTACCGTATCTGACCCCAATGCGACGAATAGTGCCGTTGTAGTACCCGTGACCCTCGTGGTTTACAATCCAGGTGCCACAGTCGCGCCTTTTGGGTATTTTGAAACACCTGCTGAAGGAGCGTCCGTTCATGGAAGTATTCCTGTGACCGGGTGGGTATTGGATGATATCGAACCAACCAGCGTAAAAATATACCGCCAACCTGTCAGTGGTGAAGGCAGTGGTTTGGTGTATATTGGTGAAGCCGTCTTTGTCGATGGCGCTCGACCCGATGTTGAACAAACCTATCCCGCGTATCCCAAGAGTTATCAGGCCGGTTGGGGGTATATGTTGCTCACCCATTTCTTACCTAACCAGGGCAATGGCACCTTTACCTTGGTCGCCAAAACCGTGGACAAAGAGGGCACAGAAGTCACCTTGGGCAGCAAAACCATCATTTGCAACAATGCGGATGCAATTAAACCTTTTGGTGCCATTGATACGCCCACGCAAGGAGGAACCGCTTCAGGAAACCAGTATGTTAATTTTGGCTGGGCCTTAACGCCGTTGCCTAATACCATTCCTGTGAATGGTTCCACCATTAAAGTATGGGTAGATGGTGTCGCGCTCGGTAGTCCCGTGTACAATCAGTACCGTTCCGATATAGCCACGTTGTTCCCCGGGTTTAATAACAGTAATGGGGCAGTGGGTTATTTCTATCTGAATACCAACAACTATGTCAATGGAGTTCATACCATTGCGTGGTCCGTAAAAGACAATGCTGGCAATGAGGATGGAATTGGCAGCCGGTATTTCACCGTGCAAAATGTGGGGGCGGACAGTTCTGCTGTTTCTACCCTGCCAGACAATGCGACTGGTCCTTTTATTGGGGCTGCCGCGTTGTTTAGTGCTTCGTCCACTGCTCAGCCACTCTATGTGTTCCGTGGTTATGATACCAGTCTGTTGCCCGAAACCGTTTACCCCGAACAGAATGGTGTAACCACCTTGTATATCACAGAGAACCAACGGTTAGAAATCCGTTTTGATAATCCTCAAGATGTAGCCGCTTTTAACAGTGGAAAAACCACAGTCCCCGTGACCGTGGCAGCAGCCGGGTATTCCCTCCTAGCCACAGAATTGCGGCCTTTGCCTGTCGGTTCAACCTTAGACAGGGCCAATGGTGTGTTTTATTGGCAGCCGTGTCCTGGCTTTTTTGGTCAGTACTTGTTGGTTTTCGTCAGTAAAACATCAGAGGGTCAGGTAATGAAGCGTTATGTGAAGGTGGTTATTTCGCCAACGTTTTAAACCCATATGAAAGGTATACCATATATATATGGTATAGATTAAAAATAGAGAGGGCAGCCCGCAAGGGTTGCCCTTTTGATCTGATGGAAAAACCTTTTGGCCCACGAATTACACGAATGAACACGAATTCAGCGAAAAAAACTTTTATTTCCTTTTAATTCGTGCCAATTCGTGAAATTCGTGGGGAAGTTTCTTTTACTGAACTCCCCTTGACAAAATCACCGAATAAGTCTATATTACTAAAGGAGGCACCTATGCAAGAAGTCATTTTTGAGTGGCAATTACTACTTTTAGAGCGCATCATCCACCGATTAGACTCGCAAGAATTTGAACAGGAGTTCTCCATTGAGACCCAAATGCAGTCAATGGCCGCTGACCCCGAAATCCAAATGGAACTGCGGAGAATAGATAACGACTTTTTGCATACAGATATGGATGGGTTGGGGAAATTATATTGATGCCACAAGGTTTCCCTCAACACCTGCGGGTAAATTGGCAGATGAAATAATGGAAAAAATTGAAAATACCGTTCGCTATTGCTTGAAATTATAGACTGGTGGTTCAAGTCGGAATTCCCAATAGCACGTCCAACTGCTCACACTCTACTGGGCAGGCAATTTTTCAGCCTCTATGTTTTATTACTCCATTTTATGTCAGGGCGAGATATTTTACCATTTTGTATTGGCACGGACAGGACTGTTAAACATCATAATAACCAAAAAATTAGCCAACACGCTGAGTTTTCTTCAAAATGTATGATACAATATATTCTTAAAAGGCGTGGTGAATGAAACCAGTGGAACAGAATGGGCTTCTGTAGACTGGAGTGGGCTTTATTGAGAAAATTAAAAAGAGGAAATGGGTTGCTGGGAACTTGAATCCAGGGTACCCAGGAATGATGTGGTAAAGATGAGTGATCATAAATGTTTAATATCCTGTTTGCGGAAACTTGAGCCGACTGGTTATAATGGATTCGAGGGCTTGATCTTAAAGTTAATGGAGAAATTCACGGGTGAACGTTTTTATCTCGCCAGATCAGGCTCACAATTTGGAAAGGACTTCAGTAATGCAGATTGGCTAGCTGTAGAATGTAAAAGATATGCGGAGAGAACCCCTCTGCATGAACGGGAATTATTGGGAGAAGTAGACCAAGCATATCGGGCAAATCCAAATCTTGATTTATGGGTGCTGGTAACTTCAATTCCAGTGGACAATCAATTGGCGGAAGCCCTCATTTATAATGGACGCGAAAAAGGGGTTGAAATTCTTTTTATTGAATCAAAAGAAGACGGATCGGGTAACCTCCAGCTACTGTGTGCGGATGGTGATCATATTTTCATACAGTTTCTGGAGAATAACCTGAAAACAAATGTGGATACAGACGGAATAAAGAAGTACCTGAAGACCATCAAAGTGAAGTCGGATTATCAAAACAAGATAGAGATTTTGAAGAATGACTTTTTGAAACGTAATTTGGGCTATGATCACTTTCGGGTGTGGCAAAACAATTGGTTATTGGAGAGATTCGAATCTCCTGAAAAATCCCGTTACGATTTTAATCAATCCATCGCCATCTGTGACCAGGAAAGCGCTTTTATAAAGAGGACCAAAGCACTTGAAAAATTCGATTGCTGGTTTACCCAGTGGAGAAATGGGGAAAGAAAAATGTTTATTCTGTCTGGAGAGGAGGGCGATGGAAAGACCTGGGCTGTTGCTTCATGGATAGCAGAGAATATAAAAAAGGATGACAATACCATCCCCTTTGTTTTTCTACCCGCTCGTTTTGTTTCCTCTGCTGATATTATTCCAATGCTTGCCCATGTCGTTTCCAAGTGGTATGAAGGTCTTTCGGATGAATATTGGGAAAAAAGATTCAAAAACTGGCTAACCAGACCACCCTCAACAGACCCTCTTCTGGTTTTGGTTATTGATGGTCTGAATGAATATTTTGATTTTGATTGGGTTACACTCTTGGACAAATTAAACAATACGGCTGGGCGTTTTTACAACAGAATTGCAGTTGTGGTGGTGGTACGTACGATTTATTGGCAGGAGAAACAAAATCTGTTAAGTGATATAAAAAAGGAAGAATGGACTCTGCCTTCCTTTGATGATGATGAATTCACCGAAGCTTTAAAAAAGTATAATCTGACTATTGCTGATTTCTCTTCCGATATTCAACCTTTAATCAGAAAACCGCGATATTTTGACCTTGCCGTTCGGTACAGAAAAGAAATGGCAGAGAGCGGCGATATGACATTACCCCGATTGATTTATGAAGATTTTAAAGACCGTTGTAAGCGGATGCACGGGCATCCTCTCGACGATAAAGAGTTTGAAAGGCTCATCATGAATTTGGCGGAGAAATCAGTAAAGAGCTATAACTCAAGGAATTTATTTGATGAAGCGGATATGGTTCCACAAAATAAAGAGAAAAAGGAATTGATATTTCAGGAATTAATAACCGGGGGGATTTTTATCCGGGATGATAACCAGAAGCACAAAGTCAAATTGGACCCTAATCGTTTGGCCTGCGGATTGGGGGTATTATTGGCCAGCGAATTAAACAATTTGTCTTCAAAAGACCCGAAGGTTATTGAAGATGCCATCCATAAATTTCTTGAACCCCAACCTGAGATAGATTTTAAAACCGATATCGCCGCTTTTGCCGTGTACCAAGAGATGACATCTAAGAATCATGCGGAAGAGATATGTTATGAACTTCTGAAGTACTGGTGTTATTCACTTAACAGGAAATGGAATGTCTCGGATGACTTCTTTTCATATTTCCAAAGAAACCCATCACTCTATCTTAAACTAGCGGAAGACTCCACAGGGTTTAACAGCCTTGATTTTCAAGTTAACAAATCCTTGCGGTATCTGTTTGTCTACTGGGTAAAAAAGTGCCCTGATTTATTCAAAGCCAAATTTGAGGAATGGGTTGGGTATGTCGATATCTATGGCTTTTTTAGACGCAATAGTGATGATGAAAAAACATTGCATAAAAAAATGATGGGAGTCGCTGATAGAATGGGGTTACCTTCGATTACTACTGGAAGTATAAATTTTTTGGGTTTTTCTTTTATTTTAACAGATGATGATGAGAAATCAAGGTTAGCCACCCTGGCACTCAGTGTCATCTCTAAGGCAGAGCGCCGACTTTTTTTAAATGCAATAATTAAAAGAGTGGTGGCAGAATCCATTATGGGGTATTGTAATGACAGGGAGATAGTTGAATGGCTTCTCCGAACAAATAAAAAGTCATTATGGGGAGACTTGGAGATAGAAGTTCAAAAATTAATCGGCACAAACCAGGTGGTTGCACAAAAGGCTGCCTTCCGTCTCTTGGATTGTGAGGGAAGTCCACAGGCGATTGAACTACGTAATTCTTTGCCTCCTGACCTCTTTGGGCAGAATAACTATCCGCAGGAATATGAAAAAGACCCCTGCTCTTCTTCTTATGAATTAAAAAAAGAGCATTATTTTGACTGCCTGAAACGTCAGGATGTTCAATTGACCCATCTCAATTGGAGAATAAAACAATATGCGTTAGAACCTGATTTACCTGTACCGGATTGTTATATTCAACGCTTAATCGAATGCGGTAAAACCATAAATCCCGTGCTTCTGTGGTCAGGCCATATGCGTACTGAAAGCGATCACTTTTTTAAACAAAATGAAATTAATTTTTATGCCTTCTGCCCCGAGATTATTGCTGAGTTAATAAATACTGTGATTCGGGAACGGAATCGCAATATCAAATATACCAATCTTGTTTTTCAATTAACAAAAAATTATCTTATTTTTGGAAAGCCAGAAATGGATGCAATAAAGGAAACATGGGGAAATCACAGCTATCTTAAATCAGATGATCAGTATGATTGGAAAGAAGAATTCCTATTTTTATTGATACTTATTGAGTCATCCCCAATAGAGCAACTACGGTTACTGATAAACTGGCAAGGACATATTCGTTTAGAATTTGGGAACTATCTTAAAAAACTCCACGAACCCTGTTGGAATGAAGTCGCGGCTTTAATGGAAGAGACAGATGAAAATAGTTTGTGGAAATTACTCTTCTGTATTTCCAATTATCCAATGGATATACCGAAATCATTGCTCCGAGAAATCGGAAAGTATTTCAATCACCCAAACAAATTAGTAAGAGATTATGCATTAAAAATCGCCTACCATTCAAAAGACCCGGAATTAATTGAGATTTTTTTGCAGAGTCAGTGGAAATACCAACCCGGGAAGAAATACAGCTCGAATCTTGAAAACTATTATGGATGCTGTTTCATTGCTCATTTCGCTTTGCATCTGACATATGAAGAAATTCGAGAACGGGTTTCACCGGATTGGATTTCTTACGCCATCTATTCCAGAGGGATGAAGCAAGATGAGGTAGGCAAATTCACCAGAGATTTTGTTTTCTGGGGAGAAGATGTCGGCCAATTAACAGATAGAGTTCCTTCTGTAAATACGGACTTTTGTGGATTTTACTGTGATAAACATGTGGTCAGAGAAATTGTTAGATCAAATCCTTCTTTGATACAACACTGGCTTAAACCAATATCTCCCTTTTCACCCAAAGCTGACGAAACTCTATACTATCACCATGAGTTCTATGAGAGCCTTTTCCAAATTCTGCTTGAGACTGATCAAGAGGCTGGAGTTCAGTTATTCAGACGGTTAAGAGAGATAAATCCACAAACTCGATATGTAAATAATATTACAAGGATTAGTATCTTAATGTATGATGTGTTTGCTCCCAATCGCATGGGTGAAGAACTGGGGGAATTATGGGATGAAATCATGCAGGGGTGCCTAACGGATAAAGATGTGTTGGAAATCTCCATTGTATGCCACGTTAAGCTCAACACCGCCTGGTATTTGGCAAAAGCCGAAGATTACATTTCATCAGACATATTGATTGATAAAGCGACTGGGATAAATATGCTGGGCTTCTCCTGTGAAAATACAGCTATCAACCGATTAAATGCCTTAAAGGAAGAAATCCCCGATTGCTGGCTGAAACCCGTCATAGAAACCGCAGTAAAAAGATGGAATTTAAACCATTGGGCCAGAATATGGTATTTACGTTTTTTGGAATATCCCAATGATATCTCCGCTTGGGCTGCATTCAACCTGTTTTTGAAATGTGCGGACCGCCGCTTCTGGGCATGGAAAAAACAATTGGATGACCATCTTGAAGAGAAAGATTTTTCTAAAAAAAGAGATGTGTTTTACCAGTTAAACGAAGACAGAGTGAAGGAGAGTATCAAAAAAAACGAAGAAGATTTTGAGAAGGAATTCCTGGGGGAAAAAATAGATAAAAGCATTCACCCATGGTTATTATAAAAGCTGCCCAGTATCCAATAATTCGTCAGTTTTCGTCATTATATCGCCCCTTATAATAATGGTGCTACCACAGTCCCCGTGACCGTGGCCGCAGCCGGGTATTTATGATGGATTCCCAGTCGCGGCCATTGCCCGTGGGTACGACTCTTGACAAGATCACCGACTAAGTCTATATTAATGGAGGAGGCACCTATGCAGGAAGTCATTTTTGAGTCTAAACTTTTAAAGGATGGGCATTTGTATTGTCCTAAAAACAAGCTTAGCTTGTTGTCTAATTTTAAGGGTCCATTATATGCCACGGATTCTGAAATCGAAATGGCAGCCGTTGCAGATCAAGCGGAGGAATTTCTTTCCGATCAGGAATTGGAATATTATATGAACTTGAACTGAATTCCATGACCATGAATCAAAGACAAAACTGGCTGGCTAATTCTGGTCCAAGTTTTGGGCATGGATATAAAAAATACTAAAAAAAAAAGAGTTTTGAAAAAAATTGTATCGGAGTTTAGTGATAATTAGTTGTTAAATTTTATATCACCGTAGCCGGTTCTTATTTCCATTGAAGCTTGTCTTCCTGGTTCGACAAAAACCTGCTGAGTTCTGCATTATTTTCAGCAATTCTAATTTTGAAAAATTTTGATTTTTGAGGCCCCCCCACTGCAATCCA